>JBCQTD010000021.1:0-26870 GCA_047178725.1 Rikenellaceae bacterium
CTACTCGGCAGCGGGTGGTGGCTACCTAATCATCCCCGAGGGCGAGTACGCCTTTATGAAGGTATACATGCGATCAAATATCCATATCAAAGTGGATGAGAGTGCTACACTATATCCATACCTCGACCCATCCACCACTCCAAATGCAAGTAATGGCGAGATGTCCTATGGAAATATGCTCACCTTCTCGCCATCTTCGAGCAACTCAAAGGAGGAGTTTGTGGAGAACTGCTCAATATCAAGCCTCAATGGAGGGCGATTTACCGTCGACTTTAGGGATGTTGAGTATGGAACAAACCAGCAAGTGCGCTTTGTTATGTGCAGAATGGTTCGCAACTTCTACATCTCTGATGTTGATATTCAAGACAACTGCACAAAATATTGCCCAATTATCTTCTCCCCATCCTACAACGAAGAGGAGAGCCCCAGCTGGGAGATCTCGCGCCCCACGGATGGAGTGATAAAGAATTGCAGCGTCTTTAATGCCGCCTCCGGTTATGGTATGTGTCAATTCCATGGAGCGCTTCGCTTGCACTTCGAGAATCTCTACTCGGATGGCGGTATCGCCCTACGTCTCGAGCCTGACATCACCGCCAACACACATGGCGTATATGATCTTACGGCCGAGAATATACGCTCCGAAAATAGCCGCGCAGCGGTATCCTTCAGCCCCCACACGGCAAAGAATGGAACTATAACCATCAAAAATGTTTGGGCTAAAAACTGCTCTGCTGGTGTATATATTAAGTCTGGATTTATTGACAACCAAAATGCAGACAACCCAGATGCCACAATTGGCTGGTTTGCCGACGATAGCACCATTGATGGCATACATGTAATATATGGCGAGAGTGGCCAATGTGACGATAAAGAGATATACATTATGGAGCCCGACTATGATAAATACGCACTATTCTACCATGTATATTATGGCGATCTAACCGAAACGAGCAACTATCGAGGCCCATCGGTTGCCGTAGTATTTGACGATGCATATAATCCAAACGCCGAAGCGGAGGGTGCCACTTCATATACAGTAACCTGCACAAACATCACTTATGAGGGTTTTGGCGAGAGTGAGCCCGCTGTCAAATATGGATGGTGGGAGGAGATCGCCGCTCGCGCAAGCGACAAGTGGAATATTGTTAAAGCACTACCTAATTACGCCAACTATTAATTTATGAAACGGAACATTATATACATTCTCCTGCTCGGCATACTTAGCACCTCTATCGTGAGCTGCACAGAGACCATTGAGGCCATGGACGAAAACTATCCGGAGGAGAACCTCAGCCCTGAAGAGGAAGAAGATGAGACAGAGGATGACGAAGAGGTGGATGACGAAGATGATGAAAATGTGGAGGAGAATGAGGGGAATGAAGATGAAGATGGAGAGGAAGAGGATAAAGAAAATGACAAAGATGAGGATAACCTATACCCCGATGCAAAATATGCAACAGTAGATTTTAGCACAAACAATCTAGTAAGTAGCAAAACAGCGGATCAATCCGCTAAATTACAGGCGATCTTTGATGAATATTCGGCTCAGGGTGGAGGCTATTTAATTCTACCTGCTGGCGAGTATGCCTTCATAAATGTATATATGCGATCAAATATCCACCTAAAAGTGGATGAAGGGGCAACCCTCTACCCCTACTACTCATCATCGCTATCGCGCAATGCAAATGGTGAGCTGCCGATTGGCAATATGCTGACATTCGCCCAATCTACAAACACATCCTCGGCAGAGTATATCGAGGATTGCTCAATCTCCAGCTTAAACGGTGGGCGATACACGGTCGACTTTCGAGATATTGAGTATGGTGTTTTGCAGCAGGTGCGATTTATCGTCTGTCGCATGGTGCGAAATTTCCAGATCTCAGATTTCAACATAGAGGACAACTGCACAAAGTATTGCGCGCTGATATTCTCGCCCTCAATGGATCAGAGTTGCGCCAGCTGGGCAGTATCGCGACCAACGGATGGCATCGTAAAGAATTGCAGCACCTTTAACGCCGCCTCGGGCTATGGCCTAATGCAGTTTCATGGCGCACTTCGCCTAGAATTCGATAATCTATACGCCGAGGGTGGCGTTGCCTTTCGCCTTGAGCCCGACATCACGGGATCGACCCACGGCATATATGATCTAAAGGCAACAAATATATCGGCCAAAAACGCTCGTGCCGCGGTGATGTTCAGCCCCCATACGGCTACCAACGGAACGATAACCATAGATGGTGTAAGGGCAGAGAGCTGCTCGTTTGGTGTGCTTATAAATGCAGGCTTTATTGATAGTGACAATACCAACAATCCCGATGCTATATTAGGCAGCTACGCAAACGATAGCAGCGTAAGCAATATACATATAATATATGGAACAAAGGGACAGAGCGATGCCCAGCAGATATATGCTATGACCCCCGACGATGATAAATATGCTCTGTTTGAGCACTGTTACTATGGCGATCCAAGCAGCACGTTGACCTATGTAGGTCCATCGCTGGCGGCAATCTTCGACACTACGGGATATTACGATGCTACAAATACAGCGATTAGCTATCTTGTCACATGTACAAATATCACCTCCGAGGGTTTCCCCGACCATGAGAACAGCGTGTTGTATGATTGGGAGATAGCCGACAGGTACTCCTCCAGGTGGAGTATTGTCAACTCACTACCTTGCAATTTGTAATAAGTAGTGTAAAACATGGGGAACATCTAAAAAAAGATGCTCCCCTAATTTTTATTCCATAGTTTTTATTAATTTTGTAAAAAATTAGACTACAATGATAAGATCAATGACAGGCTTCGGAAAGGGCGAAGCGACAATTAATAATAAGAGCATTTCGGTAGAGATCCGCACGCTAAACTCTAAACAGCTAGATGCCTCGCTACGCATGCCATCGCTCTATCGCAGCTTGGAGGCTGAGATTCGCACCCTACTCAATAAGGGTGTGCAGCGCGGAAAGTGTGATCTCTCTATCAATGTCAGCAGCCCATCCGAGCAGCGCTCGACCATGATAAACAGAGAGCTCTTTGCCGAATATTTTCGACAGATCTCTGATGCATGCCTCGCCGTTGGTGTTGATGGCGACAAGTCGGCCACCATCATTAGCGCAGCTCTACGTATGCCTGATGTGGTCTCTACGCAGGCTGAGGTGCTCAGCGAGGAGGAGAAGGCGGCACTACTGAAGGCGACTGCCGATGCCATCACCCACCTAAACGAGTTCCGCGAGCAGGAGGGAGCCATACTTATCGCCGATCTACTCGCACGCGTCGAGAACATCGAGAGGCTCAAAGAGGAGGTTGTACCATTTGAGCAGCGACGCGTGGATGTTATCAAAAACCGAATCCGCGAGCATATCGCCAAACATAAAATTGAGGTAGACAACAACCGATTTGAGGCGGAGATGATCTTCTATGTCGAGAAACTAGATATTACAGAGGAGAAGGTGCGACTTAACAACCATTGCAACTACTTCCGCCAGGTCGCGGCCGCCGAGGATGGCGTAGGCCGCAAGCTAGGCTTTATAGCACAGGAGATGGGTCGCGAGATCAACACCATGGGCTCTAAGGCCAATGATGTCGACATTCAGCGCCTCGTGGTGCAGATGAAAGATGAGCTTGAGAAGATTAAGGAGCAGGTGCTAAATATTCTATAGGGGAGTTCTATTTTCTCCCAAAATTACTTTTAAGCTATTAACCACCCCCTTTTCGATGTTACAAAAATCGGTGGTAGAGCCACTACAACCCACTTTTGCAAAAGCAAAAATGGATAATTATTAACTTGAAATTAAAAATCGGGAGAAAATAGAACTCCCCTATAAAGCGATGGATGGAAAATTAATCATCTTCTCAGCCCCAAGCGGCTCGGGAAAGACAACTATAGTTCGCGAGCTTCTGAAGCTCTACCCTAATATGGAGTTCTCAATCTCGGCCACCTCGCGCCTGCCACGCGGCACGGAGCAGGATGGCAAAGATTACTTCTTCCTCACGGCCGAAGAGTTTGCAGCCAAGGTCTCGCGCGAGGAGTTCGTTGAATGGGAGGAGGTCTACAAAGGCACCTGCTATGGCACACTACGCTCGGAGATGGAGCGCATCTGGAGCAAGGGCAACGTAATTCTATTCGATGTAGATGTTATAGGCGGCATCCGTCTAAAGAGGATCTTTGGCGAGGCTGCACTCGCGCTATTCGTAATGCCGCCATCCCTCGAGGAGCTGCGCCACCGACTGGAGGGGCGCGCCACAGATTCGGCCGAAGTGATCGAAAAGAGGCTCGCTAAGGCATCATTCGAGATCGAGAAGGCGCCAGAATTTGACAAGGTTGTAGTAAACGACGATCTAGATGTTGCCGTTAGCGAGGCGAAAGCTATCATTGGCAAATTTCTTAGTAAATAGGGGTGAAGAGGACGATGTTATACTTCGGGTCATTTAACCCGATACACCTTGGGCATATCGCCCTGGCGGAGCATGTCGTATCGAAAGAGCTCTGCGATGAGGTGATTCTTATAGTCTCACCTCGCAATCCGCTTAAATCCGACCTAGAGCTAGCCTCTGAGATCGAGCGATATACCATGAGCGAGATAGCCTGTGCCGAGAGTCGATACCCAGATAGAATAAAGCCCTCGATTGTAGAGTTTCTCCTTGAAAGACCCTCCTACACCATCAATACGCTGCGCTATTTGAGCGAAAATTACAGCTCCGAGAACCGCTTCTCGATCCTTATGGGCGGTGATCTCATCTCTCAGCTAGAGAGGTGGCGCGACTATAATGAGATACTCGACAACTACCCTATCTATGTCTACCCTAGGCGTGGCGAGGTTATAGATAGATATCTAGATAAGATCCACATCTTAGAGGGTGCTCCGCTATTCGACTACTCCTCTACCGAGATCCGCAATCGGCTTTTTGATGGCGAGTCGGCCGAAGAGATGGTCTCGCCAGGAGTTGCCGCCCATATCAAGGAGCAGAAGCTGTGGAACAGCGACTCTCTGCTAGAGCTACTAGAGCTTAAGAGGGAGCGCGAGGGCGAGAGCGCAGAGCTCTTTCTGCGCCGTGGCAAGTGGTATTATCGCCGCCAGAGGTGGGGCGAGGCTCTCAACGACTTTGCGCGCGCCACAAAGCTAGAGCCTGAGAACAGCGAAGCGAGAGAGCTTGCCGAGATGGTTCGCCAGATACTAGAATTTAGATATGTAGATATATACAATCCATAAAATATGAACAAGTTAAAGATAGCGCTACTAGCAGGAGGCAACTCCTCAGAGCGCGAAATAGCGCTAGAGAGCGCCGCTCAGATCGCCACCGCCTTAGATAGTTCAAAATATGATATCACACTAATAGATATCCACCACCGCGATTGGAGCCACACAGCAGACAATGGCACAAAGTATCAGCTCGATCGCAACGACTTTACAATAACAATCGGGGATGAGAAGAGGGGGTTTGACTATGCTCTCATAATAATCCACGGCACACCTGGCGAAGATGGCATGTTGCAGGGTTATTTAGAGATGATGGGTATTCCATTCTCTAGCTGCTCGATGACATCATCAGTGATAACCTTTGACAAGCTATCCACAAAACGCGCTCTTGCAACCTGCGGGATAAACCTCGCACGCGAGAGGTTCATCCGTCGAGGCGAGAGCTTTAACGCCGCGAAGATTATCGCCGAGCTTGGGCTTCCAATATTTATCAAACCCAACGCTAGCGGATCATCATTCGGCGTATCACGAATAACTGCGCTAGAGGAGTTCGCGCCAGCTATGGAGCTAGCCTTCTCTGAGAGCGATGCTGTTCTGATTGAGGAGGCTATCGTTGGTCGCGAGATGGGCTGCGGTGTGATGATAACCTCCGACAAGGAGTATCTTTTGCCTGTCACCGAGCTAAAGCCCAAGCGTGCCTTCTTCGACTATGAAGCAAAGTACACAAAGGGTCTGGCTGAGGAGATAACCCCAGCCCAGATTAGCGAGGAGATTAAGCAAAAGCTAAATGAGGCGACCCTTAAGGCCTATAAAGCGTGCCGATGCCGCGGCGTGGTACGTGTAGATTTCATCGTAACCGAGAGTGGCGAGCCATATCTAATTGAGATCAACTCGATCCCAGGCATGAGCAGCGGTAGCATAATCCCGCAGCAGATTAGAGCCATGGGCATGAGCATCGGCGAATTTTATGATATTGTAATTGAAGATACCTACAAAAGATGATAGAGATAGATGACAAAATTGTCAGCGTTGACATCCTTAAGGAGTGCTTTGCATGTGACATTTCGCAATGTAAGGGGATCTGCTGCGTGGAGGGAAACGCTGGCGCACCACTCGATATAGAGGAGGTTGAGCTGCTTGAGAGCGAGTATGAGAATTACAAGCCATTTATGACCTCCGAGGGGATTGAGGCGATCGAAGCCCAGGGCTTTATGGTTGTCGACAGCGATGGTGATTACACCACGCCACTAGTCAATGATGCCGAGTGTGCCTACGCCTATAAGGATGGCGATATCACGCTTTGCGCCATCGAAAAAGCTTGGCGCGAAGGGCTTTGCGACTATCAAAAGCCAATCTCCTGCCACCTCTACCCTATTCGTGTTATAGAGTTCTCAAATGGTACAATAGGGCTAAACTACCATCGCTGGCATGTGTGCAAAAGCGCCTGCGAGATGGGCAAGATCTATGGTGTGCCGATCTATCAGAGCCTGCGCGAGCCCATCACGCGCCGCTTTGGCAAAGAGTTCTACACCCAGCTAGAGAAGGCTGCACAGATGATCGAGATCAAGGAGATGGAGGATAAATATCGCGCCGAGCACCCTGACATGGTTGACTAACTCAACTAGTATACTTAAAACAGATGCCCACTAAAAGTACAAACTCTTAGTGGGCATTCTCTATCTAGATATGATTAGATCGCCTGCTCATGCACGCCCTTAACGGCGCGACCTGATGGATCGTTTAGATTCTGGAATGATGCATCCCAAGCGAGTGCCTCAGCAGTACTACAAGCTACTGATGGCACTGATGGTACACATTTAGCCGCAGCATCTGATGGGAAATGCTCCTCGAAGATTGTGCGATAGTAGTACTCCTCCTTGTTGCGTGGTGGATTGATTGGGAAACGCTCTGCAGCCTTTGCCATATCCTCGTCACTAACAGCATCCGTTGTCACCTGCTTTAAGGTGTCGATCCAACTATAACCTACACCATCAGAGAACTGCTCCTTCTGGCGCCAAGCTACGCTCTCAGGCAACATATCCTCGAAGGCCTTACGCAAGATCCACTTCTCCATACGTCCATCCTTAGCCATCTTGGCCTCAGGATTTAACTGCATGGCGATCTCCATAAACTCCTTATCAAGGAATGGAACACGACCCTCTACACCCCAAGCACATAGCGACTTATTGGCACGCAAGCAGTCATAAAGGTGAAGCTTATCAAGCTTACGTACAGTCTCCTCATGGAACTCCTTAGCGTTAGGCGCTTTATGGAAATAGAGGTAACCACCAAAGATCTCGTCGGCACCCTCTCCAGATAGTACCATCTTGATACCCATTGATTTAATCACGCGCGAAAGAAGGTACATTGGAGTTGATGCGCGAATGGTTGTAACATCGTATGTCTCAACGAAATAGATAACATCACGAATAGCATCCAAACCCTCCTCGATTGTATAGTGCACCTCGTGGTGTACAGTTCCGATATGGTCGGCCACCTTACGGGCAGCAATCAAATCTGGCGCATTCTTCAAGCCCACGGCAAACGAGTGCAGCTGCGGATACCAAGCCTGGTCGCTACCATCACTCTCGATACGGTGCGAGGCGTAATGCTTAGCGATAGCTGACACGATAGATGAATCCAATCCACCAGATAGCAATACACCATAAGGCACATCGGTCATAAGCTGGCGCTTAACAGCCTCCATCATACCCTCGCGAAGCTTCTCGACAGATGCCTCATTATCCTTTACATAGTCATAATCACGCCATGGACGATCATACCACTTTGTCATCTTCATATCCTTATTGCAGATATAGTGACCAGGGGCAAATGGCTCTATCTTTGTGCATACGCCCTCGAGAGCCTTAAGCTCAGAGGCGGCATAAAACTGCCCCTTATCATCATAGCCAGTATAGAGAGGAATGATTCCCATATGGTCGCGCCCGACAACATAAATGTCGTTCTCGATATCATATAGAGCGAAGGCGAAGATGCCACTAAAGTGGTTAAACATCTCTTCAACGCCATATTTTCTATAGAGTGCAAGGATAACCTCACAATCCGAACCGGTCAAGAATGTATACTCATCCTTTAGGTCGGCTCGAACCTGGCGATGGTTATAGATCTCGCCATTAACAGCAAGTACAACCTTACCATCCTCTGTATATAGGGGCTGATTACCCGACTGTGGGTCAACAATAGATAGGCGTTCATGAGCCATAATAGACCTCTCGCCACAAAAAATTCCAGACCAATCTGGCCCACGGTGTCTAATCTTTTTGGCCATCTTCAGAATGCCCTTACGTTGATCCGACGCTTTTCCTTCTATATCAAACAATGCAACAAATCCGCACATATTTTAGATATTAATTATGTTAAACATTAAACTAACAACTAGAGATTTCAAAATTAGTCAAAAAATTACGATATAAGAAATTATCGTAACTCAAAAATGAAAAAAGTTTTAATTATCTCCTTTTTTGTAGCAAATTCAACAAAACAGGATCTATTTTTGGTTCATCTGGTCAGCAATTTTCTCAGCCATAATAGACATATATAATCTCTCGCCGAGCGAAGCTATCGGAGTAAGCCCATAGTGATCGGCATAAAACAACTCATCAAAAAACATCAGATGCTCTGATCTAATATCCAACTCAACGACATCCATCCCTGCGCTCTGGGCGGCACTTATGGTGAGCGAACGCTCAAGAGAATCGACCGAGTGGGGAGCATAGAGGGTATACCCCTTGACGCCAAATAGCGGAGATCCATTGGCTGAGCAGATAAGCCCCTCGCTCGACTCGCGGATAGCCACCTCTGCCCCCTCACGCCGTACCTTGATATTGGCAAGATGAGCCTGGGCACATTGTGCAAGAGTTGGGTACTCACCCATCAAAAGATCATATTTAACCAGAGCGGCAACAAGAGGCATAGCGCGCAAAACATAACCGCGATATATGGACGAAGACAACTCAATCTCCTCACGACCATCGCTATATATCCTTAGCTCAGCATATATTGACAATGTAACATCTGGCATATACTGCTCAATCTTTGAGATTATTGCAGACTCTATTCGCCTAAAATCGAGCTCGCGATATTCGCCAAAAATAGCGGCCGAATAGTTTGCCAGATCATCACAATGAGCCTTAAGATGGAGCGGATGGGCATCCAATACATTTATTATCTTATATATGTATAGATCACTCATAGATTACTGAGCAAGTATACGAAGAATGAGCTCGCGCAGGATCTCACCCTCGCTAGCACCACCCGTGTTTATCCCCTTGCTCTTAGCATCATACTCTCTGAGCAGTCCCAGAATATTAAAGATCGTTCTGTTAGGCCACTGAGCGCCAGCCTGCTTTAGCTCCGCAACAGCATAGGGGTTATTCACTTTAACAATCCTCATAAGCTCGCTATCGCTAGGAAATTGCACGCCCTTAGATTGTGTTTGCCAACGCAGATAACCAATCAGAAACATCTGCTTAAACTGGTTGAAAAGCGCAATGATAGTCACCAACAGCGGATTAGCCTTTTGATTATGCGCAAAGTGATCGGCGATAAGCAGCGCCCTAGCCGAGTCTCTTGTTATAAGGGCTTTGCATAGCTCGAAATTGTTGAAATCTTTTGATATACCAATATGCTGCTCTATATCGGCTGGGGTGATATTAGTAGCGCCATCTGCCATGGCTATCATAAGCTTTGACACCTCGTTTGATATCTTCGCTAGATCTGCACCCAGATGGTCGATCAACATGGCCGAGGCCTTAGCATCCAACTGCGCCCCCTTAGAGGCTACAAACTGCGAGAGCCACCCGCCGATCTCATAATCCCTAGGTCGCACCGACTCCAGCACTACCCCACACTTTAATATACTTTTATATAACTGCGAGCGCTTATCTATATTTTTCTCTTTGTGGCAAATCACAAGCACCGTGCTAGAGATGGGTGAAGAGCTATAGTGCGCAAGCTTCTCAATGCCCTTCATGCCCTGCGCCTCCTTTACTATGATAACACTCCGATCACCCATCATCGGCACCTGCCTGGCGAAGTTGATAACTGCCCCAGCCTCCGTGTCGCGGCCATACATAACCACCTGATTGAAAGCGCGATCAGCCGGCGGCAATAGCGACTCTGCGAGTTTATCGCAAAGAGCATCTATAAAGTAGCTCTCCTCTCCCATCAATAGATATATAGGAGCTACCTCACCGCGTGCAATGGAGTTGCTAATGGCCTCAAAGGAAGCCACCGTGTCTTTAAATTTTAGCGCCGATTTTGCCATCTAGAGAATCTCTTTTGTTATACGAAGAACATTCTCGCTCTCGCCATCGAGTGCATAGCGATCATCTATCCTGCGGCCAATAACCCACACAATATCATCACCGCTCATAAGCAGAAATTGGCGCTGCTTCTCTGGGCGAGAGACCTTCGTGTCGATCAGGAAATCGCTCACCTTCTTCCTCCCCTCCATACCATATGGGATAAACCAGTCGCCATCTTGCCAACGCCTTAGAGTCAAGGGAAAATGCAGCTTATCGGCATCTATCAGCGCTATATTCTCGGCAACTTTTAGTTGCTCAATAAGGTCAATATCAATCTTCTCTAGATAGAGCACCGAGTTGCCACAATAAGCCCTCTGCATGCCCTCCTCGATTGTGCTCTCGCAGAGATCACTATCTAAAATTTTAGCAACTAGAATATCGCCTCGATCGCTATAGGCTACATACTCCTTTGCATAAAATTGCCTGCCGCTACTACCCTCTTCAAGTGATCGCATGAGCGCCTCTATCACATCGCCCTTAAAACCGAATTTACTAGACAGCAACTCGTAGACAACAAAATTTTGAGGCAGCGAACTCTCTATCCGGTCTATATGCAGCGTAAATATCCCATCCTGTTCGGTAATCACCTCTGAGCTTATGCGCTTAATACAGCTATCAATAAAAAGCTGAGCATCAGTGAGTCGTGATATATTACCACGCATTAGATCGGTAAATTTGGCGTTGATTTCGCGTATTCGAGGCACTAAGCCTAAACGTATCTTATTGCGCAGATATTTGGTAGAACGATTCGACGAATCCTCTCGATATTCAATATTTGCAGCCATGGCATACTCCAAAATATCCTTGCGCGAGGCGAACATCAAAGGGCGAATAATACGCCCAATATGCACACTTATGCCAGTCAAACCACGAAGTCCCGTGCCGCGCAAAAGATTTATAAAGAAGGTCTCGATCGAGTCGTCGGCATGGTGGGCAATAGCGATAATATTATAGCCATGCTCCTGGCTTAGCTCCTGAAACCAAGCATAGCGTAGCCGGCGTGCAGCCATCTCCATCGACTCGCCGGTTCGCTCCATCTCCTCTTTAGTCTCAAAGCGCCGATTATAAAACGGAACACCATGCTTTTTAGCAAGCTGCTCCACCAAAACCTCATCCTCCATACTCTCCTGGCCGCGAAGCTGAAAATTGCAGTGTGCCACGCCGATCTCATACTCGCTTTGAGCAAACAGATCAAGAAGCACCATGGAGTCCACCCCTCCCGAAACGGTGAGCAGCACCTTGTCGCCCGCCGAGAGAAGCTTCTCCCGCTCGATGTATTTAGTTAAATTTTGTTGTAAAGTTGTACCCATTATATTATATTAACTTCTGCTTCTATATGTACGCCAAAACACCTATTGACTCTATCTTGAACCTGACGAGAGAGAGCTAAAATCTCCTCACCCATAGCGCCTCCGTGGTTCACAAGCACCAATGCTTGCCGCTCGTGCACGCCTACCCTGCCATCTCTGTAGCCCTTCATTCCAGCTCTATCTATGAGCCAACCAGCAGCTAGCTTAACCATATCACTATCAGCGATTGGATAGATTGGCATGGCTGGGTATTGAGACTTCAATACCTCGGCAAGCTTAGCATCAACTGCCGGATTCTTAAAAAAACTACCGCCATTACCTAGCTCCGAGGGCTCAGGCAGCTTCGATTGCCGAATTGCAATCACAGCCTCTCGTATGTTTTTTAGTGTTGCGCCACCTCTGGCCTCCACCTCCTTTATCAGATCGCCATATACAAGATTTGGCTTAGCCAAGCGCGAGAGCTTTAACTCTATTGCCGTTACAATCACCTTGCCGCGAAGTTCACGTTTAAAGACGCTATCACGATAGCCAAAACCACACTCCTCGGCACTCATCACACTCACCCGACCGCTCGCCGGAGTATATAGCTCCACAGATGTAATCACATCTTTAACTTCAACACCATAGGCACCGATATTTTGAATAGGTGCAGCGCCAACCTTACCAGGGATGTAGGATAGGTTCTCAATGCCCCAAAGATCGTGCTCGGCAGCCCACGCCACTAGCTCATCCCACTCGCGACCGGCCGACACCTTTATATATATGTCATCGCCTCGCTGCGAAAGAGGTTTAATCTCATCTGCAACGGGGGTTAGTATAGTGCCCTCGAATGGCTTGGTAAAGAGCACATTATTACCACCGCTAAGCACCATCCAATCACCTATTGGCTCGCTGAATATAGCTCGAAGATCCTCAACAGAGTCGAACTCCAAAAGCCGCCTAGCCATCACATCCACATGAAAGCTATTGCGCTCGAAAAGCGAGATATCCCTAAATTCTCTAATCATATTGCAAATATATAAAGATTTTTAGTAACTTTGGGGTCAGTTAGGATTAAAAATTAAATGAGTTAATAATGTTTACAAGTAACGATGTAGAGCAGATGGCCTCTCATGGCGTTACTCCCGAGCTAGTGGAGCGCCAGGTTGAGAGTTTTAAGAGTGGATTTCCATACCTAAACATTGCACGCGCCGCCCGCCTGGGCGATGGCATCTTTGCCCTCGATGGCGAAGCTATAGCTAAAGCAGGCGCAAGATATGACCAGGAGAGAGATAGCCTCCAGGTTGTTAAATTTGTACCAGCTTCGGGCGCTGCCACACGCATGTTTAAGGAGCTATTCGAGTTTGTCAACGACGATAAGCGTGGCAAGGGCATAGACACCCTACTAAATAATATTGAGAAGTTTGCCTTCTATCCAGAGCTTAAGGCTCTACTTGAGGCGGGCGCAGATGATAAGGCTATTGTCAGCGCGATTGTAGCAAAGGGGCTTGATTATGGCTCAAAGCCTAAGGCTCTTGTCTCATTCCATGCCTACACGGATGGCGCGCGCAAGGCTGTTGAGGAGCACCTGGTTGAGGGCGCTGACTATGCTGCAACATCAGGTGTGTCTAAGATACACTTTACTGTTTCGCCAGAGCATCTTGCTGGATTCAAGGCTCTTATCGCCGAGAAGCAGGACTACTATGAGGCAAAGTTTGGCATAAAGTATGAGATCTCATTCTCTACACAAAAATCATCGACCGACACGGTTGCCGTAAATCCCGACAACACCCTATTCAGAACCGATGATGGCAAGCTGCTATTCCGCCCAGCCGGTCACGGTGCACTTATAGAGAATGTTGGCGATATTAATGCCGACCTTATATTTATTAAGACCATCGACAACGTAACAACAGATGCTCTACGCGCGGATACCATCACCTACAAGAGGGTGCTCGCAGGGCTTCTCTTGGAGCTTCAAGCTGACATCTTCGCAGCCATCAAATCTATTGATAATGGCGAGGCTACAGAGGCCGCTATTGCAGCATTTATCGAGAGCCGACTATTGGTTAAACTTCCCGAGGGTAGCTCTATGGAGCTGTTAAGAGCGATACTAGATCGCCCGATTAGAGTTTGCGGCATGGTGCGCAACGAGGGCGAGCCCGGCGGAGGGCCCTTCTGGGTGAAGGGCGTTGATGGATCGGAGTCTTTGCAGATTGCCGAGTCGAGCCAGATCTCGCCCGAGCAGATCTCTCTTATGAGCGAGGCTACACACTTCAACCCTGTGGATATCCTCTGCGGAGTTAAAAACCATCGCGGCGAGCGCTACAACCTTAAGGAGTATGTTGATCCAACGACTGGATTTATCTCCTCAAAATCTAGCGGCGGTCGCGAGCTAAGGGCTCAGGAGCTGCCAGGCCTCTGGAATGGAGCTATGGCCAACTGGACGACGATCTTCGTCGAGGTTCCAATTTCGACATTCACCCCGGTTAAGGTTGTCCAGGATCTTCTTCGAGATCAGCACCAAACCAAATAGAACAACTATTGGCACTCTTTTCATAAGGAGTGCCAATTTTTTATTACCCTTTCGTTAAAGTAATCTAAAAATATTGCATAATTGAGCAATGAAGTTGATTTTTTTATTAACTTTGCCATTACGGGTATAGGATAAGATTTAATCATATCCACTATCTAAGTAGTGTAAAACAATTATTGCCATATTTTTAACGGCACTCTTGAAGTGATATTTTTTACTATTAAATCTCAATATAGAATAACTATATTTTCAATTCAATAGCAAAAAATCTCATCTCCAATAGCACTCTTAAAAACACACCAATAATTATTTTACCCTACTTACTGACGAGAATATAATAATTTAATATATATATAATAGGTGTTATGGAAAACAAACTTCAAGAACTAACACAGAAGCTCTATAACGAGGGGCTAGAGAGGGGTCGCACGGAGTCGGAGCAGATGATCACTCAGGCAAAGGCTGAAGCAAAAAAGATTCTTGCCGAGGCTAAAGCTGAGGCTGAGGCTATGGTTAAGGGTGCAAAACACGAGGCTGAAGATGCTCAGAAGAACGCCCTCACAGAGATTGCGCTCGCCGGCGGGCAGGCTCTATCCAAGATCAAGGCTGAAATTGAGAATACAATCGTAACAAAATCTACTGGCGAGGCTCTTAAGGGGGCGGCCATGGATGGAGCCTTTATTAAAGATATGCTTCTTGCCGTTGCCAAGAGCTGGGATGGCGCTAGCTCGTCAAAAATATCACTCGAGGCGCTTCTACCCGAAGCATCTAAAAAGAGCCTAGATGCAGCTCTCAAGAAGAGCACCACAGCACTACTTGACGCAGGTGTTGAAGTAGGCTACTCAAAGAGCGTAAAGAGCGGATTTAAGATCGGCGCAAAGAATGGGGGCTACTACATCTCCTTTACCGAGGAGGATTTCGATGCTCTAATGCGCGGTTATCTTCGCGCTAAGGTCTCTGAGATTCTATTTAAAGCCTAAAGCTATGTTTGGCTCAAACTACTACTGCCTTGTCGCTGGCCTTAGAGAGTATACTCTCGATGCTGAGATAAAGGGCTTCGATGCCAAAGAGATTATCGGGGAGATCCTCGATGAGCTCTCTTCGCGCGATGCTGCTGCTGTGAGACTCCTATACAACTACTACGACTGCGAGAATATCGCCGCCATAAAGAGCTCTAGAGGTGGCTTCAATGAGCTGGGTAACTTCACCCGCGAAGAGCTTGAAGCAGAGCTTGAAGAGCCAACGCTTCTGCCAGCGAAGATCGGACAGATTATCCGCGCCTACTCAACGCCAGAGAGCGAAGATGCTCGCCTTGTAGATACCTCTATTAGCTTCGAGCGATCTCTCTTTGAGGCCTACTATAATGAGTGTGCCGAGTCGAAATCTCGCTTTCTGCGCGAGTGGTCACAGAGAGATCGCAACCTGAGAAATGTATCGGCAGCCATCACCTCGCGTGCGCTATCTCTCCCGGTGGAGGATGCCGTTGTGGGTCAGGATGATGTTGCCGAGCAGCTCATTCGCTCATCGGCCGCCGATTTCGGATTGCGTGGCGAGCTACCCTATCTAGATAGTATAATGGCATCTATCGGCGATCAAGAGAACCTTCTAGAGAAAGAGCGCAAGATCGACATGGTGCGATGGGAGCAATCCGACGAGCTATCTTCGACCGACTACTTTAACATCGACGCCGTGCTAGCCTACCTTGTAAAGGTAAACATCCTTGCTCGTTGGGTGAGGCTCGATGCCACAAGTGGCAAGGCACAATTCGCAAAGATGCTCGGCGAGCTGAGTGGAAAAAATATGATCAATAAATAACAGAATATAATGAATACTACGGGACGTGTAAATGGTATCATTGCAAATATAGTTATCGTTAAGACCGAAGGTGCTGTTGGTCAGAACGAGATCTGTATGGTTGAGTGCGGTGATGTCAAGATGATGGCCGAGGTCATCAAAGTTGTAGGCGAAATGGCCTACGTACAGGTTTTTGACTCTACGCGAGGCCTTAAGATTGGCGATCGGGTAGAGTTTCAGGGGCATATGCTTGAGGCTACGCTTGCACCAGGTATCCTTTCGCGCAACTACGACGGATTGCAGAACGACCTTGAAAAGATGGATGGACTATTCATCTCTCGCGGCTCGATCACCGAGCCGGTCGACTACTCTGCTGTGTGGCACTTCAAGCCATTAGCAAAAGAGGGCGACAAGGTGAGCGCCGCCTCATGGATCGGAGAGGTTCAGGAGCAGTGGCTTTTGCACAAAATTATGGTTCCCTTCGCTATGGAGGAGAGCTACACCATTAAGAGTGTAGCCAAGGAGGGCGACTACAAAATCACCGATACAATGGCCGTGGTGGTTGATGCTCAGGGTGAGGAGCACAAGATCACCATGGTGCAGAAGTGGCCGGTAAAACAGGCAGTTCGCGCCTATACCGAGAAGCCACGCCCATCGAAGGTTCTAGAGACGGGAGTGCGCGCCATCGACACCTTCAACCCTATCGCCGAGGGTGGTACAGGATTTATCCCAGGCCCATTCGGTGCCGGCAAGACCGTTTTGCAGCACGCTATCTCTAAGCAGGCCGAGGCTGATGTTATCATCATCGTAGCTTGCGGCGAGCGTGCCAACGAGGTGGTGGAGATCTTCGCCGAGTTCCCCGAGCTTATCGACCCTAGAACAGGTCACAACCTTATGGAGCGCACGATCATCATCTGCAACACATCAAACATGCCGGTAGCGGCTCGCGAGGCCTCTGTGTATACAGGTATGACCATTGGCGAGTACTACCGTTCGATGGGTCTTAAGGTGCTAGTAATGGCCGACTCAACCTCTCGCTGGGCTCAAGCCTTGCGCGAGATGGCCAACCGTCTGGAGGAGCTTCCAGGCCAGGATGCCTTCCCGATGGATCTCTCGGCTATCATCTCAAACTTCTACTCGCGTGCGGGTCTGGTTGGCCTCAAGGGTGGCGGCACCGGGTCGGTGACATTCCTCGGCACGGTATCACCTGCCGGAGGTAACCTTAAGGAGCCCGTAACCGAGTCTACAAAGAAGGCAGCTCGCTGCTTCTACGCCCTCTCGCAGGGGCGCGCCGATTCTAAGCGCTACCCCGCTATCGACCCGCTTGATTCATACTCTAAATATCTGGAATACCCTGAGGTAAAGAGCTATCTTGATGAGCACGTTGAACCAGAGTGGGTCGAGAAGATCTATGCCGGTAAAACGATAATACAGCGCGGCAAGGAGGCCAACGACCAGATCAACATCCTTGGTGATGATGGTGTGCCAGTTGAGTATCACGAGCGCTTCTGGAAGTCGGAGCTTATCGACTTTGTGATCTTGCAGCAGGATGCCTTCGATGATATTGATGGCAACTCGCCTATGGATCGCCAGCGATATATGTACAATATGGTTCTGGATATCTGCCGCAAGAGTTTCGAGGTGGAGGATTTCGAGGCTTGTACTCAGCTATTCAAGTCGCTAATCAACGCCTTCAAGCAGCTTAACTATATGATTTGGGAGTCGGAGGAGTTTAAAGCGCAATGCATTAAGATCGAGAGTATGGTTAGCGAGAAGCTCACAAAATAAAGCATTAGGATTATGACAAAGAGTGCATTTCAAAAGATATATACAAAGATCGACAACATCACCAAAGCGACGATAACACTTCGCGCCTCGGGTGTTGGAAACGATGAGCTGGCCACCGTTGATGGTAGGCTAGCGCAGGTGGTAAAGCTGATGGGTGATAGCGTCACACTTCAGGTATTTGCCGGAACAGAGGGTATTGCCACCAACTCGGAGGTTATCTTCCAGGGCGAGCCACCTATGCTTCGAGTCTCTGACCAGCTAGCTGGTCGCTTCTTCAACGCCTTTGGTGAGCCGCTTGAGGGTGGCGAGCCTATCGAGGGTGAGGCGAGAGAGATCGGTGGCCCAACAGTAAACCCATTCCGCCGCATCCAGCCCTCGGAGCTTATCGCTACAGGTATCGCTGGCATCGACCTTAACAACACGATCGTTTCGGGTCAGAAGATCCCATTCTTCGCCGATCCGGATCAGCCATATAACGCAGTTATGGCCAATGTAGCCCTACGTGCCAAGGCCGACAAGATCGTCCTAGGAGGTATGGGTCTTACAAATGATGACTTCCTATACTTCAAGAACGTATTCGAGAATGCCGGTGCGCTGGATCGTATCGTCTCGTTTGTAAACACAACCGAGAATGCTCCGGTTGAGCGTCTGCTTGTGCCCGATATGGCACTTACCGCCGCCGAGTACTTCGCCGTGGATAAGGGCGAGAAGGTGCTAGTGCTGCTGACGGATATGACCCTATATGCCGATGCTCTAGCGATCGTATCAAACCGTATGGATCAGATCCCATCTAAGGATTCGATGCCTGGCTCGCTCTACTCCGACCTGGCGAAGATCTACGAGAAGGCTGTGCAGCTGCCTAACGGTGGTTCTATCACCATCATCGCCGTTACTACCCTATCAGGCGGAGATATCACCCACGCTATCCCAGATAATACGGGCTACATCACCGAGGGTCAGCTCTTCCTGCGCAACGACTCTGACACGGGCAAGGTTATCGTCGATCCATTCCGCTCGCTTTCGCGTCTTAAGCAGCTGGTTATCGGCAAAAAGACACGCGAAGATCACCCTCAGGTGATGAATGCCTGCGTGCGCCTATATGCTGATGCCGCCAACTCAAAGACCAAGCTAGAGAATGGTTTCGATCTATCGGATTATGATGAGCGCTCGCTTAAGTTTGCTCACGACTACTCTGAAAAACTACTTGCAATTGATATCAATATTGATATCGACGAGATGCTCGACACGGCATGGGCGCTATTTGCCAAGTATTTCTCAAAGGAGGAGGTGACTATCAAGCAGGCACTTGTTGATAAATATTGGAAAGAGTAATAAATTATGGCAATCAAATTTCAATATAACAAAACCTCTCTTGGCGAGCTAGATAAGCAGCTCAAGATGCGCAGAAAGGCGCTCCCTACCATAAAAAGCAAGGAGTCGGCACTACGCTCGGAGGTAAAGAGAGCCAAGGACTCGGCGCGCGACTATCGCGAGAGGCTCGACGAGTTGGCTGCGAGGTACGACTATATGGTCGCACTCTGGAGCGAGTTTGATTGTGAGCTGATAAGTATTGAGGATGTGGAGCTCTCGGAGCAGAAGATTGCAGGCGTTAGAGTGCCCATCTTGGGGGATATAATCTTCAAGGTGAAGCACTATGAGCTCTTCTCCTCGCCTGTATGGTTTGCCGATGGTGTGGAGATTCTAAAATCCCTAGCTAAGCTCTCGATAGAGTTTGAGGTCTACAACCGCAAAATGGAGCTTCTAGATTATGCTCGCCGCAAAACCACACAGAAGGTAAATCTCTACGAAAAGGTACAGATCCCTGGATATGAGGATGCCATCCTAAAGATCAAACGATTTATGGAGGATGAGGAGAATCTATCTAAATCGGCTCAGAAAATCGTTAAAACCAAACAGCAGCAAGCCGAGGAGGGCTCAATGTTATGATAGTAAAGATGTCAAAATACAACATCCTCCTCTTTGCTGGAGAGTGCGCCCCATTCGTTGAGCGCCTGCGTGATCTAGGACTTGTCGAGATCACAACCACGGGCTTTGAGCCTAGCGACG
Source organism: Rikenellaceae bacterium (assembly GCA_047178725.1). Classification (GTDB taxonomy): domain Bacteria; phylum Bacteroidota; class Bacteroidia; order Bacteroidales; family Rikenellaceae; genus Alistipes. The sequence goes on from JBCQTD010000021.1 coordinate 20,003, forward strand.
AGGATCATAACCTGCTGCTAGAGATTGAGGCTACAAAGAGAGGTATAGAGTCTCTTAAAGAGTTTGCCTCGTCTGAGAAGATGGACTCTACTGCCGAGGCTTATGGCTGCGGCAAGGAGGCTATCGAGGCATACACCGCTATTGTGCTGCGCAGCGCAGCCCAACGCTCTGATATGGAACAGATGGAGAAGTGTGTCGAGGAGATGCGCCCTTGGGGTGAGTTCTCGGTATCAGATCTTGAAGCTCTTGCCAAAAGCGGTCTTACAATAAGATACTTCACCACACAGTCGCACACCTTTGAAACTCAAATGGATGCCTGGGGCGAAAAGCATAACATTGAGCTGATAAACAACGCTGGCGGCTTTGCATACTTTGTACTTATCCAAGCCGGGGGTGAGAGCACAGAGGTGGATATTGATGCTCAAGAGATTAAAGCACCAACAATCACCTCAAAGATGGCCGGCGAAAGGCTAGAGCAGATAAAGGTCGAGGCTGAAAAGCTCTCTGGCGAGATCTCGCGCTGTGCCGCCTCGATGGACAGAATCGAGGAGTATAGCTCCGAGCTTAACGCTAAGCTACAGGGCATAAAGGTTAAAGCCACGGCTGAGAGCGCTGCCGATGGTTCGCTTCTTCTGATGGAGGGATGGGCTGAGAGCGAGAGTGCCGCCAGGGTCGATGCTCTACTTGAAGAGCAGCCAAATGTGGTATATATCAAGAGCGACCCAACACCCGAGGACAACACCCCCATCAAGCTAAAGAATGGCTGGTACTCTAGCCTCTTTGAGATGATCGGCAACCTCTATGCTCTACCAAAATATGGAACTATAGATCTAACGCCATTCTTCGCGCCATTCTATATGCTCTTCTTCGCGATATGTCTCTGCGATGCTGGCTATGGATTGATGATAACCTTGGCAGGTCTTGCTCTATATAAAAAAGGGGGCGAGAAGCTCCGCCCAGCCTCATGGTTGACGATCCTCTGCGGATCTACGGCGGTGGTGTTTGGATTCTTGGCCAACTCATTTTTTGGCATGGAGATCAGCTCGCTGCCTCTGTTTGCAAACTTTAAGTTTATCGACTTCCAGCTGCAATTCTTCTCTGCCTCGATGGCTATCGGTATGATCCAAATCCTCTTCGGAATGATGATCAACATCTATGTCTCGACTAAGGCATTTGGACTTCGTGCAGCGCTTGGCACTATCGGTTGGTTCCTGCTTGTATTCTCAGGAGCACTATCCTATGCTCTCACCGTTATGGGAGTTGCGGGATTTGGATTCGACTCCGTGCCATTCTACGCTATGATAAGCGTGGCGCTAGTGCTGATGTTCTTCTTCAACTCGCCGGATAAGAATATCTTTGCCAACTTTGGCATCGGTCTATGGCAGACATACGACCATATCACGGGCTTCTTGAGCGATATATTGAGCTACATTCGCCTCTTTGCAATCGGACTCTCGGGTGGTGTGCTCGCTCTGGTATTCAATCAGTTAGCGGTAGGCATTACTGGTCTAGATCAAGGCATCGAGGGGCAACCTATCTATGTGGTTATAATCCAGGTGATCTTCGCCTCGCTGATTCTTCTGCTTGGCCACAGCATCAACCTCTTTATGTCCACAATCACATCGTTCGTCCACCCAATGCGACTGACATTTGTAGAGTTCTACAAAAATGCCGGCTTCGAGATGGGCACACGAAAATTCGATCCATTAAAAAAATAGAACAAAACAAACAATAAATTTATTACATTATGAACTCAACAGCAATTATTTTGGCCTACATTGGCGTAGCGTTGATGGTAGGTTTGGCTGGATGTGCTTCGGCAATCGGAACATCAATCTGTGGCCAAGCCGCCGTAGGAGCAATGAAGAAGAACAAGAACGCCTTTGGTAGCTACATGGTGCTAGCGGCTCTTCCTGGATCACAGGGTCTCTATGGCTTTGTATGCTTCTTTATGGTTAACAACATCTTCGGCCTTATCAACGACAACACAACTATCCTTCAGGGTGCTGCCGTGCTTGGTATCGGCGCATTGGTTGGCGTTGTAAATCTTGCCGCCTCTGTATATCAGGGTCGCGTTTGTGCTAATGGTATCGTATCTGTGGGTAATGGCCACGATGTTATGGGTAACACCCTAATCCTCGCCGCCTTCCCTGAGCTTTACGCTATCCTTACCGTTGCCGCTACATTTATGATTGGCTCGGCTGTGGCTTAAGATCTAATAGAGATCCAAAAAATCAGGGCTGCTTACTTGTTGTAGGCAGCCCTAATTATATCTGTTTTACACTACTTAATCTCTATCTCTCTGGAGCCGTTCCAGTAACACCATAGAGCCATTCGCGGAGGTTGTTGCCCTCGGGGGTGTCGAAGAGTGGCCAGCAGTCGTTGTGGCTATGTTTGAAGTAGTCGTTGGGGATGGTGAAATAGCTCTTCATGCTGATCGTTGAGTAGGTGAAGTCGATCATAGTATCTACCCCAATCTCCTTGACTAAAGACTGAAGCTCTGGCAAGCTAGAGGCCGCCGATAGGAACCAGGGCTTGCCGGCAGCCCTTCTAAGGCGCACGGTAGCCTCTGCGCGAAACTTCTCTAGGGGTGAACCCCAAGGTTTTTTATTCCACTCGCGAGCGCCATCAAAGTGGTCGTGCGTAATAAAACCCCTCCACATCTTTGCAATATCCTCATCATGCAGACCAACATAGCTAACGCCAATTGATCCGCGAGAGAAGCCGCACAAGACCATATTATCCATATCGCCATTATAGCGCTTGGCTATTCGTGGCAGTACCGTTTTCATATACTCAACCGAGGCCTCATTATCGCCCCACCAGGTCACCTCATTATGCCTGTGATCCTCGGCAATATAAGGCATTACCACCCATATATAGTCACGACCTAGGGTTATAGAGTAGCCCAGGTGTGCCTCCTCGACCTCTCCCGAACCATGCGGCCACTTATTGCCAGTAAGCTCAACGATTATTGGATAGCTCTTTTTTCTTTTAATATCATGATTCTCTGGTAGATAGATGCAATGATGCACCTCAGTACCTTTATATTCAGATTCTGTCTCGCGTACAAATTTTCCAGCGGCGGCCTTTCCAGATGTAATCTCAGGGAACTCAGCTAGTGGCATAGGGGTATGCGCCATCACACCGACCTGCATGGCGAGGGCGGCGAGTAGAGTGAAAATAAATTTCATGGATTGTTTTAGGTTGGTTTTGAGCGGAAAACGGGGGTCGAACCCGCGACTTTTGGCTTGGGAAGCCAACGCTCTACCACTGAGCTATTTCCGCAATTGCATCCGCAAATATATAACTTTATATATTAATATGCAAATTAATCCATCTTTAATACCGCTAGAAATGCCGTCTGTGGCACCTCCACCGAGCCAATCTGCCTCATTCGCTTCTTACCGGCCTTCTGCTTCTCGAGGAGCTTACGCTTGCGCGAAATATCACCTCCATAGCACTTTGCCGTCACATCCTTTCTCACCGCCTTTACCGTCTCGCGGGCGATGATTTTGGCACCAATAGCCGCCTGGATAGCAATATCAAACTGCTGACGCGGAATGAGCTCCTTAAGCTTCTCGCACATCTTGCGACCAAAGTCGTAGGCGCTGTCGGCATAGATCAGCGACGAGAGTGCATCCACCGGCTCGCCATTGAGCAAGATATCAAGCTTTGAGAGCTTACTGGTCTGGTAACCACAGCGATGGTAGTCAAACGAGGCGTAGCCGCGCGAGCTACTCTTTAGCTTATCATAGAAGTCAAATACAATCTCAGAGAGCGGCATCTCGAAGTTTATCTCTACACGATCCTGCGTAATGAAGGTCTGATTTGTCATCACTCCACGCTTGTCGATGCATAGCTTTATAACATTGCCCAGATACTCCGCCTTGGTGATAACCTGCGCCTTGATATATGGCTCCTCAATCTTGGCGATCTTAGTAACCTCCGGCAGACCTGAGGGGTTGTGTACCTCCAAAACATTACCCGAGGTGTCGGTCACGCGGTACGAAACGTTTGGTACGGTGGTGATAACATCCATATCAAACTCGCGATACAACCTCTCCTGGATAATCTCCATGTGGAGAAGCCCCAAAAATCCGCATCTAAATCCAAATCCTAGCGCTAGTGAGCTCTCAGGCTCAAATGTGAGCGAAGCATCGTTGAGCTGCAATTTCTCTAGAGATGAGCGCAGATCCTCATATTGATCCGCCTCCACAGGATATACTCCAGCAAAGACCATCGGCTTAACATCCTCAAAACCAGCGATAGCCTCGGTACATGGGTTTTTAGCCGAGGTGATCGTGTCACCCACTTTAATATCACGAGAGTTCTTGATTCCAGAGCATATATAGCCCACATCACCAGCTTTAACCTCATTTTTAGGCGACATCTTTAGCTTCAGCACACCGATCTCGTCGGCATAGTAGTCGTTGCCAGTATTGAAGAATTTCACATGGTCGCCCTTCTTGATGGTGCCATTGCATACACGATAGTAGGCAATAACGCCACGAAATGGGTTGAAAACCGAGTCGAAGATAAGCGCCTGAAGTGGAGCATCATCATCACCCTCGGGCTCGGGAACGCGCTCAACGATCGCCTCCAGAACATCCTCAATGCCCTGGCCGGTCTTACCCGAGGCTAGCAGGATATCCTCATCCTTGCAGCCAATGAGATCTATGATTTGATCCTTCACATCGTCTATCATCGCCGACTCAACATCTATCTTATTGAGCACCGGGATGATCTCAAGATCACTTCCTACCGCTAGATAGAGGTTGGAGATGGTCTGCGCCTGGATACCCTGTGTGGCATCAACCACCAAAAGTGCACCCTCACACGAGGCGATTGCTCGCGAGACCTCATACGAAAAGTCTACGTGCCCTGGGGTGTCGATCAGATTAAGCGTGTATGTCTCGCCGGCACGAGTTGTGTACTCCATCTGAATTGCGTGACTCTTGATGGTTATACCCTTCTCGCGCTCAAGCTCCATATCATCCAACACCTGCGACTGCATCTCGCGCTTACCTAGGGTGTTAGTGTGCTCAAGCAGACGATCGGCCAGGGTGCTTTTACCGTGGTCGATATGGGCAATAATACAAAAGTTACGTATCTTCTTCATTCTTTGTTATTCTTAATTTGTGCAAAGATATAATTTTTCTCGAATAATTTATAACTTTGTAGCTAACAATTAACACCTCGACAATGATACTATTTAAGTTTAGAATGCTCAGCGATGAGAATGACCACTTTCTTCGCGAGTTTGAGATAGCCTCTAGCGCAACACTACTGGAGCTGCACCACTTTATAACTGAGATACTTGAGTATGAGGAGGCGATCACATCCTTCTTCACAGCGGATGATATGTGGGAGCGCCTCACAGAGTACACCGTTGTAGATATGGGCGACGCAGCCGCTCAGCCAATGGCCTCCACGGCGCTGAGTGATGCTCTAAAGAGAGTGCATGATAGGCTCATATATATGTTTGACATCTTCGAGAATCGTGCCTACTACCTAGAGCTAGTAGAGGTGAGCGCAGCTGAAAAAGAGACAAAATATCCGCGCGAGATCTTTGCCCATGCCACCCCACCCGACCAATACGATGCCAACGCCAACATCGAGGATGGCTCAATTTTCGATGAGATGATGGATGGCTTCTCAGATTTCGACGAAAGTGATGGCTACGATGACGAGTATTAAGCGTTTAATCGTCGTGGTTGGCCCTACCGGCTCGGGCAAGAGCGATCTTAGCATTGAGATCGCCAAGGCTCTGCATGCCCCTATAATATCAACCGACTCGCGACAATTCTACCGAGGTTTAGCGATAGGCTCGGCTCAACCCACCGCCCAGCAGCTCGCTGAGGCTGAGCACCACTTTATCGCCTGCCGAGATATAACCGAGGATTTCAACTGCGGCGCCTACGAGAAGGAGGCTCTCGCGCTGCTCGATCGTCTCTTTAAGCAGAGCGACAACGTTGTTGCCGTTGGTGGCTCTGGGCTCTACATAAAGGCTCTATGCGAGGGTCTCGACGAGTTGCCCGATTGCGATCCCGAGCTTAGATCAGCGCTTCGGAAACGCCTCACCTCTGAGGGTTTAGCCCCGCTTCTAGAGGAGCTCAAACTTCTCGATCCGACATATTATGAGATAGTTGATCGACAAAACCCATCTCGCGTATTGCGCGCATTAGAGCTTTGTATTCAGAGCGGAAAACCATACTCATCCCTGCGCGGCAAAGAGAGAGCAGTGCGAGACTTTCAAATAATCAAAGTGGGCATAAATATGCCACGCGAGCAACTCTATGATCGAATTAATCGCCGCGTTGAGATAATGGTTGGCGATGGACTCATCGACGAGGCTCGCGCAATGCTACCCTACCGCAAACTCAATGCGCTTCAGACCGTTGGCTATCGAGAACTATTCGATTATTTTGATGGTAGCATCTCACTTCAAGAGGCCATTGAGCTTATACAACGCAACTCTCGCCGCTATGCCAAGCGCCAGATGACATGGTTTGGCCGAGATGAGAGGATCAAGTGGTTTGAGAGCGGTGATGTAGAGCCTATCTTAAACTATATCGAGATAAATTTTGCAAGTCACGAATAATTTACTACTTTTGCATCGTCTTTATTTAAGACGGCTGCTCGGATGGTGGAATAGGTAGACACGCCGGACTTAAAATCCTGTGGCCAGCAACGGCCGTGCGGGTTCGATTCCCGCTCCGAGTACAAATAAAAAAGCTAACTTCTTAATATGATAGAAGTCAGCTTTTTTATTTTCTATTTTTGTCAGCAAAATGTCAGTAATTTTTTCAAGGGCAAGAAAACAACACCCTTTCGGGTGCTGAATCATAAGAGTCGATTATTGGCT
>JBCQTD010000022.1:0-25809 GCA_047178725.1 Rikenellaceae bacterium
CACACCCTTGGCCGCAACCTCTCTTATCCATGGGTAGCTCTGCTCATCGAGCTCCACCTCGAAACCTATATTTGTACTCACCACAACATCTATCGTCTCTCCCGTCGGGTCAAGCGTGTAGCTCGGCTCTGAGAGGATATATATATTGTTCTGAAGCTGTGTGATGGTGACGCGCTCTAAGATATCCCCCTCAAAGCGGATATAGATATATCCCGTGCGCGGAGTCCCCTCATCATAGGCTGCTATCTCGAATTGAAGCGTAGTATCAACCACACCCTTGGCCACAACCTCTCTTATCCATGGGTAGCTCTGCTCATCGAGCTCCACCTCGAAATCTATATTTGCACTCACCACAACATCTATCGTCTCTCCCGTCGGGTCAAGCGTGTAGCTCGGCTCTGAGAGGATATATATATTGTTCTGAAGCTGTGTGATGGTGACGCGCTCGGGCGTCTCGCTTATCGCGGTTGTGAAGTCTATATAGCCAACCCTCTGCTCGCCACTATCGTTGGCGGCGATGGCGAAGGTGTGCTCGCTCTCCACAACGCTCGCCTTGGCGACAACCTCGGTTATCCAGCTCGAGGAGCTATCTATTGTGATCTCATACTCCACATTCGAGCTGGCGATAACCGAGATCGTCTCGCCCTCGGCGCTGACGTTAAAGGTGCTGCCCGTGATAAAGAAGCTGTCGCTCGCCTCCTGGAGTATATCCATTGAGATAAGTTCTGTGCCGACAAGCAGCTGCAACGAGAGAGAGCGATCCTCGCTCGTGGTGTTGGGATCAAGCTCGACGGTGCACTCCACCTGGCCAGGCTCGCCGCTGCTGGGGCTCACCCTACACCAATCCGGGCTCTCGCTCTTTACGGCGGTGGTGGTGAACTCCCACGCCTCGGAGGCGTAGAAAGAGAGCTCCTGGCTCCCTCCCGTCGCGGGGATATCTAGGCCCTGAGAGAATAATGCCTCCATCTCATCAGAGAGGGTGATACTCGATTTGGCATCCATACCGCTCTCTACTTCGGTGCAGGAGGCAAAGAGTAGTGCTACAAAGCACGATATAGCTATAGCTATCTTATTGATCATGGTTATAGGTATTTAGGTAGTGTAAAACAATTATTGCCATATTTTTAAAAGCACTCTTGAAGCGATATTTTTCACTATCAAATCTCAATATAGAATAACTATATTTTCGATTCAATAGCAAAAAAATCTCTTCTCCAATAGTACTCTTAAAAACACACCAATAATTATTTTACCCTACTTAGGTTCTCTACAAAAGTAGTAAAATTTTTGTGATCTACAAATTTTTAGTACGCCCCATCCTCCGCTCGCCATTCGACCCTCGCACGAGCGTCATTAAAACAAACATGCACCAGCGGGGGTGCCATCCCCGCCCGCCGAAGGCACTCCACGACCACTCGCCCCCATCATTGCGGCCTCCGAGCCGCAATGACGTAGAGAGAGGAGATTTCGTCACAATACCCACCAAAAAAAAGAGCCTCAGCTAAAAAGCTGAGACCCTTTGGGTGTATTTAGATTAACTCTAAATTATTTTGCGTTGTAAGCGCTCATCTTCTCGATTAGCATAACAACCTTGTTTGAGTAACCCCACTCGTTGTCATACCATGAAACAACCTTTACGAAGTTGTCGTTAAGAGCGATACCAGCATCAGCATCGAAGATAGATGTGCGAGCGTCGCCTGTGAAGTCAGTTGAAACAACTGCATCCTCAGTGTAACCTAGGATACCAGCCATCTCGTTCTCAGAAGCAGCCTTGATAGCAGCCTTGATATCAGCGTAAGAGGCACCCTTGTCAAGACGACAAGTAAGGTCAACTACAGATACGTCAAGAGTTGGAACGCGGAAAGCCATACCAGTTAGCTTACCCTTAAGCTCAGGGATAACTACACCTACAGCCTTAGCAGCACCAGTTGAAGATGGGATGATGTTGCCACCAGCAGCACGACCACCTCTCCAGTCCTTCATAGATGGACCGTCAACAGTCTTCTGAGTAGCAGTAGTAGCGTGAACAGTTGTCATAAGACCCTCTACGATACCAAACTTGTCGTTAAGAACCTTAGCGATAGGAGCAAGACAGTTAGTAGTACAAGAAGCGTTAGAAACGATAGTCTGACCAGCGTAAGTGTCAGTGTTAACACCGCAAACGAACATTGGAGTAGCATCCTTAGATGGAGCCGACATAACTACATACTTTGCACCAGCCTCGATGTGCTTGCTAGCAGTCTCCTCAGTTAGGAAAAGACCTGTAGACTCAACAACATACTCAGCACCTACTGCATCCCACTTAAGGTCAGCTGGGTTGCGCTCAGCAGTTACACGGATAGCGTTACCGTTTACGATAAGCTGGTTCTCAGTGAAATCAACTGTACCCTCGAACTTACCGTGTACTGAATCATACTTAAGCATGTAAGCCATGTACTCTACAGAGATAAGGTCGTTAATACCAACAACCTCAACATTAGGGTTAGTGCAAGCTGCACGGAATACCAAACGGCCGATACGTCCGAAACCGTTGATACCAATTTTGATCTTTGACATAATTTTAAATTTATTTGTTTAAAAACTCGTTGCTTTGTAACGCGACAAAGGTATGCACTTATTATATAAAGTGCAAATGATAGTTAGCTTTTTTTAAAAAAAATTACCCGCATTTTAACCACATAACAAAAAAAGCCGCCCCTCTAGCGCGACTTAGCGTCGCAGTAGGCGCAGCGATAGCTGACATAATCAGCGCGCTCGGTGCGTTTAAAGAGCTGGTCTACATCCTCCGTGGCGGTGATGCAGCGGCGAGAAGAGCAGACATGCTCGCCGTTAACCTCCAGCGCAGGGTCGATATTTGGCGTAGCGCCTTGAGGCTCACCCTCACTCCACTCTAGGAGCTTGCAGATGAGCGCCATGCGGACAAATTTGCCATTCTCCACCTGACGGAAGTAGGCCGCTCGCGGATCGTTGTCCACCTCGCGGGTGATCTCGTTGACGCGTGGCAGCGGATGGAGGATTGTCATGTCGCTCTTGGCCGAGGCTATCTTCTCGGGTGTGAGGATAAAACTATCCTTTAGGCGGTCAAACTCATCCTCATCGAAGAAGCGCTCCTTCTGCACACGAGTCATGTAGAGCACATCGAGCTGAGAGATCACCTCCTCCATGCTCTCCACCTCCTCGAATGCGATCGAGGAGTTGTGCGAGAGCTCCGAGAGCATATAGTCGGGCAGCTGCAACTCCTTGGGAGCTATGAGTATAACCTTGATATTGTTGTATCTGGCCAGCGCCTTGATCAGCGAGTGAACGGTGCGGCCAAACTTCAAATCGCCACAGAAGCCGATGGTGTGACCATCGAGAGTACCCTTCTCGCGCTTGATGGTGAGCAGATCGGTGAGGGTCTGCGTGGGGTGCGAGTGGCTACCATCGCCGGCGTTGATCACAGGGATCGAGCCATACTGCGAGGCGACAAGCGGCGCACCCTCCTTAAAGTGGCGCATGGCGATTATATCGGCAAAGCAGCTAATAACGCGCACCGTGTCGGCCACAGTCTCACCCTTTGAGGCTGAGGAGCTTGAGGCATCCGAGAAGCCGATCACATTACCTCCCAGCTCCATCATCGCCGAGGTGAAGCTCAGGCGTGTGCGGGTGCTAGGCTCATAGAAGAGGGTGGCTAGCTTCTTGCCCTGGCAGCGCGTTGAGTAGCGCTCGCGGTGGGCTATGATATCCTCGGCTAGTGTGATGATCTGCTCAGTCTCCTCGAGGCTGAGGCAGGTGGGGTCTATTAGATGGCGCATAGGGCTCTGATATCTATTTCATCCAGCTCTCGTCGGCCGGATTGTTGCGGAACTTAAGTAGGCGCTCCTTATCCTCGGCGCGGATATAGCCCTCGGCGGCGGCAACCTCCACTAAAGCATCCAGGGTCGACAGCGAGTAGTTCTTAACATTAGCCTCCTCAAGGCGCACAAGACCCTTTTTCATGCCATAGGTGAAGATGCTGACGATGCCAAGCACCTCGGCGCCAGCCTCACGCAAGGCGGTAACCACGTCGATACATGAGCCGCCGGTAGAGATCAAATCCTCCACAACGACCACCTTCTGACCCTTCTCGAGCCTGCCCTCGATCTGGTTGCCACGGCCATGATCCTTAGATCCACTGCGCACATAGCCCATCGGCAAGTCTAGGATTGTAGCAGTAATAGCAGCGTGGGCAATTCCAGCAGTTGATGTGCCCATCAATACCTCCACCTCGGGGTAGTGCTCCTGGATAAGGCGCGCAAGGCCAGCCTCAACATGGTCGCGCACATCGGGCGACGAGAGTGTTAGGCGGTTGTCGCAATATATTGGGCTCTTGATGCCACTTGCCCATGTGAAGGGCTGCTCTGGACGAAGAAAGACTGCACCAATTGATAGCAGATCTTTCGCTATTGTCATCTCCATAATTTATATTTTTATTGTTGTTTGCTTCTCTCTAATATCTCTAGCACCTTACTCATCGTAACCGTGCCCTCGCTGAGCTTTTCATCGCCCAAGTAGAATGTAGGCACATAGTAGTAGTCATACCTATCGGCGCGCGCAGCCTCCTTCAGCTCATCCACAAGCTCAATCTCGACCCCGGCGAGATCCTCCCTCTCGCGCTTTATCTGCTCTATATACGCCAAAGCCCTCACACAGTGGGGGCAATGGGGCTGTATAAAAATTGTAAGTTTGCTCATTGGATTTTTCCTTTGAGACAAATATAACAATTATCTTGCTATTATCCAAGAAATTCGGCTACACACCTACGATAGGCCGCCACAGGATCCGCCGCCGCAGTAATTGGGCGACCAACAACGATAAAGTCGGAGCCGATCTCGCGAGCGCGAGCAGGGGTTGTAACACGCACCTGGTCGGCGATCTCGCCATCGGCAAAGCGCACACCTGGGGTTACGGTCAGAAACTCCGCACCGCACGCCTCATGCACCTTGGCAGACTCAAGCGGTGAGCAGACCACACCATCCAGACCCGCCTCCTTGGCGTTCTTGGCGTAGTGGATAATAGTCTCGTCGATAGTAGCACCGATAAGTAGATCCTTCTGCATACGCTCCTGGGAGGTAGATGTCAGCTGCGTAACGGCTAGAAGCAAGGGGCGAGTGCCATCCTCGCGAGTTAGCCCCTCGACGGCATACTTCATCATCTCGATGGTGCCGGCCGCATGGAGGTTACACATATCCACATCTAGGCGCGAGAGGACGCTCATCGCCTTCTTTACGGTGTTTGGAATGTCGTGCAGCTTAAGATCTAGGAAGATCTGGTGGCCGCGCGCCTTGATCTGGCGAACGATCTCGGGCCCCTCGGCGTAGAATAGCTCCATGCCGATCTTGACGAATGGCTTGCGGCTCTCGCCTGCAAACTTATCCAAAAACTCAAATGTCTGCTCTGCACCTGCAAAGTCACACGCTATAATTACATCTCTCATAATTGATGGGGAGCTTCCCTCCCTGATTTTATTTTAATATTCGTCTCTGGTATCTTACACAACTGCCTCTACACTAACCACCTGCTCATCGTCATTGCGGCCTAGCTCGTCCGTCATTGCGGCCTAGCTCGTCCGTCATTGCGGACTTGATCCGCAATCTCATAATCGCTCGCCAGAGATTGCGGATCAAGTCCGCAATGACGTGCGAAAGAGGTGCCGCAATGACGTGCGAAAGAGGTGCGAAAGAGGTGCCGCAATGGCATAGGCGGAGGAAGTCTCCGGTAGTCTCGCCGCTAGCTACTTCACTACACCAATAATCTCTTTAAGTGAGCTGATGCCCAGCCTCTGCATCTGGGCAGGTAGAGCCTCGATGATCTCCTTAGCAGCATAGGGGTTGCGAAGATTCTCCGCGCCCACCTGCACAGCCGTGGCGCCGGCCATCATCATCTCGATAACATCCGAGGCGGAGCTCACGCCGCCACCTCCCATAACCGGGATCGAGCACGCCTTGCTCACCTCATAGACCATCCTAAGGGCTATGGGGAAGATCGCCGGCCCCGAGAAGCCACCCATAGTGTTGGCTATAACCGGGCGGCGGCGCTGCGTGTCGATTCTCATACCCATAATGGTGTTAATTAGCGAGATACCATCCGCACCAGCCTCCTCGCACGCCTTAGCGATATCGACGATGCTCGTAACATTTGGGCTCAGCTTAATAAATACCGGCTTGGTGGTAACAGCCTTGACCGCACGCGTAACCTCGGCAGCAAGCTCCGCCGATGTGCCGAAGCTCATACCTCCATGGCGCACATTTGGGCATGAGATATTCACCTCAATAAGCCCCACCTGCTCCTGGCCATCAATTCGCTGGCAGCAGTAGGCATACTCATCGACCGAAAAGCCGCTGATGTTTGCAATCACAGGCTTACGGAAATAGGTGCGCAGGTGTGGCAGGGCGTTCTTTATAACGCTATCTATGCCCGGGTTCTGTAGACCCACGGCGTTGATCATGCCATCGCGGCACTCGGCAATACGCGGCGTTGGATTTCCGAAGCGCGCCTCGCGAGTTGTGCCCTTAAAGGAGAATGAGCCTAGGATATTGATATCGTAGAACTCCTTAAACTCCTCGCCGAAGCCGAAGGTTCCGCTCGCCGGCACGATGGGGTTATCCATCTTAAGGCCGCAAAGCTCGACTGATGTATCTAGTATAGTATCCTTTACCATATAATCTCCTCTCTGTCCAACACAGGACCATCCTTACAGATTCTCTTATTTCCATATTTAGTCTTGCAGGTGCAACCCACGCAGGCGCCAAAGCCGCAACCCATCCTCTCCTCGAAGCTATACTCGCCGGGGATATCTGGCGTGGCATCATAGAGAGCCTTCAGCATCGGCAGAGGGCCGCAGCTGTAGAGGTAGTCGAACGAGAGCTCTGGCAAGGCGGCCGTAACAAAACCCTTGGCACCTACACTTCCATCAGCCGTGGTCACCACAACATCAACACCCAACGCCTTGAACTCCTCGACCATAAATAGCTCCGAGGCGTTATTAAAGCCGAGCACCACCTTTGGCATGTGCCCCTTAGCGATAAGCGCCTTAGCAAGGTTGTAGAGCGGAGGCACACCGACACCACCACCGACAAGCAGCGGCGCATGGAATAGTCTATTCACCGCAAAGCCATTGCCTAGGCCGGTGAGGATATCTAGCTCCACACCCTCGCCCATTAGGCTCATCTTCTCGGTGCCCTCGCCCACTACCTTATATATAATAGTGACGGATGTGGCATCATAGTCGCAAACCGAGATCGGGCGGCGCAGGTAGCAGCCGGCAATCTCGATATTTATAAACTGACCCGGGGCGGTGATATATTGCGTATCACCCTCCAGGCGCATTAGAAATACGCTGGGGGCGATAGAGCTATTCTCTAGGATCTTATATCTTCCTCTTTTATACATTTCTCTACTTAGAATCAATTGTTGACACACCAAAGGTGATCTCCTCCAAGACATTCAACACAGCCTTAACGGTCTCAAGCGAGGTGAAAACAGTTACGTTATTCTCCACCGCAGCACGACGTATGCCGTAGCCATCCAGGCGAGTGTTGTGCTGATTTACATCAATGGTGTTTATGATATAGTTTACATGACCCTGGCGCAGAGAGGTGATAATCTCCTCGCTATTATCGGAGATCTTCTTTCTAGCGCGGGTGCGAATACCGTGACCACGCAAGAACTCTGCCGTGCCGGTTGTGGCCTCGATATTGAATCCAAGGTCGTAGAAGCGCTGCACGAGTGGCAGAGCGGCTGGTTTGTCATCATCGGCGATGGTGACCAGGATCGTTCCATAGTTTGCAACGGCCATACCTGCCGACTGCAACGCCTTGTATAGCGCGCGAGTTAGGCGGTCGTCATAACCGATAGCCTCGCCGGTAGACTTCATCTCGGGCGAGAGGTATGACTCCATGCCGCGGATCTTGGCAAACGAGAAGGCTGGTGCCTTAACGAACCAACGCTCGCGCTCCTTGCCGATAACCTCCGTAATGCCCTGATCGCGAAGCGAGCGGCCGAGGATCACCTGCGTGGCGATATCAGCCATCGGAACACCGGTCGACTTCGAGAGGAATGGCACAGTTCTTGAAGAACGTGGGTTAACCTCGATAACGTAGACCTCATCCTTATCGTCGAGGATAAACTGAATATTATATAGACCGATGATGCCGATCCTTAGACCTAGCTTAGTGGTATACTCCACAATCTTTTCCTTAACCGCCTCACTTACAGAGAAGGTTGGATATACGCTGATTGAGTCTCCCGAGTGGATACCGGTGCGCTCGATATGCTCCATGATGCCGGGGATATATACATCCTTACCATCGCAGATGGCATCTACCTCGAGCTCCTTACCCATGATATAGCGATCGACAAGCACCGGCGAATCCTCATTCACCTCAACGGCCGACTGCAAGTAGTGGCGCAGGCGCTGCTCGTTGCTTACGATCTGCATAGCGCGACCACCAAGCACATAGCTAGGACGAACAAGAACCGGATAGCCGATTCTCTCGGCGGCTGCAACACCCTGCTCAATATTGGTAACAGCCTCAGCCTCAGGCTGTGGAATCTCTAGCTCCTCCATAATTCTCTCGAAGTAGCCACGATCCTCAGCATTCTGGATACCCTCAACGCCGGTGCCGATAATAGGCACACCGAGCGCAGCAAGCGGAGCTGCAAGGTTGATGGCGGTCTGTCCGCCTAGAGTTACGATCACACCCTTAGGCTTCTCGTAATCCAATATATTCATCACATCCTCAACCATCAGAGGCTCGAAGTAGAGCTTGTCGCTGGTGGTGTAGTCTGTGGATACTGTCTCTGGGTTGTTGTTGATGATGATCGCCTCATAGCCCGCCTTGCGGATAGACCAGATGGCGTGCACGGTTGAGTAGTCAAACTCCACACCCTGGCCGATACGGATTGGACCCGAGCCTAGCACTACGATCTTCTCGCGAGTGCTCACAACCGACTCATTCTCATCCTCATAGGTCGAGTAGAAGTATGGCACATAGGAGCTAAACTCGCTGGCGCAGGTGTCGATCATCTTAAACACGGGGTAGATGTTGTTCTCCTTGCGGATATAGTACATCTCCTGCTCGCTCTTGCCCCAAAGCATACCTATAAATTTATCCGAATAGCCCATGCGCTTAGCATCGCGCAGGATCTCAATATCGCCCTTATTGGCCGATACAACCTTATCAAACTCAACGATATTCTTGAATTTCTCCAAGAAGAACATATCTATGCGCGAGGCGTCGTAGATAAGACCCAAATCTATGCCGTTGCGGATAAGCTGAGCCACGGCGAAGAGCCTATCATCCGTTCCCTCGGTGATATAGCGAAGCATATCGTCCGAGCTCATGCGGTCGAACTTCTTATGATAGAGGTGATAAACACCTGTCTCAAGCGAACGGATAGCCTTCAGCAGCGACTCCTCCATGGTTCTACCCACGGCCATAACCTCGCCGGTGGCCTTCATCTGAGTGCCTAGGCGGTTTGATACATCTGTGAACTTATCGAATGGAAAACGTGCGATCTTCGAGACTACATAGTCGAGCGTAGGCTCAAACGATGCTGGAGTGTTGGCTATCATGATCTCGTCGAGGTGCAGACCAACGGCGATCTTAGCACTAACGCGCGCGATTGGGTAGCCGGTAGCCTTAGAGGCTAGCGCCGACGAGCGCGAAACGCGAGGGTTCACCTCGATAAGGTAGTATTGAAACGATAGCGGATCTAGGGCAAACTGCACATTACATCCACCCTCGATCTTGAGCTCGCGGATAAGCTTTAGCGCCGAGTCGCGGAGCATGTGATACTCGCGGTTGGTGAGCGTCTGCGATGGAGCTACAACAACCGAGTCGCCGGTGTGCACACCCACTGGGTCGATATTCTCCATATTACAGATGGCGATCGCCGTGTCGTTGGCATCGCGGATCACCTCATACTCGATCTCCTTATAACCCTTGATGCTCTTCTCGACAAGCACCTGGCTAACGGGTGAGAGAGCCAACGCCGAGCGCATCATATCGCGAAGCTGCGCCTCATCGTAGGCGAAGCCACCACCCGTACCACCTAGGGTAAAGGCTGGGCGAAGAACCACCGGATAGCCGATGGTTTCGATAGCCTCGACAGCCTCCTCGACAGTTGTTGTGATAGCCGATGGGAGCACCGGCTCACCCAATCTCTCGCAGAGCTCCTTGAAGAGCTCACGATCCTCCGCCATCTCGATGCTCTCGAAGGTTGTGCCCAGGATCTCCACCTGGCACTCCTTCAGTACACCCTTCTTGGCTAGCTGCACGGCAAGGTTTAGACCTGTCTGACCACCGAGCCCTGGCACGATGGCATCAGGGCGCTCGAAGCGGATGATCTTAGCCACATACTCAAGGGTTAATGGCTCCATATATACCTTGTCGGCGATGTTCGTATCGGTCATGATGGTGGCTGGGTTGGAGTTAACCAACACCACCTCATAACCCTCCTCTTTAAGGGCTAGACACGCTTGTGTTCCTGCATAGTCAAACTCGGCGGCCTGACCAATAACGATCGGGCCTGAGCCGATCACCATTACCTTCTTTATATCTTTACGCTTAGGCATTTTTGTGCTCCTCCATCATTTTAATAAACTTATCGAAAAGGTATGTGCTATCCTGTGGGCCCGGGGCACTCTCAGGGTGATACTGCACAGAGAAAATCTTGTCGGCTTTGCACTCCACACCCTCGGCCGTATTGTCGAGGATGTTTAGGTGCGTTAGCTCTAGGCCGGTGCCCTTAACCGAGTCGGCATCCACAGCGAAGCTATGGTTCTGCGAGGTGATCTCCACCTTGCCGCTCTCGAGCGACTTTACGGGATGGTTACCGCCGCGGTGGCCAAACTTCATCTTGAAGGTCTTGGCGCCATAGGCTAGCGATACCATCTGGTGACCCATGCAGATACCGAAGATCGGAAGCTTACCCTTAAGCTCCTTAACAAGCTCGATGACCGGGGTTACATTCTCCGGATTACCTGGCCCATTCGATAGGAATACGCCATCGGGCTTGAGAGCCATGATCTCCTCAAGGGTTGTGTTGTAGGGGACGATGGTCACGTTGCATCCCTTCTCATTTAGTTTACGGATGATATTATACTTAATACCGCAGTCGATAGCCACAACATCATACTGGTGATTTGGCGTGCGCGAAAACCATCTCTTTTTGCAGCTCACACGAGATACCATATCGGTTGGGATTGGCGTAGATTTCAAGCGCGCCAAAGCCTCCTCTAGCGGAGTATCGGCATCGGTGATCATCACCTTCTGCGAGCCCTCATCGCGGATGATGCGCGTTAGCATACGCGTGTCGATACCCTCGATGGCCGGGATGTTGTACTCCTCAAAGACCTCATTCAGGGTCTTTGTATAGCGGAAGTTGCTCGGCGTGGCGTTATACTCGCGCACGATCATTCCGCCCAGAGTAGGAAACTTAGTCTCGTAATCCTCATCAGCAGTACCATAGTTACCGATCAAGGGGTAGGTCATCACCACCATCTGGTCGGTATACGAGGGATCCGATAGGATCTCCTGGTAGCCCACCATCGAGGTGTTGAAGACAATCTCATTGATCGCCTCACGGTCTGCGCCAAAGCCATAGCCGTAGAACTCGCGGCCATTCTCTAGGACGATTTTTTTATTAAATGGTTTCATCTGTAAACTATTATTTATTTTTTTCTTCTCTTATTCGAATATACAACCTCGCCCGAGACCATCGTCAGCACCGTGCTGCCGCACGCCCTCCAACCATAGAATGGCGTGGATGTCCCCTTTGAGATAAACTCCGAGGGCTTGATGATAAACTCGTCATTTAGATCAAAGACCGCCAAATCGGCCTTGGCGCCGAGGGCGATCTCGCCACCATCCAGACCGAAGATCCTGCGTGGGGCGATCGACATCAAGTCGATAAGCCTCTCGAGCGAGATCACTCCGCGGCGCACCAGGTAGGTGTAGAGCAGCGGAAAGGCGGTCTCGATTCCAACTATTCCAAAGGCACTCTTCTCCAGGCCGCTCGACTTCTCCTCGCGTGTGTGGGGAGCGTGGTCGGTGGCGATCACCTCGATGGTGCCATCCAAGATTCCATTTATTAGCGAGAGCTGATCCTCCTTGCCTCTCAGGGGCGGATTCATCTTAAAGCGTCCATCCTCCTCCAGGTCGGCATCTGTGAGCAAGAGATAGTGGGGCGCTGTCTCGCAGCTCACTCTTAGCCCCTTCGACTTGGCCTCGCGGATCGCCTCGATGCTGCCCTCGGTTGAGGCGTGGCACATATGATATTGGCAGCCGATCTGCTCCACCAGCGCCACATCGCGCCTCACCTGCGCCCACTCGCTCTCCGAGCAGATACCTCTGTGGCCATGCTCGCGGCAGTAGTCGCCATCGTGGATATATCCGCCGCGCAGCAGCTCATCCACCTCGCAGTGCGCCACAATCGGGCGCCCCACCTTGGCGGCCATCTTCATCGCCTCGGCCATCAGCTCATCGCTCTGCACACCACGGCCATCATCCGAGAAGCCTCCAACCTTGGGCGCTAGAGCCTCGAAGTCGACTAGCTCGCCGCAACCCTTCTGCCCCATGGTGATCGAGGCGTAGGGGATAACGTTGATCGCCGCGCTGCGCTCGATGGCCTCCAACTGCACCCCTAGCGTATCTAGAGCATCGGGGGCTGGCCATAGGTTTGGCATCGAAAATATGGTTGTGTATCCGCCGCTGGCGGCCGCCGCCGTGCCAGTAGCTATTGTCTCCTTTTTCTCAAATCCAGGCTCACGTAGGTGCACATGCACATCCACCAATCCAGGTGTGATGTAGCACCCCTTGACCTCAATAACGCGGTCGGCAGCCTCTGGCTCGATACTCTCGGCCATAGCTACAATTCTGCCATCTTTTATGGCTATATCTCCCCGTCTTGGGGCTGATGCGGTGTAATACTCGGCACCCTTAAGGATTGTTCTCATAGGCTTTTTGTCGGGTAATTATCGTGTGCAAAAAAAGAGGCAACCAAACGGTTACCCCAATATAAGAAATTAGATCTCCTGAAAAAATTAAAATAGTTATCCAATCCTATAAGGATATCGACAGGCTGCTGCTGCACAACAGCTATATTAACTACTCTAAACATAATTCCGTGACCTTGCTTTATTTTTGCAAAGATACAAAATATTTTTGAAAAAATAACATACTCTTTAGATAAAAATTTATTTTCTCGCCAAAGTCTATTTTTCAACCCTTACAAAATGAAACAGAGCCACCTATGCGGCGGCTCTGGGTTGTTGTTTTAGGTCGAGAAAGTTCGACTTTGGAGAGAAAAGATATAGAATCAAACCTTCAATATCTCCTCTAGGCAACAGTGCAGAAAGTAGAGCTCTCCATCACCTTGAAATAGGTGCTCTAGCATCATATCATGCTCACCCGCCTCACCAAACGATGTCTCATTGTAACCATTTTCCATAGGCATAAAGTTATTGTGTTTCCTTTATAACGCACCTCGGTGCCGGTTTATTGCCCTATGTTAATGGTAAATGATTAATGGCTAATGGTGAATCCCTCGCACGTCATTACGGACTCCTCGCGCGTCATTGCCGAACTCCTCTCTCGCGTCATTGCGGACTTGATCCGCAATCTCTGTCGGTCGAATCCCACGGCAGGATGAGATTGCGGCTCGGGGGCCGCAATGACGTGCGAGAAAAAATGACGTGCTGGCAGAGCCTACGCCTAGCGCTCCTTCTTCTTTTCTAGCTGGCTCTTGATGGCATCAATAGCATCATCGACAGCCTCCTCGAAGCTCTTAGCGCGGCGCTCGGCCACAAGCTCATCGCCCGGCACGCGCAGCGAGATCACCGCCACCTTATTCCCCTTTTCATGATCTTTATCAAGTTTGAGGGTAACCTCGGCGCCGGTTGCCTGCTCGGCAAAACGATCGAGTTTAGCCATCTTTGAATCTACGAAATCTAGTAGACGCTTGTCTGCGTCGAACTTTAGTGTTTGAATTTGAACGTTCATAACTATTGGTTTTTATAGTTGAAAAAATTGGTCTCTCTACGTCTTCTCTTTCACACCCCTATTGTGCGGGTGAGCCTGGGCGTAAATCTGCTTCAGGCGGTCGATCTCGTTGTGGGTGTAGCGCTCGGTAGCCCTCAGCGAGGAGTGCCCCAGCAGCTCCTCTATCTCCCTCAGATCAGCCCCGCCATTGAGCAGATGCGTAGCGAAGCTATGGCGCAGAACGTGTGGGCTACGCTTGCCCTGCACCCCCGCCTCGCCCAGTTCGGCCTTTACAATCCTATAGATCATGTTTGCCGAGAGGGGTTCACCTCGCTGTGTTAAAAATAGTGCATCTTGGCGAGATATGCAAATTTTATCCGACTTTATTTTCGCCAGGTAGGCGACAATATCCTCTCGCGTCGATTTTACGATCGGCACGCTCCGCTCCTTGCGCCCCTTACCCATCACCCTGAGGGTTCTATATCCAGGTGCGAAGCTCGAACGTCTCAGCGAGGCGAGCTCCGATAGGCGCAGGCCAGTGGTGTAGAAGAGCTTTATAATAAGGGCATTACGCACCTTTAGAAACTCCCCCTCGTCCACCTTGTCGCACCCCTGCTCCAAAACCCTCTGCATCCTGCTCTCGGCGATAAAGCTCGGCAGCCGCTTCGGGCTCTTTAGCGCCGCGATGCCCAGCGCCGGGTTGCGCTCGATGAGACCCTGCCCCAAAGCCCAGCGAAAGAGCGAACGCAGGGAGGAAAACTCGCGGTTGATACTTGCGCGCGAGAGGGTGCCCTGCTCCGAGAGCGAGACGATCCACTCGCGCAGCTGCTCGCCATCAACCTCGGAGAGATCCACATCATCGGCACTCACACCGAGCCATCGCAAAAAGTGCTCCACATCGCGCGAGTAGTTGCGCACCGTCAAGGGCGAATAGCGCCGCTCGGCAGTGAGGTAATCCATAAATCGCTCGATTGTGTTCATTCTTTTTCTTTTTTTTCTACAACTGCCCTCCTAACTACGACAAACTAACAACACGCACCCGTGGGGGTGCTTCCCCCACCCGCCGGAGGCAGTTGCCGATAATTCGCCCCACTCGCAAAGAGGCTGTTTTGGATAGGGTTTAAATGCCAGAGGCATTTAACAAATTTTGGAAAGCAGACTCTTATGCAAACTTGTTTGTGATAAGAGTATGAATTTCAAAATCTTAAAGCAAAGCTTTAAGCCCTAGCCGCCCACTAAAACACGCACCCGTGGGGGTGCCATCCCCACCCGCCGGAGGCAGTTGCCGCCAAAACCTCACACCGAAAACCTACCCCTTAACGGCGATAGATTCGATCTCGATATCGGCGCCGAGTGGGAGCTTGGCCACCTGGAAGCAGGCGCGTGCCGGCATCTGCTCTGTGAAATATGTTGCATATACACCATTGGCGGCGGCGAAGTCGGCGATATCCTGTAGAAGAACTGTCGTCTTAACCACATCCTTGAGTGTGTAGCCAGCCTCGGCAAGTATGGCCGAGATATTCTCTAGCACCTGGCGCGTCTGCTCCTCGATCGTGCCGCGGCAAAGCTCGCCGGTGGCTGGGATGATGGGCACCTGACCCGAGATGTATAGTGTTCCGTTAGCCTCTATAGCTTGTGAATATGGCCCTACGGCCTTTGGTGCTAGATCTGTTGCAATTACTCGTTTCATGATTACTTATATTTATTATGATATCTGTGAAAAATCTATCTCCTCGACGCGCTTGAGCTTCGAGAATAGCTCCGCCACCCCTCTGTTTTCAGGTAGGGCGAGCGCCGGATCACGCTCCATAAGCTCCGCGGCGGCGGCGCGTGCCAGCTCCAGGATCGGCTGATCAAGCGCCGGGTTGGCTATGCGTAGCTCTAGCGGTGTGCCACTCTGCTGCGTGCCGGTCACATCGCCTGCACCCCTTAGGCGCAGGTCGAGCTCGGCGAGGCGAAAGCCATCGTTGGTCTCACACATCGCCCCTAGACGCTGCTCACTATCGCGCGAGAGCTTCTCGCCCGACATCAGTATGCAGTAGGATTGCTCACTCCCACGCCCCACCCTGCCGCGCAGCTGATGGAGCTGCGAGAGGCCAAAGCGCTCGGCCGACTCGATCACTATGACCGAGGCGTTGGGCACATCTACCCCCACCTCAATTACGGAGGTGGCCACCAGAATATCGGCATCGCCACTCTTAAACTGCGCCATCGAGAACTCCTTGTCGGCCGGCTTCATCTTGCCATGACACACCGTGGTTTGATACTCAGGGCGCGGAAAGACCCTCACGATCGACTCATAACCATCCTCCAGATCCTTATAATCCATCCCCTCCGACTCCTTGATAAGCGGATATACCACATATACCTGCCGCCCGCGCTCGATCTGCTCGCGCATAAATCCAAAGAGCCTATCGCGCAGGGCATCAGTGAGATGGCGCGTAATGATAGGCTTGCGCCCAGGGGGCAGCGAGTCGATCACCGAGACATCCAGATCGCCATATAGGGTCATGGCCAGGGTGCGCGGAATTGGCGTTGCGGTCATCACCAGAACGTGCGGCAGCCGCTCATTTTTGCTCCATAGCTTGGCGCGCTGCTCCACACCAAAGCGGTGCTGCTCGTCGATAACCACCATACCGAGCGAAGAGAATGCTACCCTCTGTTCGATAAGGGCGTGGGTGCCAATAAGAATCTTGATCTCACCCTCGGCAAGGCGCCTGAGAAGCTCATCCCTATCGCGCTTTTTCGTAGAACCGGTGAGCACCGCCACCTCTATGCCCGACCCCTCCATAAGCTTCGAGAATGAGGCGTAGTGCTGCCTGGCAAGGATCTCGGTAGGCGCCATCAGGCAGGCCTGAAATCCATTATCAACGGCCAGCAACATAGCCAGCAGCGATACGATAGTCTTACCGCTACCCACATCCCCCTGCAAGAGGCGATTCATCTGGCTGCCGGTGGCCGTATCTTGGCGTATCTCGCGCAATACCCTCTTCTGCGCCTCGGTCAGCGCAAACGGGAGCCGCTCATGGTAGAAGCTATTGAAGGCCTCGCCCACCCTAGCAAATAGAAAGCCCTGCCTCTTAAGCGAGCGCTCCTTGTTGCTGGCCACCAGAGGGAGCTGCAAGGCAAAGAGCTCATCGAACTTTAGGCGATATTGCGCCATCTTCAGATGGTGCGGCGAGCGGGGAAAGTGTATATTATATATAGCCTCCTTCAGGGGCATAAGGTTGTACTTATCGCACATCTTCTGCGGCATATACTCCGCGATCTTATCGCCCGAGCGCTGCCAGGCGGCCACAACAAGCTTGTAGAGCCCCTTGCTGCCGAAGGAGGAGGAGAGCGCCTCGGTTGTGGAGTAGACCCCCTGCATGCCGCTCTCGCCCTTGCGCGAGAGAGCCGCGGCCATACTCTCGATCTCGGGGTGTATCATCGAGAACTCGGAGCGGAAAAACGATGGGCGGCCAAAGATCAGATACTCCTGGCCGATCTCAATGCGCTGCTCGATCCACTTCGCACCGCGAAACCAGATAAGCTCGCCGCGCGAGCGCCCGTCAAAGATGGTGGCCACAAAGCGCTGCTTGCGCCCCTCGCCCGAGTAGGCCTTGGAGATGACCTTGGCACGCAGCTGCACCAGCGCACTGTCGCCCGATCGCAGCTCATCAATGGTATAGATCTTGGTGCGATCGATATATCTAAATGGGTAGTGATGAAGCAGATCATAGACCGTGGCGATGCCCAGCTCCCGACCGAGAAGCTGCGCGCGCTGCTCACCCACACCCTTAAGAAAGGTTATATCATCATTTAGATTACCGTTCATAAGACAAATATAGATATTATTAATGTAATAATCGCAATAATTTCCTATCTTTGTTGTTTGAAACATAATGGATAAATAGATGGGCTTAGAGAGCATAGAGATATTCGCACGTTCGATGGTGGCAGGGCTTGCCGCCTCTATCACCGTTGGCCCTGTGGCGGTGCTCTGCATCCAGCGCACCCTATCCAAGAGCTACCACTCGGGGCTCATCTCGGGGCTCGGGGTCGCCCTGGCCGATACACTTATGGCCGTTGTCGCCTACTTCTTCTACGCCATGCTTCAGAGCCAGATCGACCAATATTTCGGCATCCTAAGCACCCTGGGCGGCATTCTGGTTATCGTCGTCGGCGCGAGCATCTTCTTCAAGAACCCCGTGCCGCAGATCCGCCGCAACCGCGCCGGGCATAGCTCCCCGTGGCAAGATTTCATCTCGGTCTTTGGACTTACTTTGGCCAACTTTATTATGGTCATCCCCTATCTGCTAGCCTTTCTGGCGGTATTTAAGATCAGCTCATCGGGCGAGAGCTTCTCTCGCGAGGGGCTCATGCATGGCACTACAGTGATGGGGGGATTCTTCACCGGCGCGATAGCTTGGTGGAGTGCGCTAGCTACACTTATCAATAGCGTGAGGCACCGCTTCCGCCCACGCCACATGCTCACACTCAACCATGTAGCCGGCATTGTGATCGGCCTACTGGGAGTCTACACCATAATCTCAACCCTAATTCAGAACATACAGCATGGAGCATAAAAAAAAGATAGTTATCGCCATAGATGGCTTCTCATCGTGCGGAAAGAGCACCTTTGCAAAGGCGATCGCCACAAGACTTGGGTATGTTTTTATCGACACCGGAGCGATGTATCGCGCCGTCACGCTCCACGCGCTGCGCTCGGGGGCAATAGTGGATGGAGTGGTTGACCCTGAGGCTGTTTTGTCGCTGCTTCCAGGGGTTAATATTGGATTTAAATTCAACCCCGAGCGCGGAGCGAGCGATATATATCTGGCCGAGGAGTGCTGCCAGGAGCAGATTCGCTCGATGGAGGTGAGCGGAGCGGTGAGCAAGATTAGCGCCATTGCCGCCGTGCGCGAAAAGCTCGTGGCTTTGCAGCAGCAGATGGGACGCGAGCGCGGCGTGGTGATGGATGGGCGCGATATCGGCACGGTGGTATTCCCCGATGCTGAGCTTAAGATATTTATGAGCGCGGCAGTAGATGTGCGCGCCATGAGGCGATATAAGGAGCTGCGCGCTGGGGGCGAGAGTGTTAGCCTGGAGAGCATAGCCGAGAATATAGCCCAGCGAGACGAGGCGGATCTCACGCGCGAGATATCACCGCTTAGACGCGCCGAGGATGCGCTGCTGCTCGATAATAGCACCATGAGCGTGGAGGAGCAGATGGAGTGGTTTATGAGAAAATTTAGAGCCCTATGCGAGTAGAGATAGATAGCCGATCGGGATTCTGCTTTGGAGTGGTACGCGCCATCACCGAGGCCGAGCGGGCGCTCGAGTCGGGCGCTCAGATGCACTCGCTCGGAGATATTGTCCACAACAGAATTGAGGTGCAGAGGCTCGAGTCGCTCGGGTTGAAGGTCGCCTCGCTAGATAATATTGAGGTGGCACGCGGAGGGAGGATCCTAATCCGCGCCCATGGCGAGCCGCCTGCAACCTATCGCCGCGCGCGCGAGCTGGGCATCGAGATTATTGATGCCACATGTCCGGTGGTGGCCAAACTACAGCAGAGGGTGATCGCCGCCCACAAGAAGATGTCGCTCATAGGCGGCCAGGTGGTTCTGCTGGGCAAACGCGGCCATGCCGAGGTGGTGGGCCTCACCGGCCAGGTTGAGGATAAGGTTATCGTTGTCGAGCGGGAGGAGGATCTTGAGCTTGTCGACTTCTCGCGCCCGATCTACCTACTCTCGCAGACCACGCAGAGCATCGCCCTCTTTGAGCATCTAGCCGATATTATGCGCTCGCGATCGGATATGGTGGAGGTGAGCGACACGATCTGTAGGCAGGTCTCCTCGCGCGAGGCTCACCTAGAGGCGTTTGTTCGCCGCTTTGATGTGGTGATCTTTGTCTGCGGCAAGAAATCGAGCAACGGCAAGGTGCTCTTCGAGGTGTGCCTCAGGGCTAAAGGCGAGCGTTGCTATAATATTGAAGAGGCCTCCGAGATCTGCCCCGAGTGGCTAGAGGGGGCTGAATCTGTCGGAATTTGTGGCGCCACCTCTACACCAGCGTGGTTGATGGAGAGGGTTGCCAACTATATAAGTAGTGTAAAACAATTATTGCCATATTTTTAAAAGCACTCTTGGAGCGATGTTTTTCACTATCAAATCTCAATATAGAATAACTATATTTTCGATTCAATAGCAAAAAAATCTCTTCTCCAATAGTACTCTTAAAAACACACCAATAATTATTTTACCCTACTTAAAGAACTTATAAAATTTTAAAAATATGAAATACCTACTACGTGCTATCAAGTACTTCCTTTCACTCACGCTGCTATATGTTGTGGCGGTGAGCATCTTCTCAGCCCTTGGGCTATCGCTTCTAACCCCCGCCGAGTCGTTCCAGATTATGGTCTCGACCGATCGCGGCCTTATTATGATCGCCATGGTTGTCGCCCTCTCGGCTCTATATCCACGCTTTGGCTTTATCAAGCGCCGCCTAAAGGGCGACACTAAGCGCCACCGCGAGGCGATAATCTCGGCCTTTGCCCTAAGTGGCTTTGCGCTAAAGAGCGAGGGCGAGGGCGAGATGATCTTCGGCGGCGAGAACCTACAGCGCCGCCTCACGATGATCTTCGACGATGAGATCACCCTTAAGCAGGTGGGCGAGGAGCTCGAGATCGAGGGTATACGTCGCGGCGTATCATACGTGGCGTATAGATTGGCAAGCAAAATTGATCTACTGGAGGAGTAAGAGGATGTTTAGAAGATACAGCATACTTCTCATAGCCCTATCCCTGGCGATAGTCTCGATTGGAGGCACGCGCGAGGATGAGCTCGCCCTAGTGCGCAACAGCGAGAGCCTCCTTAAAATCATGCGCGAGCTCTCGGAGAACTATGTCGATGTGGTCAACACGGATCAGATGATGGTCGACATCTCTGAGGGGATATCTGCAAATCTCGACCCCTACACAGGCTATATACCGCGCTCGGACATGGATGGCTTTGAGATGATGACAACAGGCAAATATGGCGGCATAGGCTCTATAATTCGCCAAAGAGGAGAGCAGATCCTTATCTCATGCCCCTACAAGGGCTCGCCGGCCGATAAAGCGGGATTGGTAGTGGGCGATGTGATCACCGAGATTGATGGCAAATCAATGGTGGGAGAGAGCACCTCAACGGCCAGCAATATGCTCAAAGGCACACCAGGGAGCAAGGTGCGACTGGTGGTCGAGAAGATAGCCACGGGCAAAAAGGAGAGGGTGGTGATCATGCGCGAGAGGATCTCTATACCCAGCATACCCTACTACGGCTTTGTGGGCGATAGGGCTGATTCGGTGGGATACATCCAGCACACCGACTTTACCGAGGGGTGCTATGAGCTGATGGCCGAGGCGATCAAGGATCTCCGGGCACAGGGGCTAAAGAGCCTCATTCTGGACTATCGCAGCAATGGCGGCGGCATTATGCAGGAGGCTATCTCGATCCTCTCGCTCTTTGTGCCCACCTCGACCGAGGTGCTCGAGATCCGCTCGCGTCGCGAGACAATAACATACAGCACCGTGAAAGAGCCGCTGCTGCTCAATACGCCTCTTGTAGTACTTATCGACAAGAACACCGCCTCGGCCGCCGAGATTGTATCGGGAGCTTTGCAGGATCTCGACCGCGCCGTTATTATCGGCCAGCGCAGCTTCGGCAAGGGGCTTGTGCAGAGCACCCGCGATATCGGCTATGGGGCATTCCTTAAGCTTACAACCGCGCGCTACTACATCCCCTCGGGGCGCTGTATTCAGGCGATAGATTACCATAATAGGCCAACCGACGGCGGGGGGAATGAGCGCCTGGCAGACTCGCTGCGAAGAACATTCACCACAGCAAGCGGACGCAAGGTGCACGATGGCGGCGGCATCACCCCCGACATCGTGGTTCGCGCCGAGACCCTCGGGCGCTTCGCAACAACACTCTTCTCGCTCGGCCTTATTGAGGATTATGGCAACGAATACTACAAAAAACATGGCGTCGCGATGGCGGTTGAGCCCGGAGGTTTCGCGCTCGGCGAGGCGGACTACAACGACTTTTGCGCCATGATAGATAGCTGCAAGGTGGAGTATGAATCCTCGAGCCGCACCGCGCTCAAGAAGCTTAAAACGATCCTAGCGAAGGAGCTTAT
The DNA here is from genome assembly GCA_047178725.1 of Rikenellaceae bacterium. Classification (GTDB taxonomy): domain Bacteria; phylum Bacteroidota; class Bacteroidia; order Bacteroidales; family Rikenellaceae; genus Alistipes. Next base: position 22,164 of record JBCQTD010000022.1, read on the forward strand.
CACCGGACTAGATGGAGAGCTAAAGGCGATTGAGAGCGCCCTAGAGGATGACACGAGAAGCAACCTCGAGCGCTACAAAGAGCAGATCGTGCCCCTCATCGAGCGCGATATTGTATCACGCTACAACTATACCGAGGGCGGAATACGCTACTCGCTCAGAGAGGATAGAGATCTTAAACGAGCCCTAGAGCTTATCGGCGAGAGTGGCGGCATTGAGCAGAGATTATCACCTAAAGCCGTGGAATAATGGAGTTTAAGGCTGGCAGCAAAATTCTCCCTAGACGCAACCAGATCGCCCTTGGTGTGGGCTTGATCCTAGTTGTCGTCTCGCTTGTGGCCACCAACAACATGGCTAATCGCCTGAGAATAAAGGAGCAACACGATGTGGAGCTATGGGCGCACGCACTGGAGCGCATGACCCAGGATGTGGTTGGGCAGAGCGATTCGTTTGCCGCCGACATCATCTCTAGCCGACAGAATATCCCTTTTATTATGACCGACGATATGCTCAACGTGGTCGAATCGCACCTTATACCCGAGAGCATCATCAACCACCCCGATCGCCTGCGCGCCGAGATAGAGCGCCTATCACAAGAGAACCACCCGCTGCGCGTGCGATTTATGTGGAACGAGCGGCGCCATATACTCTTCTATGGGCGCTCGGATCTGCTTAAAATGCTCTACTACTTCCCCTACATACAGCTATTTGTGATTGCAATATTTATATTTCTATGCTATATAATATTCTCATCATCAAAGGATAGCGAACAAAACAGAGTATGGGTGGGTCTGGCCAAAGAGACAGCTCATCAGCTCGGCACACCCACCTCATCACTTCTGGGATGGGTTGAGTATCTGCGCACACAGCCCATAGATCAGAGTGTAGTGGATGAGATAGGCAAGGATCTCGCCCACCTTACAAAGATCATCGACCGATTCTCGAAGATCGGATCCGACACGCCACTCACCCCGGCCAATATAAACGAGGTGGTGGGCGAGAGTGTTATGTACTTTAGAAAGCGTGTGCCGCGCAATGTATCGGTAGAGTATAATGGGCTCTGCATAGCACCAATTCAGGCCTCGATAAATGGCGCTCTTTTTGAGTGGGTGGTGGAGAATCTGATGAAGAACTCGCTTGATGCTCTTCAGGGGCATGGACAGATCACAGTGCATGTTGAGGCCACCGAGCAGAGCGTTATCATAGAGGTTAAGGATAGTGGCAAAGGGATCCCGAAGAGCGACTGGAAGAGGATATTTGAGCCGGGATTCACGACCAAAACTCGCGGCTGGGGGCTTGGGCTCTCGCTCTCGCGCCGCATCGTGGAGGAGTTTCACCACGGAAAGATAGCCGTTGTGGAGTCTGAGATTGGACGTGGCACTACTATTCGAATCACCCTTAAGCGCCACTTTGAGTAATGGAGCTTAGCATCACGACTCTCCACGGCGAGCTGTGGAGCGGAGAGTATGGCATCGCCTCCCTGCTCTTTGTTTTGGCGGTACTATATCTCCACCCGCGTCTCTACAGCACCTCGCGCCGATGGCGTTCGCCACGCCTCAACAGCAGCTATCAGCCAAAAAAAACTACACAGAGCCACGCTGTTGTCACCTCGCGCCATCTGCTAAACATATGGCCTATTACTCTATTTGGTGCCGTACTGCTCGCCATATCGCTAGCCGAAGGGCTCGCGCCGCAGCAGCTTATCAACATAATCACCAAGGTAGGCGAAGTTTGGATTTTAATCCTATATGCCGCCGCCATACTCTTCGCTTTTTATCAAATATTCATGCTTTCGCTTATCCGCGCCATATCAGGAAGCAACACTCTGCCGCACGAGATCTATATTTTAAAGCACCGAACTATGCTCACTGCCCTGTGGGCGAGCATACCTATACTGCTTACTAGCTATCTATTTCTCCCCAGCATCGGCTCGATATTCTCATACCTAGCCCTTGGAGCAATAGTAATATGCTATATTTTATACCTATGGCGGACATTTTTAATCTTTGCCATCCAAAATATTTCAATATTTAATTGGTTTTTGTACCTTTGCGGCGTTGAATTGCTGCCGCTTTCGCTCCTATGGGCTCTTTTAATTAGAGATATGGCATAAAGTGTGTGGCTCAGCATAGAAGTAATAACCACGAAAAGAGAGAAATAGAAGTGTTGAGTATTCGCAAGATATTGGTATCACAACCACGCCCCGCAGTTTTAGAGAAATCCCCCTTTTATGAGGTGGCTAAGAGTCACAATTTAGAGATTGTATACAAACCCCTGATCCGCGTAGAGGGCGTATCACTAAAGGAGTTTAGGGCTCAAAAGGTAGATATCCTAGCCCACAGTGCCGTAGTATTTACTTCGCGCACCACCATCGACAGCTTCTTCCATATCTGCGAGACCTCGCGCATCACAATCCCCGAGACGATGAAATATATCTGCCAGACCGAGGCTGTGGCTCTCTATCTTCAGAAATATATCGTCTACCGCAAGCGCAAGATATCGTTTGCCGACGGCACATTCAACAACTTCATCGAGATGATCGTAAAGCAGAAGGACGAGAAGCTTCTTCTAGCCATGAGCGAGCCGCACAAGCCCGAGCTGCCAGATGCCCTTGATGCCCTTGGCCTCAACAACACACAGGCTATCCTGGCGCGCACCGTGGCCGCCGATATGGATGGCATAGATTGTGCCGACTTCGATATGATTGCCCTCTACTCGCCATCGGATGTGGCGGCACTAATATCTAAGTTTGATATTGACAAACTACCCACCATTGTAGTCTTTGGCCGCGCCACACTTGCCGCCGCCATTGAGGCGGGGCTTAAGGTTAAGAGCATGGCTCCAACCCCCGCCGCACCATCTATGGCCAAGGCTGTGGATCTCTACATAAACAAGATCGAGGGGGGCGAGAGCGTTGCCGACCTAGAGCTCGTAGCCGACGACAAGAAGGAGGAGTTTCTCCGCTCGCAGCAGTGCAAGCTCACCAAGAAGGGGCGCGCCACAGCGCGCACAAACGTAAAATAGATGGATAAGAGCGCCGACCTCGCCCGCCACGAGCGCCTTCGCTCGCTAGGCGTTATACGCACACTTTTTGAGAGCGGGCAGAGCGGTTTTATATATCCCATAAGATTTCTATACCTAAAGGCCGAAGAGGATCGTGCGCACAATGCCACTCTATTCTCTGTGCCTAAACGATTTCATCGTCGCGCAAACAAACGCAACCTCTTGCGCCGTCGCCTAAAAGAGGCGCTGCGTCTCAATAAGGGGCTTATCTCTGGTCGCGGACTCAATATCGCACTCATATACTCAACAAAGAGCGAGCATAGCTATAAAACTATCGAAAATGCCGTCAAGAAGATCCTCGCTCAGATGGCCGAGTAGAGTGCGCAAGGCTTGCGCCATGCCGCTAATTCTGCTGGTGCGCCTCTATCAAAGGTGCATTTCGCCCCTCACACCACCATCATGCCGATTTGTGCCCACATGCTCCGAATATGCTCTCACGGCGCTACGCCGCTATGGCGCTATCAAAGGGGGCTGGCTGGCTCTTAAACGTATCGCGCGCTGCCACCCCTGGGGCGGTAGCGGGTATGACCCCGTGCCTTAACTTCGTACTCCACTCATATCATTGCGGGGGGGGGGTCGTACTCC
>JBCQTD010000023.1:0-25634 GCA_047178725.1 Rikenellaceae bacterium
GCGTTAACTTTTTAAATTCAACTGTAATTGATTGATATGTAAATATTTGAAGCTAATATTTGAATAAACGATTTGAATTATAATTTTATTAACACGTCATTGCGGACTTGATCCGCAATGACGCACGAGCGAGTTTACGCATCAGCACTAATTTTAAACCAATAAATTGCAACTATAATAAAAAAAATCGCACCCGTGGGGGTGTGCCTCCGGCGGGCGGGGATGGCACCCCCGCTGGTGCGTTTCTTTGCTTGTCGCTAATACCAAATCGCACCCGCTGGTGCAATTCCTATCTCTGCGTATAGACGATCTTCTTGGTGAGGAAAAACTCCTCGTCGAAGTAGTCGGAGATATCATAGAGGTTCCACCGTTTGCCGGTCAGGGCGAGCTCCTCGGCCAGATCACCACCCTTAAGGTAGATGATGCCGTTACGCAGCGAGCCCTTGGCGCCGCGCTCGATCTTACTCCACACCCACCCGACGAAGGTGGGCATATCGGTCACCGCACGCGAGACAACATAATCGAAGCGAGCATTGATCTGCTCAACCCTCATCTGCTTGGCTGTGAGATTTTTAAGACCTAAAGATGAGGCCACACCACTCACCACGGTGATCTTCTTGCCGATCGAATCAACAGCTGTAAACTCCGCCTCGGGAAAGAGTATGGCCAGCGGCACAGATGGGAAACCGCCTCCACAACCCACATCCAAGATGCGCGCGCCAGCCTCAAACTGGCAGAGCTTGGCTATGGCGAGCGAGTGGAGAACATGGCGCAGGTAGAGCTGGTCGAAATCCTTGCGCGAGATGACATTTATCTTGCTATTCCAATCCTCATAGAGGCCATATAGCATCTCAAACTGCTCGCGCTGACGCTCGGTCAGGCCGGGGAAATATTTTAAAATTAACTCCATTTAACTATTTGTATATCAAGAGAATAGACTAGCTATCCCCCAAAATTAGGCGGCACATATTTGCGCGCGCACGATGAATATTTGTCTTAACGCTCCCCAGCGGCATCTGCATGTGGGCGGCGATCTCCTCATAGGAGTAGCCCTCCAGAAAGCGGAGGCGGAAGAGCGTCCTTTGCCGCTCGCCCAGCATCTCGATGCAGCGCTCTATCTGCCCCATATTCTGCCTGTTAATAACGCTCTGCTCGGGGTTGGGGGCGTGATCCTCGGGCGTTGAGAAGCGATCGTCGATCGAGAGATCGTCGTTGCGGCGGCGATAGAAGTCGATATGTGTATTGCGAGCAATCACATAGAGCCACTGGCCAAAGGTGTAACGATCGCTGTAGCGGTGCAGATTTATGTAGGCCTTCAAAAAGGTCTCCTGCAGCAGATCGTCAACATCCTCAACGCTGCCCATGCGCGAAACAAAGAGCCGCCTGATGCCCTCGCTATGGCGCTGAAACAGATGGTCAAAGGCGAAGCGATCACCCTCCAGAACCATCTCCACCAGACGCCCATCGTCCGCTATGATATACTCCTCTATCTCCATACTCTCTCGTCGCGTTTGCGGCTTTTGAGCCAAATATAGAGCCTACAAAGAGGCATAAAGGCATCATAGAGCGGCAGCGCCCAATGGACATGCCCCTCGCCCAGGCGGCGCGAGAGAGGCCTCAGAGCCCAGATTGCAATAATATATTTAAGCAGCAGGTAGGCCACAGCCCCAATCTTGAACTGGAGAGGCATCATAACAACAGCCACCAGGGTGAGCAGCAGCGCAAGCGCGGGGCTCAGATGAAACCACTCCTCACTAAGGCGAACATGGGATGGGTAGAATCTAAATGTAGCCATATCCATAGCCTTGCGATCAAGCCACCAATCAACGCCTCCCCACACCCGCTCGCGGATGGTCAGACTCGGCGAGAGCACAACTCTGGCGCGGCGGCGGCGCGTTATCTTCTGCAAGAAGAGATCCTCCACCCCATAGTTCATATTAAGATGGTCGAAGCCCCCCGAGTCGAAGTAGACTTTGCGGGTGAGCGCCATACAGCTGCGCCACGACCTATAGCTCTCGCCATCAATGGCCGAGCTGAGCGAGAGGGATCCCTCCAGCATACGGTCGAGCCGCATAAGCGAGCGCAACAATCCGCCGCCGCGCTCCCAGCTGCCATAGCCCACAACCACATCGCCGCGCCTGAAGCCATCAGCCATGCTCTTGAGCCAGAGGCTCGAGGTGGGCATCGCGCCACTATCCACAAAGATTACATTCTCACACCTGGCCGCCTTGATGCCAATGTTGAGCGCCAGCTTGGGCGATATGCCGCGCACACGATTGGGGGCGATCCTGGTCACATGCACCTGCTCGACAGCCTCGTCCAGACTCATTATATCCTCATAGAAGGCCTTATCCTCGCCCACATATACAACAATAACCTGCACCTGGATGCCCTCCTGCGCCAGGAGCATGGGTAGACTATGCTCAAAAAAGGAGTAATCCTCGGTAAAGAGCGGCACAATGGCCGAGATGCTCTGCTGAGTCTCAGCCTCATCCCCTTGCCCACGGTCGCGATAGCGCGCAAGGCGCCCAAATCGGAAGATATAGTAGCAGAGCTCCACCTTATAGAGCACAACAAGGGCGGCAGCGAGCCCCAGCCCCCACCATCCGCACCACCTGGCGGCCAACTCTATATACTCTACTATTATCTCCATATAATATTATTAGCTACAAATTTACACAAAATTTCTCAGATTATAATATTTTCAACACAAATAAGTAGGGTAAAATAATTATTGGTGTGTTTTTAAGAGTACTATTGGAGAAGAGATTTTTTGCTATTGAATTGAAAATATAGTGGTTCTATACTGAAATTTAATAGTGAAAAATATCGCTTCAAGAGTGCTTTTAAAAATATGGCAATAATTGTTTTACGCTACTTAGATCACCAACAATATAAAAATCGCACCCGTGGGGGTGCCATCCCCACCCGCCGGAGGCAGTTCGCGACTTTACGCCCCACTCACAAAGAGGCTGTTTTACCACAACTGCCTCCGGCGGGCAGGGATGGCACCCCTGCTGGTGCGGTTTTATAGCCTCTCCCGTCATTGCGGGCTTGACCCGCAATCTCTGGCGGACGAGACCCACGGCGTAATGAGATTGCGGCTCGGAGGCCGCAATGACGCAGGTGCGGTGTGCGGCGCGAGAGTAGAAATAGCCTGCTTTTTATTTTGTTCACGATTGGCTCTCAGTCCGCAATGACGACAAGAGATTAACGCATCGACAACTAACAACTAACAACCAACAATAAACAATAAACAATAAAAATTGATAGCTTGGCAAATTATTTCTATCTTTGTCCTTTTATAGGAGCAAGATATAGATAATGACTTTCAAATTAGAGCATAACGCCCCCCGCAGCCGCGCGCGCGCCGGCGAGATCACCACCGACCACGGAGTGATCCAAACCCCCATCTTTATGCCCGTGGGCACCGCCGCGGCGATGAAGGGGATCTTCCACCGCGATGTGCGCGACGAGGCTAAGGCCGAGATCATTCTGGCCAACACCTACCACCTCTATCTGCGCCCCGGCGTGGAGATACTCGAGAGGGCGGGCGGCGTGCACCGCTTCTCGACATGGAATAAACCGATGCTCACCGACAGCGGCGGCTTTCAGGTATTTTCGCTGGCCGGATGCCGAAAGATCAAGGAGGAGGGCTGCCACTTCCAGTCGCACATCGACGGCTCGCGCCACCTATTCACCCCTGAGAGTGTGATAGATACGCAGCGCACCATCGGCGCCGATATAATGATGGCCTTCGACGAGTGCCCTCCGGGCGACGCCGAATTTGGCTACGCCTCAAAATCTTTGGATCTGACCGAGCGCTGGCTCGAGAGGTGCTTCAACCAAGAAGCCAAGACTGCGCCAAAATATGGCCACTCGCAGTCGCTATTCCCCATCGTGCAGGGCTGCGCCTACCCCGAGCTGCGCCGCCGTGCCGCCGAGAATGTACTTCAATACAACGCCGACGGCTACGCCATCGGAGGCCTCGCTGTTGGCGAACCCACCGAGGTGATGTATGAGATGGTGGAGGTGGTAAATGAGATCCTGCCCGAGGATAGGCCGCGCTACTTGATGGGGGTCGGCACGCCGATCAACATCCTGGAGGCTATCGACCGCGGGGTGGATATGTTCGACTGTGTGATGCCCACGCGCAACGGCCGCAATGGCCAACTATTTACATGGCAGGGGGTTATAAACATACGCAACAAAAAGTGGGAGAGCGACTTCTCGCCCCTGGATGCCGAGGGCGAAGCCTTCGTAGACACTCTCTACAGCAAGGCCTATCTCCACCACCTGGTCAAGTGCAAGGAGATGCTGGCGGCGCAGATCTCCTCGCTCCACAATATAGCCTTCTATCTGAGCCTGGTTAAAAAGGCCAGAGAGCATATCATCGCCGGCGACTTCGCCGAGTGGAAAACAGAGGCCATAGAGAGGCTCTCACGCAGATTATAAAATTAGAGACAATGAGATTAGGGATTCCAGGTCTAAAGACCCTCGACAGATATATTATCGGCAAGTTCCTCGCCACCTACTTCTTTGCCAACGCAATGATTATAGTAATAGTGGTGATCATCGACTATGCCGAGAAGGTGGACGACTTCACCGAGCTCAAGGCGCCGATGGAGGCGATCGCCTTCGACTACTACCTGAACTTCATCCCCTCGTTTATCAACCAATTTAGCGGACTCTTCGCCTTTATATCGGTGATATTCTTCACCTCGAAGATGGCCTACCAGACCGAGATCATCGCCATGCTCTCGGGGGGCATGAGCTTCCGCCGCCTGATGTGGCCCTACTTTGTCGGCTCGCTTATTATCGCCTCGCTCTCGCTCTCGCTCAACCTGTGGGTGATCCCCGTGGCGCAGCGCACCTCGGTCGACTTTGAGATTAAATATCTAAAAAAACACCGCGCCCAGATCTACGATCGCCACATCTATCGCCAGGTCGACGATGGGCTCTTTGTCTATCTGCGCGGCTACAACACTCGCGGCGCAACACCATTCTTCGCCCTCGAGAGCTACGACAACGGCAAGATCACCGCCACCCTGGAGGCGGCCAGCGTGCGCCTCGACACCACCACCGGCCGCTGGAGCGCCAAGCGCTACACCACGCGCACCTTCTCCGAGAGCGGCGAGGAGATCTTCACCCTCCACCGCGATCTGGATACGATGATAAACCTCGACCGGGCAGAGCTGGGCAAGATCGGCGAGCTGGTCAAGACAATGAAGATCGAGGAGCTCAACGACTTTCTCGAGCAGCAGAAGGTAAAGGGCTCCGACTCGGTGAAGCTCATCGAGGTGGCCAAGCACACCCGCTTCGCCTACCCTCTGGGCACATTCATCCTCTCGCTTATTGGCGTATCGCTCTCCTCGCGCAAGGTGCGCGGCGGCACCGGACTACACATCGGACTGGGCACAGGACTCTGCTTCTCGTATATCCTCTTTGCGCGCTTCTTCGAGGAGTTTGCCAAGGGGGGCACCATGCCGCCCGAGATAGCCGTTTGGGCACCAAACATTATCTACCTATTCATAGCTATATATTGCTATAACAAAGCGCCGAAGTAATGGAGGCTCAGCTACATAAGATCGAAAACAAGTGCCTCGCGGGCGAGCGAATAACTCCCGCCGAGGCTCTAGCGCTATATCACCACGCCCCGCTGTGGCTGCTCTCGCGCCTAGCCACGGAGCGCCGCCGCGGGCTAAATGGCAACATGCTATTCTACAACCGAAACTTCCACCTGGAGCCTACAAATATCTGCAAATTCAACTGCTCATTCTGCTCCTATCGCAAGGGGGCGGGCAGCGACGAGGCTTGGGATCATAGCATCGCCGAGATGCTCGACATCGTTCGCGCGCGCGAGCAGAGCGGCGCCACGGAGGTGCATATCGTCGGCGGCGTCCACCCCGACCATGGGCTGGAGTTCTACCTGGAGCTTATTGCCGGGGTTAAGGCTCTGCTGCCCCAGGCCACAATCAAAGCCTTCACCGCCATAGAGCTCTCGGATATGATCCGCGGTGCAGGGCTCACCCTCGAAGATGGGCTCAAAAAGTTAATCGCCGCCGGCATGGGCGCCATTCCCGGGGGCGGAGCGGAGATCTTCGACGAGGAGATCCGCCGCAAGATCTGCCCCGACAAGGGCTCTACCGAGGAGTGGTTTGCCGTGCACGATGCCGCACATAGGCTAGGTGTAAAATCCAATGCCACAATGCTATATGGCCACATAGAGGGCATCGAGCAGAGGATCATGCACCTCGACATGCTACGAGAGCAGCAGGACAAAACCGGCGGCTTCAACGCCTTTATCCCGCTGAAGTTTCGCAGCTCGGGCAACTCACTCTCGCACCTGGGCGAGGTCTCGATCGTGGAGGATATGCGCATGCTAGCCCTCTCGCGCCTGATGCTCGACAATATCCCCCACCTGAAGGCCTACTGGGTGATGTATGGCAAGAGCACCACCGAGATGGCGCTGAGTTTCGGCGCCGACGATGTGGATGGCACCATTGAGGACTCGACCAAGATCTACTCGATGGCCGGCGCCGAGGATCGCCGCCCCACAATCACCATCGCCGAGATAGAACAGATGGCCGCCAGGGCTGGGCTTGAGGCCGCCGAGAGAGATACTAATTACAATATCATATAGAGATGAAGAGTAAAAAAGTGACAGAAAAACCCACCCCAAGGGGAACAGCAAAACCCAAGGTCGCACCCAAGCAGAGGGGCGAGCGCCTAGGCTGGGCGCTAGTTTTAAACCTTATAATCATAGCCCTGCTAGTGGTGGGCGGTGCCGTGGGTGCCCACTTTCTTATGTGCCACCTGACGCGCCACGAGGCTCGCGTTGTGGTGCCCGAATTTACCGGCACTATCATCACCGATGCCAGAGGCAGAGCCGACACAATGGAGCTCAAGATCATCATCAACGACTCGCTCTACGCCCCGGCCTACCCCGGCGGCATGATCCTCGACCAGCTGCCCGAGAGTGGTGCGCAGGTCAAGCCCGGCCGCGCAATATATGTCTCGATCAACACCTATCGCGCCAAGAGGGTCGATGTGCCCTATGTAGCCGGCCGCTCGCTGCGCCAGGCGATCAATATGCTCGCCGTTGCGGGGCTCGAGATCGACAGCCTTATATATAAGGAGGATATGGCCACAAACTACATCATCGCCCAATATCTAGGCAATCAGCCCGTAACGCAGCGCGACACACTCTGGGCAGAGATCGGCAGCGGCGTGAAGCTCCATGTGGGGCGCAACAAAGATGCCACGCAGCCCACCATCCCCGATCTTCTCGGCACCTCGCTCGCCTCGGCCAAGCGCACGCTCTGGTCGCGAGGGCTAAATCTGGGGTTCGTGCGGCGAGAGGAGGGGATCAACCTTATCAACGAGCATGAGGCGATGATCTACTACCAGAGCGCCCCGGCCGAGATGATGGGCGAGCTGGGCGAGGCTATCGACATAGATCTCACCCTGAGCCGCGCCGTTGTCGACAGCGTGAGGTTAGCCATCGAGCTCGAGGAGCTGCGCCTCGAGGAGCTGATGCTCGAGATTGAGGCTATGGCGGCCGACTCGCTCCTCGAAATTGAGCGCGTGAACCAGGAGATTAGGATGGAGATTGAGGAGACCGAGATTAACTTCGACAACTTCTTCTAGCCGCCAGAAAACGCACCCGCGGGGGTGCTTTTCCCCGCCCGCCACGCGTCATTGCGGCCCCCGAGCCGCAATCTCTGGCGGTAGTAACCATTGGCCGAATAAGTTGCCGGAATGAGATTGCGGGTCAAGCCCGCAATGACGGGAAGGGAGGGCTTTGAAAGAGAATAGAGATAGGGGGGGGTAAGGCTTTTTAATACGCTTATTTTTAACGTTTTAATTGCTTATTTTGGACACGATTAGGTCAAGCCCGCAATGACGGACGAGAGAGAAAAAGAAAGAAAAAAGAAAGAAAAGAGAAAGAAAAAGAGAAAGAAAAGAGAAAGAAAAAGAGAAAGAGAGAAAGAGAGGGTACGCCCAACTCGGGTGGGGTTTAAAAGCCAAGGGCTTTTAATTACTTTTGAAAGCGAAAAGGTGTCGCAAATTCATTTGCGTAAACCTATTTGATTTCAAAAGATTAAAGATTAATCTTTAAGCCCCAGCCGCAAGACAAAAACGCACCAGCGGGGGTGCCATCCCCGCCCGCCGGAGGCAGTTGCCAAGAACCGCCGGAGGCAGTTGGAGAAGAACCGCCGGAGGCAGTTGAAAATAGAAAAAACCATTTTAGATGAGCACAGATATAAATCCCGAGTGGGAGGATGATATTATTGACGAGGTGGAGCAGAGCGGCGAGCAGGATTCCGCCGAGCTCTTCGAGCACTTCCACTTCACCGTGGACAAGGGGCAGGGGCCCATCAGGATAGATAAATATCTCTCCGAGGGTATGCGCAACACCTCGCGCAACCGCATACAGGATGCCGCCGATGGTGGCATGATTCTGGTCAACGGCAAGGCTCAGAAGTCGAGCTATAAGGTGCGCCCGGGGGATGAGATCTCGATCGTGATGGATCGCCCCAAGCATGAGAGCAAGATCATCGCCGAGAATATTCCACTCGATATAATATATGAGGACGAGGAGCTGCTGCTGGTAAACAAAGCCCCCGGCATGGTCGTCCACCCCGGCTGCGGCAACTATCGCGGCACGCTGGTCAACGCCCTCACCCACCACCTGAGGGGGCTCAAGATGCTCGAAGATAGCGACATGAGGGCGGGGCTTGTGCACCGCATCGACAAAGATACCTCGGGGATCCTGGTCATAGCCAAGAGCGAGAGGAGCCACACACGCCTGGCGAGGCAGTTCTTCGAGCACACCATCTCGCGCCGCTACATAGCCCTCGTGTGGGGCAACTTCGAGGAGGAGGAGGGTACAATAACCGGCAACATAGGCCGCTCGCCGCGCGACAGGATGAAGATGCACGTCTTTGCCGACGGCTCGGAGGGCAAGCACGCTGTGACCCACTTCAAGGTACTCAAACGCTTTGGTTATGTGACACTTATCGAGTGCCACCTAGAGACCGGGCGCACCCACCAGATACGTGTTCACATGGCATGGATGGGGCATCCGCTCTTCAACGACGAGCGCTATGGCGGCGACAGGATCCTCAAGGGTACGACCTTCACTAAGTATAAGCAGTTTGTCGAAAACTGCTTCGCGATCATGCCGCGCCAGGCGCTGCACGCTCAGTCGCTCGGCTTTGTGCACCCCACCTCACGCGAGGATATCTACTTCGAGAGCTCTCTACCGGAGGACTTCACCGCACTACTCGAAAAATGGGAGGGCTACGCCGCCGGCCGCATGAGCTCCGAGAGCTCGGACGAGGCTGACGTGTGAGGGTCGTGTGCAGGGTCGTGCAGGGTCGTGTGAGAGAGAACTGCCTCCGGCGGTTCTCGTCAACTGCCTCCGGCGGGCGGAGATGGCACCCCCGCTGGTGCGTTTTTGCCTTGCGGCTAGGGCTTAAAGCTTTGCTTTAAGATTTTGATATTGGTTGTGTTATTACAAATAAATTTGCACAACACACTCTATCTCAAAATTTTGCAAATGCCTTTGGCATTTACACCCTATCCGAACGTGCAACCACTGAACTGGCACAGCGCACCTTATAACCGCGCCCAACGTCAATGCAGGGTTGATCCGCTTTCTCGCCCCCTCACACGTCATTGCGGACTTGATCCGCAATCTCTGTACGATCGATTGCAGCGCGAATGAGATTGCGGCTCGGAGGCCGCAATGACGGACGATAATAGATGACGAAAGCGAGAAAAGGCCGCAATGACGGACGATAATAGATGAGCCGCAATGACCGACAAGGATAGATAACAAAAAGATACTGAGAGATACAAATAGATACTGAGAGATACAAAACGGAAAATTTTCAACCAGGATGGGGTTTAAAAGCCAAAAACTTTTGAAAGCGAAAAGGTGTCGCAAATTTATTTGCGTGAACCTATTTGATTTCAAAAGCTTAAAGATTAATCTTTAAGTAGGGCAAAATAATTATTGGTGTGTTTTTAAGAGTGCTATTGGAGATGAGATTTTTTACTATTGAATTGAAAATATAGTTATTCTATATTGAGAATCTGTTTAAGTTTTTCTCACTTAAATTGCTAAGGTTCTTTCACTTCGCTTTTGAATTTTGCTATCTTGCAAATAGCCCGCTATTAGCTGCGATATCAAAATCCAAAATCAAAGCAAAATAGCGCATAGCATTTTTAAGCAGAAAAACTTAAACAGATTCTGAGATTTAATAGTAAAAAATATCACTTCAAGAGTGCCGTTAAAAATATGGCAATAATTGTTTTGCACTACTTAAGCCCCAGCCGCAAGGCAAAAAAGCACCAGCGGGGGTGCCATCCCCGCCCGCCGGAGGCAGTTCCCTCTCGCACGACCCTCTCGCACGACCCTCTCGCACGACCACCGCAAAATAACACCAAAAAAACATGTTTCTACCGACATCCATAAAAGAGGTTCGCGTCCTGGGGTGGGATTACATTGATGTGATCCTCATCACGGGCGATGCCTATATCGACCACCCGGCCTTCGGCACAGCGCTCATCGGGCGCCTATTGGAGGCGAGGGGCTACCGTGTGGCGATTATACCACAGCCCAACTGGCGCGACGACCTGCGCGACTTTAAGAAACTTGGCGCGCCGAGGCTCTTCTTCGGCGTCAATGCCGGAGCTATGGATTCGATGGTGAACCACTATACGGCCAATATCCGCCTGCGCAGCAACGACGCCTACACCCCCGGCGGCAAGGCTGGCTTCAGACCCGACTACGCCGTTGCGACCTATACTAAGATCCTTAAGGGGCTCTACCCACACACGCCGGTCATCATCGGAGGTGTGGAGGCCTCACTACGCCGCCTGGCGCACTACGACTACTGGAGCGGCGGCCTCAAGCCCTCGATCCTGGTCGATAGCGGCGCCGACCTATTAATATATGGTATGGGCGAGGGTATCATCGAGCAGGTGGCCTCGGCGCTCGAAAATGGATTCAATATAAACCTGCTGCGCAAGATCCCACAGGTGGCCTACCTCGCCGCGGAGGAGTATGTCGCAAAGCTCGATGGTGGGCGCACTATCACCCTGAACCCATTTGAGAGGGTGCTTAAGGATAAGCGCGCCTTTGGCGAGAACTTCAAAATGGTCGAAATCGAGAGCAACCTCCGCCAGCAGCAGCGCTGGATCGTGGAGAGGTATGACAATCAAGCGGTTGTGGTAAACCCTCCGCGCGAGATAATTAGCTCCGAGGAGCTCGATCGAAGCTATGACCTACCTTACGAACGCGCGCCCCACCCCCGCTATCGTGGCAAAGGGGAGATCCCGGCGTGGGAGATGATCAAGCACTCGATCAACATACACCGCGGCTGCTTCGGCGGCTGCTCATTCTGCACCATCTCGGCACATCAGGGCAAGTTTATCACCTCGCGCTCCGAGCGCTCGATCCTCAGGGAGGTGGAGCGCGTGGCTGCTATGGAGGGGTTCCGCGGCAACCTATCCGATGTGGGAGGCCCCTCGGCCAATATGTGGAGGATGGGGGGCAGGGATCTGGCGCTCTGCAATCAGTGCCGCCGCCCCTCGTGCCTGCACCCTAAGCCCTGCCGGAACCTCAACAACGACCACGCGCCGCTGCTGAGGCTATATGATAAAATACTAGCCGTCAAGGGGATAAAGAGAGCCTATATAGGCAGCGGCATCCGCTACGACCTCTTCGACGGGGGCGAATATCTCGAGCGCGTCGTCACGCGCCACACCTCTGGCCGTCTGAAGGTTGCCCCCGAGCACACCGAGGATCACGTTTTGGAGATGATGCGCAAGCCACCCTTCGCCCTCTTCGAGAAGCTCAACCGCGACTTTACGGCCATCTGCCGCCGCCACTCGCTACCCTATCAGCTGATCCCCTACTTCATCTCCTCGCATCCGGCGTGCCACGAGCGCGACATGAAGGCTCTCTCGGAGCGCGTCTTGGCGGGGCTCCACTTCTCGCTCGAGCAGGTGCAGGATCTCACCCCCACGCCGATGACCCTCTCCTCGACAATATTCTACACGGGCGAGGATCCCTACAGCGGCAAGCGGGTCTTTGTGGCCAGGTCGCAGGACGAAAAGCGCCGCCAGAAGAGCTACTTCTTCGATGGGGGCACGAGGCGCGAGACGAGAAAACGACGATAAAAGTGCGCTATTTATCTTAGAATCTGTTTAAGATTCTTATAATTTTATATCTTTGCAAAAAAGATAGAACCATGGAATACAGCTCAAAACTAGCACAATATCCTGCCGCACCCTCTGCCGAGCAGCTCGCCCATATCATCAAGAGCGCCGAGCAGCGCGCACAGAGCCCCACAGCCGAGGTGCTCAAATGCTGCCTCGCATCGCTGGATCTAACCTCGCTCTCGTGCTGCGACACGGAGCAGAGCACCCACCAGATGGCTCGCCGCGCAGCACGCTTTGCGGATGAGTTTGCACACCTTGATGGTGTGGCTTCGATCTGCATCTTTCCGCCCTTTGTCGAGAGTGTGGCGCTAGAGATCGACGGCTCGCCGCTGCGCATCACCAGCGTTGGCGGCGGCTTCCCCGCCTCGCAGACATTCCTGGAGGTCAAGGCCTTAGAGGTGGCCATGGCGGTTGAAAATGGTGCCGACGAGATCGACATCGTAATAAATGTGGGCAAGGTGCTATCAGGCCAGGTGGATGAGGCTGGCGGCGAATTAGAGCTGCTTAGGGGTGAGGCCACCGAGGATACCACCCTCAAGGTTATCATCGAGAGCGGCGCGCTGGAGAGCGGCGAGATGATCCGCACAGCATCACTCATATCCATGATGGCGGGCGCCGACTTTATAAAGACATCGACCGGCAAGATCGCCCAGCAGGCGAGCCCCGAGGCGGTTGTTGTGATGGCCGAGGCGATCAAGGCCTACCATGCAGCGACTGGGCGCAAGGTGGGCATCAAGGTTGCCGGCGGCGTGCGCACACCCTCTGAGGCGGCGCTCTACTACTATATCGTCGAAGATATTCTAGGCGCAGAGTGGCTCTGCCCCGAGCTCTTTAGAATCGGAGCCTCGTCGCTGGCCAACGCCCTGCTCTCGGCAATCGAGGGGCGCGAGATCTGCTACTTCTAGCCTATGGCTGCGGCCTATGCCCTCTTTACCAGCGGCGGCGGCGGAGCTACTCCACAAACTTAATATTATAGATCAGATGCTCTAGCGGGCGCATGAAGTTGCGCTTGCCGAGCTTTGGCGAGTAGACATAGCAGTCGATCGTAAAGATGCGATTGGTGGCCGTGTCGATTGTCGAGTAGCTGACAAAAGGCCCACCCATAAAGTCGCCCTTCACATCCCACAATCCGCGCAGCTCGCACCACAATCGACCCTCGAGACGAAAGGCACGATAGTCGGGCTCATAGCCCATGAATGTCGTCATATAGGAGCCATCGGTGGGGCCCGGAATCTGCTTTGTGAATCTATTGCGCGCGGCGATAAGATTCTCAGCCTCCAGCGAGGAGATCCCATCGGCCGGGTAGCTATAGAGCAAAAAGCCCTGGCTGGCAGTAGGATACTCATACGAGATCCACAACATATCCTCGCTCTCCTGGCGCAAGGTGTAGCCCTGGGGCACCTTCATCTCCACGCCAAAGCGCTCGCTCACGAGCTTGTCGAGCGAGGCGAGGCTAAACCTCCTCCCGAAGTCGATCGAGCGATCGCGCTCGGCGCTCTCCAAAACCTGCATCACACTCTTGCGATTTTCGCCCAGAAAGGCGGCGTTGACATCGGCCGAGGGGCCCTGTAGAGTCATAATGATCTGCGGGGCGGCATTCACATCATACGCCACAGATATCGAGGGCGATGCGATCTCGGGCGAGATCACATTCAGAAATATATTTCGGTGCCTAACAACCAGCTTGTTGTAGCCGCTGGCCGTAACGCGCAAAACATCGAAATAGGGCTCCTTGCCAGCAAAATATGGGATCTGCTCGGCAAACACAGCGCGCAGCGTGTCGCCCAACTCGCCCTCCCACTCGGGCTGGTTGCACACGACGATCAGTTCATAGGGCGAACCCTGCGATACAACCTGGGTGTCGGCGGCGCTCAGCAGCGCATCGCAGCTTGCAAGCAGCGCGGCGGCGGCTATAATTATTGCGGATAGATATCTTCTCATACTCTTTTTTTTGTAGTTGACTACAAATATAGTACATTTGTGAAAGATACAAACAAAATGAAGCTAAAACCACCAAAATTTATCAGGCGCTTGATGCCCGAGCTCATCTGGGAGATCGAGGATAGGGATGGGATATTCCTCACCTTCGACGATGGCCCCACGCCCGGCATCACCGAGTGGATACTCTCCACCCTGGGTCGCTATGGGGCTAAGGCTACATTCTTTTTGCTGGGCAAAAACGCAGAGCTCTACCCTCACCTTATAGAGCGAATCCTAGAGGAGGGGCACAAGCTGGGCAACCACACCTACTCGCACCAGAAGGGGTGGAAGATGTCGCTCGAGCGATATATGGAGGATGTCGATTTTGCCAACGACCTGCTGCATAGCGATCTATTTCGCCCCCCCTATGGCCAGATCACACCCTCGCAGGCGCGCCTTATTGGCAAGCGGTTCAAGATCATAATGTGGGATATCATCTCGCGCGACTATGCCGCCTCGCTCAGCCGCCAGGCGTGCGCCAGGGGTGTTATCAAGGATCTTGCGCCGGGCTCGATCGTGGTCTTTCACGACAGCGAGAAGTCGTTTCGCAATATGCGATATGCCCTGCCGCGGGTGCTAGATGCCATCAAGGCGAGGGGGCTTAAACCAAAAATAATTGAGGGCTGATGAGGATAATTTTAGCCATAACAGCCGCCAGCGGCGCGATCTATGCGCGCCAAATTGCAGATCTGCTGCTCGAGAGCGAGCAGGTGGAGCAGATAGCGCTCGTCTATAGCCGCTCGGCACGCGAGGTGATGAGCCACGAGGATGAGTATATAGCTGAACACGAGCGTATTACAATATATGACAATGACGATATGTTTGCCCCCATAGCCAGCGGCTCGGCACGCTATGAGGCGATGATCGTCGCCCCCTGCTCGGTGGGCACACTCGCGCGCGTGGCCTCGGGCTATGCCGACACTCTCATCACGCGCGCGGCGGATGTAATGCTCAAGGAGCGCCGCCGGCTTGTTTTGGTGCTGCGCGAGAGCCCCCTCTCGCTTGTGCATCTACGTAATATGGTCGCCCTCGCCGAGGCCGGAGCGATCGTCATGCCCGCCTCGCCCTCGTTCTATATGGGCGCCGATAGCGTTGAGGCTCTCGCCGCCACCATCTCCTCGCGCGCTGTAGCCATGGTGGGTATAGATGGCGGAGTTAAGGCGTGGGATGGCAAAAAAATCTAGCAAAAAGCAAACATTTAAAGATAAAAGAGTTACCTTTGCACTTATTATAATAAAAATTAGATAATTAAACTATGGCTACAACAGCTGATATTAAGAATGGTCTCTGCATAGAGATGGACAAAAAGACCTACCAGATTGTAGAGTTTCAGCATGTGAAACCGGGCAAAGGCCCAGCTTTCGTGCGCACCAAGCTAAAGAACCTCGAGAATGGCCGCGTGGTGGACAACACCTTCTCATCGGGCGCTAAGATCGAGATCGTGCGCGTGGAGCGCCGCCCATACCAGTTTACCTATGAGGATGATCTAGGTGCTCACTTCATGCACACCGAGACCTTCGAGGAGATCAACATCGACAAGGAGCTTATCACAAACTATGACCTTATGGCCGATGGTCAGATCGTCGAGGTTATGTTCCACACCGAGAAGGAGAGCGTCCTCTCGGCCGAGCTTCCCCCTATTGTAGATATGGAGGTGACCTACTCTGAGCCAGGAATCAAGGGCGACACCGCCTCTACCAACTCGCTTAAGCCTGCCACAGTAAATACCGGCGCCACCGTTCGCGTGCCTCTATTTATCAACACCGGCGACAAGATCCGCGTCGACACTCGCACCCGCGAGTACTACGAGCGCATCAAGTAAGAGAGCCTCTGCACCACCCTTGGGCACCCTTTAGCTTCGGCTGGAGGGTGCTCTATTTTTTTGCTTGCCGAGGGGTCGAGCTGCGGCAGCTGTGCACCCGTGGGGGTGCTATCCCCACCCGCCGGAGGCAGTTGCGGGATCTCGCCCCACTCACAAAGAGGCTGTTTAGGCACAAAACTGCCCATTGGGGCGTTGGCTCGTCAGAGCCAAAATTTGGATACATTTACACACTCTCTCTCGCATTTACACCCTCTTGCTCGTCATTGCGGACTTGATCCAATCGTGTCCAAAATAAAAAGGCAGACTATTCCCACGTTCGCACCTCAAGGAGCGCCTGCGTCATTGCGGCCTCCGAGCCGCAATCTCAATACAGCTGATATCTAGGCGATTAGAGATTGCGGCTCGGAGGCCGCAATGACGGGAACGGAAAGCTTTTAACAACTAAAAATCAACAAGCTGATTCTTAACGGCATAGATAACCAGGGCGGCGGTATTCTTGCAGCCGGTCTTCTCCATTATGTTGGCGCGATGCTTATCCACCGTGCGCTTTGAGATAAAGAGCTCGTCGCCGATCTCCTGATTTGAGAGCCCCTGGCAGATGCCGATCAGAATCTCCGTCTCGCGCGAGGAGAGGGTGTCCTGGTCGACCTGGCTACTCGAGCGCATATTGGTGGTGAGCGAAGAGAGAAGCTCCTCACTGAAGTAGTCGCCGCCGCCCATCACCACCTCTAGGGCGCTTATCACCTCGCGGATGTCGGAGTTTTTGAGCAGAAAGCCGCGCGCGCCAGCCCTCACCATGCGGGTGTAGTAGCCCTCGTCGCCAAACATCGAGAGGGTGATGATCTTTAGCTCGGGGCGCAGGGCAATGGCGCGCTCGGTGGCCACATCGCCCGAGATGCGCTCCATGGCGATATCCATAAAGACCACATCTACAGCAAGATCGGGGAGCATTGCCAAAAATTCATCACCATCCGAGGCCTCGCCGACAATCTCAAATTGCGCATTACGCTCGAGCAGCGAGCGCAGCCCGCCGCGAAAGAGGGCGTGGTCGTCGACGAGTATGATCTTTGTTCTATTCATCTTAGCTCTTAATTATAGGTAGTGATATATTTGCTCGCATGCCATGCTCGGGGGTGGAGCTGATATATATGCTCCCCTCAAGCGAGGATATTCGCGAGGCGATATTCGATAGCCCCTGCCCCTTCTCGCGCACCTGGCTCAGCTCAAAGCCCTTGCCATCGTCGTAGTATGTGGCCGCCAGTCGCCCCTCGCTCTCCTCGATGGTGATAATCACCATGCTGGCCGAGGCATACTTTATTGTATTCTGCACAAGCTCGCAGATAACGCGATAGAGAACCACCTCCAGGTCGCCATCGTAGCGCTTGCGCCCAATGTTGGAGGTGAAGTCAAAGGCAATACTCTTGCCCGCTCCGCATTTGCCGATAAAGTTCTGCAACGCGCGGCGCAGCCCAAAGTCGTTGAGCAGGCGCGGCGAGAGGTTGTTGGATATCTCGCGCAGCGAGTGTATCGCCTCATCCACCAGATGAGTAGTGTTGGCGATGATCTTCTCCCGCTCCTCCGCCTCGACCTCCACCTCGAGCGCCGAGATCGACATCTTAGCGGCCGAGAGCAGGGGCCCCAGCCCATCGTGCAGCTCCTTCGATATCTTCGATCGCGACTGCTCCTCGGCACGCAGCGCGGCTGCGAGGATACGCTTCGAGACCAGCTCCTGCTGGCGGTTGAGCCTGTCGATATGCATCACCAGCTTATGGCCATAGAAGATGCCAATCGAGATGCCAATCGAGGCGATAAATCCCGTCCAGATAAATGTCGCCTCCGACACCTCGCCGCCATTGAGGCGTATCACCTGCAAATATCGCTCGAACGAGAGCACCGTGAAGCCCAGGATAAAGAGTATCCAGATGATGTTGTACTTAGTCTCGCGCACTAGGCGCAGGGCGAAGAGCGTGGCCAGGGTGTGCACGGCGATTGATATCAGCAGCAGGATCTTGATTGACATCACTTTATAATTTTATTTACCATCTCCATCTGGTGGTAGGCGGTCATATCGACCTGGATCGGCACAACCGCGACATAGCCCGTGCGCAGAGCGTGCATATCCGAGTCGGTGGCCTCGGGCTCCAGGTCGACATACTCGCCCGTGAGCCAGTAGTAGTCGCGCCCGCGCGGATCGCGATTCGAGAAGAAGTTCTCCACCCAGTAGCCGCGGTTCTGGCGACACACCCTCGCGCCCTTGATCTCCTTAAGCGGAATGTCGGGAACGTTGACATTGAGGCAGAAGGGTATCTCGGGCGCGGCCTCCATCACATCGGCAATTATCTTGCGCGAGTAGTGGATCGCCCCCTCGAGCGAGGCGGAGGGGGAGTGGTTATCTAGCGAGAGGCCGATCGAAGGGGCATAGAAGCTACCCTCGATCGCCGCGCCCATCGTCCCCGAGTAGAGGACGTTGACCGTGGCGTTGCAGCCGTGGTTTATGCCCGAGAGCACAAGGTCGATCTTGCGCCCGGCGAGCAGGTGATCCGTGGCGAACTTAACGCAGTCGACCGGCGTGCCATTGAACGAGTACAACTCGCACCCCTCCTCTTTGTAGATTGTCTCCAGAAAGAGCGGATGCGAGGTGGTAATCGCCTGACTCATACCACTTTGTGGAGTCTTTGGCGCCACGGCCACCACATGGCCAAACTGGCGCGCTATCTCGATGAGCGCCGTGATGCCCTTGGCATCATAGCCATCGTCGTTTGTTACTAATATTAATTTTTTATCCATTTTTCTTTTTCGTTAACCGCCCTGCCCTGCGCGGGCGGCGGCGGGGATAGCACCCCCGCTGGTGCATGTTTTTACTTGGCGCTGTGGGCTTAAAGCTGCACCCGCGGGGGTGCTATCCCCGCCCGCCGGAGGCAGTTCGCGAAATCCCGCCCCACTCACAAAGAGGCTGTTTTGGCACAAAACTGCCCATTGGGGCATTGGCTCGCAGAGCCAAAACTCGCCGCTGCTGCACTCTCCACTCTCTCTCGTCATTGCGGACTTGATCCGCAATGACGAGGGGGAGGCAATGACGAGAGAGGTCAATCCCACAATGACGCAGGAGAGAGCCCGTAATGGCTTGCCGCGAAAGCCGCGAAAATCTACATATAGGTGCAAAGATAACTTTTTTTGTTGTTTTTTAACCAAACAATTCGCTCTTTCGTAAATAATTATTACCTTTGCCCTCCCATTGGGTGGCGACGCAACCTCTTATATAGGGCATTGAGGCATAGCGGTTTGTCCGCAGGATTATTGGGTAGTGACCCTTTATGGTAGCCCCGAGGCAGCGATAATGTTGAGCGCCAGAAATATTAATATTTTAATTCAAGATGAACAAGGATTCATTGATTAGGCTCGTAAACGAGCAGATGTGGACAAAGAGCGAGGCTGATGTTCCAGCATTTCAGGCCGGTGACACCATCACCGTGACCATCAAGATTGTCGAGGGTAGCAAGGAGCGCTTGCAGTCATTCCGTGGTGTGGTTATCCAGATCAAGGGTACTGGCAAGACTAAGATGTTTACCATCCGCAAGATCTCTAATGGTGTTGGCGTTGAGCGTATCTTCCCACTCTACTCGCCTCATATCGAGAAGATTGAGATTAACAAGTATGGCGTTGTACGTCGTGCACGTATCTACTACTTCCGCGAGCTTACCGGTAAGAAGGCTCGTATCAAGGAGAGACGAGTTTACAAGAAGTAGTCTTTTCCTTCTTTGTGCTATTAGGCCGACCTTTCCCAGGTTGGCCTATTTTTTTGCTCTTGCTGCACACTCTACCTCCTTGCCCCACTTCACGTCATTGCGGGCTCGCGCGCGCGTCATTGCGGACTTGATCTAATCGTATCCGCAATGACGGTGGGGTATATGCACTCCGCAATAACGTAAAGAGATGGAGAGTGCAGCAGCGCCGAATTTTGGCTCTTTGAGCCAACGCCCCAATGGGCAGTTTTGTGCCAAAACAGCCTCTTTGTAAGTGGGGCGTATTATCGTTGTGTGGTCGGCAACTGCCCTGCGCGGGCAGCGGCGGGGATGGCACCCCCGCTGGTGCGATCTAAAGCGTAGTAAGCTCGCGGAGGGTGTGTTCAGAAGATGATCCGACCCAGGCGCGGAAGGCGGCGCTGTCGAATGAGTATTCAGGAATAAAATTGGTGAGGCGCTCGATCTCAAACGAGCTAGCCACCACGCCAATGCCCAGCGAGGAGGCCTCGCGGGCGTTGATCTCCTGCTCGAGGTGTGCGGCGACCATCATCACCGGCTTGCCCATAAATGCCGCCTCGCACACCGACTCAAAGCCTGCCGTTGTAAGGTAGCCGCAGCAGTGCTCCATAAGCTCTATAAAGGCCTTGTCGTCAATGCGATGCAGAAATAGCCCCGGACGATGCTCCTCAACAGCTGCCGCGCCGGCCTTATCCCAAAACAGGTGCAGCTCGGGCTCGGCATTGCGCTCGCGCCAGGCCACCACCTCGTCGAGGTAGGCGGGGTTGAGCATGTAGCCCAAGAGATAGCCCTTAGATGTGGGCTGCATGGAGAAGATCTCGCCTCGCAAGAGCGGCGGCACAACGGCAATCTTGCCCGCGGTGGGCAGCTCATAGAGTGATAGGGCTAGGATCTTGGATGAGCCATAACCGCAGATGCGGTTGTTTTGGCTGAGCATCATCTGGGCGCTATCACCCTTGCGGCGCAGGGGATAGCCGGGGTGGTCTATAATAAATTGGTGGGCGATGGAGATTATCGGCACCTTTATGCGGTGGATCATAGCCGTGGCGCCCATCAGCAGCTCATAGAGGTTTATCACCACATCGGCCCTGCTCGCGGCGATCTCGGAGGCGATAAATCGCGTGCTGCGATACCACTTGAGAAGCTGCCAGGGGGCAAGACCCTTGAGGGTTGAGACAAACATATTGCCGCGCTTGCCACCCTTGCCATAATCTATCGAGGGGGCATCATAGCGCCCGATGGGTGCGCCGATCTCGCGCGCAAAAAACTCCGGCAGCTCGCGCTTATTGCAGCGCCCAACAAGCACACGATCGACCGTATGCCCCGCCCCGCGAAGCAGCGCGCTGAGGGTGATCGCCTGCGTTAGATGGCCGCGACCCTCGCCTTGGATTATAAAGATATATCTCATAGCTCCTGCTCATTATCCTCAAGCCTCGGACCAAAGCGCACGATCGACCACTCCCCCTCGTGCGACTCGACCAGGGCGGAGAGCGACTCTACCCAGTCGCCTGAGTTGAGGTAGGTTATCTTATCTATTCTCTTAATCTCGGGGCGGTGGATATGTCCACAGATAACCCCATCGCACTCTCTCATGCGTGCCACATCGACAAGATCCTCCTCAAATTTGCCCACATCCGAGACCGAATCCTTAACCTTATGCTTGATCTTCTCGGCAATCGAAAAGTAGGGCAGGCCGCGGCGCGCGCGATAGAAGTTGTAGATCTTGTTATACCATAGCAGAAATGAGTAGCCGATGTCGCCCAGCTTGGCGAGCCAGCGCATGTTGGAGGTCACCTTGTCGAAGATATCGCCATGCAGCACATAGTAGCGCTTGCCCATGCTCTCGTAGATCATATCGCGCTCGAGCTCGATATTTATAAATTTGATGGGCAGCACGCGATCCAAGAAATCGTCGTGGTTTCCGCGCAGATAGACGACGCGCGTCTGGTGCGAGATGTCGAGAATCGCCTTCATAAAGTTGGTGTGCTCCCTCTTCCAGCGCTGCTTGGAGCTGCGCTGAATAGCCCAGCCGTCGATGATGTCGCCACACAGGATTAGCACCTCGCAGCTGTTCTCCTTGATAAACTGCGTCGCTTCACGCGCAGCAGACCACTTCGACCCCAGATGAACATCTGAGATGACAATGCACTTATATTTGGCCTTTTGAGCCTCGTTTGACATATCCATATTCACTCTTTAGCTAGTGCAAATATAATGGCAATAATTGTTTTACACTACTTATTGGTGATCCAAAGCGCAAGATAGTGAAAAATTATCGAAAAAACGCCCCTTTGTCTCGATCTTTTTTTGTAATTTTGCAACGAATAGAATATAGATATAAAATGAATATAGAACTTAGCGAACAGGAGCTACTGCGCCGAGAGTCTCTTAAGGCTCTGCGCGAGATGGGCATAGACCCCTATCCGGCAGAAAAATTTGATGTTACGGCCACCGCCCAGCGCATACTCACCGAGTATGAGGAGGGGTCGGATAGCCTAAATGAGATCACCATCGCCGGACGTATCCTCTCGCGCCGTATTATGGGCTCGGCTGCATTTTTCGAGCTTCAGGATCACACCGGCCGCATCCAGGTATATATCCGCCGCGATGATGTTTGTCCGGAGGGAGATACAACTCTATACAATAAGGTCTTTAAGAAGCTGCTAGATATCGGCGACTTTGTGGGCGTCAAGGGCTTCGCCTTCCGCACCAACTCGGGCGAGCTTTCGGTTCACTGCCAGAGCTTCAAGATCCTCAGCAAATCATTGCGCCCGCTGCCGGTCGTAAAGGAGAAGGATGGCCAGATCTTCGACGCCTTCACCGATCCGGAGGTGCGCTATCGCCAGCGCTATGTCGATCTTGTGGTCAACCCACATGTGCGCGAGGTGTTTGTTAAGCGCGCCAAGATCATCGCAACCATGCGCGAGTTCTTCAACTCAAAGGGCTACCTAGAGGTCGAAACCCCAATCTTGCAGCCAATCCCAGGCGGCGCCTCGGCTCGCCCATTCATAACACACCACAACGCCCTCGACACGGAGCTATATCTTCGTATCGCAAATGAGCTCTACCTCAAGAAGCTTATCGTCGGAGGCTTCGATGGCGTTTATGAGTTTGGCAAGGATTTCCGCAACGAGGGCATGGATAGAACCCACAATCCGGAGTTTACCGTGATGGAGATCTATGTTGCATATAAGGATTATGAGTGGATGATGAGCTTTACAGAGCAGATGCTTGAAAAGGTTGCTTTGGCCACAAACGACTCTACGACGGTAACAATCGGCGACAGGGAGATCTCATTCAAGGCGCCTTTCCGCCGCCTCACGATGAGCGATGCTATCCGCGAGAAGACAGGATATGATATCACCGGCCAGAGCGAGGAGCAGCTCTTCGAGGCTTGCAAGAGGCTCAACGTTGAGGTGGACGAGAGCTATGGCAAGGGCAAGCTAATAGATGCCATCTTTGGCCAATATTGCGAGGAGGAGCTTATCCAGCCAACCTTCATCACCGACTACCCCTGCGAGATGTCGCCCCTGTGCAAGCGCCACCGCTCAAACCCGGATCTCACCGAGCGCTTTGAGCTCTTCGTAAATGGCAAGGAGCTATGCAACGCCTACTCGGAGCTAAACGACCCGATCGACCAGCTTGAGCGCTTCCAGGATCAGCTTCGCCTCTCGGAGAAGGGCGATGATGAGGCTATGTTTATCGACATGGACTTCGTGCGCGCCTTGGAGTATGGCATGCCTAGCTGCTCGGGAATGGGTATCGGCATCGACCGCCTGACGATGTTTATGACCAACCAGCCATCTATCCAGGATGTGCTATTCTTCCCACAGATGCGCCCCGAGAAGAGGGTTGTGAGCGATCCTGCGGAGAGCTACATGGCCATCGGCGTGAGCGAAGAGTGGGTTCCGGTGATCCAGAAGATGGGATATATAACCGTAGACTCGCTAAAGAAGCTCGCCCCAGGCAAGTTCTTCAACGAGCTTTGCGGATTTAACAAGAAAAATAAGCTAGGCCTTAAGGCTCCATCCATGGATGAGGTTAAGGCTTGGTGCGAGGAGTAAAATCAATTAACTTATAATATAACAAAAAAATGAGAAAGAAAATCGTTGCAGGTAACTGGAAGATGAACACCCTTCCATCTGAGGGTGTAGAGCTAGCCAAGGGCGTAGCCGCTAAGAAGTCGGAGGTATGTGATTGTGTAAACTTCATTGTATGCCCTCCATTCACTCACATCTCTGAGGTTGCCGCCGCCCTTAAGGGTACAGCTGTCGCTGTAGGTGCACAGAACTGTGCTGCCGAGGCTAAGGGTGCCTACACTGGTGAGGTTGCCGCCTCTATGATCGCCGCCCTAGGTTGCGAGTATGTAATCCTAGGCCACTCAGAGCGTCGCGAGTACTATGGTGAGACTGCCGAGACTCTTAACGCTAAGATCGCTCAGGTTTATGCCAACGGCCTTAAGCCAATCTACTGCGTGGGTGAGGTTCTCTCAGAGCGCGAGTCTGGCGAGTACTTCAACGTTGTTAAGAAGCAGATCGAGGAGGTTGTATTCTCTCTTACAGAGGCTCAGTATGCCGACCTAGTTATCGCTTACGAGCCAGTTTGGGCTATCGGCACCGGCAAGACCGCCTCTGCTGAGCAGGCCGAAGAGATCCACGCCTACATCCGCGAGGTTCTTGCCTCTAAGTTTGGCGCTCTAGCCGCTGAGACTCCAATCCTTTATGGTGGCTCTTGCAAGCCATCTAACGCTGCCGAGATCTTCGCTAAGGAGAATGTTGACGGCGGCCTTATTGGTGGTGCTGCTCTTGTGGCTGAGGACTTTATCGGTATTGGTAAGGGCTTCTAATCTATAGATCGAAGCCGACTAACCCCGTTATTCGACTTCCCAAAAACGAGGGTGACTCTCAACTAGAAAATAGTTGTTGGTCACCCTCCTTTTTTGGCTCTGCGAGCCAATGCCCCAATGGGCAGTTTTGTTCCAAAACAGCCTCTTTGTGAGTGGGGCGAGTGATCGAGAATTGCCTCCGGCGGGCGGGGATAGCACCCCCGCTGGTGCGTACTCATCTTTAGGCAAATTGCAGTTTGCCACTCAAAAATTGCAGTTTACCACTTTGAGTTGCAGGGCTAAAATTTTGCGCCTATATTTGCATTAGGAGAAAAGAAACATTATAAAATAATAAAGCAATGAAAAGTTTAAAGTTAAAATTCCTATCTGCGCTAGCTCTCATGCTAGTGGCACTATTTGCAGTTGTAGCGCAGCCTCAGGGCGGTGGCGGTGGCGATCGCCGACCACAGGGCACACCCGAAGAGCAGGCCAAGGCCTATGTTGAGCGCATGAGCAAGCAGCTCGAGCTAAACAAGGAGCAGAGCGAGAAGATCTATGAGATCATCCTTAAGTCGAACAAGGAGCGCACCGAGATGATGAAGGATGGCCAGCACCCCGAGCGCGAGAAGATGGAGGCCATGCGCAAGGAGCAGTCGGAGAAGATAAAGAGTGTTCTTAACAAGGAGCAGACCAAGAAGTATGAAGAGATGCAGGCGAAAATGCAGCAGGGCAGACAAGAGGGTCAACGCCAGCGCCACGAGTAGCCTACTCTATATGTTGTGTTATTTTTTTCGAGGGGGCGCCTGGTCGTTCGGCGCCCCCTCTTTTGAGGGTGACTCTAAAGTATTTTCTTCTTTAGAGTCACCCTCGTTTTTTTTTGGAAAACCCCGTTTCTGGGAAGTCGAATAACAGGGTTAGTTTTGGGGCTTCGCGAGCATTTTTAACCGCAGCGTACTCATGTACGTGAGGATTAAAAAGCGGAGGGAAGTGCCGAAAATGACCTTGTGAG
>JBCQTD010000024.1:0-24100 GCA_047178725.1 Rikenellaceae bacterium
GAACCTCGCTAAGCTCTTTCCGTAACTCTCTAGCACGTCTCTCTCTTAGCGGTTGCAAATGTATGCCTTTTTATCTTTCCATCCAAATGTTTTTGTAATTATTATTCAAATAATTTGATAATAATCCCTATCCTACTAGGAACATCGGTTATATAGACAATTGAGTACGCAAACCCTATACTATATATATAGGTATCTACTCTAGAGGCAATCCATCAGGAAATCCCTGCGAGCGAAGGGCGATATCCGAACCATCGGGCGTAACCAAAAATGCCCCGGTTTTTTCCTCGGTAATATGTCCAATAATATCAATACAGCCCAACTTCATGATCAATTCTTGCTTTTCAAGTGGCACGGTAAATAACAATTCATGATCCTCGCCACCATTTAGAGCGGCAACAACAGGGTCGGAATTTAGCTCCGCGGCGAGCGCCGAGGTAGCCTTTGCAATAGGAATTCGCTCGAGATAGATTCTAGCTCCACACTTTGAGGCGCGGCAAATCTGCAACAGATCGCTCGCTAGACCATCCGATAGATCAATCATCGAGGTTGGCACAATCCCCTCCTCGGCAAGAGAGCTTACCATCCCTAGGCGCGCTGTTGGCTTAAGATACTGCTCCAACAGATACTCATAACCCTCAAACTGCGGCTGCGGATTCTCAACCCCATGCAAGACTCGCTTCTCCCTTTCGAGCAGCTGAAGCCCCATATAGGCGGCACCGACATTGCCTGTGATGCAGATCAAATCATTGGGTTTCGCTCCGCTACGGTAGGCGATTTTATCCTTAGCCACGCGACCAATTGCGGTCAAACTGATCACAAGCCCGGTCATCGAGGCGCGCGTGTCGCCGCCCACCAGGTCTACATCTAGCTCCTTGCACGCCACTCGAACTCCCTCGTAGAGATCATCAATAGCCTCGACGGGTAATTTTGACGAAAGACCCAAAGAGAGCATAAGCTGCTGCGGCACACCATTCATCGCCAGGATATCATTTACAGCAACGACTACCGCCTTGTAACCCAGGTGTTTGAGTGGAAAATAGGTTAGGTCAAAATCGACGCCCTCATAGAGCGAATCGGTCGAAGTGAGCAGCAGCTCATCATCCGACATTGCCACCACGGCAGCATCATCGCCGATACCCTTTACCGTTGTTGGGTTGCTGATTGTTGTCGCCGCAGCGATCCTATCAATAAGGCCAAACTGCCCTAATTTCGCTATCTCCGTTCTCTCGCGCTTAGTCATACTATATTTTTTATTATGCAAGCGACAAAATTACCTAAACTCATTGAGAATACAAAAAAAAGGAGTACTTTTGCACAAACTTAAATTTAGAATACAATGTTAAATATCGTACTATTTGGTGCACCAGGATGCGGCAAGGGAACCCAGGCCGCACGTTTGAAGGAGAGATATGGCGTTAATCACGTCTCAACAGGCGATGTTATCCGCGGCGAGATCAAGCGCGGCACAGAGCTTGGCAAGAGCATGGAGGCCTACACATCTACAGGTCGTCTTGCTCCGGACGAGATCGTAATCGGCATGATCGCTAACTACATCGCAGAGAACAAGGATGTTAAGGGCAATATCTTCGATGGCTTCCCTCGCACTACTGCGCAGGCCGAGGCATTCGATGTAATGCTTGGCGAGATGAACGACTCGGTGGATGTGATGATCTACATGGAGGTAGAGGAGGAGGAGCTTGTAAAGCGCATCCTACTTCGTGGTAAGGAGTCTGGCCGCGCTGATGACGCCTCAGAGGAGGTTATCCGCAACCGAATTTCGGTCTACAACGAGCAGACTGCTATCGTGGCAGAGTACTATGGCAAGCAGGGCAAGTATGTTGCAGTGAATGGCCTTGGCACAATGGATGAGGTTTTCGACCGTATCTGTGCTGCTATTGATGGTGCTATCTAATACTTACACCTATATTTATATTGGGCGATATCTTCGGGTGTCGCCTTTTTTTGTTGCAACTTATTCTAGGGGAGTTCTATTTTCTCCCATTTAGTAAAATACGAACATAAAGTTGTAGTATTTCTATTAATAAGAGATATTATTTCACTCGCAAATATAACTATTAATTTATATTTCTCAAAATTTTTGTCCTTTTTTGCAACATTTATTAGTCTAATTTCAACAAAAAAATCAAACTATACTGATTTTCAATTATTTAACTATAAGGTTGTCTCTTATTAAGAGAAAATAAACACAAACTAAAAAGATTAATTATGAAAAAAATCAGACTCATTATGATGCTTACAATAGCATCAATGTCTATCACAAGTAGCTTTGCGCAGATCTCTACGGGATCACCTAGCGCAAATGTAATCAAGACCGGCAACCGCCCAGAGGCTGGCGATTGGGGTCTCTTCGTTGGCGTTTCGTACTCTGATTTCCAAAATATATTCTCTGATGATGTTACATTTGAAGGTTTCCCATTGGTAAACCTTAAGTACTACACATCGGAAAACTGTGAGCTAAGATTGGGTATGGTATTTCAGGGTACAAGCGAGAAGTATAGTGGCGATATGATGAACGGCGATGATAGCA
This sequence comes from Rikenellaceae bacterium, assembly GCA_047178725.1. Lineage (GTDB taxonomy): Bacteria > Bacteroidota > Bacteroidia > Bacteroidales > Rikenellaceae > Alistipes. The sequence continues at coordinate 2,552 of JBCQTD010000024.1, forward strand.
CAACTGATATTAGCTATAAAAAGTCGCAGGGGACAAATAGACTTGTTCCAGGAATCGCCTATCACTTCGATAGCAAAAACCTACTAGATGTATACCTTGGCGCAAACATGCCAATTGGATGGAATCGTTATAGCGTAAAGGAGATTAGCGGTGATTATGAGATGACATCAAAGCAAACACCATTTATCGTAGGACTAGGTGGATTTATTGGCCTTCAGGCATTTGTTGCTGACCTTCCAGTTGCTATTGGTTTGGAGTACGGTATCTCGTTCTGGAAAGAGTTTGGCAAAGGCAAGACAAAAAACACATACTCTTATGATGGAACAGAGCAAGAATACTACACATATGATGGTATGAACAGTAGTCAATTTGAGAGCTTGAAGAGCTCTTCGAGAACTACGAGCAACGAGATTCGTCTTACCGTCAGCTATTACTTCAATAAATAAATCCACATCAGATGAAAAATATATATAAAATAGTTATGATATTTGCAGCTGCCATAGCACTAAGCTCTTGTGGTAGCACCTCGATAGTAAGATCGAGTGATGCAATATCATTCAAGCCAACCGAAGTGAGGCTGGATCTTGAGATGACCGATTTTGTACTTCTTGGTGATGTGGAGGTATCAATCGACAAGCGTACATACCTAGGGGTATTTACATCTATCGACAAGGTAAATGGAGAGGAGTACAATCGCCGCGAAAAAGAGCGACTTCGAGTCTCTAATCTAAGATTTGCATACGAGGGAACTCTAAGCAAAGCTCTCTACAAGATTACAGAGAAATATCCTGATGCCGACTATATACTACCGGTATACTCTAGCCAGAAGAAGAACCAGCTGTTTTTAGGTTCTATTACTACTACAAACGCTAAGTTCAAAGTATATAAATTTAAAAAATAGCGGTACGTTTGCAGTGCCGAGAGGGCTGTAGGTGAATTTTCATCTGCGCCCTCTCATTTTTTCTATTATCAAAAAACTTTAAAGCCATCTACTCATCCGCTTTCATCATGAAACAACTACTCATTGCATTTTTTTGCATCTCTATCCTGCTCTCATGCGAAGAGAACAAGAGCAGCGAGCTCACTCTAATCATACCTATAGAACAGATGATCAGGGAGGCCTCTAGCGGTAATATAGTGATCTACAACATAGCAATAAATTCAGCCTCTAGTGAACTCTGCTCGCTTAAGATAACTGAAATAAGCTCAGACAAAGGCATTATAGAGCTAGGAGATATAGCCCTCAATGGAAGCTCCGAATCAATAGATTATCAATATTCAGTACCTTCGATTAGCTCCGAAGAGGAGTCTGTAACACTAAAATTTACAGCTAATACCATCGCAGGAAAAAGCATAAGCATATCTGCCGAGATGAAAATTATCGGCTCTGCCTCTATTGCCTTAGAGTCTACATCAATAACAATGTATGGAGCAGAGAGCGGCGCACAAAACGGCTACTCCTTCTACAAAAAAGAGCTAGTATCACAGGATGCTACGTCTGACCAATACATGGATATATATGACATGCCAAACGAGCGCGATAGCACAACTCTATCTCGTGAATGGCGCAGCAAAACTGGGCTATCATTTGCCAGACTCACCGGATTTAACTATAGCGAAGCAAATCCAACAACTATCGCAGAGGGTTACTCTGTGGCCACAAAACTAGATAAGATCACAAATATTAACGATGAAGATATTATCTTTATAGGGCTTGACTCTCAAACGCCGCTGAGTGTCATAAAGGTAAATAATATATATGATTCAGATGGCTATCTCTCCGATCGTTATAGTCTATCAATGAAGATATTGGATGTAGACTACCCAGAACCAGAGATCAAAGACTCTGATCTATAACACGAAAGAAGTCGACTAACAAGGTCATTTTCGGCACTTCCCTCCGCATTTAAAGCCTCACGTACGACTGGTACGCTGCGGTTAAAAATGCTCACGAAGCCCCAAAACTAACCCTGTTATTAGACTTCTTAAAAAACGAGGGTGACTCTCAAGTAGAAAATACTTGTTAGTCACCCTCTATATATAATACTCTCTTGCCCTAGGGCAATCGACTACAACATGCCGATCTCCTTAAGAACCTCGTTTGTCTTGCGAACTGCCGCAGCAGATGCCTCGAAAGCAGCCTTCTCAGCCTCGTTAAGCTCGATCTCAACGATCTTCTCGATACCATTACGGCCGATGATAGCTGGAACACCGATGCAGATATCGCTCTGACCATACTCGCCCTCAAGCATACATGAACATGGGATCATGCGCTTCTGATCCTTGATGATAGACTCAACAACTGAAGATGCAGCAGCACCTGGAGCATACCATGCAGAGGTGCCGAGAAGACCTGTAAGTGTTGCACCACCAACCATTGTCTTAGACGAAACGTCGGCAAGCTCCTCCTCAGAGAGGAATGCAGAGGCTGGAACACCCTTGATAGAGGCCTTAGCTGTAAGTGGAATCATAGTTGTATCACCGTGACCGCCGATTACCATACCCTCGATATCAGAAAGAGGCATGCCAGAGGCCAGTGAAAGATAGGTGCGGAAACGTGAAGAGTCAAGCGCGCCACCCATACCGATGATGCGGCTCTTTGGTAGGCCTGCTGTCTTAAGAGCTAGGTAAGTTAGGGTATCCATTGGGTTAGATACTACAACTACGATAGCCTCAGGAGAGTACTCTACTACGCTCTTGATAACGCTAAGAACGATCTTTGCGTTTGTGCCGATAAGCTCCTCGCGAGTCATACCTGGCTTACGTGGGATACCTGAAGTGATAACCACCACGTCAGATCCTGCTGTCTTTGAGTAGTCGTTAGTAGCACCTACCATCTTAGTGTTGAAGCCCATAGTGGCAGAAGCCTGCATCATATCAAGCATCTTACCCTCTGATAGACCATCTTTGATGTCGATCAAAACGACCTCACTTGCAACCTCGCGGGCTGCCATAACGTTAGCACAAGTAGCACCTACGGCACCTGCACCTACAACTGTAACTTTTGACATTTTAACTCTATTTTAGATAAATTATTGTTCTTATAAATCTTGACAAAGATAACTGTTATTTTCTTAACACCGCAATTTTAGCGCCACTTTTTTATATTATCTTACAAAAAAAGAGTGATCGCACTAACGATCACCCCTTTTATCTATAACAAACTCTATCTCTTTGAATTGATATGAGGATCTAGAGCCATCTCTGAGCGAGAGGATAAGCGCCCCGGAGGGCTCGACCCCCTCGATCCTGCCTTCGATGAGCGCGCCATCAGCAAGGCGATAAGTGTGCCACTCATCTTTTCGATATAACAAATTTTGGTATCGCTCATCAATAGTGCCTCTATCGGCCGCCATGTTTTTATCAAACAGCGCGAAAAATATAGCATGCAGCCGCTCCATAACCGCCTTGCGGTCAAACTCGGAGCCCGACTCGAGAGCCATAGATGTCGGATTAGGAACTAGCGGATCGAATATCTTCTGATTCACATTCAGACCGATGCCCACAACCGAGCGCTTAACCGCGCTGCCCGAGAGTGCATTCTCGATCAAAATTCCGGCAATCTTCCTATCACCTATATATATATCGTTCGTCCACTTGATCCTAGCCTCTACACCATACTCTGCGAGCAGATCGACAAGCGTGAGTGCCGCCACCTGCGAGATATAGAATTGAGAGGTGGCCTCCAATCCTTGCGGCTCGACAACAAGCGAAAGGGTGAGGTTTAAACCCTCACCGCTATACCACTTATTCCCCCTCTGACCACGCCCCGCACTCTGTCGCTCGGCAGCGAATAGATCACCATGGCTACCGCCGTGCATCGCAAGATCGTTGGTAGAGGTAGTCTCCTCCAAAAGATGAAACATCCTCTAGCTTATGTTAAACTCGCGAAGTGTATCGTTTAGCGAAGTCTTTTTGTCGGTAGACTCCTTGCGCTTACCAATGATTAGCGCACAAGGCACACCATACTCACCGGCGGGATATTTTCGGTTATAGGTTCCTGGAATCACAACCGAGCGAGGAGGGATATAACCCTTATACTCTACTGGCTCACTGCCCGTAACATCAATGATATGAGTCGAACCGGTGATAACCGTGTTCGAGCCAAGCACCGACTCGCGGCAAACCTGCGCACCTTCGACAACGATAGCACGAGAACCGATAAAGCAGTTATCCTCGATAATAACCGGAGAGGCCTGCACCGGCTCAAGAACACCACCGATACCAACGCCACCGCTAAGGTGTACATTCTTACCTATCTGGGCGCATGAGCCCACCGTTGCCCAGGTGTCGACCATGGTTCCGGCATCAACATAGGCTCCAATATTTACATACGATGGCATAAGGATCGCCCCCGGAGCGATATAGGCGCCATAGCGAGCCACGGCCTGAGGCACAACCCTCACTCCTAGCTGCTCATAGCCACTCTTGAGATCCATCTTATCATACCACTCTAGCTCGCCGGCCGTCATTGTGCGCATCTGCTGAATTGGGAAATATAGGATAATCGCCTTCTTAACCCACTCATTAACCTGCCATTTGCTATTCTCAACATCTATTGGCTCGGCGGTGCGTAGCTGACCCTTATCAACCAGCTCCACGCACTGGCGGATTGCATCCTTAACCTCCTCTTTTGCAAGTAGTTCGCGCTCATTCCACGCCTGCTCAATAATCTTTTTTAGTTCGCTGTACATATTTATTATAATTATTCTTCGACAAAGTTATTAAAAATATTGATTACATAGCAACTTTTTGACTATCTTTGTGCCGATTATGGAGTTGGCTCCATATTTAATAGTAGGCGTGTCGTGAGACAGGCCATGTTTAAACTAATTATAATTTAATAAATGAAGGTTTACAAGTTTGGTGGAGCGTCAGTTCGTAATGGCGATGGCGTGAGAAACCTCCACAAGATCATCTGCGACGAGCAGAATCTATTTATCATCGTATCTGCAATGGGCAAGACTACAAACTCATTGGAGAAGGTTTTTGAGGGTGTACAGACGGGAGATAAAAAACTCTCTATGGAGCACGTTACGGCTCTTAGAACCTACCATGCCGAGATAATTGAGGACTTGTATAAAAAACCTACCACCCTTCCTAGCGTAGAGGCTCTACTGGGCGAGCTAGAGCAGGTGGCTATGAACACCGTATATAAGAGCGCCGATGCCGAGCTTTGGTACGACAAGATCGTAACCTTCGGTGAGCTTCTCTCTACAACTATCATCTCTGAGTATTTGAACTCTGTAGGTGTGGCAAACCGCTGGATCGACATGCGCCAGGGATTTTTAACCGAGCAGCGCCACAAGGATGCTTCGGTAAACCTTGAGGCCTCGACCATGCGCCTGCTTGCCCTTATGGAGGGTGTGAGCGAGAACATCTTCATCGGCCAGGGCTTTATCGGCTCGGCACCAGATGGCACAACAACAACTCTTGGCCGCGAGGGTTCTGACTACTCGGCTGCCGTTGTTGCTAACATCCTTAACGCTGAATCTATGTCTGTTTGGAAGGATGTGGATGGTATCCTCAATGCCGATCCAAAGATCTTCCCAGACGCAACTAAGATCGAGGAGCTAAACTATCTCGACACCATCGAGCTAGCCTATAGCGGTGCGCAGATTATCCATCCAAAGACAATCAAGCCTCTGCAGAACAAGGACATCCCACTCTACGTGCGTCCATTCGGCGATAAGACAAAGCCAGGAACAGTTATCAAGGGCGGATCGGCCAATGTCGAGGTGCCAATCCTTATCCTTAAGAAGGATCAGGTGCTGCTTACCATCCGCTCAAAGGATTTCTCTTTCGTGCTTGAGGAGCGCTTCGCAACGATCTTCTCTACACTTGGTCGCTACCGCATCAAGGCAAACCTTATCCACAACTCGGCGGTGAATATCATGCTCTGCATCGACAAGACATGGCACATCGACGAGGCTGTTCAGGCGCTCACAACCGAGGGATTCGATGTTACTGCCGAGCAGGATATGGAGCTGCTTACAATCCGCGGCTACAACGACGAGCTGCTTAAGCGCTACGCAACCAGCGAGAATGTACAGCTTGTTCAGAGAGCTAGAAACTCGGCTCGCATCGTGCTATCAAAGTAATCGAGCGAGCTATATAACTAAAATAGAGAGATCCAGATGGGTCTCTCTATTGTTATAGATATGTGTTACTTAATTATATAGCGCAAGACAAACGCCGCTGCCACAACCACCTGCACCGTGGTGAGCTCGCGCCGCTCGGGGGTGAAGAGCCTAAACACCACATAACTTATCATGCCGGCAGCGATACCCTCCGAAAGGGAGTAGCTCAGCAGCATAACTATAATTGTCAAGAAGGCCGGCAGCGACTCAGCGATATTAGGGGTGTCGATCTTCTTCACGCCCGAGAGCATCAGCACCCCGACCATAACCAAAACGCCAGCCGTAGCAATGCTAGGGACAAGCATAAACAGCGGGGCAAAGATAAGCGAGAGTAGGAATAGTGCACCCACAACAAAGGCCGTAAGGCCACTCTTGCCGCCGGCAGCGATTCCCGATAGCGACTCGACGTAGGTAGTCACAGTTGTGGCGCCGAGCATCGAACCGGCCGTTGTGGCGATAGCATCCGAGAGGAGCACCTGCTTGGCACGGGTTATCTTGCCATCATCCTCGACAAATCCGCCCGAGATAGAGACTCCGATTAGGGTCGCCATAGTATCGAAGATATCTACAAAGGCGACGGTAAATATAACGATAATAAGCTCCAGCGACATTAGCGAACGAAAGTCAAACTGAAACAGAACCGACTCAATCGAGCTGGGCAAAGCCACGGGGCTGAAATTAGCAGGCATAGTAGATACCCCACAGACAAACGACAGCACGGTGGTTAAGACCACACCTAAAAATAGTGCCCCCTTAATCTTAAGGTGGAGCATAATGCCACAGGCAAAGATGCCAAATATAGCTAATAGATTAGAGGGGTTAAAGTCGGCAAGGCGTACTAGCGTAGCCTCATTGCCTACGATAATACCGCTAGATTGCAGCCCAATAAAGGCGATAAAGAAGCCGATGCCCACCGACATGGCGGTGCGCAGGGTGGAGGGGATCGCGGAGATAAACTTCTCGCGGATATTCAACACCGTTATAAATATAAAAAACAATCCCTCGACAAAGGTGACCGTCAGCGCCGTCTGCCATGTATAGCCCATCGCGCCGACGAGCGTGTAGGCAAAAAAGGTGTTGATACCCATGCCGGGTGCCTGTGCCAGGGGCATCTTGGCGATAAAGGCCACAAGCATAGTACCCAGCGCCGAGGCGAGTGCCGTGGCGGTGAAGGCCACCGATTGATCCATACCGGCATCGGACATGACCATCGGGTTTACAATCAAGATGTAGGCCATGGTGAGGAATGTTGTCACTCCGGCCACAATCTCGGTTCGCAGATCGTGCTGCTTTTTGTCGAATCCTAGTAGTTGTTTTAACATATTAAGCTCGTTCTGAAAGTTCTAACCATCGCATCTCCATCTCGTCGATAAGATCTATCACCGCGCCCACCCTATTTGAGGCTGAGATAAGCGCCTCACTCGAGAGAGCACCGCTCGAGAGCCTCTGCTCCAACTCCGCGCGCTCGGCTCCCAGCTCGGCGAGCTGAGCCTCCAACGACTCAAACTCTTGTCGCTCCTTATAGCTCAATTTAGTCGATGGCGCTTTTGTCTGCGGCGCAGCCACCACCTTTTTCTCCTTAGGCGCAGCAAGCTCCTCGGCTCTCACATCGCGCCACACTAGAAAATCGCTATACGAAGATGGGAAATCTTTAATCCTACCCTCCCCTTCAAAGACAAGCAGATGGTCGGCCACCTTATCCATAAAGTAGCGGTCGTGCGAGACCACCATAACGCAGCCGGCAAATGAGGCAAGATACTCCTCCAGTACCTGCAATGTCATAATATCCAGATCGTTAGTCGGCTCATCCAGGATCAGAAAGTTGGGGCTGGTCATAAGGATCGTGCAGAGATAGAGCCTACGCTTTTCGCCTCCACTCAAGCGGCCAACAAAATTTTGCTGGCGCTTAGGCTCAAACAAAAAGTGCTGCAGCAGCTGCGAAGCGGTGAGGCGGCGCCCATCCCCCATATCCACATACTCTGCGATATTGCTCACAACATCTATCACCTTGGTCGAGCTATCAAACTCGATGCCGCCTTGAGAGTAGTAGCCAAAGCGCACAGTCTGACCAATATCCACGCTGCCGCTATCGGGGGCAACCTCGCCCATAAGCATCTTGATAAATGTCGACTTACCAACACCATTCTCGCCCACGATGCCCATCTTCTCGCCGCGCGCAAAGAGGTAGCTAAAACCCCGAAGCAGGCACTTATCGCCATAGCTCTTCGCGAGATTTTTAACCTCGAATATCTTCTTTCCTATATATGTATTCTTAGCCTCGATCTTAACCTTACCCTGCTCGCGCTCACGACGCAGGCGATCCTCCAGCTGATAGAAGCCCTCGATTCTCGCCTTAGCCTTAGTGGCACGCGCCTGCGGCTGGCGCCTCATCCAATCTATCTCCTTGCGGTATAGATTCATATCGCTCTCCCTCTGCTGAGCGGCCGAAGCCAGGCGCTCGTTGCGCTTTTCGAGATAGTGACTATAGTTTCCACGATAGGCGAAGATCTGCCTCTGATCTATCTCCAGGATTCTATTACAGACTCTATCCAGAAAATATCTATCATGGGTCACCATCAGCAGCGCTATGCGGCTATGCGAGAGCCACTCCTCCAACCAGCGCGTCACGTCAAGGTCAAGGTGGTTGGTAGGCTCATCCAAAATTAGCAGCTGCGGCTCATTTATCAAGGCATTAGCCAGAGCAACGCGCTTAATCTGCCCACCCGAGAGCTGCGAGATTGGCTGATCGAAATCGGTAATCTTAAGCTGCGAGAGGATCTGCTTGATCTTCTGCTCGTAATCCCACGCCTCGCACTCGTCCATCTTCTCAATGGCGCGCTCAATGCGCCCAGCATCACCACCTAGCAGGGCACTCTCATACTCCGAGATAACTCTCAGAGCAGGGGCATCGCCGCTAAAGCAAGCCTCTATAACACTAAGCGATTCGGAGAATGTTGGCTCTTGAACAAGGTGCGCCACACGGAGATCCTTAGCAAAGGAGATTGTGCCGGCATCATAATCCTCACCCGAAGAGAGAATACTTAGCAGCGTACTCTTGCCGGCTCCATTGCGTGCTATTAGCCCCACACGCTCGCCCTCGCCTATCGAGAATGAGATATTCTCGAATAGAAGCATGTCGCCATAGCTCTTGGTTAGTCCCTCGACTTGTAGGTAGTTGATCAAAACTCAGAGGTGAAGTGAAATTTAATATCTTTAAAATTCTCCTGCGCCAGGGCAAGAGCGTAGCTCGTGTCGGCCAAAAAGACATCATTGCCATGTTTGTCGGTGGCCATATTTGTATACTTTCTGCGCTTGAAATCGGCCAACTGCTCCTCGTTCTCGCTCTCGATCCAGCACGCTTTATATATATAGATAGGATCCCAGCGGCACGAAGCGCCATACTCATGCTCAAGGCGATATTGAATAACCTCAAACTGTAGAGCACCCACCGTACCGATAATCTTACGGCCATTTAAAGAGGAGGTAAACAGCTGCGCAACGCCCTCGTCCATAAGCTGATCTATACCCTTGGCGAGCTGCTTAAACTTCATCGGATCAGCATTTTCGATATATCTAAACTGCTCGGGGGCAAAGGATGGAATACCAGTAAACTTAAGCTTCTCGCCCTCGCTAAATGTGTCGCCGATCTTGAAGTTTCCCGTGTCGTGCAGACCCACAATATCGCCCGGGAAAGCCTCGTCGATCACCGACTTCTTCTCGGCCATAAACGCCGTTGGCGATGAGAACTTTATCTGCTTGCCGCTTCTTACGTGCAGATAGTTTTTATTACGCTCGAATGTGCCCGAGCATATCTTCATAAAGGCGATACGGTTGCGATGGTTAGGGTCCATATTGGCGTGGATCTTAAAGATAAAACCCGTAAGCTTCGCCTCGTTGGGGGTAATCTCGCGCGTGGCAGTTGGTGCCGGACGTGGCGATGGAGCGATATCAATAAAGCACTCCAAAAGCTCGCACACACCAAAATTATTCACCGCCGAGCCGAAGAATACCGGAGCTAGCTCACCGCGAAGGTAGGCCTGGCGATCAAACTCCTCATATACGCCCTCAACGATCTCGACATCCTCGCGCAGCTGCGCGGCATATCTAGGCTCGATATAACTATCTAGATCTGGCGTTGAGATATCCTCAATCTCGATCTTATCGCCCGCCGTCTGCCTATCCTCAGATGTGAATAGCGCGAGCTTCTGCTCATAGAGATTATACACACCCTTAAATGTCGGGCCGCTAGATATGGGGAACGAGAGCGGGCGCACCTTAATCTGCAGCTGAGTTTCGATCTCATCCAGCAGATCAAATGGCTCTTTACATGGTCTATCCATCTTATTTACAAAGACGATAACCGGCGTTTGGCGCATGCGGCAGACATTCATCAGCTTCAAGGTCTGCGCCTCAACACCCTTCGCGCCATCAATAACGATGATTACAGAGTCTACAGCCGTCAGCGTGCGATAGGTATCCTCCGCAAAATCCTCGTGGCCAGGGGTATCTAGGATGTTGATCTTTGCACCCTTATACTCAAATCCCATCACCGAGGTGGCAACCGAGATACCTCGCTGCCTCTCGATCTCCATAAAGTCGGAGGTTGCCCCCTTCTTGATCTTGTTGCTCTTAACAGCTCCTGCCACATGAATAGCACCACCGAAAAGCAGCAGCTTCTCGGTGAGTGTGGTCTTTCCGGCATCCGGGTGGGCAATAACGGCAAATGTTCTGCGGCGCAGAATCTCTTCTTGTTGTGTCATCCTATATTTTATTGTTCTTATTCTACTCCTTTGGGTGGATAGTCGATCGTGTAGTGCAGACCTACCGACTCCTTGCGCGCCTCGCCCTGCTTGATTGTTAGATAGGCTACGGTTATCATATTCCTTAGCTCGCAGAGCTCTAGCGATGGTGTTGTCTTATTATAGAGCTCCTCGGTCTCGTGCCAAATTGTACCTAGGCGCACGAGCGCACGCTCAAGGCGCAGATTGGAGCGGACGATGCCCACATAGTTTGACATGATCTGCTGTAGCTCCTTGCGGCTCTGCGTGACAAGGATCATCTCCTCGGCCGTCGATGTGCCCTCAAGATCCCACTCCGGGATACCATCCTGATACTCTACTCTCGCTAGCCTCTCCAACGAGTGCTTGGCCGCCTCGTCGGCATATACCAGCGCCTCGATAAGCGAATTTGAAGCCAGGCGATTAGCGCCATGCAATCCCGTGCAGCTGCTCTCGCCGATGGCATATAGCCTCTTGATTGTACTCTGGCCATTAAGATCCACCTTTACGCCTCCGCAGCAGTAGTGCGCCGCAGGGGTTACCGGTATCATCTCGCGCGTGATGTCGATGCCAATAGATCTGCACTTCTCATATATATTGGGGAAATGCTTTCGCGTTGTATCTGCATCCATATGTGTAACATCAAGATAGACAAACTCCTCACCTCGGATCTTCATCTCATGGTCGATCGAACGCGCCACCACATCGCGCGGCGCGAGCGAGAGCATCGGGTGATACTTATCCATAAACTCCTTGCCATTCTGTAGGCGCAGAATGCCACCATAACCCCTCATCGCCTCGGTGATCAAAAACGATGGCCTCTCGCCAGGATTGTAGAGCGAGGTGGGGTGAAACTGGATAAACTCCATCGACTCGGTTTGAGCCTTAGCCCTGTGGCACATCGCCACACCATCGCCGGTGGCAACCTCCGGGTTGGTTGTTGTGTGGTAGATATGGCCGCAGCCACCGCTTGCCACAACGGTGAATTTAGCGAGCATCGTATCAATTTTGCCGCTCTCCAGATCCAGAACATAGGCTCCAAAGCACGCCACTCCACGCGTATGGCGCGTTACGAATTCGCCCAGGTGGTGCTGCGTTAGAAGGTCTATGGCGAAGTGGTGCTCCAGGAGGGTGATGTTTGGATGAGCCTTAACACTCTCGACAAGCGCACGCTCGATCTCCGCCCCCGTGAGATCCTCATAGTGGAGGATTCTATGCTCGGAGTGTCCACCCTCGCGGTGGAGCTCAAAACGGCCATCCTTGGTTTTATTAAATCTTACACCCCACTCAATGAGATCGGCAATAAGCTCCGGCGCACGGCGCACAACCAGCTCCACGGCGGGCACGGTGCACTTTCCGGCACCACAAATGAGTGTATCCTCTATATGTTTTTCAAAGGTATCGGGCTCATAGCTCACCGAGCAGATTCCGCCCTGAGCATAGTTTGTATTACACTCATCTAGCTTGCCCTTTGTGACGATTGTCACCTTGGCACTCTGGGCCACCTTTAGAGCGAAGCTCAAACCCGCTACGCCCGAGCCTATAACTAAATAGTCACTCTTCATTTTGTTTAATAAATGTTATCATACATTGATTGACTCTTGTCATACTTTAGATCGGAGAGCGACGAGGCCTTAATTCCGATATTAAAGCTCCAGCTCTTATAGTAGCCAAATGGGATCCAACTAAAGGACATCTGCCAACAGTGCAGATCACGCGTTATGGCCACCGACGAGGTGGTTAGCTCGTTTTCGACAAGATCATATCCGCCCATAAGAGTTACGCCCCACTTTGCCGTGGGGGTGATCGAACCGTTGAAACTCACCGACTGCGTTACGCTCGGCTCATAGCCCGTTGTTCCGTTATTGGTATAGGAGATGCCGTAATTAACCACATAGTTAAATCCAAAGTTCCAGGGGATAGAGAAGTCGTAGTAGGTCTGCGACATATATTGCCTCCTGAGGGTCGGATCCAGTTCGCCACGCGGATCGTAGAATGGGTTGGAGAACTCGGGCGGAATTGTCGTAATATCATTTATCGCCGTGCCGGTTCTATTTTTAGCTGAGTTAAATGTATAGCCAAACGACCAACCCGTAGAGGTGACACGTCCCGGGAAGAAGAGCTCGTTATAGCGCACACCCTCGGGCGAGACCTTATATGGATCTAGCGTTAGCGAAAGGTTAATACCAAAGTTTCCATAGATTGTGGTTCTAAACGAGACCGGAATGGTCGATAGGCGCATCGAATCGGCGATAAAGTTATACGATCCGCTAAATTTAAACTCATCTATAAGGGTAACTTTCCTCACGCCCGAGGTATCGCGTCTTGAGCGCACCTTCATCTCTAGGCTCTGCGAGAGGCTAAAGGTGAGCGACATAGCCTCGCTCGATGATGGCACACTATAGGCATTCGAGCTATATGGCGAGTAGGTTGTATAGTTGCCCAGCGAATCGCTCTGCACGGTGGCGTAGTAGCCATACTTCTGATCCTGAAAATCGGGATTATACGAGAATCCCACACTTGGGGTTAATGTGTGGCGGACAGCATCCACAAGCCCTCCCTTCTTCTTGGCTTGATACATGCCATAGACTGTTGTCGAGGCGCTCGCACTAAGGCTGTAGTTGTAAAGACGATAGAAGCCATACTCCGGATCGAGAGTGAGCACACTATTTGTGAGAGGGTCATACTCCTGCATCTCGCGCTTAAAGAACCAGCTCTCGTCGTAGTTAAAGGCTGGGGTTATATTCAGATAGTCCCACACGCTAAACGAAGCCGACACGGGAACCGAGTGGCTGATACCATTAGACATATCTTGCAGGGTCTGCTTGGTGAAGAACTCCGACTCGTCGGTCGACACCGAGTTGGTAAGCTTACCGGTGTAGGTCATCGAGATCTTCTCATACCAGCGCTCGCCTCCGAGCGTAACCTTGCGCTTAAGCGGATAGAATCGCGACACGCTAAAGACGGCCGATGGGAATGTGGCCGAGATGGTTGCATACTGCGAATTCTGCGAAAGTGCCAGATTGGTCGAGAAGGACATTCCTGTCCAGCTCTTAGAGTAGGAGATCGAGGAGTTGGTCTGTGTTGAGAGCATATCCTCGAGCGTGGTGGCCGAATATTTGCTATAGCCACTAGTGGCAAAGTTCACCGAGGCCGAGAATGTAGAGCCGGGGTTTGCCTTGGCATCCTGCGTGTGAGTCCACTTGATCTGAATCTCATTGCTCTTGGTGTAGTCGGGCTCGGTTTTATATCCGATAGATACACTTGAATAGTCGATATCTACGCTACCTTTAAACTTGTATCGCTTATAGTAGGTCGAGGCGACCGACGCCTCCCACGACCCTTGAGAATATAGGCCTCCTTGAAGAGCCAGATCCATATGGTCGTTGAGGATAAAGTAGTATCCCAAATCGCGAAGGAAGAAGCCCAGAGTTCCATCCTCGCCGTATGATGGCATCAAAAGACCCGACTTGGCGCCATCGTTGATCGGGAAAAAACCCTCGGGGATGCCCAGGAAGTAGAGCGGCACATCCTCCAGAACAAAATAGGCGGGGCCCGTTACAACCTTCTTACCCGGAATCATCTTGGCCTTGGTCATCGCTAGATAGAAGTGCGGATGTTCGATACACTCGCAGGTAGTGTACTTTCCCGAGCTGATATTCACAGCGTTGTCGGGCATCTTCTTCACCTCGCCTCCCACAAGCCAACCATCGCCCTCCTGCGTGGCTACGCCCTTGATTTTCGCCTTCTCGCTCTTTATGTTGTAGACGATGGTATCCATCGAATAGGAGCTGCCTCCATCTATAAAGAGCGGCTTTGTAACCACCGGCTCATCTTTAACCGTGTCGCGCTTACCATAGGCATATATCTCATTGTTGTCCAAATTGATACGCATATAATCCGCCTTGAGGGTGTTATCCTGATAATCGACCTCACCATCATTATAGATATGCACTAAATTACGCTTTACATCATAGTAGAGCGAATCTTTATTTTTGCCCGAGAGCACATCGTCCAGAGTCGATTTTTTGCGCGCCGGGGGGAGAGTGTCCACACTCGTTGTGTCACTCAGCTCAACCTCTGAGAGCTCTTGCGCCATGATTTGAGATACATGGCGCGGTGCGATAGCCCCTGCAAAGAGGAGCATCGTCGCTATCAGAAGGATATATTTTACTCTAAATTTGTACAAAATATCAAAAAAATATCATATCTTTGCCGACAAGTCGGCAAAACGGGACAAGATATCTGCTTTTATTGTGTAGGCCTTGGCCTAAGCACAGCTCTAGATAGATATTAGCCCCCTTATTTTATCCGACAAAGATAGCTAAAAAAAGAGATTTAGACCGATATTACAGATGAAAACAAAACTTTTTTTCTACACGCTCTCTCTGCTGGCACTATTGCTAACACCAAACGCCAACACCAGCGCAGTTATTGCACAGGGTGTTAAGGTGATTGTAATAGATCCCGGCCATGGAGGCAACTTCCCTGGAGCAAGCTACAAAGGCGTAGAGGAGAAGACGGTTGTTCTTAGCGTTGCCAAGAGGCTGGGGGCGCTAATAAATAAGCGCAACCCCGATATAAAAGTTGTATACACACGCACCACAGATAAACACCTGTCAACAAACCTAAAGACAGATCTGGGCATGCGCTCAAAGATTGCATCCGAGGCTGGGGGCGACCTATTTATCTCCATCCATGCCAATGCAGCCTCGTCGACAGCCGCCTATGGTGCCGAGACGATAATCATGGGCGAGAGCACCCTTGAGCAGAGCCGCAACGATGCCGCTCTATATGAGGCCAACCGCGAGGATCTGCTCGATATGTCGGATGACAAGACTGCGGCCATCGTCCGCGCCCATATCCAAAATCTACAATACACCTATGGCGAGTATAGCGAGGCATTAGCCCGGCAGATCCAGATTGGCTATGGCAAATATGGCCGCAAGCTACGCGCTCTGCGTCGCCAGCCGATCATGGTGCTCTATGGCACAGATATGCCCTGTGTGCTAACCGAGATCGGGTTCCTATCCAACGACAAGGAGCGCGCCTATCTAAACTCTGCTAGCGGACAGCAGGAGGTTGCCGAGTCGATATATAGCGGAATCAGCGCCTACATACAGATGGTAAACAAAACCACGGCCGCGCAAAACGCCGCACCTCAGCCCACCAGCGGTTATACGATCCAGATCCTCTCCTCGGCAAAGATTCTCAACCAGGGGGACAAGCAGTTTAAATCGTATCGCAACAAGGTGTGGCACAAGGTTGTAGAGGGCAGGTTTAAATATAAATATTGCATAGGTAAATATGCCACACGCGCCGAGGCCGAGAGAGCTCTCAAGGGGGTGAAGCATGAGTTTAAAGATGCATTTGTTGTAACATATTAAGAATTTAGAGAGATAATGAAAATTTCAAGAGAATTTAAAATTGGCATCTTTGCCGTTGCGATGGTCATCTGCGCCTGGGCAGGAACCAACTTCCTGAGCGGCATAGATATCTTTAATGGCAACCGCAGCTATCAGGTTAGCTACAATAATATCGAAGGGGTGAGAAGTGCCTCCGAGGTGATGATTCGTGGCGTAAAGGTGGGCACGGTGACCGATATCGAGTTTAACCCATCAATAAGCGATATGATAACCCTGACGCTCACCATTCGCAAGAGCCTAAACATACCCGTCGACTCAAAGGCGACGATCTCGGGCAGCGGCATGATGAGCTCTAAAAATATTGAGCTAGAGCTGGGCAAAAGCGATAAATATCTAGAGGATGGAGGGGTGATAACCGCAGGCGAGAGCAGCGATTTAATGGGTTCATTAACAAGCGAATTTGAGGCCTTTAAGGTGAAATTAGATACGCTCACATCAAACCTAAATCGCACCCTCGGCAATGTAAACACCCTGCTTGAGGGGAGCACCGAGAATCTAAATGCAACTGTGGCGAATCTTAGCGGCATCACCTCGAATGTAGATAGACTTCTTGCCTCTGAGCAGCAGAACATCAAGCGCGCCGTTGATGGCTTTGCCGACTTCTCGGAGAGCCTCGGTCGCAACGCCGGGCAGATAGACACGCTGCTTGTAAACCTTGGCGCAATATCTACAGATATCAACAATGCCCAGATTGGCAAGAGCCTAACCACATCCCTCTCTGAGCTTGAAAAGGCTCTTAAGGCGGTCAACGAGAAGAGTGGTAGCGCTGGTAAGATCATCTATGATGAGGCTCTCTACGAGAATCTTGCAGCCTCAACTAAGAGCCTAGATGCGCTGCTTTCCGACCTGAAGCAGAACCCAAAGCGATATGTACACTTCTCGGTATTTAGCTCAAATCCCGACAAGCAGGCCGAGCGTGCTAAGCGCGACTCGATAAAGATGGCAAGCAAAAAATAAGGGATGATATACCCCAGTAATTTTGAGCAGAAGATAGGCTTTTCGCGCCTTCGCGAGCAGGTTGCCGCCAAGTGTTCGATGCTATCGGCGCGAGAGAGGGTGCTAGGCGAAGGGTTCGCAACAGAGCGGGCAGAGATCCTCGGCAGGCTATATCTTGTCGACGAGATGCGCTCTATACTCCTCGGCCAGCAGCGCTTCCCAAAGAGCGAGTGCAGCGATATAGATCAGATTATAGATCAGATAGATATCGTCGGCAACTTTATTGAGGTGGATGAGATTGTAGAGATCCGCAAGGCGCTAGATTCGGTCGATGCCATATTAAAATTTATACACGAGCACGGCGAGAAACACAGCTCGCCGGCACTTAGCCGCCTAGCCGAGAAGGTGTGCTCATTTCCCGAGATCCTTTCGGAGATTGATCGCATTGTCGATCGCTTCAACAAGATCAAGGACAACGCCTCGACAGAGCTCTTTGAGATAAGGCGCAAGATTCGCGACTTTGAGGGGCAACTCTCAAAGCGTCTGCTCGGCGTGCTCAACGCCGCAAAGAGCGCAGGCCTAGTCGATAGCGAGGCGCAGATCTCGATCCGCGACGGGCGGGCGGTAATCCCCGTGGCGGCAGGAAACAAGCGCAAGCTTCAGGGCTTTATACACGACGAGTCGGCCACCGGCAAGACCGTATATATTGAGCCGGTAGAGGTTGTGCAGATCAACAACGAGCTAAAAGATCTAGAGCATGCCCAGAGGCGCGAGATAGTGAGAATACTCACCTCGCTGACCGACTCGCTCCGCCCGCACAGCGAGGAGCTTAGGGTGAGTTCTGATTTTCTGAGCCACATTGATATGATCTATGCCAAAGCCACATGGGCACTAGAGAATAGCTGCGTGATGCCAATCCTATCGAATGATGACAGATTGGTGCTCTATGGCGCTCGCCACCCTCTCCTTGAGCAGACACTCAAGGGGCAAGGCAAGGCGATCGTTCCACTCGATATGCAGCTCGACCGAAAGCGCCACATATTGGTGATCTCAGGGCCAAACGCAGGCGGAAAGTCTGTATGCCTAAAGACCACCGGCATAATACAATATATGTTTCAATGCGGCTATCTAGTGCCAGCAAAAGAGAGCTCGGAGCTACAAATCTTCGACTCAATATATATAGATATTGGTGACGAGCAGTCGATCGACAACGACCTTTCGACCTACTCGTCGCACCTATTAAACATGAAGAATATGGTTGCTGGCGCCTCGTCGCGCACCCTAGTTCTTATTGATGAGTTTGGATCGGGCACAGAGCCGGTGATGGGTGGTGCAATAGCCGAGGCGATCCTCGACAGGCTCCTTTCAAAGGGATGTTATGGAGTGATTACAACACACTACTCCAACATAAAGTACTACGCCTCGCTGCATGAGGGCATTGCCAACGGCGCAATGAGCTTCGATGTGCAGCGCATTATGCCGCTCTTTCGCCTAGAGATGGGCAAACCGGGCAGCTCGTTTGCCGTGGAGATTGCTCGCAAGATTGGCCTACCGGAGGAGATTATCCGCTCGGCTAGCGAGAAGGCTGGCGCAGAGCATGTAAATCTCGAAAAACAGCTGCGCGAGATCGCCAGAGATAGACGATATTGGGAGCAGAAGCGCGACAGAATACGCCAGGCCGAGCGCAAGATCGAGGAGCTAGAGAGCAGCTACAGCGAGCAGCTAGCCAAAATAAAGCAGGAGCGCAGCGAGATACTACACCGCGCCAAGGCTGAGGCAAAAGAGCTAATATCAGAGGCTAACCGCCAGATTGAGAGCACGATTAAGAGCATACGCGAGGCGCAGGCCGAGAGAGAGATAACAAAGCTTGCTCGCCGCGAGATCGAGGAGTTTAAGCAGGTGATCGACAAGGCCGACAATAGCGTAGACTCTTCGCTTGATGTAGCGCGCGAGATGGAGCGCCTAGAGCGCCGGCAGCAGCGCCGTAAGGAGCGCAAAGAGAGGCAGGGCACAGAGATAGCACCTACCCCCGAGCCACCTAAGCCAAAGGAGATTACTATTGGCGCTAAGGTTAGCATCAAGGGGCAAGAGAGCCTAGGCGAGGTGCAGTCGATCAAGGGCAAACGCGTGCAGGTGGCCTTTGGTCATATACTTACGATGGTCGACAAAGAGCGATTGACGGTGGTATCAAGCGCCGAGTACAAGCGCCAAAGCCGTCCGAGTGCGCCAACGCTGCGCATCGCGACCGACATATCCGAGCGCAGGCTCAACTTCAAGGACAATATAGACCTTAGGGGGATGAGGGCGGCGGATGCCCTGGATAGCGTGCAGAACTTTATAGATGATGCCTTGATGGTGGGCGTTAGCTCAGTAGCCATCCTGCACGGCAAGGGAACGGGAGCTCTTAAGGAGGAGATCCGCCGCTACCTAAAGTGCATACCAGAGATCAAGAGGGCTGGGGATGCCCACGCCGACCGCGGCGGGGCGGGAATTACAGTTGTAGAATTTAACGAATAACGATGAGATACAGACTCTCTGAAATAGCAGCAATATGTGGCGGCAAACTCATAGGCCAGGATCGCCTGGTGGGTGATTTGCTCACCGACTCGCGCCTCTCTTCGGGCGGCGAGGGCACCATCTTTGTCGCTATGCAGGGGGCACACCACGACTCGCACAGCTTCGTGCAGGAGATCGCCGCGCGCGGTGTAAAATCATTTTTAGTTGAACGAGAGGTTGTCCTAGAGGGCATCTCGCAGGTGGTTGTCAAGAGCGCCATACCAGCGCTACAGCTACTCGCCGCCGAGAATCGCTCTCGCTTCAGCGGCACGGTGGTGGCGATCACCGGCTCAAACGGCAAGACAACAATAAAAGAGTGGCTCAGCGAGGCACTACCAAATAACATCAAGATATTCCGCTCGCCGCGCAGCTACAACTCGCAGCTTGGCGTAGCTCTATCGCTACTAATGATTGAGGGCGACGAGCAGATCGCCATCATTGAGGCAGGCATATCAACCACCGGCGAGATGGAACGCCTAGAGAGGATTATCCACCCCGACATAGCCATCATCACATCCATTGGTGATGCTCACCAGGAGGGGTTCGCCTCGACAGAAGAGAAGATTAGCGAGAAGCTAAAGCTAGCCAAAAGGGCTAAAAAAGTGATCTTCCACAGCAGCTATAACCCTATCGCTAAGCTAATTAGGAAAGATGCGATAGATGCCGCAGCAATGGGTGGGAGTAGCAATGCTGCCATTGTAAAAACAACCTGCCGCGAGGTTGGCTACCCCACGCAGGAGCTTCCGCCACCGCCACCACTTGCCATGCGATTAGAGGTGCGCGAGGGAATTGGTGGATCTATAATCATCAACGACTCATATAGTTCAGATATCCACTCGCTACAGATAGCGCTAGATACGCTATGCAACATCGCTGGCCAGAGAGGGAAAACGCTAATTATATCAGATATACTTCAGAGCGGCATGGAGGACGAGGCACTATACAGCCGCGTCGCTGAATCCATCTCTCGCGCCGGTATCGACCGACTAATTGCCGTGGGGGCAAAAATCACTGCATCATCGGCACTCTTTACCTGCCATGTTGAGTGCTATACCACCACCGAAGAGCTGCTTTTAAAGCTTAATAGAGAGAGCTACGCCAATCGCGCAATACTTATAAAAGGTAACCGAGGCTCACGCTTTGAGAAGATCAGCCACGCCCTTTCGCGCAAGAGCCACACCACCACCCTGGAGGTTGATCTTGATGCCATGGTGCACAACCTCAACCTCTTTCGCGCAAAGCTTAAGCCATCAACCAAGCTTATAGCGATGGTCAAGGCCTCAAGCTATGGCGCTGGAGATATGGAGATCGCCCAAACGCTCCACCGCGAGGGGGTTAGCTATCTAGCCGTTGCCTTCGCCGACGAGGGGTGCACTTTGCGCGATAGAGGTATTACGATGCCTATCATTGTGCTAAATGCCGACGATGGTAGCTTCTCGCAGATGATCGACTACAACCTCGAACCAGAGATCTACTCGCTGCGCTCGCTCAGAGATTTTGCCGAGGCTCTACGCGCACATGGCGAGCAGAGCTACCCCATTCATATTAAATTAGACAGCGGCATGCACCGTCTAGGCTTTAGCGAGCAGGAGTTGCCAGAGCTCATCTCGGAGCTTTCGCTGCTCAGAGGCACCATTAAGGTAGCATCCATATTCTCGCACCTAAGCCGCGCCGATATGCCCTCCGAGAGAGAGTATACCACCAATCAGATGG
>JBCQTD010000025.1:0-22109 GCA_047178725.1 Rikenellaceae bacterium
CTAATAGCGGGCTATTTGCAAGATAGCAAAATTCAAAAGCGAAGTGAAAGAACCTTAGCAATTTAAGTGAGGAAAACTTAAACAGATTCTTATATAATCACAAGAAATATGAAAGAGCTAAAGATCATAGCTACGATAGTAGCGAAAGAGGAGCACAAAGAGGCGATAGTGGCCTCATTAAAAAAGGTTGTTGATATGACACGCAAGGAGGAGGGCAACATCTCTTATGAGCTGCACAGCGATATAAACACCCCACTTAAATATATCATCATTGAGGTGTGGAAGAGCCAAGAGGCTATCAATCTACACAATGATAGCGCACACTTTGGTGCCTTTGTAGAGGAGATAGAGGGCAAGGTTGAGAGCCTTGCGGTGGATGTGATAGAGGCTATTTATTAATCCACTCAAAAAATTCGGACAGATAGGTGCGACCTATGGGGATCTTGACATCTCCATATCGCATCACTATGTATGAGCGTGTATACGAAGCGACAGCACTACGAGAGACCACAAACGACTTATGCACCCTAAAAAAACGCCCATCGGGGAGCATCTCTGCTAGTGACTTTAAGCTCATCTGTGAGAGCACCGGACGCGATGAGTGGAGATATATCTTTACGTAATTATCCATTGCCTCTACATATTGTATGGCCGACAGGGCGATATTAACAGACTGGTATTCTACCTTGATTGTGATCTGCTCTTCGTCCAAGATTTTATGCTGCTCGCGACTTTGAGCCACCTTCTCCACGGCTCGCTTAAAACGCGTAAACGAAAATGGCTTATGCAGAAAATCAACGGCATTAAGCTCAAAGCCGTCAATAGCAAATTGCGCATAGGCGGTAGTAAATATCAAACTAACCCCCTCGGGGAGCTTACGCGCCAGCTCCACGCCATTTACATCTCCCATCTCCACATCCAAAAAGAGTAGATCTGGCAGAGTGCGCCTCACCTGTTCGATGCCCACAACAGGATCAGAGTATGTCGTAAGCTCAATCCCCTCCAAACGCGAAGCATACTGCTCGATTACCGTCAGAGCCATTGGCTCATCATCTATAGCTATACATCTCATACCTAATCCAATTTTATAGTTAGCAAAACATTATACTCATGGGTATCATTGCTGATAAGCAGCGTATGGCGCGAGGGGTATATTAACTCCAGCCTCTTTCTACAGTTGCGAATGCCGATCCCCGATCCCGAAGCGTTCTGCGAGTGGATCTGATTCTTAGTTATTAACTTCAGCAATCCATCCTTTAACTCTATATCTATGTATATTTCGCTCTCTTTGTGGGGCGAGACACCATACTTCAAAGCGTTCTCAACAAAGGTGATAAGAAGCATAGGTGTAATCTCAACAGCGGAACTATCACTATCTACTTTATGTGTAAATACAACATGATTATTCTCATTAAGACGATAGCGCTGTAGATTTATATATTGACTTATATAGTCAAGCTCAACATCCACAGCCACCTTATCGCGCGTTGAGTTTGCACACATATACTTCATCATATCCGAGAATTGGATAAAGGCCTCCTCGGTCTGCTCACTCTTGCCGATCACCATACCCAGCAGCGTATTGAGCGTATTGAACAAGAAGTGAGGATTGATCTGCGCCTTATAGAGCGCCAGCTCAGCCTTCTTGTGCTCATGCTCTATACTCTCTTTGGCCAATGTCGCTTTATTTAGCTCGGAGAGCAGCGCCACGACAGCACTAAAGGTGGTCACTAATATATAAAAAAACCACACACCCTGCTCTCGCATGGGGTTTGTACGAGGAGTTGGCCGCATACCCTGACCTCCCATACCTTGACCATTCACCCTCTGGCCATTCATGCCCATGCGAGTTCTATTCATACCCATACTCATCATCCTTTGAGGCTGCTGCTCAAGCTGATATTGCGACATGAAATAGGTGAGTAGCAGAGTAAATGCTATCAGCAGCAGAGCCATCATATAGTTTCGTTTCTGGCCGAAAAGCATAGGAACGGTCAATACGCGATGTATATAATACACGGTATAGAGCCAAATTAGCAGCAGCGCTACAAACATCGGATTACTATTAATCCACCTATCAACAGGCAGCAGCCACACCATCGTTGGGAGCAGCAGCAGACAGAATAGAATATCTATCTTTATGGTCAGACTCTTGGGATTCATATTTTTAGCTAGTTTTCTTCTGCAAAGATATTAGCAATTAATCAATAAAAAAAATATCCCAATTGTCGTTTGCCACTATATTTTTACCGTTGACCACTACATGGCTTGCAAACTATTTTTATCTCAAATTTTGACCCTATATTTGCACCAGAGAGATACACTATTAGTAACAATTTAAAACTTTAATATTATGAAAATCACAAAATCAATTATTGCAGCCATCGCATTGGTTACAATGACAGTTGCCGGCAGCTACGCGCAGCCAAATCGTTCAAACTCAGAGGGCGGACGTCCTCAGCAGCCTAAGCAGGGTATGCAGCAGAAGGGTCCAAAGCAGGGCTCACGCGACATTGTAGCAGCTACAGGCTACTTCACCCTTGATGCAAAGAGCATTGTCGAGGCACTTGAGCTAAAGAGCAAATCTACAGTATCATCGCTTAATTCGCTGATTGCAGCCTACAACAAGGAGTGCGAGGCTATCGGAGTAAAATATGCTGATCAGATCGCCATCCTAACCGAGAGCAAGGCGAAGATGGAGGCCGCTAAGACAGCCGAGAAGCAGGAGGAGATGAAGTGCATCGCCAAGAGCGTTATGGAGCAGGCTAGCCTAGTTCGTCCAGCTGCTATTATCATGCACAAGAACCTTGTAGAGGGTCTAAAGGATGTGCTAACTGTTAACGAGTTTGAGAAGTGGAACAAGGTATACGGTGGCATTTGCAGAACAAAATCTTTCAACCCACGTCCTCAGGGCAGAGGTGGCAAGCAGGGTGGTGGCAAACCAGGAATGAACAAGCCAGGCCAGAAAGGTGGTATGTCGCAGGGCAAAGGCCAGATGCGTCCACAGCAGGGCAACATGCCACAGCGCCCACAGCCAAAGTGTGAGGATAAGGAGTGTGCAGAGGAGTAACGACATTATTGCTTTGGTTGGTTAAAGCAATCCCGTGGCAATAGCCACAAACGAAAAGGGGAGATAAGTTTCATGCTTGTCCCCCCTCTTCCATTACACAATCTCTACTTCTTCAAAAAGCAGCACTTTAGAACTATTCCCGAGCCCTCGATTCTGCAATCGACATACTCCGGATCATCAGTGAGTTTTATGCTCTTAACCTTAGTGCCACGCTTTATGACCATCGAAGAGCCCTTAACCTTAAGATCTTTGATCACCGTAACGGCATCGCCATCCATAAGCTCAGCACCATTCGAGTCGCGCGCTACCCTGCTTTCCGACTCCTCGGCAGCACCTGCCTCCCACTCCTTGCCACACTCGGGGCAGACGTTGAGCGAGCCATCAAAATATCCATTCTCGCCGCTGCACTGAGGGCAGATTATAATCTCTTCATTCATAACTCTATTTTTTTAATTGAGTCACAAAGGTAGTACAAATAGGTATAAATACCTATTTTAGTATATACAATATACAAAATAGAGACATTTTACTATCTTTGTCTCGTTAACCAAGGCTCTATGATAGATTTTAAAAATATCCCCTCGCCATGCTACCTGCTCTATGAGGAGTTACTAAATAAAAACCTAGCCACAATCGACCGTATACGCTCAGAGAGTGGTGCAGAGGTGATCCTAGCCCTCAAGGCTTGCGCGATGTGGAGCATATTCCCCACGCTAGCTAAGCACAGCGACGGCGCTACGGCCAGCTCGCTGAGCGAGGTGAGGCTTGTCTATGAGGAGTATGGCACTAAGGCGCACACCTACGCCCCAATCTATACCGATCGCGAGATTGATCAGATCCTCGACATGAGCAGCCATATTACGTTCAACTCCATTTTACAATACAAACGCTTTGCGGATAGAGCCCACACAAAAGGGGTCTCATGTGGCTTGCGTGTCAATCCGCGCTACTCGCCAGTTGAGACCGATCTCTACAACCCCTGCGTTGATGGCTCGCGCCTAGGAGTTACACCCGAGGAGCTAGATCGACTTCCCGAGGGTGTTGAGGGCCTGCATTTTCATGTACTCTGCGAATCGCGCCCACACCATTTGCGACTAGCGCTAGAGTCTTTTGAGAGATACTACGGCGATAAGATCAAAGATATAAAGTGGCTAAACATGGGAGGTGGCCATCTAGCCACACATGCAGAGTATAATGTCGACGAGCTAATAGAGACTCTAAAATGGTTCTCAGCGCGCCATCCACATCTACGCTTAATTCTAGAGCCGGGCAGCGCCTTTACCTGGCGCACGGGATATCTTGTCTCTACCATTGAGGATATCGTCTCAAATGGCGGCATAACAACCCTCATGCTAGATGTATCATTCGCCTGCCATATGCCCGACTGCCTTGAGATGCCATATACACCTGCTGTAATTGGCGCCAGGGAGAGCGAGGAGGGATATCGGCTAGGGGGCAACAGCTGCCTAGCTGGAGATTTCATGGGCAACTGGCAATTTGAGAAAGAGCCGCAAATCGGTGATCGCCTTGTATTTGAGGATATGATCCACTACACGATGGTCAAGAGCACCATGTTCAATGGCGTTAGCCACCCCTCGATCGCCATCCTAAAGAGTGATGGAGAGCTGAGGATAGTCAAGGAATTTGGATATGAAGATTATAAAAACAGAATGTCATAAATAGATGAAAGATTTTAAACCAACAGAGTACACACTAGAGTGTGTAGCAACAGGCCGCGAGTTTGAGGATGGCGGCTGGGAGATGGACGACAGAGCTTGCAAGAGCCCATCGCTAATTAGGGCTAAGTATGCCAAGCAGCAGATCGAGGTGGGTGATGATTCGCTCGGCCTATATAAATTCGCCGACTGGCTACCTATCTCACACACCCTAGAGGGATCTTCGGCTCCGGTAACCTACAAGAGCGAGAAGCTCGCCGCACACCTAGGGCTAGAGAATCTGTATATCACCTTCAGCGGCTACTACCCTGCCGTTGGTGCTACGATGAGCACCTGTTCATTCAAGGAGACTGAGGCCTATAGCGTATGCGGCCGTGCTGATGAGAATACCGACAAGGTGCTAGTTGTGGCATCAGCCGGCAACACGGCGCGCGCCTTTGCAAAGGTTTGCTCAGACAACAACATCAAGCTGCTACTATCCGTGCCGGCCGACAATCTGTCAGCTCTATGGTTTGAGGAGCCACTCAACCCATGCGTTAAGCTTATCGCCTGCGAGAAGGGCGGCGACTACTTTGATGCTATACACCTCAGCAACTTAGCCCTAAAGTCACCACTATTCTACGCCGAAGGTGGTGCTAAGAATATCGCCCGTCGCGATGGCATGGCATGCACGATGCTATCGGCGGCGACAACCATCGGTCGTATTCCTGACTACTACTTCCAGGCCGTGGGCAGCGGCACAGGCGCCATAGCAGCATGGGAGGCCAACCTTCGACTTATTGCCGATGGCCGCTTTGGAGATAACATATGCAAGCTTGTTGTATCACAGAATGCTCCATTTGTGCCGATGTTTGATGCTTGGAGAGTAGACTCGCGCGAGATGCTACCCTATGATGATGATAAGGCCAGACGCGATGTGGAGATTATTGATGCTAAGGTTCTATCTAACCGCCGCCCACCATATGGTATCATCGGAGGTCTATATGATGCACTTAAAGCCACAAACGGCGAGGTGATGGTAGCAACCAACGCCCAATCACGCCGCGCCAAGGAGCTATTCCAGGAGCTTGAGGGTGTGGATATCTACTCGGCGGCGGGTGTTGCTACTGCCACCCTAATCAAGGCTGTCGAGAGTGGCAAGGTGGACAAGAGCGCAACCGTTATGCTAAATATCACCGGCGGCGGCGAGGAGCTATTCAAGTCCGACAAAACAGTTTGGATGCTTGAGCCACAGATCACATTCCCACTAGGGGTGGAGGCCGAGGAGGTCATCGAGCGCTGTGAGGCTCTATTTTAATAAGAGCTTAAGAGCTAAACCAAAGCCGCCAGAGATCTGATACTCTCTGGCGGCTTCTTTATCTGTTACAGGCAAACCCTATTCGTAGACCAACTCAAAATCATCGAGGCTCATCACACTCGACGAGCTGCCGGTAAAGTAGTCGCCATATTTTGATGCTGTGCAGACAACCATTATATGTGTTGGTACTCTATCCACGGCAACATACTCCAATGGTATGGTAAACTCCACCCAATCATCTATACTTTCGTTTATCTCATACTCGCCATAGGCGATCACATCGTCGGTAGTTGGGTCGAAGAATGTCGACGAGTAGCGCGTATAGACCAGCACCGGAGTATCATCCGTGCCCTCGATGGAGCCATCGCCCGGGTTTACTCCATACACCTCCTTTGTCCAGGTGCCCAGAGCAATATATATCATACCAACATCTGGCGTCACACCGCTTGTGATCTCCACGCCGGCTGGCGTTGTGCCTACTTTGTTTATGATGCCTTGGTTATACTTAACCCACCCTTTCAAAGCCGTTGGGCGAGATGTAAACTTTTGTCCGAAGCCGACAACACCGTTTGTGCCATCGGTGCGAACATAATCACCAACAAAGAGGTTGCCAGCCGCTAGCTTCAAGATATCGCGAGAAGAGAGCTGAGCAGATTTAGCGCCAGACGACCCAGGCCTAACATCGTCTACTCCGAGAGTTAAATTATAACTTTCGCCCAAGGTGACGGCGCCCTCGTTGCCCGTGCTCCAATACGCCTCACTATCGCTTAGGTAGGGGAACCACGCCTTCGATGGCTGATACCAATCCTCGAAGCCACTATTGGGCATCTGCACAGCAGCCTCCGTAGTGCGACTTGCCACCTCCGAGCTATCCTCGCCCACATAGGCCTTAAACTCATACTCGCTCTCGGGCGTCAGGCCAGTAATCTGAGTTGAGAATGTGCCAGAGCCGATAGCAACATCAGCAGCATTAACCAAAATCCAATCCTCGGCTCCAGCCGCACGATAGTAGAATCCACACTCTTCAGCGGTGTCTCCGCCGGCCTCCAACCACGCAGTTGTAGCCCACGCCTCACAGGTGGTAAACACCACATTTACATCCGTATGCTCTACATAGAGCTTCCACCTCTCTGTCTCATCATAATATGAGATATCCACCCTCTTATAGGTTATGAATTGTACTGGTTCAGAGATATCTAGCGACATTGTGGTGATATCTGCGGGGCCAAGCTTTAGAGCCTCTATATTGATTGCATTGCGATCTGTGTTCTCGGTGTTGACGTATGCCGTAATTGTATAATTATCCTCATCTATAACCTCAGATCCAATCTGGCCTGTGACCTTAAAATAGCGCTCTATGGGCTGCGAGGCGACAATCTGCCAGTTGTAGTTTTGGTAAAATGAGAGCGTGACCTCTATTGGATACTTCATATTTTGTGCTCCGGTGAGATCCTTCGATATGGTTGCCTGAGAGCTATATTGCACCGAGTCGATCAGCACCTCGCGGATATTACACTTCTCGGCCAGCTCAACATATAGGATCTGGTTCTCCGTATCGCAACTCACAGTCGAAACTCCATCGCCATACATTGCGGTGATTGAGAGCGGAACTACTGGATATGGAATATCATTCTTCACACACGCTGGCAGGAGCGCAAGGAGCGCAACGACCAACATTACACATATATGTCGTAACTTTATCATCTATTACTTCTCTCTAAAATTTACCCTTCGTGCTCCATAAATGGATGTTTATTCCGAAGTTTATCGCCGTCACATTAAACTTAAAACTCATCTTCGATGATGTCCTCTTTCCGGTCAAGTCACCATTCTCGTCATACTGTTTGATAGACTTAAAATTAACTCCACCAAATCCAAACGAGAGTGTAGCACATACATTTGGCATTACATATACTGCCGCGCCAGGATTAAAATTCAGCTCCAATGAGTGGGTTTTGCTTATGCTCGTTGTAACATCACCCGCACTCTGCTCGAAGGCTGTCTCTCCGTTGCTCCAGGCACCAATCAGCTCAACCTCCGCAAATAGACCAATTCGGCTCGCTTTATCTAGGCCTACATACGAGCGATGGAACAGACCATATGAGTAACTCTCGCTTCGCAGCTTAAAGTATGGGATATCTATAGTTAAATCGTTAGTATCGCCCAAATCGAGAGTAGCATCACCCAACTCGCCGCCATACGAACTATAACCAAATCGTGCTCCTACACACCTATTGTCCTTATAAAAGTAACCAATATATGGTTTGATGGAGAGGAAATCGCCACTTGCATCAATGCCCTCTAGGAGCAACATAATCTCGGCATTATCACTCTCAAGCTCACCATAACTCACCGAAGCGCCCATCATAAGCTCGCCCTTATAGGCATATTTAATGGAGTGATCGACCTCTCGGTCAAACTTCTTAGAGTTGCGTTTACCAATCAATGCTGCGCTTATATATACACTATCTAGGGCAAGATTATCTGCTACGAGTTCAACCTCAGCATCAGCCAATTTCTCGTCTATATTTTGCACCTCGCTATAGGCAACAAGTGGTAATGTTGGCTCTGGCGCTAACTCAACTTGCGGCTCTATATGATCTCTCTTTATACTATCTACACAAGTTACTACCAGTACGACATCGGCTCTACGCGCCAGGGCGCTACTTGCAGCTAATTGATCGATGCCATTTCCATGAGCCATAGACACATCCTCTGATCGCACCCCATTAAGTATAAAAAAGCGGCTCACTTGATTAGCTCTCAGCTGACTTATATGCGCGTTCTTCTGCTCGTCGCCTGAGCTATCACACCATGCATCAACCTGCAACTTTGAGCCCTTATTTGAGCTATAGGCATCAAGCATAGCTGATATTTCATACTGGTTTGCATACTCAAACCATACACTATTATGCTTGAAGTACACCGTAGTAGAGCAGAGCACAGAATCGCGCTCAACTACATCCCACGCCTGCTCGGTAGCAGCCGATAACGACATAACACAACCAAGCAGTATAATAACCAGGGTACCCAGACCCTTTTCTTTATCTCTTCTATTTGATTTAAACCCTCTCATCATGCAGCAATATTAAAGGTAGAAAGCAACACCCAATCCAATAGAGAGGAGGTTAATCTTAAAATTAAAGAATTTGGCAGAAGCACTACCCTCATCAACCTGATTGTGAGTCTGTTGAGTTGTTGAATAGGAAAAACCAAGCAGGCCGACACTAACCTCGAATGCCACATCATTTGTGGCAAAAGCAACCATGCCTGGCGCTGCTCCGAGCGAGATGCTTTTCGTTTTTGAAAATGTACCCTTTGTTGGCTCGTCAAATGACATCTTCGTCTTTGCGCCGCCAACCTCAAACTGCATCTCATTAAAGAGCGCAAAACGTCGGTTTTTGCCTAGGGGAATATACTGCCTCCATATACCCATTGCCGAGTAGCTCTGCGTGATGGAGTAATAATCAGTAAAGCTCAGATTAACACCGCCATCATCGGGATCGCCAAATGAGAGATCGGCATTTTTCATCTTCATAAAGCTTCGACCATAAGTAGCCCTAAATCCAACCGCCATATTTGTTGCAACGGCATAAGCTACCATTGGCGTTGCCTTTATGGTATAGCCATACGACTCGATGCCATCTACAACAAGCAGCTGATAATTGTCATTTTCATGCGCTGAATATGAGAGTCCAGCACCAAAGAGAATACTACCCTTGGGCAAAAATTCATTATCCAAAGAGACCAACCCGCGGGCACTACGCAGCTCGTTGATCTCCTGGCGAGTCATCTCCTCGCTCGGTGAAGAGCTATTATCCTCTGCCATTGCCGAGTGAAAAACGGCAATAAGCAGAGCGAGTAATAGTGTAACCTTTTTTTTCAAAATTTAATATCCAAATTCAAAATTATCAATCCAAAGTCGGTTGGTATCACAACCAGTTAGGTAATCTCCATACTTACTTGTCGAACAAGATATAACTATTGAGATGTTACTACTTGACGGATTTGTTACCATATCGTAGTAGTTTACGGGAATCTCGACCTCATCGAATGTCGTAGTTGAAGTAGATGTGTCAAACATAGCATATCCGATAATATTACCCTTATCTACCGATGTGTAGCTCTCAGGATCCCAAACACCAGAGGGTGATGATGTTCCCGAAGTAACATCATGGCGTCCCGACCAATCGACAATGGCAAAATATATTGTCAAAATATCTGCATCGCCCTTTGATAGTGGAGCTCCTGAGTGGTAGGCATTATTTACCGTACCCACGGTTGATCTATATCTAAACTTAAATGAGGTTGGGCGCGAATTGTATGTAAAGCTCTGACCGAATGATACTGTACCATTCATTCCGCTCATATCAAATCTACCAAGGAAAAGGTTACCAGGGGCAATACCAACAAGTGTCACACCCGATTTTGCAGCAAGATATGCGCAACCATCGCCATAGTCCGACGAGAATGAACACAATCCAGAGGACATACTATTATTACCACTACCCCAGTTTGTGGTTGAGGTGTTTGAGTTTCCAAAACATGTCAATCCACTTGTTGAATTCATCTCAGCATATGGGATTAGATCCTTTGTGCCGCCAACGGTTATGCTCACTTCGCCACCTCGCTGCACACCATCAACCTCTAGCTTACACTCATATGTAGCACCGGCGGCAACTCCAAACTCTAGGTTATAGTAGCTATGCCCTGACGAATTTTTACTAACCGAACTCCACGCAGCATCAATATTTGCACTATTATCTCCATGAGCAACACCATTTGGCATTGACATCTCGCGCCACTCCGTTTCGCCCTCTCGGCGGCAATAGACCACAGCAGAAGATGCATCACTCTCGGCGATATAGGCAGTCAGAGTTCCTGTATTATTCCAGTAATTTGCACTTGATATAGTTTTAAGCATACCTGTCAATTTCGCCTTAGGTGAAGCTGTGCCGACGGCACTCTTTTCGTCGGTCACGGTAATGGTGTAGCTATTCTCGCCACCGGCGTTAAATCCACTATAGAAGTTGTTATTAAGGGTGAGTGTGGCGGATAGCTTATCATCGGATAGCTCGAGCGACTCAACAAAATCAACACTCTTCACATCGCCATCAGCCATAAGATCATACGAGACTCCATCACGAGTAATCGTAACGCTACTCATAGGGATCAAAGCCGCTAGATCATACACCTTGGAACCACCCACATAGTCGAATGCAGCATCTATTCCATCACCCGAAATTGTGGGCTGTGGCGAGAAGCTAAAGTCGTTATCACCCTCATCATACTCGCTGTTTGTAATCGAGACGTTGAGACCAACGCTACCTGTATCGGCCTGCGCACAGCTCATTGCCAAGGTATAGATTGTCTGATTTTTTATATTGGTGATCTTTCCATACGAGGTATATGTCTCAAATTCAGAGTCTAGCTTATCGCTATACTCAAAAGAGATTGCATAATATAGGGCAGTAGCATCCTCGGGGAGCATAAAGTAGCCATCGTCGCAGACGAAATCGACATCCACCTCGCTGCTCGCTGCTCCCGAGCCATCGACAAAATTATACTCTAGCATATATGATGTAGAGCTCTTTATAACATCTTCGGCGCTTGTGCAGCTATCGGCAGAGACATATCCAACGATATTTCTGACAATTACATTCTCATCCGATGATGTAGATCCATTGGCGTCAACTATAATTGAGCCCGTAGCGCTATCAAATGTATACTCCGACGAGCTGCTATTCGTAGCAAAACTAGCTGCATCCAACTGCATGCGAACCACGCTATTTATCACACCACAAGTTATTGTGACATCAGTCTGCTCATCCTTTGCGATTGTAAAGGCCTGCTCGCCCTCATAGGTGTAGTAGTATGGATCGCGAGTTGCATAGGTGGGCTCAGCATCTACCTGCATAGAGAGCGTTGCTTTATAATTACCTGAGGTTAGATACAACACCTCGGGGATCTCATAAGCTGGTTTATAGTAGCGAATTAGCTCTGTTGAACCACTAGTAGAAACACTATATATCTTAAGAATATAATCCTCCAATCGATCCTGCACCTCCTCGGCGCTCAATGCCGCAGCCTTAGTCTCCACGATAAGATCGCAGCTCAAAGCTAAGGCACCCTCGCCCTCTTCCATAACACCGAGATCAGCACTCTCGTCAACTTCGCTACATGATGCCATAATAGAGAGCACAAGTAGCAGCGCGCTATATAGATATAATTTAATACTTTTCATGATATTCATAATTATTCGTCTATTTCACTATTATTATCATCATCTGTTTTAGCTGGCTCGATAGAGTTAAGCATAAGCGTCTTTGAGGCCGAAGAGCCATTATTATCTATCACAGTCAACTTAAAGTCCGAGTAGCCCTCGCCTAAGAGTGAGAGTATCGGCATAAATTGCGTTATATCAATCTGCACGCTAGTTTGATCCCTTATATCATCTTTTACCAGGAAGCCCAGGGTTTTTAAGCCTGAAGCCATATCTTCTGTAGCGGGCGACACAAGATCCATGCTTGTGTCTAAATTCAAGCTCGTTAGATCAGCCTCGGTAAGGGCTTCGCTATCAATATTGACAACAAAACTAGCAATGCCATAAGCCGCCTCAACATCAATCACCACCGTTGGGTAGGTTGTAGATGATATATCATATCTGGTGTCGAAATCGTAACCATCCCAGCTAATAATCACATCACCCGTCTCGGGGCGCTCAAATTCGGGGTTCTCAGTCGAACCGACATATACTCCGGCAGTGGCTACGGTTGTCTTACCTGCGCTGTTGGTGATTGTCAATATAAAGTCTGAATCACCCTCGCCAAATGCATATAGAGCGGTCATAAAGCTCGATGCATCAAATACCATCTCGGTCTTGCCATATATAGCATCACCGGTAGGGAAGCCAAGTGTTGCCAAACCTGCGGCATAGCTATCATCTGGATTTACAAGATCCATATGTGAATTCAAATTAGTTGAAGCTAGTTCATCGGCCGAAAGCACATCGCTAACAATATCAACAGTAAAGCCTGTAATAGAGGTGCTAGATGTGATATCAATGATAAAGTCAAGACCCGCGGCGGTGATCTCCTGGCGCACATATATATCTTTGTCGCGCCATACAACCGATGGGGCTGTCGCCTCGCCGATATTCACCGTGCACTCCTCTACGCTCACCCTATCGTAATTATCTACGACTGTAAAGGTCGTTACATAGACCGAAGCCTCCTCTCTCAATGTCTCCATTCCGGCATCTGTGGCAGCTATGGTCACCTTACGATTTATAGAGTTTACGCTCGCCTCAAAGATTGATGAAAACTCACCAAGATCTACGGACCCTGGAGTCCACTCCATCGGCTCACCATTCAGCAAGTTTGATGTCACAGCTTTGATAGAGACAATCTCCGAATCATCGCGTGGTGTAAATTGATATTGCAGATTAGAGACATCACCCTCCATGGCGATAAATCGCACGTTGTCGGATCCATCAAGCAGCAGAACACGTGGCAAAGACTCTGGATCTATCACAACCTCCTCGATCAAGCTATTGGCGTATGCCTTCATAACATCAACATTAATCATATCATCATAGACCCAATTCTCAACCTCGATAACAAACTCAACAGTGCCCTCATTGGTGTGCTCGATGCGGATACCAATATTGCGGCTCTGGCCAGCGGTGACCCCGGTGATTGTCTGGCTCCACGCCTCAATCTTCGAGTAGCTTGGATCCTCCTCGCCATTGGCCGTATTGAACATTCCGCTCAGCACGATGGTGATCGTGTCGTTGTTGTCATCATCACTAATCTTGCCAACCGACAAAAGATCGAAATACACGGAGGTGTCCTCTGGCTCCGAGCCGTCGAACACATAGCTTAAATATCCCATCGAGACTGAAACGTTCAATGGAATCTCATCATCCTCCAGTTCGCTCTCGGGCTTAAACATCGCCTTTAGATCGGCCGAGAGCTCTAGCGCAACCTTCACATTATTTAGGTCGCATTTAATATCATCTGTGCTCTCAGTCAGCACATTAGATTTAATCGTAAAATCACCATATCCGCGATACTTTGGCGTGCCTAGATCCTCTGCTTCATTTACAACAATCTTAGTGCTCTCGGTAAGCAGATCGGAGGGCTTTACATTGTCGACAATGATCTCATACTGCGCAGGCAGTAGTGGATAGCCTCCAACCTCACTCGCCTCGCCACTCGCCTCAGCATAAAAATCGGCAAAGGTCATCTCGTAGTAGACTGGATCCTTTAAATTGGTGCTTGTAATTGATAGCCAGCAATTAGCCAACTCCTCAGACTCTAGCACGCGGTACTCGGCATCATCCCCCTCTTCATCAGCTCTTGTTGCCGTGCTCGCCTCGACCTCCGACTCGGTGCTATCGACAACCTCTTCGTAGATCTGAACCAGGGATACATTCATGTTTGAAAGCGACAAATAGCCAACCTCACCACTATCCTCCTCTATAGCCAGATCGCTATCGAGGGTGTAGTATGGCGCATCGTCAACACAACTCACAACACCGATTAGCATCGCGAGAAGTAGCGCAAATCTTTTAATTATTGATTTCATATCTCTCTATTATATTTATCTGTGGTTGATTACTCAGTAATTGATGGTCTTAGATCCGCATCCTGAACCTCTGTGGTCGCAAACTCTGATATATTATCATCAAACTTAACAAAGATCGAGGTTGAGCCAACATCATCGGCATCGATGGTGATAGTATAACATCTACCTGCCTCGGTCGTACCTATATTACCCGAAAACTCAATCTCAACATCGTTGCTCTTAACAGCCGTTCCGCTAAGGGTTAGCGTTGTGCCAGCCTCAACGAAGTACAACACGCTCTCGCTCACCGGCTCGGCTGCACTCTCGCCCGAGGCGATATTAAACTCACGCTGAGCTCCGGCCGAGGTTGTGATATAGAAGTGGCACTCGTCCAACTTATAGTAGTTGTTAAAACTCTCGGTGGTTACGATCTTATTCACAATCGAGTTGCACACCTTAAGTGTAACGGTCTCCTCGCTCTCCTTGCGCGCATAGATATGGATAGGGAGCTCGCCATAATAGCATACATTGTCGACCGCCTCCAAGGTTGTATCGCCATAGCTCATCTTTACGGTGTAGTCCGAAGCATAGAGGTAGGTTGTCTGTGCTTGATAGTCGGCATAGCTCATAGGCTCGAATTCGAGCTCCGCCACCTGGCCATCCTCAAGCTGCACGCCAGCCTCGGCATCGGGGATTATGTAGCTTCCCACGATATCAATAATCACATCATCCAGGGTTGGATCTAGCCTTGATGGCAGGATGGCAACGATATTTTCTTCGTCATCAACACCCTGCTCCAAAACCTCATTTGTGATCTCATCGGCACGCGTTGCCAATATTGCAGAGCTCTCGGTTGCAGCACTCAGCGACACACTACCCATAAAATCGCTATCGGGCAGAGCTACCACGGGGCTTTCGTCATCCTTGCACCCTACGATCACCACGGCACTTAGGAGTGCCAACATCGTAATTTTTAGTCTCATATCTTTATAAATTTATTTTTTAATCTGTATCATAATATTATCTAGGTATAGCCAGAAGTTTCCGTTGGCTCCAAAGAAATTATCATCATCCATTGTGTTTGTCACACGCCATGATGCACGAGTTTCATTGGTAGCACTTGGTATCACAAAAGTTCTTGGATTAGATATACTATTATAATTTTGCGATGAGCTACTATTACCCCCCTCTGTATTTGGGATTATCTCGTACGATTCTAACATCTTGTTCTGGATATCATCCTCGCCATCAATACCGCCGGATATAGTTGTGTAGCCATAGTTAAATGTTCCCGTTCCGGTTCCACCCTCAACCCAAGTCCATTTCCAAGGGAAATAAGAGGAGGCATCATAGTATTTAGAGTAGCGACCGCCTTTATAGTAAAAAGAGACCTCCATATCAACCTCAGCCCCATCCTTAAGCACCGCAAACTGAGGCGAGTCAAGGCGCCCCTCGTAGTGTCCTGTTATAGATGACATTGCTGACTCAAAACGACCCATAATACGCAGCGCACCACCAGCCGAGGCGCCGCAGCGATTTGCTGTCCATCCAGAGGTAGATAACGAACCATACGACGAGCTGCTTAGATCAACACCTGCATGCCCCTCAGCAGCATCCGAATCAGCCTCTCCAACACCTGGGTTGTCATGATAGCTAAAGTAGCTAATAGAGGAGAAGTCCTCATAGATGACATATGGCAAGGTGTCAGAGAATGAGTTCACCTTATTATCGGTCACACCGCTAAGCGATAGTGCGCTGGTTACGACTGCGTTATCTGTGTCGTAGGTGACGGTAATACCCTTGCTCTTGAAGGTTGAGCCATAGAGCGTGGTCTCATAGATTACGCTATACTCATAGGCTGTGCTAGCTACATAGTCGTAGGTGATGGATGATGAGCCATCAAAAAATGTGGTACCGCTAGGGGCAGTAAATGTCACGGTATTAGGATCCTCACCTAGATTATTTCCGGCGATCGACATTCTGATATCAGTTATGAGCACCTGCTCGGGAACAGTTATATCTATCGGGGTTATATGGCCGGCGGCAAACTCATAATCGGTTACCGTTGTTGTAATTAGCTCCGAGGCGTCGCCCTCGTCGTTATAGAATCTAAACTTGATATCTCCGCTCATAGTTTGCGGATTGATAAAGACCCAGATATAGTTTTTATCACCCTGGGTTGGCTCATCTAGGCTAACCATGATGGTGTTATAGCTGCCGGTGAACTCTTGATATTCGCCGCTTTTATAGTCAAACGAAAGATAACCATTTGCAACGGGGGCGGGGAATTCGATATTTATTGATGCAACGCCTGTTCCATCCATATTATAACGCTCGTCTGGGATCTGCAATCTTATAATATGCGCCATATGGCTAAAAGAGAGCTCCAGATCAGACTTCTCGCCGAGCTGCATTGCTGGTGCTGTGGCGGCATTAGCGAGCATTGGATCACACGCCGAGTCGTCGTAACGACCAGTTTGCAGGGGCAATATATTGTATGAGACGACGGTTCCCTCTACAAGATCGGGCGTGGGGTGAACAGCATAGTAGGTATAATCTACACTCGCAGGATCAGTAAGATCGGTTACATTACCAATAAAGATGGCATCCGAGTAGTCATAGCCATAGTATTTCAATGAAAATTCTACGTTAGAGATCTTCTCCTCTCCATCGGCGTATGCCCATAGACAAATCTTGTCATCCGTTAGCCACTTAACCGTGCCACCATCTATATCATCTATCGCTGTGCGGGTAGAGATTGTTGTTGCGGAGAATGCCACCTGATTGCTAGCTATCGTAAACTCTGCCGAAACATCGGGCTTTAAAATATCGTCCAGCTCATCTGTAAATGAGCTAGAGCATGAGCCAAATAAGGCTACCGACGAGAGTATATAGAGTATTCTTTTTAGCACAAACAATAAAATGAGTATAGTTTTACTGGTCAAAGATAGTAATTTACACACTAACTTTTGCACAATTTTCATACTATCTCATCCGGGGCAGATGGTTATTCAACGAACACCCATTTTTACCCCATGAACCAGAAAAAAAGCGAGGCCACCCCAAAGGATAGCCTCGCAAAATAGCTTAAAAAGTGGCTACTTCACCACCTTAATATTAACCACGGCAGGGGCAAGACCCTCCGATGTTAGGGTTACCTTAGCCTCGCCAGCCTTTGGCAACGACTGCACATATACAAGCAGCTTTCCGCCGGTAGCCGAACGGTTTGGTGTCTTGAAGTTTCCATCATAGTATAGGTTTCCGGTATCCATTCCGATAAACTGCGCACAACCCTCAACCTTAACGGCCACATTGTTTGTAGCTTTAGAGGCAAGGTTGCCCATCTTATCGCAGATATCCACCTCGATAACCGATACCGACCTACCGTCAGCCTTAAGTGTTTTGCTCACTGCATTGGCAACGATCTTAGCTGGCGCCGAGGCGCTCTTTAGCTTATCGCTAGTCACCTTCCATGTGTCGTTATAGCCGATCGCCTCTAATGTACCCTCAGCATAGACGATATCGAAGGTTGTGGTATAGGTCATCATATCATTCTTCTTGCGAGCGATCTTCTTGCCATTTAGGCGAAGCTCCACCTCCTGGCAGTTGCTATAGATATTCACCGATAGTGAATCACCCTTGCTCCAATCCCATGAACGGGTGTAGCGTTTCTCGGGGTTAGTGTTTAGAATTGGGGTGTTCACATCTCCGTGCATATAGATATACTTAGCAGCATCTTGATCTAGATTTGCAACTCCAAGCAGCGCCTTAGGCTCATCGCTCC
The DNA here is from genome assembly GCA_047178725.1 of Rikenellaceae bacterium. GTDB lineage: Bacteria > Bacteroidota > Bacteroidia > Bacteroidales > Rikenellaceae > Alistipes. The sequence continues at coordinate 18,396 of JBCQTD010000025.1, forward strand.
AGCAGCACTCAAAGAGCAGACCCTCATGGCGTGGGTTGCAAGTGACATCCAAAAGTGCAGCCTGCCATCCTCTCTGAGGAGCCTTGCGCGTCTCGCCAAGATAGTCGATACCAGTCCAGATAAATTGACCAAGCACATAGTCGTTATCGCGATAAGCCAGGAAGTATTTTATATTACGATCTGTCTCGCTGCCCAAGAATAATTTGTCGGGCATCAATCTACGAGTAGGTGCATAGAGCGAATCTGGGTGCTGGCGCATGATATAGTTGTATCCCATGATATCCATAGCCGCATCCACACCATTTTTGATTGTATGCTCCGAGGCGTTATTTCCAAGGGCTACGGGGCGCGTTGGATCCTCGCTGCGGCAGATATCCATCAGCTTGCGAGTTGTCTCGCCGGCGGTTGGATCTTTAAAGAAAGGAACCTCATTACCAATACCATACATAATTACCGATGGGTGGTTTCTATCGCGGCGGATCATATCCTTAAGATCGGTCTCAGCCCACTGATCGAAGTATAGGTGATAGCTATTCTGAGCCTTGCCCTGTGGGTTTTCGGTGTAGTTGAATGGCCAGCCATCCTTCCACTCATCGAAACACTCATCCATCACATAGAATCCCATCGTATCGCACATGGCGTAGAACTCTGGCGAGAATGGATTGTGCGAGGTGCGGATAGCATTGCAGCCCATATCGCGAAGCTTCGATAGGCGATAGTGCCAAACATCATCCGGCACAGCGGCACCCAGCGAGGCGGCATCATGGTGCAGACATACACCATCAAGCTTCACCTGCTTGTCGTTTACTAGCATACCCTTATCCTTGTTGTACTCCAGCTTGCGGATACCGAATGTGGTGATCTTATCGTCGATAACCTTATTCTCAAGGATGATCTCGCTACGCATGTAGTATATCTTAGGATTCTCGGCCGACCAGCGGATTGGGTTGTCGATTGCAACCTGCTGCGTGTGGCGCACATATTTGTCAAACGAATTGATCGTCTTGTGCTCAATGGTGCGAGCCACCTCTAGACCCATATCATCATAGACGATCGAGCGGATCTCACAAACATATGGCTTGCTATCTCGGTAGTATCTCTTGGCTCTAGCCTGCTTAAGCTCATCGGCAGTTAGGTAGGCGGCAAAGATCTTGTAATCCACATTTACTACCGCCTTATCTTCCTCGGCAATAGGCGTTGTGATATAGACTCCATCATAGTTGTTGAAGTGTGTGAAATTGGTCTCAATCAGACGAACATTGCGATAGATGCCCGAACCATTATACCATCTTGTGCCCTTCGGCAAAGAGCAATCCACACGCACCGAGATGACGTTTACATCATCCTTGCCACGCTTAAGATATGGAGTCATATCATACTGGAATGTAGCATAGCCGAACGGGCGGCGGCCAAGGAATACACCATTGATCCACACCTCGCTATTCATAAATACACCATCAAACTGCACTACGAGCTTCTTATCTTTCTGCGCCTCAGTGAGCTTGAACTCCTTGCGATACCAACCAATGCCCTCATCAAAGAAGCCATTGTTTCCACCCGAAAGGGCATCAGGATTGTAATCTAGCTCTACGCTCCAATCGTGAGGCAGAGTTAGCTTGCGCCAAGAAGAGTCATCATAATCTGGCTCGCGATAGGTTGGATTGTCATCCAGCTTGAATGTCCAGCCTGTGTTGAATAGGTTATCTTTTCTGATCTTGGTCTTAAGGAATCGCTCTCTTGCATCGGTCGCTAGGCGTGGGAACTTAGGGTTCTCGGTGCGCATGCTCTCGAATAGTGGAGTGATCTTCTTCATCACATCTGGATTCTCGGCCGAGACATCCTTGCTCTCGCCCTTATCACTCTCCATATCATAAAGACGAATGTTGTTGCCCATGCCATAGCGCACAGCCTTCCACTTGCCCATACGTACACCCTGGTTAGAGTAGCCGCTATCGAAGATCTCCCAATAGAGATTCTCGCGCTTAGGCTCCTTGCCGCCAGTTAGATATGGGAGCATTGATATTCCGGTAGACTGCTTAGGGGTTTTGATACCTCCAGCATCTGCAAAGGTAGCCATAAGATCATGACCACCGGCCACGAAGTCGGTCACCGTACCTGCGGCGATCTTGCCCTTCCAGTAGGCGATACATGGCACACGGTGTCCGCCCTCAAACATATCGCGCTTGAAGCCTCTAAACTCGCCATTGCTATCGAAGAACTCATAGTCGTGACCCTCATTGTGTGGGCCATTATCGCTTGTCAGGATCACAAGGGTATTATCCATAAGATCCATATCCTCAAGCTTATCCATCAATCTGCCGATCTGCTTATCGAGGAGTGTTATCTTCGCTGCATGCATTCGCTGATTCTCGGGCCATCCCCTATCGGCATATAGCTCCTTATTGTTGATATACCACTCATGAGCATGAGGAGCGCGGTAGGACATAAATAGGAAGAATGGTTTATCTGGATCTAGCTGCTTATCTAGGTAGTCGAAGGCGATCTGCGTTCTGAACTCATCCTTGCAATCCCACTTCTTCTCATCATAGAAGATCGAATCTTGCAGACCATTGATATACTCCATGTTTAGAGTGTAATCATTCATACAGCGCTTGTCGCCCCACTGCTCCTGAGCAGCATAATCGAAGCCGCGGTTAAACGCCCAGGTCGATAGATCACATGGATCCTCAACATGCCACTTTCCGATAAAGGCGGTCTGATAACCTCCATTGCGGAGCATCTCGGCGATAGTCACCTCATCGTGAGTTAGCGCCACACGAGTATCTCCTCCTGGAAGATTATATCCCTTGTTACCTCTGATTGTGTTTACACCCGAGTGCTTACCGGTCATGATAACTGCACGCGAAGCGGATGAGACAGCATTTCCGGCATGAAAATCGGTAAAGAGCGCTCCATCAGCAGCCAGCTGATCAATAATCGGGGTTTGGATCACCTCCTGGCCATAACAACCAAGCTCACCATAACCCAGGTCATCAGCCAGGAGAAAGAGGATGTTTGGCTTCTCCGCCGCCTGCGCCCCAAATCCCACACCCGAAAGGAGCAGAGTTGAAGCTAGTAATTCTTTTGTCATATCGTTAAATTTTAGGTTTTTCGGTGACAAGATACAAAAAAAATAGAACAAAAAAGCGCCTTGACTTATCAAAATCAAGGCGCAAAAAAATTATTTTATACTATTCTAAAATATTGCTGTCCGGTAAACCTAACATCACTCCACAACAATCCATCTGAGATGTACTCCAAGCACATTTCAGATGGATTTTAAATTTAGTAAGCCCCTCAGTCAAAAATAAAATCAAGTTGAACACCATCGGGCGGAGCAAAATCAGCCCTAAAACCAATGGATTCCCACGAGGTATCGGGTGCCTCCATAAAGGCAATGAAGTCTACATAATACATCAACATAAGCCGAGCCATTGTCACCACCTGTGAGAATGAACAGCGACGCTTTATCATTCGACTAACGATCGTGCAAAGCAGGTTCGCAATCAGCGTAACCCACGTCTGAATTTGGATTGCATTAACACTATCGCCATAGAAGAAATGGAGCTGAAAATTCTGCTTTAATTGCTTGTACAGCATCTCAATAGCCCATCTGTATAATACTCCCCCGACTTTAGACAGCATTCTCTTAACTAATAAGATATATCCCTCTCTTCGTGTCGGTTAATATTATTTTTATTTCACTGGTTTGTT
>JBCQTD010000026.1:0-21929 GCA_047178725.1 Rikenellaceae bacterium
CATCCTCTACCATCACCTCGTGCTACAATACGGGTAAGGTATCGGGAAGCAGCCACAATGTCGGCGGCGTGGTAGGAGATGCACAATCTTCATCTACCATCACCTCGTGCTATAATACGGGTGAGGTATCGGGAAGCTACGATGTCGGCGGCGTGGCAGGAGAATCATCCTCTACCATCACCGATTGCTACTATTTGCCATACGCCTCTGTCAGCTACACCAATAGCAATGGCACAGAGGATAGCGACCTAGAGGCAACAATGAGCTCGGCGGAATTCCCAGCGACATTAAACAGCGCAGCGAGGAGCGACTATTTCGAGTATGACAGCGATAACTACAACAGCGGATATCCTATCCTCTCGTCGATCGACTACTCGGCAATAGGCATGTAATACCCCCTAATCAAGCAAACCACCAATCTAGCACGCTTTTTGTGATGGATTGGTGGTTTTTTCTTGTCCTATAGAGCTCCACGGAGAGAGAAAAGAAAAAGAGTAATGTGGTCAAAAATGGTTGGTTTTCGCAATGAAAATTATAGTATTTTTGCAGAGTAAAGCCAAAGAGGAATCAAGCTCTGCTGGGGAGCAACTTGCTAGAAATAGGCTTTATGATTATACAGCAGAAAAGGAGTACTTCGGTGCTCCTTTTCTATTTCTGCTGGTAATCTTTATGTCTAAGAAAACCCCAAGCTAATGATTATTTCTAAAGTAAACATACCACCTCACGAAGTTCCGGAAATGGCTGTGTGATAGCCCACGATGAAAAGATATTGTCTCTTTGAGGTGCGAGAAATATGCCTCTATACAGTTAGATGTTGCTGGTATTTTTGAGTTCTCTAAGTATCGAAACATATCAGGTAGTGCATTCATGATTAGACGATATGCGCCATATATATCCTTGTGAGTTCTCCATTTACGCCCCGATTCACTTGTGCTCATCTGCATAATATAATCCTCATTATCGGAGAACCAAAAATGGAAAGCCTCAAAGGACAATCGTTGCTTCTCGAAGCTGTCGATCTTGCATATTGTCATAGCTATGGCGCGTAGCCTACGTCCTGCGATGCTCTGGTGATCCTTCTTGATATAATCCAAGCAACCTCGTTGAATATGAACCAAACACCGCTGAATAACAATAGGTTGCACCTCTGTCTTGCTCGCTTTATTCTGCTTAACAATCCACTTATTACACTTTTTAATTGCACTTATGGCTGACTTGTGACCATCGCAAGTAACACTCTCGATGATGATGCCTACTTGCATTATATTGTTTAAATCTTCATATATTTCGCTGGCATATTCACCTGTTGTCGTGCGATACAAAAGCGTCTCTTGGATCTCATTTTCACGATAAACATAGAGGCAGATCTTGTTTGTGAAGTAAGTTCCGTCGATGACCAGATGCACCACTCGGCACTTGGGGATACTCCACTGCGGATAGCTCTTGAGATAGTCGTAAAACTTACGTTGTAGCGTACTAACGGAAAGTCCGCTATCGCGTGATAACAGCGGTAAAGTTTGCCGCTCAATGACCCATTTGCGAAACCATACTCTCTCGTTGGCTCGCGTTACTCCTTGGTTCTCTGATGTAAAATAAATTCCACATTCATTACACCGAAATCGTTGATGCCCATTGCGCTTTCCCCACTTCTGAACATCCAAACTTGAGCACGCCCAACAGCGCGTTTTTCTCTCTCTTTTTGACATAAAAAATTATCTTAATTGAAACACGTTTCAATTAAGATAATCAATCTTTCTATATATCAATGCGTTACAGCGGTTTTACCAACCATTTTTTACCACATTGCCGAGAAAAGATATGCCCCCGAGAAGATATACTTCCGGGGGCATGCTCTTAATATGTGGTTATCGCTACTCTACAACCTCGCTATCGTCGCCAACGAGCACGCGGCCGCAATACTCGCAGATGATAATCTTCTTGCCCTGGCGGATCTCGACCTGGCGCTGTGGTGGGATGCGATTAAAGCATCCGCCGCAAGCATCGCGCTTGATTGTCACAACAGCTAGTCCGTTGCGGACATTACTTCGAATACGGCTGTAGGCCGCCAGCAGGCGATCGTCGATCTTGGTGCGCGCAGCATCGGCCTTAGCAATCAAGAGGCCAATCTGCGAAGCGGTCTGAGCCTCAATGTTCTCCAGCTCCTCACGCTTAGCCTTTAGGTCGATCTCGCGGTCGGCATAAATTGCCTGAGTCTCCTCAAGCTGCTCGCGCTTGGCCTTGATAGCCACAGCATACTCCTTAAGACGCTTCTCGGCAAGCTCGATCTCTAGCTCCTGATACTCGATCTCCTTGGTGATGGCATCAAACTCGCGATTGTTGCGCACATTGTTGTGCTGCTCCTTGTAGTTTGCGATCTGGATTCTCGACTGATCAACCTCGCGCTTGCGCTGCTTGGTGAGTGAATTATACTCCTCGATCTCGCCATTGATATTCTCAACACGAGTATTCAACCCCTCAAGACCATCCTCAAGATCTTTGACCTCCAATGGGAGCTCGCCCTTAATCTTATTGATCTCGTCGATCTGCGAATCAATCTTCTGGAGATCATAGAGCGCCATGATCTTCTCCTGCATTGAGTAGTCAGCTTCTACTGCTTTCTTTTGTGCCATATTTATATACAATATAATTTTTAATTCTCACCAAAATATCCTCGATAGCAAACTGGGTTTGACGAGGCCTCAGACTTGCGAACTGCAAAGTTAAACATTTTTTTTGATAAAATATCATATAAAATATCATTTGCGCAATATTCGCTCTCATAATGCCCCACATCCACCACCGTAAAGCCTCCGCTGGGGCTCATAAAGTCGTTATATTTAAGATCGCCAGTGATATAGATATCGGCTCCGGAGACTCGCACAGCCTCCATAAGCGAGCCACCCGAACCGGTGCAGATCGCAACACGGCTTAGCTCGGGAGCGACGATCTCGCTGTGGCGAACCACTCTACATTGCAACTCTCTTGCCACAAAATCTATATACTCTAACGTTGGCACAGGCTGCTCCAACTCGCCCACTACTCCAAAGCCGGCGCTCTCGGCCGTGGGCTCAAGGATCGACATATTTTTCAGCGATAGCCTCTGGCCAACAATCCAGCTCATGCCACCCATAACGCTATCTAGGTTTGTGTGGGCAGCATATAGAGCCACCGAATGGCGAATGGCCAGCTCGACCGACCGCTCGACATATCCTCTTGAGTTGAAGCGTTTTATGGGCGAAAAGATTATCGGATGGTGGGTGATAATCATATTTGCCCCCTGAGCAATGGCCTCCTCAACAACCGCCTCGGAGACATCAACAGCGAGCAAAACACCGCTCACCGCCATCGCCGGATTGCCAACAACGAGCCCCGAATTATCATAGCTTGCCTGCAACGATAGTGGCGCGAAAGCCTCTATCATATCTGTAATATCTGATACTGTCGTCATACTAAAATAGTGATTGTTCATAAAATGCAAACAACTCCTCGTCCTGGCTATCGACCTTGCGACGCGGCTTGCGCTCCTTAGGCTCGCGCCTCTGCTCGGGCTCCAACGAGATCTCATCGCCGCTCTCGTCAAAGCGCAAAATTGTGCGACCATCCTTATCGCACGAGGCCGAAAGAGCACCCTCATCATCATTTACGATAAACTCATCCTCGCTCTTAAGCTCCTCGCGCACCTCAAGCAGCAGCGCTCGAATCTTCTGCAACCTCTCTAAGAGATAGGCATCGCGCTTGTAGCTCGATCTATTCTGCTTAAGACTGCGCTGCGCACCCTCGAGGGTCATGCCTCGCTCCTTAACCAGATGATATATCAAACGAAAATTTTCCACATCATCGGGCGTAAATAATCTATTACCCTTCTTATTACGCGCAGGCTTTATGACATCAAAGTTGCGCTCCCAATGGCGTATCAATGAAGGTGTTACATCGAACATCTCCGACAGCTCACCCATGGTGTAGAATAGTTTTTTTACCTCCATCCTCTATCTAATAATTTAAAATTCTCAACGAATTTGAGTACATATTATTTACCCTGCGACCGACCCTCTTAACAAAGCCTAGAGGGCTGCCTTCATGGCATACAAGAGATAGCCCCTCCTCAAAGAGCTCGGCGCTGAGCTCCCCCTTTCTCAGGAAATTGAGAGCATCCTCTTTTTCAAGCTCCACCCAAGGCAGAGCCTCGCGACTCACATCATGGAAGTGCGCTAGCGACGGATCGGGCTTAAGCGAGCCTTTGAATATCTGCCCCATAACCACACCCGAGTGCACCACATGCAGAGTCTCGGCCAGGCGCTTTATCTCATTCATCTTGGCGCTATAATATCCATATACTCTATCCGCCACAATGTAGAACTCCATCAAAGAGGGCTGCGATATCCATCTCTGCAACTCTTTGAGCGATGGTCGGTCAATAGTCGAGAAGATACTCTTCTTCGATTTTGGCATTCGACTCTTGCCTCCGGCATCGAAGCTCTTGCGCGCAATAGCTGCGAAGAATCCCTCTCCCTCGGCCATATGTGGCCAGAATCTAAAGCATTGGAATTCGCCTACCTGAGAGCACTCAACACCCCAATTCGCATCGCACTCGACCACCTCAAACGAAGAGAGCTCATCACCCGCCCACTCGGCGAAGGCCTCCAGCTGCTGCTCGTTCTCGTGGCGATTAAAAGTGCAGGTGCTATATATAAATATGCCGCCAGCCTTAAGAGACGACCACGCCTCATGCATAATATCCTCCTGCCTCTTAACGCACAGGGCAACCGACTGCGGTGTCCACTCCTCTCTGGCCTCGGGCATCTTGCGAAACATACCCTCGCCCGAACAGGGGGCATCAACGGCCACCAGATCAAACCAGGAGCTAAATTGCGCAACGGCCGAGGGGTCATTATTTGTAACCACAATATTTCCTAGGCCCCACTTCTTAGCATTCTCCGCCAACACGCCAGCTCTTTGGCGATTAATCTCATTGGCTACCACTAGCCCCTCGAGCCCTACAAGGGTAGAGTAGAGCGTGCTCTTACCACCCGGTGCGGCGCACATATCGAGCACACACTTGCCCTCGAGATCCAGCCCCGAGAGTAGATGCGAAATAAATTGCGAGCCAGCCTCCTGAACGTAGTAATTCCCGGCGTGGAAAGCGGGATCGAGCGTAAAGATTGGCCTCTGCTCTAGATAGAAACCATAGCGCGACCACCCCACCGAACGAAGATCGGGGGCGGCATGCACCTTAAATGGATTTACACGTATCGAGGTTGGTGCCTGGCTATCAAGTGTAGCGAATAGCTTTAACCCATTATCCTCTCCTATCTGATCTATAATTTGCTCCTTAAAAGCCTCTGGCAACTGAATCATCTATAAATTATCTATATATTGGCAGATCCCATCAAAGATCTCACTCTCACTCTCAAAATCATCCCAGTCTTTATCTATCACATAGACCTGGCCTTGATATATATTCTCTATCCAATTATCATATCGCTCATTGAGGAGCGAAAGGTAGTCTGAATCTAGGTTACTCTCATAATCCCTGCCTCGCTTTTTGATCTGCGAGACAAGAGTCGGCACACTCGCCTTAAGGTAGATCAGAAGATCGGGCTTAGGCAACAGCGTTGTGAAGAGCTCAAAGGTTTTCATGTATGTATTAAAGTCGCGAGTCGACATTAAGCCCATCTCATGTAGATTGCTGGCAAATATATGGCCATCTTCAAAGATCGTTCGATCTTGAATAAAGTGCACATTTTTACCATCATGCATATCCGCAAGCAGCTGCTGCAACTGCTCGATGCGAGAGCCCAAGAAGTAGATCTGTAGATGAAACGACCACCTGCTCATCGACTCATAGAAGTCGCCAATATAGGGGTTGTTTGGCTCCTCAAAATATGACCTCGCTCCATAATGCTGCGAAAGCATCTCGGTTAGGGTGGTCTTGCCACTACCGATATTTCCTGCTATTGCTATATACATCGCTCTGCTCATTTAAAAGTTTTATCTGCTCATAGATCCAACGCTCGCCACTCAGGCGAGGGATCTTACTCTTTCCATACCTCTGCATCCACCGAAGCAGCGTGCCGCGCCTTAGCGAGGTGAGCTCCAATGGGCTCATCGTCGAGCTGCGCTTGGCATCATAATCTGAGTTTATGTTGCGTAGATTCTCATCCAATCGCGCGGCAAAAAGCTCTAGATCTTTTGGGGGGCGAACAAACTCCACTAGCCACTCGTGGCAACCGCCTCTGGTCAAAGACATAAATCGCGGCGCCACACTATAGTCAAAGGTTAGAGCCTGCATCTGATAGCATGTTAGGCGCAGAGCCTCATCCGTATTGTCAACTATAACCTCTTCACCAAAGGCATTTATAAATTGCCTGGTACGTCCGGCGAACTTTATTCTATATGGCTTTATAGAGGTGAAGCGCACCCTATCTCCAATCTCATATCTCCACAGGCCATTTGAGGCGCTTATAATCAAGGCGTATGTATGTCCGAGCTCCACCCCCCATAGCGGAACAACTCTATCCCCCTCATGAAACTCATAGAATGTATCATAATCGAGCATCAGGAGCATATCCCCCCGCGAAATATCATCTGCAATGGCGAAAAAGCCCTCCGAGGCGTTATAGCTCTCCATATATCTAAGACCCTCGCCTCCATAGAGATGCTCAAGCGAGCTGCGGTATGGCGATAGCTCTATTCCGCCATGGGCAAAGAGCTCCAGATTTGGCCATATCTGCTTCAGACTCCTCCCCTCGCTCTGCTCCACTAGGCGCGAGAGCAAAGCCATATTCCATGATGGAACGCCCAAAAATGCTGTTATATTCTCATCGCGGCACTCATCAATTATGCGCTGCGCCTTCTCATCAAAATCCTCGATCAGCGCGGTAGAGAGCTTCGGTGCACGCAACCAGCCGCTACCCACCTTAAACCAATCCATCAAGAGCCCCGAGAGGTCGCCAACCTTAACCGAACCCTCTTTTTTGCAACTTCCGCCAAGCGATAGAATCTTGCCCGAAAGCACATTAGTGTCGGGAAATTGTGCTATATATAGAGCGCAAACATCCCTCATTCCTCTCATGTGATTTCGCCTCAAAGAGATATTTGTTACAGGTATAAATTTACTCCTATCGGCAGTCGTGCCAGAGGATTTTGCAAACTTACGCACCACGCCCCGCGTTGCCACCCCCCTCTCACCTGAGAGCATGCGCTCAATATAGGGCTTAAAGCTATCATAATCAAAGATCGGCACCTTACGGGCAAACTCCTCATAGCTAGTGCTAGAGCTTATCTCATAATCTATAGCAAAGCTACTCCCCTCGCCCAACGATAATACCCGCTCTAGCATACGCCTCTGCGTCCTCACGGGGTTATCTCGAAACTGCACGATTCTCTTATAATTGCGAGATAGCAGACTCTTTAATATCGTATTTTTGAGCGACATAGTTTTTAATTAAAGTAGTAACCTATCTTTCCCACCGAGGCTGGCATAGAGAATACCACCACCCTATCATAGGCCTTGATCTCGCTGCTTCCGGTTGCAATAAATACCTTATCTCCACGAACGATACCTCCGATAATCGTATCGCGCGGCAAGGCTAGCTCCTGGATCTTGCTCTTTGTCGCCGGCGAATTGGGCTTTACGATAAACTCCAACACCTCAGCATCGCTACCGTTAAGGCACTTAATAGCCTGCACATCGGTAGACATTGTAAAGCGGAAGATATTAGAGGCGGTGACCAACTTTTTATTGATTATCGTATCTATACCCATGCTCTCGGCAAGAGTTATGTAGTTGAGATTCTCGACCTCGGCGATAACCTTCTTTACACCCATCCTCTTGGCAAGCATCGCCGCCAGGATATTAGTCTCGCTACGACCCGTAACGGCCACAAAGGCATCCATATTCGAGAGCCCCTCTTCGAGCATAACCTCAGTATTTCGCCCATCCTCATTTATGATAAGGGTCTTATCAAGCTGCTCGGCCAGGCGATAGGCCTTCTCCGGATTGTAATCTATAAGCTTGATATTAACCTCATTCTGAAGCTCGGTGGCAACACGGATTCCGATTCGCGAGCCGCCAAGGATCATCATATTCTTAATTTCGATATTACTCTTTCCCGAGTATGCCATAACCTCGGCCATCGAATCCTGCCTTGCGATAATATAGATTACATCTCCATCCATAAAGCTCTCCTCCTTCTGCGGGATGATAGTCTGCCCCGATCGCGAAATTGCAACCGTGCGACAGATAAGCGGAGTCTCATCATCGCTAAAGCCTTGCAGCTGGCGACCAATAAGCGGCGAAGTGCCATCGAGCTTAAAAACCACCAACGAGAGCGTGCCGCCCGAGAAATCTACATACTCGGTCGAGGATGTGTGGCCTAAAAGGTTGATAACCTCGCCGGCGGCCACCTTCTCTGGGTAGAATAGGTAGTCGATACCCATATCAATAAAGATCTCCTTATTATTTGGCTCCAGATACTCATTGTTGTCCACCCTGGCGATAGCCTTCTTAACGCCCAGCTGCTTGGCCAGGGTTGCCGCCACAATATTATCGTTCTCCTTATGGTTAACGGCGATAAACAGATCGCTCTTTCTAACGGCCGCCTTGCGCAGGGTGGCAAAGGCTGTAGAGTCGCCCTCGACGGTGATAACATCCGCCAGCGAGCTCACCTCTGAGAGGAGCTTTTGGTCGCTATCAATAACGGTGATATCGTGGCTATTACCACTCAGCATCTTCGCTAAATGGCAACCCATCTCACCGGCTCCGGCAATAACTATACGCATTCTATAAAATATTAATTTGGCAAATCAATTACAAATGTATAAATTTGCACCATTATAACAAAATAAAAAATCCTTACACCATGGCTAACTGGCTCATTGTCGTACTCTTCTCTATTGGTGCTGTTGCACTCTTTATGGTTGGCATGTCTATCACTTTGATGATTAAAGGCCACTTTATCGACTCGGAGATATCAACCAACAAACATATGCAGGAGAGGGGCATCGTATGCGCCGTACAGGAGTCGCGCCAGGATGAAGAGGGTGCCAACTGCCACGATCTAGGCTGCCACAGCAACTGCGCCGCCTGCGATGTGGAGATCAAGGAGGAGAACCAAACTACTTAAGGGGAGAGTCTGGCTCCTTGGCCATGTGCGAGTAGAACATCTTATCCAAAAATGCTGGGGCAAACTTCTTTACAATATGTGTTGCCCATCCATTAAACTCCATAAGCGATAGGCGCTTACGCTTGCGTATACCCTTTATTATAATCTGAGCTACCTCTTCGGCGCTCATCATCTTGCCCTCCTCACGCGGAGAGGCACCCTGCGACGAACCATCAGCCGTAAGCGCCGCAAAGCGAACATTCGAGGCGGTAAATCCTGGGCAGGCGATCATCACATGCAGACCCTTATGTAGGTTCTCAATTCTAATAGTCTCCAAAAATCCAGTCATAGCATACTTTGAGGCCGAGTAGCCTGTTCTAGCAGGCAGCCCATGCAGACCAGCCACCGACGACACACCTACAATTGAGCCCTTTGCGGCCTGCAGATATGGGAGTGCTGCCTTTACGCAATTAACCGTGCCCCAGAAGTTTACATCCATTAGTCGGTGCAAAACCTCCAGATCAAGATCATCAAAGAGCGCCCTCATCGAAAGGCCTGCATTGCAGATCAAGATATCCACGCCACCGAAAGTCTCGACAGCCTTGGCGACAACCGCTTTGCAATCATCTTCGCTCACCACATCGCAGGCGACATATATAGCCTTGCCTACTCCTAAGCCGTTAATTTGCGCAGTTATACTCTCAAGCGAGCTCTCATTTCTGGCACATAGCGTGACATTAGCACCTATTGCGGCAAAAGCTCTGCCCAGCGCCTCGCCAATGCCAGACGATGCTCCCGTAACTACAACACTCTTTCCTTTAAATTTCTTCATTTTTTAAAATTCAATCTCCAACATATCATAGGCAAACTCCACACCCTCGGGCAGGATTGCATTAACCTCCACATGAAGCCCCACATCGTGCGAGGCATGAGTCAGATAACACCTCTTGGGCTGCACCTCGCGCGCGAGCGACAGGGCTTCGGCGATGGTAAAGTGCGAGGGGTGCGGCTCATGGCGCAGACCATTTACAATCAGCACATCCAGCCCTGAGAGCTTCTCCACCTCACCCTCATCCAGACTCTTGAAATCGGTCAGATAGGCCAGCGCACCAACCCTAAAACCCCTCACCTCAAAACGCGGCGAGTGGTGACCCTTAATTGGCAGAAACTCTAGAGTTCCTATTTTAAATGGGGCACTATCAATCTCAACGGTCGATATCTCCGGCACACCGCGATATTTATCGGTAGCAAAGGCGTAATCGTAATCCTTCTTAACGGTAGCCAAAGTTTTCGCCGCAGCATAGATCGGAATATTGTATATCGCCTCGGGATAGTCGACAAAGTTGAGCGGACGCAGATCATCTATGCCCCCTACATGATCCTTATGCTCATGCGTTAAGATAACACCATCAAGATGGCGCACACCAGCGCGCAACATCTGGTAGCGGAAATCGGGCCCCACGTCGATCACCACGCGAGTTGCGGCATCCTCGATCATCACAGAGGAGCGCAACCGATTATCCCGGCTATCCTTCGATTGGCACACGCGGCATCGACAGCCGATCGTTGGCACACCCTGGGATGTGCCCGTACCTAGAAATGTTAATTTCACTTTAGTTTATATACTGTCGCTGTGCGCGAAGTGTTATATATTCTTATAAAGTGCTCGCCATCGCGCTCCTGAGAGAAGTGCTCGCCGCTCATGTCGATTCTATCCAAGCCTCCAAATCGGAGCTCATCAGTGGAGAGAATCGGCACATAGTTTCCGCCGCGACTAACCTTTAGCTCATAATCGGGAATGGAGGCCACCGAATGCCAGTTAAAGACAAAGAGCAGATTGCGATGGGTAAAAGCTATTGTCTTATTCTGCTCATCCATATTCTCGCGATAGGGATAGCCAGAGGTTAAGAGCTTATGTCGCTTAACTAGCGAGAGCATTGCCCGATCAAAATCGCCCAGCCAAGAGTACCTCAACAGCCCATTCTTGGCAAGCGACCACTGCCTGCGCGCGTGGCTATAGCCCCAGCCATTACCCTCGCGCGGGAAGTCGATCCACTCGGGATGGCCAAACTCATTACCCATAAAGTTAAGGTAGGCATCGCCGCCCGTGGTGATAGTCATCAGGCGGATCATCTTGTGCAGCGCCATACCTCTATCTACAATTAGACTAGGGATATCGCGGCTCATAGATGTATACATCTCCTTATCCATCAATCTAAATGCGATAGTCTTATCGCCCACCATCGCCTGGTCGTGCGACTCGGCATAAGCTATGGTCTTAACTCCCGGCAGGCGTGAGGTCATTATATCCCACATCTGCCAGATATCCCACTCCTCGTCGCTCTGATCCTTAAGCATCTTGATCCAGAAATCGGGAATCGCCATCCCTAGACGATAATCAAAGCCCATGCCACCATCCTCCAAGGGGGCACACGCGCCCGGCATGCCGCTCACATCCTCGGCAATAGAGAGGGCATTTGGATTCAGATCATGTATTAGCTTATTGGCCAACGATAGGTAGACAACAGCATCGCGGTTGACACCCTCATCGAAGAACTTCTCGCGCGAGTCAAATTCAGTATAACCAAAGTGGTGGTACAACATGGAGGTGACACCATCGAAGCGATAGCCATCGAAGTGGAACTCATCAATCCAATATTTCACATTAGAGAGCAGGAAGTGCTGCACCTCCTTTTTGCCATAGTCGAAGGTTCTTGAGTCCCAATATGGCTGATATCCAGCATCTCCAGGCTTTGAGTAGAGCCCCGGCGAGCCATCTAGCTCGGCAATACCCTCATTTAGATTCTTGACATAGTGGGCATGAACAATATCCATAATCACCGCAATGCCAAGCTTATGCGCCTGGCGAACCAGAGCCTTCAGCTCCTCGGGCGTGCCAAAGCGTGATGATGGGGCAAAGAGGCTAGAGACATGATATCCAAACGAGCCATAGTAGGGGTGCTCGGCGATGGCCATCAGCTGCACGGCATTATAACCCTCTTTTTTGATTCGAGGTAGTATCTTCTCGGTAAACTCAACGTATGTTCCCACACCCTCGCTCTCTTGCGCCATGCCAACATGTGCCTCATAGATAAGCAGCTGCCTACCCTTAGCTGGCACATAGCTATCACCCTGCCAATCAAAATATTGTCTCTTCCAGAATTGCGCGGTATAGTTTTTGGTCACATCATCCTGCACCACACGCGTGGCATAGGCCGGGATTCTGTCCAGCCATCCATTCTCACCATTTACATGGAGCTTATATAGCGAATTGTGGAGCAATCTGTGCTCATAAAGCGCGTCGGGGAAGAAGATGCTCCACACCCCGGCATGGTCTCTCTGAAGGCGCAATTCGGTGCGCGACCAACCATTAAACTCACCAAAAATATAGACATCATGTGCCCTAGGTAGCCATTCGCGAAACCACCACCCCTGCATCATCTCATCATACTGCCAACCATAGTAACGATAGCCATTGGCATAATCTACTATTGAGCCCGAGCTCTGCTCGATATCATTGAGGTGCTCTTGATATAATTTGTGACGAAGATTTATCTCCTCGGCTACTGGGTGCAGCCACTCATCACTCGCGACGAGGGGCAACTGTTTTTGAGAGTCATTCATGATTATTAGGTATCTATTGCAACAAAGATAGTACAATTTCGCTAATAAAACCACGTTAGAGAGTATATTTTCACTCTTTATTAAATTTAGATCAAAAAATATGAAAACTTTTTTTGTTTTCTAGGTTTTTTGCATACCTTTGCAGCGTAAAATAACAACCAATGGCAAACGAGCAGAGAGCGAGAATCATAGAGGTAGCCCAGAAGATGTTTATCGAGGAGGGCGTAAAGGCGGTCAGAATGGACGACATCGCCCAAGCGATGGGTATCTCCAAGCGTACGCTATACGAATCTTTTCACGATAAGGAGGAGCTGCTTTATCAAGCAATGCTTGCACACTCGGAAAGGCATGCTGAGAATAATATGCGCATAGCAGCGAGCGCCCCCAACGTACTTGTGGCCGTCCTTTTAGTGCTAGATAGCTCGGCCAAGGATTCGGAGACAACATGGAGGGTGTACAACGCTCTTCGCCGCTTCTATCCAGCGACACACGATCGTCTACAAAACAACAGCGGAGCGCAACACACGGCAGAGTTCAAGGCAGCACTAGAGCAGGGCAAAATAGATGGGCTTCTAACTCAGGATCTTAATATCGAGCTATCGTTTTCGCTGCTCAAGTATATGGCCTCGGGCGTTATACACAACGCAAATGAGCTCGCGCTTCCTAATGGCATCACCAGACAGGAGGCCTTTAGATATGTTATGATTAGCTTCCTGCGCGGCATATCAACCTCAAAAGGGCTCGAGGTGATTGATAAATATATTGAGACAATAAAATAACAATTAGAATAACAATGAAAAGAGTACTAATCCTGGCGGCGGCATTTATCTGCACCACCACACTCGAGAGCAACGCCCAGCAGCTCACACTCACCCTGGATGGTGCTGTGCAGCTAGCTCTAGATGAAAACCCCACCATCAAGATTGCCGATATGGAGATCGAGCGCTATGACTATGTGCGCAAGACAACCATGAGCTATCTGCTTCCACAAGCTAGCATTGATGGCACGCTCAACAGAACCCTTAAGAGCCAAGACATGGCAAAGGGCTTCTCGTTTAGCAGCGACCCCTACAACACATTTACCACGACTGCAAATCTCTCGCTGGCGCTCTATTCGCCTAGTGTCTATCGCACGCTGAAGATGAACCGCTCGCAGGCCGAGGCGGCCGTCGAGTCGGCTCGCTCGTCGCGCATCGACCTTATTGCAGAGGTTAAAAATAGCTTCTATGGCATACTCCTCGCGGAGCAATCACTAGCGGTTTTGGAGGAGAACTCCAAGACAGCGAAGCAAACCGTCGACGAGTCGCAGATAAAGTACCAGAACGGCATCCTCTCGGAGTATGATCTACTCACCGCCCAGGTTCAATATAGCAATCTACAACCGCTAATCATCCAGACCGAGGCGGCGATCACCATCGCTAAGGATCTTCTGAAGATGTATCTTTTTCTACCAACAACAGTTGATATAGAGGTTAAGGGTGATCTAAATCGCCTGCGCGATATAGTACTTGAGGGCTCGTCAAATCTAGCACTAGATCTATCTGGCAACAGTTCACTTCGCTCGCTCGCACTTCAGAGCGAGATCCTCGAGAGCCAGCTACGTGTATCTCAAGCCAGCCGCCTACCGACGCTTGCCGCCTACGGCTCTATCTCGCTTACGGGAAATAATATGGTATCTACCTATAGTAGCAGCTCATCGACCGGCTACTTCTGGCAGCAGCCCTCTAGCGTTGGTCTCTCGCTCTCGATTCCAATTTTCCAAGGTCTATATAATGTAAACGCAGCCCGCAGCATCACCAACCAGATCGACCAGCTCACGCTCACACGCGCCTACACCGAGCAGAGTGTTGTGGTGAGCATAAGCAACGCGATAACAAATATCAACACCGCGCGCGAGCAGATGTTTGCCCAAGAGCAGACCGTATCGCAGGCCAAGAAGGCCTACACAATATCCGAGAGCCGCTACAACGCCGGAGCGGGTACAATCCTAGAGCTCAACTCGGCGCGATTGTCGCTAACGCAGGCCGAGCTAAGCTTCTCGCAGGCTATCTACGATCTGCTTGTTGCTCGCAGCGAGTATGACAAAATTATCGGTATAGAGAATTAAAAAAAGCAATATAAAAAGATGAAAAGATTATTTATTTCAGCCCTAGCTCTAGCCACGCTTGTAGGCTGCGCAGAGCAGCAGACAAAGAGCTCGGAGGCGGCAGTGGTAGATCCTGCCCAGAGCAAGATTCTAACCAAAAGCACCGTAGCCAAAGGCGCCAATATTGAGCTTATCGAGCTCTTCACCTCCGAGGTTGAGGCCTACAAGGAGAACGACATCACCCCAGCGGTGAGTGGCGTGCGTGTGGATAAAATCCTAGTGGATGTGGGCGACAATGTGAAAAAAGGTCAGCTATTAGCGACGCTAGACCCAACGCTCTACAACCAGCAGATGCTAGCGGTAAACACCCTACAAAACGACTACAACCGCCTTTTGCCAGTCTTTGAGGCGGGAGGTATTTCGGCGCAGACGCTGGATCAAACCAAATCATCGCTAGATGTTCAGCGAGAGGTGGCCGAAAATATCAAGAAAAATATCGAGCTACTCTCGCCGATAGATGGCGTGATTACAGCGCGCAACACCGAGGATGGAAACCTATTCAACAACGCCGCAATTCTACACGTTGCCCAGATGGATAGGGTGAAGGTAAAGGTAAATATACCCGAGCAGTTTGTGCCAAATGTAAAGCTAGGCATGCCCGTAGCAGTTCACTCGGAGGTCTACCCCGGCAAGGAGTTCTCGGGCAAGGTGAGCCTTATCTACCCAGCGCTTGACCCGACAACCCACACCTTCACCGTAGAGGTGACCGTGCCCAACAGCTCAATGGAGCTTCGCCCGGGAATGTATGCTCGCGCAAGATTCAACATGGGCTCTAAAGCTGGCATACTAGTTCCAGATGTTGCCGTGCAGAAGCAGTTTGGCTCATCCGAGCACTTTGTCTACGTGTATAAGGATGGCAAGGCTGTGCGCCGCATCGTTAAGAAGGGGCGCCAGGTGGACTCAGATATCGACATTCTATCGGGCGTTAAGGCAGGCGATCAGGTTCTTGTAACAGCATTCTCGCGCCTAAGCGATGGTGCGGAGGTAACTCTTAAGATGTAATTTAACAGAGCAAAACGACTATGAAAATTTACGAAAGCGCGGTTAGAAAACCGATCTCCACATGCCTTATCTTTATAGGTGTGATGGTATTCGGACTCTACTCGCTATACCATCTCTCTGTGGATCAATATCCAGAGATTGAGATCCCCCAGATATCGGTAATCACCACCTACTCGGGTGCTAATGCCGACGATATCGAGACCAACATCACCCGCGTGCTGGAGGATAACCTCAACACGGTGGACGATTTGAAGGATATCACATCAACCTCATCGGACAACGTCTCGTTTATCACCCTAGAATTTGAGTATGGCATAGACCTCTCGGAGGCAACAAACGACATCCGCGATGTTGTGAGCCGCACCCAGGATCTGCTCCCAGATGATGTCTCATACCCTACAATCTTCAAATTCTCGACCTCGATGATGCCAGTGATGATGCTTGCCATCACCGCCGACGAGAGCTACCCTGCCCTATCGAAGATCCTCGATGAGAAGCTGACAAACGTACTAAATCGTATTGATGGTGTAGGTGCCGTTAGCATCATGGGCGCACCCGACCGCGAGGTGCAGGTCAATGTAGACCCGGTGAAACTGGATGCCTATGGCCTTACTGTTGAGCAGGTTGGCGCCATCATTGCCCAGGAGAATGTCAACGTCTCTAGCGGCACGATTGATATCGGCAACAACACATTCAACATCAAGACCGATGGCGAATTTACATCCAGCGACCAGATGCGCCACATCGTCCTTTCGAACAGCGGCGGCCGCACCGTAAAGCTTGAAGATGTCGCCATCATTCGCGATACGCTCGAGAAGTCGACAATGGATGAGCGCATCAACGGCGAGCTAGGTGTTCGTGTGATTATCCAGAAGCAGTCGGGCGCCAATACAGTAGATATTGTTGAGAAGATCAACAAAACCCTACCATCTATCGAGCGCTCGCTCCCAAAAGATGTAAAAATAGGCCTTATATTTGAGGGCTCGCAGGAGATCACCGACAGTATCAACTCACTATCGGAGACGATCATGTATGCCTTTATATTTGTGGTATTTGTGGTGATGTTCTTCCTCGGGCGATGGAGAGCGACCTTTATCATCTGTCTGACCATCCCCGTCTCGCTGATATGCTCATTTATATATCTATACGCAACGGGCTCCACCCTCAATATCATCTCGCTATCATCGCTCTCGATAGCCATAGGTATGGTGGTCGACGATGCCATCGTGGTGCTAGAGAATATCACAACACATATAGAGAAAGGCTCAAGCCCCAAAGAGGCGGCCATCTACGCCACCAACGAGGTGTGGCTATCGGTTATCGCCACTACGCTTGTAGTTGTTGCGGTATTTATGCCCCTTACGATGATCCCAGGCATGTCGGGCATTATGTTCCGCGAGCTAGGCTGGATTGTGACAATCGTAGTCTGCGTATCCACCACAGCGGCAATCACCCTAACGCCAATGCTCTCGGCCTATATCCTCACAAGCAAGGGTGGTGTGCACGACTATAAGGGCTTCGGCATAGTCTACAAGCCAATCGACAAATTCCTAAATTGGCTCGATCGCGCCTACGCTAAAGCTCTGAGGATCGTCCTAGCCCACCGCCGCATCACCATGGGTATTATCATTGGAACATTCGTCCTATCTATTGTTATGGTTCAGAGAGGACTGATCGCCACAGAGTTCTTCCCGCCATCAGATAATGGACGTATATCGGCCATCGTCAAGCTCGACCAAAACCTATCGGTTGAGTACACCGCCAAGGTGGCACGCCAGATCGACAGCATCATCTACCGCGAGCTGCCAGAAGTTAACGTCGTATCGGCCTCGGCCGGCGCCAACTCATCATCGGATGCCTTTGCCGCCATGCAGACCACCGGCTCGTATATCATAAACTACAATATGCGAATGCCATCATCGACCGAGCGCGAGCGCTCGATCTATGAGCTGTCGGATATCCTGCGCTCACACATGGACAAAATCCCCGAAATTCGCTCATACGCCGTAACACCAGGTGGCTCGAGCGGCAGCATGAGTGGCGCCAGCACCGCCGATGTGAAGATCTTCGGCTATGATATTGAGCAGACCACACATATAGCCAACGATATTATGGCTCGCATAAAGCAGATCCCCGGCATCCGCGATGTGCAGCTCTCGCGCGATGACCTACGCCCCGAGTTCAACGTGGTCTTCGACCGAGAAAAGCTCGCCTATCACGGCATGGACTACTACACCTCGGCGCTATATGTCACAAATCGCATATATGGCCTCACAGCCAGCCTCTACCGCGAGGATGGCGAGGAGTATGACATCGTTGTGCGATATGCCGAGGAGCACCGCACCTCGATTCAGGATGTCGAACAGATAACCCTCTACTCAAGCCTGGGTAAACCCGTGCGCCTAAGCGAGGTCGCCTCCATTGAGGAGGTCTATGCCTCGCCATCTATCGAGCGCGAGAACCGCCAGCGCCTAGTCACCATCGAGGGCTCGATGGGCGCCGGCGTCCCACTCAGCGAGGTGATCGGCGGCATAAACGCTATCCTGGCCGACTACGATGTGCCGGATGGTGTCAGCATCGAGCTCGGAGGCACAATCGAAGATCAGCAGGAGGCCTTCAGCGATATCGGCCTACTATTTGTCCTAATCGTGATGCTCGTATACATCGTTATGGCCACACAGTTTGAGTCGCTGCTCTTCCCATTCATCATTATGCTAACAATCCCTCTAGCCTTTACCGGTGTGATCTTTGCCCTATATCTAACCAGCGTGCCGATGTCGATCATCGCCCTTATCGGTGCGATTATGCTGGTGGGTATCGTCACTAAGAACGGTATTGTGATGATCGACTACATGAACCTTCTGGTCGAGCGCGGCGAGAGCGTCTACGATGCCGTTATCGCCGGCGGAAAGAGCCGCCTGCGCCCGGTGCTCATGACCTCATTCACCACCATCCTCGGCATGCTCCCTATGGCGCTGGGCACCGGCTCGGGCTCCGAGACATGGCAGCCGATGGGTATCGCCGTAATCGGTGGTCTCACATTCTCGACCCTGCTCACCCTGCTCGTTGTGCCAATCTTCTACTCGGTGCTGGTCAACCACAAGATCCGCAAGGAGCAGCGCGAGGAGGCCAAACGCGCCGCCCTAGAGGAGGAGTCACTAATATTTTAAATCGCAACCATGAAAGCACTATTTATATCATATAATCAAGCACTTACCGATCGTGTAAACGCAATTCTCGAAAAGCAGCATATCCAGGGCTTCACCAAGTGGGAGCTAACCATGGGTCGCGGGTCGGTGGATGGCGAGCCCCACCTGGGCACCCACGCCTGGCCGTCGATGAACTCGTCGATACTCGCCATCGTCGAGGACGAAAAGGTCGAGCCGCTACTCGAGGCTCTGCGCAAGATGGACTCCGTGACCAAGCAGCAGGGCTCGCGAGCCTTTGTTTGGAACATCGAGCAGAGTAGCTAATCAACGCAGTTATCGCTAACTAGAGCGCCTATGGGCTGGTTCAACACCACCTATCGGCGCTATTGTTTTATACAAAAAAAGCGGCATTAATGATCTATTTATACAAATAAATTGTATATTTGCGACATAAATTCAAATCACACTACGTAACATGCTATTCAACTCAATAGAATTTGCACTTTTTCTGCCGATAGTTTTTCTACTCTATTGGTTTGTATTTAATAGAAATATTAAGCTGCAAAACCTCTTTGTGGTTGCGGTCAGCTATCTCTTCTATGGCTGGTGGGATTGGCGATTCTTGATCCTTATTGCTTTCACATCGCTCTGTAGTTTTGCGAGTGGATTGTTGATTGAAAACGAGAGGGTGCATTTTACCCCCCCCGCAACAACTATGCCAAAGCGATAATGATAACCAACATAGTTTTGAATTTATTCATACTATGTATATTTAAATATTTTAACTTCTTTCAAGATAACTTCATCTCTCTGTTTCAGACGTTTGGAGTTAATTTGAGCCCGATAACATTAAAATTAATACTACCAGTCGGAATATCGTTTTACACATTTCAGGCTCTCAGTTATTCGATAGATGTTTACCGACAGAAGATTTCGGCAACAAGAGATGTAGTAGCATTTTTCGCCTTCGTGAGCTTCTTTCCGCAGCTTGTAGCGGGACCTATTGAAAGAGCGACAAACCTACTACCTCAATTTCAACGCAAGCGCACGTTTGAGTATGAGCAGGGTGCTGATGGAATGAGGCAGATCTTGTGGGGCTTGTTCAAGAAGGTTGTGATTGCAGATAACTGTGCAATATATGTGAATGAAGTATGGGCATCGTATGGCGATCAGACGGGAAGCACTTTAGCTCTGGCAGCAGTGTTATTCGCATTCCAGATTTATGGAGATTTCTCTGGATATTCAGATATCGCGATTGGAACGGCAAGGTTGTTTGGCATTAACTTGATGCAGAACTTTAACTATCCCTACTTCTCGAGAGATATTGCGGAGTTTTGGCGCAGATGGCATATTTCGCTTAGTACGTGGTTTAGGGATTATCTCTATATTCCGTTGGGAGGCAGCCGAGGCGGTAAGTGGATGTCGATTAGAAATACACTGATAATTTTTGTTGTGAGTGGATTTTGGCACGGAGCGAATTGGACGTATATAGCTTGGGGATTGTTTCATGGGCTGCTGTTCTTGCCGCTATTGTTGGCTGGCAAAAATCGTAAGCATGTAAGCGATGTGGTTGCTCAAGGTCGAATGTTACCATCACTCAAGGAGTTTTTTCAAATGATAGCGACTTTTGCATTAGTAGTGATCGGTTGGATTTTCTTCAGGGCCGAGAGTATTTCAGATGCCTTTGCCTATATGAGGGGGATGGTGCAGTTTGGAACATTGCGCTCTACGTACCGTTTTTTTACAGAGATTGAGTTCTCCTGGTTGATTGTTTTGTTTTTTGTGGTTGAGTGGTTTAATCGAACAAGCACTTATGGAATAAGCTATATAAATAAGTGCAATAAGCATTGTGTAAGAGTTATTTACATCATACTTCTATATCTTTGTTATTTTTATTTTTTTAAAAATACAGGACAAGCAAGTGATTTTATATATTTTCAATTTTGAGTATGATAAGATTTATTTGTAAATGCGCTACAGCGATTGTGACTTGTGTTATTCTTTTCACATTTATTGATTTAACAATCCTTTTATCGCTTACCCCATATACCAAAAAGCGTGTGGCGGAATCTCATGAGGTAAATGTCTTATTGTCAATAGATAAATTAAAAGAAAAGGAGTCTTCTCGCATTATATTAGTCGGAGGATCTAATGTCGCTTTAGGAGTTAATTCTGAATTGATTGAGGAGGAGTTTGGTAGGCTAATTATCAATACAGCAGTAAGTGCTGCATTAGGGTTGGAGTACCAAATAAATTCAATCAAACGGCATCTCAAAGATGGAGATATTGTAATTGTCTCTCCTGAGTATCACCAATTTTATGGGGATTTATATGGTAATGCATATGGTATGTTGATGTTTTCTGGGATAAATTATTCCAAGATTATATATGATCTTCCCTCACACTACCTTTGGTATATGAGAATTCTCCCATCATGTATTTGTGACACTTATAAAAGAATGTGCCAATATGCAAATAAAAAAGTAGCTGAGGATAGAGGTGCTTATGTCAGATCAGCCCTAAATAAATACGGTGATTGTATTTTGAATAGAGAGGAAAACAAGATCTACAATGGTGTTGACGGCAGACTTAATATTGAAGATTTTGATCATAGAGCAGTTCGTTTTTTAACAGAGTTTAGCCAGTCGTGCATAGATAGCAACATAGAATTGGTACTACTACCACCAGTTTATCAAGAATCAAGTTATATAAAAGCTGAATTCAACCTGCAAATGCAACTGAATTCATAGTTAATATTTGTTTGAATTTTTCATTTGGCGTGAGGTATCCGAGCCTTTTACGAGGTCGATTATTTAGCTTGTTTTCAATCCATTTAATCTGCTTTGCGGTTACTTCACTAAAGTCCGTTCCCTTGGGGATGTACTGGCGGATGAGTCCGTTTGT
>JBCQTD010000027.1:0-21059 GCA_047178725.1 Rikenellaceae bacterium
CGTAATAATCGGTATCGCCATAGGTGGAGCAATGCACGGCTACGTTCCAGAGGATTTCTTCACCGAGCAACTCTCAGCCGACAAATGGTATGGAGTGCCTTTGGCGGTAATCCTCGCAGTGCCAATGTACGCCAATGCAGCAGGTGTAGTTCCAATCATTCAAGTCTTTGTCGCAAAGGGTGTTCCGCTGGGTACGGCTATCGCCTTTATGATGGGTGTAGTGGGCCTATCTCTTCCCGAAGCAACGCTCCTCAAAAAGGTGATGACGTGGAAGTTGATTGCGATTTTCTTCGGCACAATCACGCTGTTTATTATTGCGCTTGGCTATCTATTCAACACTATTTTATAGAACCAACGCCTACTCGATGTTCAAATAAGATAGATCCACAAGAGAGAGATAGTCTATTTCAACTATTATGTATATAAATTTAGGGGTGTTCTATTTTCTCCCGATTTTTAATTTCAAGTTAGTAGTGATGCGTTAACTTTTTAAATTCAACTGTAATTGATTGATATGTAAATATTTGAAGCTAATATTTGAATAAACGATTTGAATTATAATTTCATTAACACGTCATTGCGGACTTGATCCGCAATCTCTTAAGTTGTTAATATTGAAAGTGTTTGAGATTGCGGATCAAGTCCGCAATGACGCACGAGCGAGTTTACACATCAGTACTAATTTCAAGTTAATAATTGTCCATTTTTGCTTTTGCAAAAGTGGGTTGTAGTGGCTATACCACCGATTTTCGCAAAATCGAAAAGGGGTGGTTAATAGCTTAAAAGTAATTTTGTGAGAAATTAGAACTCCCCTTTATACAGATTCACTCTTGATTCTTCACTATTTTATATATATATTTGCATCAATTATTACCCATTTTTAGATACATTATAGAATGAAGAGTCTGTTTTTTAAGATATTTTTTGGCTTAACTGTAGTACTGAGCCTAACAAGCGCAAAAAAGGAGCATGAGAGCGAGCAGGCGCCTCCATCAGCGCCACTCACCAAAACATTCACCACCCTAGAGACCTGCGAACAGATGGCCTTGATACCCAGCGAGAACCTCCGCGCAGCAGGCTCGGCCATAGCTAAAACATTTGCCGAGGCCAAGAGCGGTGCCGCGGCCGATGCAAGAAATCAACTAGCACAGATGATGAGGGTTGTAGTTACAAACGTAACCGAAAAATCGCAACGACAATCGCGCCGCACAAAAAATATTGGCGATGAGATGATGAATCAATATGTCTACCAATCACTAGAGGCCACAAGACCCATACATTGGTCTACATACAACCTTTCGGACGGCACGGTACAGGTCTATGTCTGCATGGAGATGGTGTGCAAAAGCGATGATTTTAGCGAGGAGCTTGAGAGCAGAGTCTCACAAGAGGAGAGCGCCGAAAGCGCTCCAGCCATAGCACCACACACAACCACACCCGCCCCGCAACAAAAAGACATTGCCAATGGCAAAACAAATGCCGAAGCCGAGGCTCTATTTGAAAAAGGGCGCGATGCCTGCCGCCGCTTCAACCACGAGGCAGGCCTCCCCCTGCTGCTCGATGCGGTTGATAAGGGCAGCGTCAATGCACAGAGCTATGTCGGCTTTATGTACCTCTATGGCGATAATGTGGATAAAGATAGTCGGCTAGCCTTCAGATACCTTCTTAGCGCAGCTAACTGTGGCCATAAAGATGCCATATTTCAAGTGGCCGAGATGTACAACTCAGGCACGGGCACAGAGAAGGATAAAAGCGAGGCTAAATATTGGTATGAGACAGCTCGCGATGTAGGTGATGTAAGAGCTGCAAGCCGATTAAGATATTTATAACGCCGCAACAATATGAAAAAGATCCTCACCCTATTAGCCCTGCTTATCTCGCCGCTGATGCTCCTAAGCCAGACGAACACTAAGATACCCACAGTGATGGTTGTCCCTAGTGATGTGTGGTGCAACAAAAGCGGCTACACCACAGAGTTTGAGGCATTTGGCAAAAAGGAGTTGATCCCCGACTATGATAGAGCCCTTAAAGAGAACCCCGAAATGCTACTTGCCATCAGCAAGATTGGTGAGATGTTCTCTAATCGCGGACTAAACCTAAAGGATCTCTCCTCGGAGCTTAAATATCTAGAGACCACCGCCACCGAGCGAGCCGAGATGGCGCTAGAGGATGGTGGCATAGCGGAGTCCTCGCTAGATAAGCTGCGCGCAAGAGCCAAGGCTGACATCTGGATCTATCTCACATGGATAGAGAACAGACAGGGCAACAAAAAATCTATCACACTAGATCTGCACGCCATTGATGCCTACTCCAACAAGCAGATAGCCGCCGCCTCAGGCTCGGGCTACCCCAATGAGGCCTCTCGCCCACTTGCGGTTATGGTAGAGGAGGCGATACTTATGCGTATAGATGCCTTCAACTATCAGATCCAAAACTACTTCACCTCGCTCGATGCTCAGGGTCGCGAGATCACACTAGAGTGTCTTACCACGAATAACTCAGATATAAACTTCGATAGTGTCATGGGCGATGATCTACTGAGCTTCAAGATCGAGGATTGGATGGCCGCCAACACCGTCTATACCGATGGCAAGGTGAGTGGCACGAAAGATATGAGAGGTATCTTCTCGCTTGGTGATGCCACGGCCACAATGATGAAATTTGAGCAAGTGCGAATCCCGATGAGAGATGAGGGAGGTAGGCCAATCGACGCACGCTACTGGGCAAGAGGCCTTATGCGCGAGCTGATGATAAAACACAACCTGGATGTAGCGATCGGTATGCGCGGCCTAGGCAACGCCTACATTATCATCAACGGCACACGAAAATAATCTGCTATTCCTAAATACTAGTGATGCGTTAACTTTTTAAATTCAACTGTAATTGATTGATATGTAAATATTTGAAGCTAATATTTGAATAAACGATTTGAATTATAATTTTATTAACACGTCATTGCGGACTTGATCCGCAATCTCTTAAGTTGTTAATACTGAAAGTGTTTGAGATTGCGGATCAAGTCCGCAATGACGCACGAGCGAGTTTACGCATCAGTACTAATTCCTAAACAAAAAAAACAGATGAGCTGATCACACGTCATTGATCAGCTCATCTGTTTTTAAATCTATATCGGCTCTACTTCGCCCACTCTAGGTTGCGAATTAAGATCGGCTTCTCTTTGCTGAGCCCCATAGCGCCAAACGAGCACATCGAAACTTTCAGCAGCGGAAACTTAGAGGCTTGTGCCGATACATTCTTGACCTGCACCCTAAACTTCATAGGTATATCCTGTGGCAGAACCATCTCTTTATAGCTATTTGAGAGGCCTTGACTTAGAAGACCTACCGAAAGCTCGGAATTAATTCTTGTATATTGATTTCCCTCATCGTCATAGGCTGTTGTGGTCGCACTACTATGTGAACCATACACCTCAAACTTCTCCTCGCCACCAAAATTGGTGATAATAAAATCGACAACAACAGTTCCACTAGCATAAGCACACCGTGTGATCTTAACATCAAGGTCGGGGTGTGGAGATTCAATACGCACCTGAGCATCTACACAAAGCACCGCCATCAAGGCAGCAGCGGCTGATAAAAATAGTTTTTTCATTATTATTTTATTTTGTTTCTAGTCTAACCTTTTATCTCGCTCAACTCAATCATCACTCGCCTCCATCGCACAAAGATATAAAAAAATCGTAATTTCAAACTAAATAAGTAGGGTAAAATAATTATTGGTGTGTTTTTAAGAGTACTATTGGAGATGAGATTTTTTGCTATTGAATTGAAAATATAGTGGTTCTATACTGAAATTTAATAGTGAAAAATATCGCTTCAAGAGTGCTTTTAAAAATATGGCAATAATTGTTTTACACTACTTAGAGAGTAATTTCACCCATTTTACACTACTTATTTACCATATTCGTTGCGGTGAATCTTCTCCACCTTCCACTTATCCTTGATCTTTGGCTCGCTGTCCGGATAGCCGATAATAATAGCATTAAGCGCCTTAACACCATCTGGCAGATTCATCAACTTAGACATCTTGCCCGAGCGGTCGGTATCGTTGTTGGGCTCAACACCACACCACACAGCACCTAGACCCATAGCGTGCGCCGCCAAAAGGATATTCTCGGTGGCAGCCGAGCAGTCCAACACCCACGACCCTGAAACTTTGGTATCGCCCAACACCACAATCGCCAGCGGAGCATTTGCCGCCATACTCATCCCTCTGGCCACCGATGGCAACTGCGCCAAGATCTCAGGATCAGTAACAACGATAAACTCCCACGGCTGCTTATTCATCCCCGTTGGGGCTGCCATCGCGGCCCGTAGCATGGTTTCGATCTTCTCCTGCTCTACCTCCTGGCTCGTATATGAGCGGACGCTTGTGCGGGTCATAATACTCTCAATAACAGCCTGCTCAGATGTGACAGAGCTCTGATTGCAACATGATGATACAACCGACGACAATGCTATGATTGCCACAAAAATTGATAATCTCTTCATAATATATCTTTTAAAATTTGCTACTCGCTCAAAGATATTGAAATTAAATATAAAAATCAAATAGCCCCTCCATCTTAAGCAGCATACGCTTCAGATCCACCCCGGCGGCATAGCCCACAAGCGCCCCATTAGAGCCCACCACACGGTGACATGGAATGATGATATGGATCGGATTTCGGTTGCAGGCCATACCCACAGCTCGCGCTGCCCCCGGCCGTCCTATCGCCCGAGCGATCTGCCCATAGCTTCTGCTCTGACCGTATGGCGTTAGTAGCAGCTCTTCGTAAACCGCCCTTTGGAATGGGGTTTGCGCGCCTAAATTTAGCTTCAGATCAAACTCGCGCCGGCTGCCAGAGATGTACTCAGATATCTGCGAAAAGATCTTCTCAGCAAAGGGATCCGGTTTATTGTCAAGTCCACTACAATCTGCTGTGATCTGCAAACTAGAGATCCCATCACCATCATACTCAAGGCTGACCATGCCCAGAGGCTCAATATATCTCGCCACCTTCATAGGCCAAAATCATAGCGCGCTTATCACTCGGGATCTCGACACTCACCCTCTCACGCAGATCGAAAGCCACAAGCACCGACTCGCTGCACCCCTTGACCCTCTGCGTGGGGATATCTACAATCTCCTGACGCAGGGTTATACTCTTGGTTCCCACCTTTATGATTCGCGTGGTGACGTGAAACTTATCATCGCCAAAGAGCTCCTCATAGTAGTTGGTATTGGTGTTGACCACAATAAAGGTGATATCGGTACACATATTCGAGATCGAGAGCACGCTCTTGAAGTATTGCACCTTACCAAGATCGTAATACTGCTGCAAAACTACATTGTTTATATGCTGCAGCCGATCAACATCCGAGAATCGAACCTGAATATCTGTTGTTATCATCGTAAATGGTTTTCGACAAAGGTAAGCAAATCGGATTAAAATCACTACCTTTGCAGAAAATAAACAGATTCTAAAGATAATGAAGACAGCAGATTGGCCATCGGTGATAACCACCAGGTCGCTACTCATAGGCGAAAATTCAACTCTACAGTGGAAAGATGAGGTTGTAGAGCACGCCATGTTTCTAGATTACTACTTCAACCACCCGCCCTACGATCTGGGCGAGAGGAGCCGCTACAGCGAGGCGCGCACCATCTTCGAGGCCGTCGAGCAGATGAGCGCCGGCCACTGCCGCGCCGAGGAGCTTCATGGCACTCTGTTATCCAACGATCAGCTACCACGCCCACCCAAGGGCAAGCATATCTATATCCCTGAGCGCTATGCCAAGGAGGGGTATGAACATATCAAAGGGATCCTAAAGCGCAACCCCACCATCAAGTTTGTCTTTGTGATGGGCATGCAGGCCAACTACTACCTCCAGCGCTTTGGCCTCTACTCGTGTGGCGAGATGAGCGAGCAATTCTTAAAGGGGGCTGAGCCGCGCCGAGTTGGCATAGAGTCTTATGACCAATATTATCAGCCGGTTAACGCCAAGCCCTTCCGCGAGATCTGCTTCAGGCGCTTCGCCGCCACCGAAGCAGAGGGTGTAGAGGTAATCCCAATCCTCCCAACTAAGAGCTATCCTCTTATGGGGAGCGATCTTAAAAATTTCGGCGAGAACTTCGCCCAACTAAAGGCGAGCTTCGATGTCAAATAGAGGAGAACTACACCCACGCAACCGCCACTCGGGGCGCTACGATATGGCCGCCCTTATCGCCGCCTACCCAGCTCTTGAGCGCTATGTCTCGCTCAACAAATATGGCGAACGCTCGATCAGCTTCTTCGACCCGGAGGCGGTCAAGGCGCTCAACCGCGCCCTGCTCAGGCTCTACTATAATGTTGAGTATTGGCATATCCCTGCCTCGGCGCTAACCCCACCAATCCCCGGCCGCGCCGACTATATCCACTACGCCGCCGAGCTACTAGGCTATCCGCAGGGTGCGCGCTGCCTGGATGTGGGCGTGGGGGCAAACTGCATCTACCCCATCATCGGCCTTAGCGAATATGGATGGGAGTTTGTCGGCAGCGATATCGACTACGCCGCGCTAAAAAATGCCCAGAAGATAATCGAGAGCAACCGCTCGCTAAAGGGGCGCATCGAGCTGCGACGCCAGGAGAGGCACGACGCCATCTTCCGCGGAGTGATAGCCGAGGGTGAGATGTTCGACATAACCATCTGCAACCCACCATTCCACGACTCAGCCGCCTCGGCCGAGCGCGGATCGCTACGCAAGGAGCGCAACCTAAAGGGTGCAAAGGGGCGCGAGATCAAGAGTCCAACGCTCAACTTCGGCGGCAAATCAAACGAGCTCTGGTGCGAGGGCGGCGAGGTGGGCTTTATCACCCGCATGATCCGCGAGAGCGAACAATTTTCAAAAAATTGCCGCTACTTCACCACCCTAGTATCAAAGGAGGAGAGCCTAAAGCCCCTAAAGCGCGAGCTCGAGAAGCTCACCCTAAAGGAGGTGCGCATTATAGATATGCACCAAGGACAGAAGCAGAGCCGAATTTTGGCTTGGCGATTTTAAACCTTATTTGATCTATTCAGTTTTTTTTATATCTTTGCCAATAGCGTTAAAACAAAAGCTAAAAAATGCAAAATTTATTCGGCACAACTATAGAAACACAACAAAATAGATGGGATAAAAGTGTTAATGTTGAAGAAAATATATACTACTGGAAGGGTGATCCTATAATAACTGCGGCAAAACATACAACCTGCAAAAAACCAATAGTTATAGAGTTGTTTTGTGGGTGTGGAGGAACTTCGCTAGGCTTCGAGATGGCTGGTTTTAAAATAGCCATTGGATGTGACATACATAGTCCATCTATAAACACTTTTGCAGCAAACCATAAAAACGTATCCACTATTTTAGGAGACATTAAAAAAGTCTCAACAGCACAGATCATTAATCTTTTGAATGGGCAAAAGGTTGATGTTCTGATAGGAGGAGTTCCATGTCAAGGTTTTTCCCTAAACAATAGAAAACGTAAAGAAGATGACGAACGCAACCTTCTCTACAAAGAGTTTATACGATTTGTAAAAATTCTTAAACCCAAAGCTATTGTATTAGAGAATGTTTCAGGAATGAAAAGCACAGGCAACTTTGTGTCAACAATAGAAAATGAACTTTCGCAAGCAAGTGGCATGACGGTAAAAAGCAAACTTCTATTTGCTCCTGATTATGGTGTTCCACAAGCTCGCACAAGATTAGTTTTTATTGGAATCAAAGATAAGGAATTCGACTTTAATACCATAGAAAAAACAAATGGTGGTGATACAGGCAACCCATACAACACAATACATGATGCGATTGGCGATCTACCGAGATTAAATCCAAATGAAGCCAAAACAACTTATAACCTAAATCCATTTACTGAATATCAAAAACTAATGAGAGGTGGAGTTGAAACAGAAAAACTCACCTGCCATAAAGCACCGAATCACCCTAAAGAGGTTATTGATAAAATCAAAGAGACTAAACCTGGAGCTCCTATGTATGAGCGATACAAACAGCGCATACGTCTAGCGTGGAATATTCAAAGCCCAACGCAGGTTTCCGGGGGCATTAGGCCGCAGTTTCAATTTGGCCACCCAGAAGACAATCGAGGCTTAACGATAAGGGAGAGATGCAGAATACAGAGCTTTCCGGATAATTTCATTGTCTCCGGAGGCATTGTTCAGGGAAGAGTACAAACAGGCAATGCTGTGCCACCTCTTTTGGCAAAAGCAATTGCCCTAGCAATTAAAAAAGAGCTATGAAATATCGAATTTGGTATAGCACGGAAAGTTTTGCAGATTTTATTATCGACAAAACCAATCTTCGAGACAAAGATGTCTCCAAGCGAAAGATATACGAGAGTGATGCAAATAACCCAAATAATTTCCATACACTCCCCGACCACATAAAAAAGATACTCTACTTAGATGCCCCAGATCTAATAGTGGAGGTAGACTCTGAGCCTATATTCTCAATTGAAATATCAACTGAGGCTGGAACAGGACACAACGTCTTTCAAAGATTTGCTAGGCTTGCTGCCTCGGCTGAAAATAATGTTCCTGCAATTTTCATCTATCCAGAAGCTAAAATAATAGATCGAGATGACAATAAAGATGCAAGGTGGGATAAGATCAATCCGCTTATTTTCAAAGCATTAGATGACGTAATGAATATACACCATTTCCCTGCCCTATTCTACTATTACCCAACAGACTATAGATCAACCATAAACCATGCTAACGAATCCTCATATCTATCTTCTAAAGGTATAATATATGACTCAGACAGATTAAAATATCCAGCATGCCCAGATAGTAATAGCAATGAGACAAAAGATATGTTCAGCGCGATAAATGAGATAATAAAGATCACAAACGAAAAGGGAGTCGTTAAAGGTCGTAGCTCTTTGATTGGCAACAGAGTCATTAGTGAAAGAAAATCATTTATGGCTAGAGAATATATCGAGAAAGGAGGTAATAGCAACATGTCGCCCTTAACTGCAATAAAAAAGATTAAAACGGAAATTCTGTTAAATCACCTTAAAAGATACGAATCGTTAAAATACACTATCGGCGAACTTCTTAGATCACGCGAAGAGACAATAATATATCAAGCAAACTCTAAATTCAGAGAAGACCCATATGCCGGCGCACTAGCAGCTATCGACTACCTGTTATGCCGCGAGGGAAAAACATTCGAGGAGCGTAAATACAACCTAGTTATATGCTGGGGGAAAATGGAGCTAAAACACGACTCATTTAATGTCATAAGCGACAAGTGTTCAGTAAATGATTTTGCAAATCAAGTATTAAAAAGCGAGGATAAAAATCTTCTCACAAAACGATATAATGAACTTTCCGTTGAGCAGATACCTCGGTATTATATGCAAACCAGATATGGGTCAATGTTTTCGAAAGCCAAACACATTAGAATATTTTCATACTTTGCTGATGCAATACTATTTACAGATGGGGCACTATGGAGAGACGCATAAGAGAGGAAGAGGTTACTAAAAGAAGTATTGAATGGCTCATTAATGAGGGCTGGGAAATCATTTGCTATGACTTTCCACAGAGTGGCACAGGGATAATGCTTCATCCTAATTCTAGAGAAGATAAAAACAGAGGTGGCATCATTCCCGATATAGTAGCCCACAAAAACTCCACCGTACTATTCTTCGAGAATAAAGAGCGCTTTGCGCTAAGAGATTTTAAGAAAATAGATCGACTTATCCATAGCAATGACTACTCCATAGATATAAAGAGACTGCTTAAAAATCATAAATTTAACAATATATACTATGGTGTTAGCCTCGCATCGTCCGAAAGCAATATCGAAAATTGCAATGCTAATTTAGACTTAGTTCAATTTATCTTTCTTGTAGACGAGCACGCAGTATATATCCATTACGACCCACTTAATATAATACTACCGTGTGGCAAACAGGATTAACAACAGTGGGGCTGCTAGTGGTGGCCAACGTATTTATGACCTTGGCCTGGTATGGCCATCTGAAGCTACAGAGCAGCGGAGTGAGCTCATCGTGGCCCTTGTATGTGGTGATTATCTTCTCGTGGCTCATCGCCCTGGTTGAGTATGCCCTACAGGTGCCGGCCAATAGGATGGGCTTTGTCGGCAATGGCGGCCCCTTTACCCTTATGCAGCTTAAGGTTATGCAGGAGGCGATCACGCTTGTAGTCTTTACCATTATGGCGAATTTCATGTTTCAGGGCAGCGAGCTCAGGTGGAACCACCTGGTGGCCTTCATCCTGCTTATAGGTGCTGTATATTTTGTATTTATGGATACATCAAAATAAAAATGGAGTTAAAAATAGGAGATAAGGTGCGCTTCCTAAACGAGGTTGGAGGCGGCGTAGTGGTGGGGTTTTTTGGCCCCGATCAGGTGATCGTTGAGCAGGAGGATGGCTTCGGCTTCCCATGCTTGCGCGCGGAGTGTGTCGTAATATCTGGCGAGGGGAGTGTGCGCGCAGGCGATAGCAGCGGCGTGGTATCATCTACCGCCCCAGAGATTGAACCCGATAGGCAGCAGATCTTTCTAGCCTTTGCCCCCGAGGATAGCGTAAATATTGAGAGGGGCAAGATTAAAGTATATATCATAAACGATAGCCTCTACACGCTGAATCTAAATATGCTCTCGAGCCAAGATCGCACCAAGGGCTACAACCTCTACCTCTCGGCAAAGATATTCGCCGGCGAGAGGATGCTTATAGATGAGCTCAAGCTAGAGGAGCTGCCACGCATCGAGCACCTCCACTTCCAGATCACATCGCTCAAGGAGAGCGGAGCATTTAAGGTTCTCCCACCCGTCGACCGCGTTGTAGATCTCAAGCTCCCCAAATTCTACAAGCCCACAAGCTTTACACACTCCGAGGCTCTCGGCTGCAAGGCGATGAGCATGGAGCTAACCCAGCAGGAGGAGATCTTCGAGCAGATTATCGAGATCTCAAAACCAAAAGATCTCGCCCCAAAGAGCGCCACAAGCAATAATAATAATAATAATAAGATCAAACAGAAGAGCATCGAGGTAGATCTACATATCGACAAGCTACTAGAGACCACCGCAGGCATGTCGAGTGGTGATATCCTCGAATACCAGCTAGATCAAATGCGCCAAACGATAGCGAAATACAAAAGCAACCGCGGAGAGAAGATCGTATTTATCCACGGCAAGGGCGATGGCGTTTTGCGAAGTGCCATCATCAAGGAGCTCAAGAAGCTAGGCCTGGGCGATAGGCACCAGGAGGCCTCATTTAAGCGATATGGATTTGGGGCGCTGCTTGTAACTATTTAACAAGCAGCTTATTTACAACTAGATATCCGCCAAAGACCTGGATCAATAGTCCCGGAAATCCGACACGAATATCCTGCAAGGCGGGCATAAAATCGCCCACCATAGCCCACTCGGCAAGGGTGCCAACGCCTTGGTATATAACCACCACAAGCAAGAATACCGACAGCGTGGCGCGCTTAAAATATTGCGCTGCAAAGCCCGCGGCGAGCGCGAGCAGCACCGACTTAACCAGGATAATCGGCAGCACAGCCTGTGGGGGCATACCAAAGAGCAGATGGTTCAACAGAGGCGAGAGCAGAGCGGTCAGCAGACCCACTTTCCAGCCATATTTATACGCCCCGATAAGGGTGAATAGATAGATCGGCAGCAGCATAAGGCCACCGCGTGGGATAAGGTGGCAGAGCTGAGGAGCGAGAATATTTCCCGCCACAAAGGCTGCCGCCGCGATATATGTTTTAACATCTGAGTACCCTAATCTATAGAGTGTTACATTCCTATTTTGCATTACTTATCTCATTTATAAATTTATCAATCCTCACAAGCATCTCCTCCAACGTACAAGCTCCATCGAGTCGACTCTCCAAAGGGCAGCGACCCGTGCCGGCACGGTTTATAATATGTGGAACTAAAGCACCATATCCAACCTCAACACCACCATCTTCAAGCAGAGTAAGAGCCCCCTGGCTGATAACATGGGTGTAGAGCACCGCAACACCGCCGCGAAGCATCAGCGCCGCAGCACCTAGGCCAACAACTTTATCGGCAACTCTCGCCCCTCGCAGCAGCTGGGGCTCATCGCGCAGCAGAGCATATAGATCCGCCACGCCCCTCTGCGAAAAGCATCTCACACTATCCCCCTGCGCTATAACGCACGAGTAACCACCCTCGTCGAGCAGCCCAACCAAAGCCTCCACTAGAGTGTGCCCTGCTTTAGAGCCTCAACATACTCATCCACGCGCCGCATCTCCTTGGGGATATTGATCTTCTGTGGACAGTGCGAGACACACTTATTACAGCCGATGCAGTGCGAAGCCTGGCGCAGCTTTGGCACCGAGCGATCATAGCCCACCAAAAAAGCCTTGCGCGCCTTTTTGTAGTTTTCATCTTGCTGACTCTCTGGATAGTAGCCCTCGCAAACACATTTGTTGTAATGAACAAAGATCGAGGGGATATCCACACCATAGGGGCAGGGCATACAGTATTGGCAGGCGGTGCAGGTGATAAGCGGATAGTCCATCATCTTCTCGGCCACATCCATCAGCAGCGCATCCTCCTCGGGCGAGATCTTCTCTAGCGGCGAGTAGGTGCGCAGGTTATCTTGCAGATGCTCCAGGTAGGTCATGCCACTAAGCACGGTGAGCACCTTAGGCAGCGACCCTGCATAGCGAAACGCCCACGAAGCGAGCGATAGATCTGGCCTTGCCGAACGCAACTTTCCGGCCAGATAGTCGGGAATTTTCGATAGGCGGCCACCCAAGAGCGGCTCCATAATAATCACATCTATATCCCTTTTGGCCAGCTCATTATATAAGTAGACAGCATCCGTATTCTTAGCCGAGCGCTCGTCGGCATAGTTCCAATCGGAGTAGTTGACCTGTATCTGCACGAAGTCCCACTTTATCTCATCGTGGCGCGAGAGGAGATAGTCATAGACCTTAATATCGCCATGATACGAGAAGCCAAGATTACGAATACGCCCCGCCGCACGCTCGGCAATCAAAAAGTCGAGGATCCCATTATCGAGATAGCGCCCCTTGAATGTATTCCAATCACCATTGCCCACCGAGTGGAGCAACATATAGTCGATATAATCGACCTGAAGCGCCTTTAGCGACTTTTCATAGATCGCTATCGAAGCCTCGCGCGGCCATGTCTTTGGATTGAAGTTAGACATCTTAGTGGCGATAAAATATTTATCCCTCTTATAGCGGCTGAGCGATCTGCCCATCACCGTCTCCGAGAAGCCCTGCATATATACCGGCGCCGTGTCAAAGTAGTTTACACCATGCTCGATGGCATAATCCACAAGATCATCAACCGCCTCTTGATCTATCACATTTCCATCCTCAGCCTTTTTTTTGAGCCTCGGCCAGCGCATGCAGCCATAGCCTAGTAGCGATACCCTATCGCCCGTGGTTTTGCTCGTGCGATACTCCAGCTTGCCCTTAGGCACCCCACTCTGAACAAGGGTTGTAGGCGTTTCACTCTTCGGCGCACAGCTAGCCATAGTAAATGCCGCTGCACCGCCACCTAGAACCTTTAGAAACTCTCTCCTATTTATATTTTTCTCTGCCATAGCTATCTGATTTAAACCGTTTTATGAACCGCATGCCCCTCAACATATATCGCGCTAAATGGTCTGGCAGGGCAGAGGTTCTCACACGCCCCACAGCCGATACAGCGCTCCACATTCACAACCGGGATCTTCCGCCTTCCATACTTTTTCTTATCCTCAGCCTCGACCATTGTTATAGCGCCAACCGGGCAATGACGCGCACAGTTGCCGCACTCAACCTTATCGGTGAGCACCACACAATTCTTCTCCACCACCACAGCGCGACCGATCTGCGTGGCACTCTTTTCAGAGATATCAATCGGCTCGATCGCCCCAGTCGGGCATACCTGCGAGCACCTATTACACTCCGGACGGCAATATCCCCTCTCAAACGAGACCTCGGGCTGCATAAAGGTTTTAAGATCTGTAGATGCCCTCAGCACATGATTTGGGCAGGCCGAGACACAGAGCTGGCAGCCAGTACAATGGCGCGCGAAGTTGCGCAGCGATTGCGCTCCGGCCGGCACGATTCGCGTCGCTCTTTCGGGGATCTGCTTATCCTCTATAATGGCCAGGCCGCCATCTACCATCTTCTCTTCGGCCTTCAAGAGCGTGGTTGTCAGCAATGCCGCCGAGACGCTCAACATCTCGCGCCTGGAGCTATCCACCTTTGTTGAGAGCTCCTTTTTCGCCGAGCCTCGCCACACATAGCCAACAGCCCCCTGCGAGCAGCTATCAATACAATCAAAGCAGCTCACGCAGCGGCTATAATCCACCTTGCGATCCTCGGGGGTGATACACGAGGATTTACACTCTCTGACACACTTGCGGCATCCATTACACCTCTCTGGGTCGATAACAATCTTAAAGAGCGAAAACTTAGAGACAGCACCCAGCAGAGTACCCACCGGGCATATAGTGTTGCAGTAGCTCCTACCCCATCGCCACGCCATGTAGCCAACCAGGGCTAGAGTCAACAATGCAACCGTCACACCTATTCCGCTGGCAAGGATCAACTCCGTGGAGTAGATAGCATAGCTATCCACCCTCTCGGCGAGCAGAGCTAGGGAGTTGTTTGCCGTGCGATATAGAGGCGATAGAATATTGGTTACAATACGACCAAAAGCGCTATAGGGATCGAGCAGAACAACAATCGAGGCCACGCCAAAGATCATAGAGAGAGCGAATATTGCCAAAACGCTATATCTCAATATGCTTCTTGGCGGTTGGTAGCTATACTTCCTCTTTTTATTAATTCGCTTTGCTAGGCGCGCAATAAGATCCTGCACAAGCCCCAGAGGACACAAAACAGAGCAGTAGAGCCTTCCAAAGAGAAGGGTCAAGAGCAGCAGCAACAAAACAACACCGACATGCAGAGCAAGCAGCGCCGGGACGAGCTGCAACTTAGCCACCCAACCCAGGAGAGGCGTTGCACTACCGGTAAAGTCTAAAAAGAGCAGGCACGCCGCTATAAGCACAAGCGATGCTAGTGATATTCGTATAACTCTTAAAACATTCATACTATAGGTAATTTTAAACAAAGTTAATACATACGCAGCAGATTAACAAACATACTATTGCTTATTAAACTATTTTTAACGAATTTTACACCATGAGAATCATAAAAGCAAAAGTCGAGCAGATCGACGAGATGATGGCAATCTACAGCCAAGCGATAAAATTCATGGCAGCAAATGGCAATCCTACTCAGTGGGTAGAGGGCTATCCCTCGCGCGAGATGATCCTCGGCGATATTGAGAGCGG
Organism: Rikenellaceae bacterium; assembly: GCA_047178725.1. Taxonomy (GTDB): domain Bacteria; phylum Bacteroidota; class Bacteroidia; order Bacteroidales; family Rikenellaceae; genus Alistipes. Next base: position 15,366 of record JBCQTD010000027.1, read on the forward strand.
CCATCTACACTTATATATAAACGATGATGAGAAGCTCGCGGCCATCTTCTGCTACTATGTGGGCGAGGATCCCACCTATCAGACCATCTATAATGGAGCATGGCTAAACGATGAGTCCTATGGCGTACTACACAGGATAGCCAGCACGGGCATTGAGCGCGGCGTGGCCGATAGATGCATCGAGTGGTGCTTTGCCCAACATCCCAATATGAGAATCGATACACACAAAGATAACAATGCTATGCTCGCAGCCATTAGGCGTAATGGATTCAAACCCTGCGGCATGATAATATGCTGCATCGGCACACCGCGGCTAGCCTTTCAGAAGATCTAAAACGATCTGAGAATCTGTTTAAATTTCTCTCATCTAATTTGTTAAGGATCTATCACTTCACTTTTCTCTTTTTCCACTCGTTACATAGCTATTGCTATGCGCCTCGCACAAAGAAGAGAAAATCAAAGCAACATCTCTCTTAACAATTTTAGCGAGAAAAACTTAAACAGATTCTAAAAATTTTACAATATTGGAGCCTCTAAAGTATATAATCCATACTTAGGGACTCCTTTTGCTTTCATATCTTTATTAAAAATTATTACTAAAAATATCGCCTCGCTTTTTATGTAGCCTGTATCACATATAGCACTAACTTTGCACTCAGGTTAAGGTTATAAAATATTTAATATATACTTAAAGAGTATGGAGCGTTTGATTAAGAGTAAAGAGAGAGTAAACAGCTGGATGGAGCGATTTGGAGTTCGCTTTGGCGTCTACAAAAATGGAGAGTTTAAGGAGCAGATATTCCCTTTCGACTCCATCCCCCGCGTGATCACTAAAGAGGATTGGGATATCCTCGAAAAAGGTCTCGTGCAGAGGGTAAATGCACTAAATATGTTTCTTGATGATATATACCACGACAAGAACATCATAAAAGATGGAGTTATCCCCGAAGAGTTTATCTACTCATCAAAGGACTATCTCCCCATCTGCGAGGGCATAACACCAGCCAACAACATCTACTCGCACATCTCGGGCATAGATCTAGTGCAGGCCAAAACGGGCGAGTGGTATATCCTGGAGGATAACCTGCGCATTCCATCAGGAGCCTCATACCCAATGATTGCCCGCACCATAACACGCAAAGTATCGCCCGAGACATTTGAGCAGAACGCCGTCCTTGACAACAGAGACTACAGCGAGATGCTCAAGGAGATGATGGATTATGCCAATGGCGGACGCGGATTGAATGTGATTCTCACCCCCGGGCGCTACAACTCGGCATTCTTCGAGCACTCATATCTTGCCGAGAAGTCGGGCGCGGTGCTAGCATTCCCGGGCGATTTGGTGGTTGAGGATGATACGCTCTACTACTATGGCCTATACAATCGCAAGCAGCCCGTCGGCGCGCTATATCGCCGCATATCAGATGAATATCTCGATCCAATGTGTTTCGAGCCATCATCAATGCTCGGCGTGCCAAACCTTATGCAGGCCTACAAGAAGGGCAATGTGGCCATCATCAACGCTCCGGGTAATGGCGTGGCCGATGACAAGGGCACATACTACTTCGTGCCGATGATGATTAAATACTATCTAAACGAAGACCCTATTCTACAGAACGCCCCAACATACCTACCCTACTACAAGAGCGACTATGACTATATCCTAAATAATATAGAGAAGCTCGTTATAAAGGATGTGAGCGAGGCGGGCGGCTATGGCGTTGTCTTTGGCCGCGACCTCTCGGCAGAGAAGCTCGCCGAGCTAAAGCAGCTAATCATCGAGAAGCCAAGGCGCTGGATTGCCCAGGAGATCATCGACTTCAAGGATCTGGAGCTACTAACAGAGGATGGCAACGGCGTGATTGAGCGCAAGGCCGACCTGCGCGCCTTTGTTCTATCGGGCAAAGAGACTAAGGTTTGGTGCAGCGGCCTGACACGTTTCTCGCGCATCGAGGGTTCGTTTGTGGTCAACTCTTCGCAGGGTGGAGGTTTTAAAGATACATGGGTGCTTAGTAAATAATTTTAAATAGAGATAATACTAGATATGGTTTGCAATGTAATTACTGCCGACAAGGCAAATAGACTTTTCTGGCTCGGCCGCTATGCTGAGCGCGTATATATTAGCCTCCACCTGCTTCGTCGCTACTACGACAAGATGATAGATGGCGACAAGCTAGCGCTAACCGAGTACTATAAGCATCTTGGCCTTCAGGCCGAAAATGCCGACTGCAAGAGCTTCCAGCTCGCACAGCTTTATGACACTAAAAATATCTGCTCGATAGCCACTAGTCTAGATCTGGCAAACGACAACTCAATCGTACTGCGTCGCGATCTAACTAGCGAGTCGATCTCATATATCCACCTATCACAGGTGCTTCTAAATGAGTGCGCTCTCGCTCAAGAGAGCAATATCACTAAACTACAACCCATCACCGACTATATGCTAGCATTCTTTGGCTCGGTTGATGAGCGCATATTCGACAAGAGGATTCGCAAATTTATTAAGGTAGGCAAGCTCATTGAGAATCTCGATCTACACATCCGCTTTGACTATGAGTTCTTCCGCATCGAGGAGGTCTTTGATAAGCTAAAAGAGTATCTAGCGCAACTCGACAATATCGAAGATGTGACCACCATGGAGCGCCTCGAGGAGCTTCTTAGCGAGGAGCAATACAGCAACCCTACGGCCAACTATAAATCTACGATACTCGGCTACATCAACACCTTGGTAGTAATTTAAAGATCTCAGCACATGGAGATCGCCATGAAAAAATATAGATATAGCTATCAAACTATCGTTCGCTACTCGGCACTTGTCGCCAGCCACCAATTCCAGCTGCGCTGCTCGGCGAGTAGCGATGGATCACAGAATATCATCGAACAGAACCTTGAGCTATTAAGTTCGGCCAAACGTCACTACACGAGTGATAATTTTGGCAACACACTAATCTATGGATCAGTGAGAGCTCCGCACGACATATTCGTTGTGGCAATCAACGGCGTTGCGCTCTGCGGCTACTACCTCTTCGTCGAGGCCACACCTCACCCGATGTTTCTCGCCCACACAAGCCTAACGGCTAGCAATAGCGAGATCATGCTATTTGGAGATGGAGCACCTAGAGTTGGCTCGTCCATTGAACAAGCCCTAGTGCTCTGCCAGATGCTTCACTCCAAAATGAGCTACATCCCCGGAGTGACGACAACCGAGAGCTCGGCCATAGATAGCTTTTCGCTCAGCGCCGGAGTGTGCCAAGATTACGCCCATCTGCTCATATCGCTTGCTCGCTCACGAGGCATACATGCAAGATATGTAGCAGGGCTACTAGTAGGTACTGGCCAGACCCACGCCTGGGTTGAGATCTACAGCAATGGGGCTTGGCACGGAGTAGACCCTACGCACAATAGGCGCATAGATTTCGGCTATATCAAGATATCGCACGGCCGTGACGCCGCCGACTGCTCCGTATCGCGCGGGGTGTATCGCGGCACAGCCAGCCACACAACCGAGGTTCGTGTTATGGTTGACGAGATAATATAGATTGAATGCGAGAGTTAATAAAAAAATTGCAAATATTTACTTTTTTATATAACTTTGCTCTCACAATAAGCGAAAAGGGTGCGCAACACCCTATAAAAATATAGGAATGATAAAAGAAGTTGTATCGGTAGCCCTCCCCTTAGATGAGCAGCTGCTAATAAGAAAAAACTCCATCAGCTCAGGCTCCTCAAAAAAGAGGGTCTGCATCGTCACCGGCACTCACGGCGATGAGCTTGAGGGGCAGTATGTCTGCTTTAAGCTGGGCAACCTGCTGCGCGACAATCTCGACAAGCTAGATGGCACAGTAGAGATCTACCCCGCGCTCAATCCGCTGGGCATAGACACCATCTCGCGCGGCATACCGGGATTCGACCTCGACATGAACCGTATCTTCCCCGGACAGAGAGATGGCGTGATGGCCGAGAGCGTGGCGCACTACATCCTCGAGGATCTTAAGGGTGCTGATATGGTTATTGATATCCACTCAAGCAATATCTTCCTGCGCGAGATGCCACAGGTGAGGATAAATGTCGATTCAGCCGCCTCACTTGTGCCTACAGCACAGCTGTTGGGAGTCGATTTTATCTGGATACACGAGGCGGCCACAGTGCTAGAGGCCACCCTCGCCCACTCGCTCAACTCTACGGGCACGCCCTGTGTGGTGGTGGAGATGGGTGTGGGCATGCGCATAAACCACTCGCTGGGCAACAACCTTGTAGAGGGCGTATTAAACCTTCTAGAGAGCATGGGCATGTGGAGCGGCAAGGTCAACCGCAGCGAGCTAAAGGAGGGCGTCATCTCCGAGGGTGATCGTGTATCGTTCCTAAATGCCGAGGCCTCGGGGATATTCCTCACCGAGCTAAAGACATCGACCATAGTAGAGGCAGGTGATGAGATAGGTCTAATTGTAGACCCACTCTCGGGCAAAATTCTACACCATGTTCTCTCGCCCGTCCACGGCTATCTATTCACCCTGCGCGCCTACCCCGTGGTATATGAGGGATCGCTATTGGCACGAATACACCAACTAAGATGAAAAAAGAGCTACTATACAAACTATCATCGCCACACCGCGACGACTTTAGAATATATGGATACCGCTTTGGCGAGGGCAAAAAGTCACTAGCCATCGTGGGAGCTATCCGAGGAGATGAGCTTCAGCAGCAATACTCCTGCGCGGCGCTCATAAATCGCCTCAATAACCTTGAGCGAAGCGGCGCACTAGTGCCAGGATATGAGATCCTAATCATACCATCGGTAAACCCATTCTCGATGAATATCGGCAAGCGCTTCTGGTCGATGGACAACACCGACATCAACCGCATGTTTCCAGGCTATGACAAGGGCGAGACAACACAGCGCATAGCTGCCGCCGTATTTGAGAGCGTAAAGGATTACAAATATGGCGTACAGATGGCCAGCTACTACATCCCCGGCGAATTTATCCCCCATGTGCGCATGCTTCGCACAGGATTTCAACCCGAACAGGAGGCTACATACTTCGGCCTTCCGTATGTATATATCCGAGATGTATCGCCCTACGACACGGCACTTCTCAACTACAACTGGCAGATATGGGAGACTAAAGCCTTCTCGCTCTACACGGGCAACACCGACAAGCTGGAGGTGGGCTGCGTAAACGAGGCGGTCGACTCGCTACTGCGCTTTATGGTTAACCTAGGGTTTCTCTCCACCTCGGTACGCCCCGGATATCGCGCTCAGAGCATAACCAATGCCGACATGATCTCCATACGATCCAAATGCTCGGGCTTTCTGCGCAAGATAAAGCATGTGCAAGATAGCGTCAGAAGGGGTGATGTTATAGCCGAAATTGTAGATCCATACGAGGCAACAACACGCGAGCAGATTATCGCCACCGCCGACGGCGTAATATTCTTCAACCACGAGAATCCACTCGTTACAGAGGGAACAATCATCTCTCAAATCATCGAAGATAGAATTATCTAATAACTATCATCACAACACACGCAAAAGAAAAAAATCCAACCTGCGCAAGAGGCAGGTTGGATGCAACTAACTGTGTGTTAGCACTTTCTGCGGAGAGAGAGGACGGTGAACCTAACTCTCCAAGTGTTTTATAATCAATTATTTATGACGTTCAAATTTTACCTCTGTAATGTCTCTGTAACGACACC
>JBCQTD010000028.1:0-20333 GCA_047178725.1 Rikenellaceae bacterium
TATTGAATTGAAAATATAGTGGTTCTATACTGAAATTTAATAGTGAAAAATATCGCTTCAAGAGTGCTTTTAAAAATATGGCAATAATTGTTTTACGCAACTTATTATCTACAGATATCTGCTCTTAGAAGAGTAGCTTAGCTCCAACAAAGAATGTGCGTGGAAGCGTTGGCCCATATACATAGCCTGGATCCTTCTCGGCGCCATAATCCAGATCATCCTGGTAGCTGTCGAGGATATTCTTCACACCACCATTTATCTCCATAGTGAAGAGCTTAGTAAGAGGGAATGAGTAGCTGAGCTGCACTCCGAAATCCCAGAACGATGGGCTCTTTACAGTCTCGTTTACCTCAGCCTCATGAGCTACGAGCATCGAGCCGGTGTAGTTACCAAATAGCGAGGTCTCAAAGCGATCCGTAACGAAGTAGTTGGCCACGAAGTAGCCATAGTGGTCTGGTGAGCGAAGCATTGTCTTTGTAGCCTCCACATCGTCACACCACGCCTCGGCAACGGTGTAGGTGCTCTTCTGGAATGTATATCCTCCCTGCACCTCAAACATATCTAGTATACCAAATTTAAGGTCGGCGCTCAAGCCGCGCACGATGGCGCCATCACCATTGCGGCGCTCATAGATGATTGATGTGCTCTGAACATCCTTCTCCTCTAGAACGAATACATCGTTAAGCTTTGTGTAGAATCCCTCAATGAGAAGGTTTGCCTCGATCTTGCCAAACTTGCGGTACATGTCGGCCGAAGCGGTGATGCTGTGTGAGTACTCAGCCTTTAGATCATCTGCTAGCTCGATAAACGATACGGTTCCACCCACAGCCTCGATATGAAGATCCTCCGAAAAGGCCTGAGGGGCGCGGTAGCCGCTAGAGTAGCTAGCACGTAGGCCAAGCTGCTCGAATGGTGTGTAGCGAATGCTGGCGCGTGGCGAGAAGATTACATTGTCGATCATATTGTGCTTGTCGAGGCGACCTCCGATAAGGAAGTTGAACTTGTCGTTTACCCACTCATTCTGTGCAAAAACACCAATAACATCTGTCTGCTGATCTAGTGGAGTGCGATCCTCTACGCCTGTGACAACATCGCAAACGTAGTTGTAGTTGTACTCGACGCCACTTGTAAGGTTTGATGGCATGTTGCCCGTGGTGTATGAGTATGTATGCTGACCACCAGCAACATATGTCTGATCCTTGGTGTTGCCATACGCCTCGGGGGTCTCGATTGTGCCGTAGTAGCTGTCGCGTACGATACGTTGTGCTGAGGCGTAGATGCTAGCCTTATTCTTGTAGTTGCGGCTTAGGTATTCGAAGTTCAAGCCTCCGCCATCAATCTGGTGGTCAAGCTGCTCGGCTACCTCTGCGTTGTGGGCAGGGATATCTAGCTGGTCGCCACCGCGGCGATACTCGTTGATGTGGTGATACTCGGCTGTGATCTTTGTGAAGGGTGATGTCTTAAAGTAACCTCTAAATCCGAGGGTCTCGGTATCCTGCTGTGGGATATCTGAAAAACCATCCTCGTTTCTGTCGTATGCCTCTCTGTTGCGGATCTGTCCAAAGGCGTATAATCCTGCCTTGTTGTCGTCGGTCACTACCGCGGCGTTGATCGAAGTGGTGATATCAGTTGTGCCACCCTTTAGAACCTGTGTGGTGTTTGATAAAACAGCCGTGCTTCTTAGTGGCTCCTTAGTGATTATGTTCACAACACCAGCGATAGCGCTAGAGCCATAGAGCGCAGAACCTCCACCACGGATAACCTCTACTCTGTCGATCATCGCCACAGGCAGCTGCTCCAGGCCATATACTGAGGCTAGTGAGCTGAAAATCGGGCGGCTATCGAGAAGAATCTGTGAGTATTGACCCTCAAGACCATTAATACGAAGTGAGCTAGATCCGCAGTTTCCGCAGGTATTCTCAGTGCGAAGTCCTGGCTGGAAGTTCATGCTCTCGGCTAGATTTGCCGAAGCTGTTGTAGAGAATATCTGCTCAGAAGTAGTATTTACGATCGACGATGACATCTTGCGATTTGATGCTGTGCGCGAAGAAGATACCACGATCTGATCCACGGCGAAAAGTTGCTCGGTGAGCTTGAAGTTTGCCTCAAGAGTTTTTCCTGCTGCAATATTAACTTTGAGATCCTCGCTGCCATAACCAACGGCTGAGGCTGTAAGTGTAAACTCACCTGTTGGCAGGTTGCGTAGTGAGTAGTGCCCCGAGCCATCGGTTACTGTGCCTACATTTGTGCCATCTAGCGAGAGTGTTACATAGGGGATATGCTCGCCGCTCTGGCTCTCAATTACGTGTCCAACAATCGAAGCATCTGTCTTTTGCGCATAGGCGCCTACCGCTGAGGCAAGAAGCATCAGCGATGAAAGTATTAATTTTTTCATCTATTTTTTCTATTGAGTATGTTAAATTGTCACCTTTTTTACAAAAGGTGTGTGGTTGGTATTCGTGAGCTATGCCACGAACTGAGCTAAAAAATAGATAATACAGGAGGTGCACGTGGCGATCTCTCTCGGCAGATATATCTCTCAACGAATGGCGTGGAGATAGCTATAATATAGCAGAGAGGTGCTGAGAGAATAAGGGCAAGCGACCAATTAAGAGTTTCAGCCGAGATGGCCACCTGCGTGGCGAGATAGTTGATTATCGTAAGCTCACCTTGGGTGTGGCCGCCGTCACTACTCTGATCGTGATTTGCTCCGTAGATATGCGAGTGGATGATGGTAGCACCGTCAATGACGTGGGTGTGCTGAAACATCGTGGAGCTAGCATAATATACACAGAATATTGCGAGCAGCAAGCCCGCAAAAAAAGATCCTATGTAACCCCTCTCTCTGCTCATTCCGAGGCAAAGGTAGGAATTACATAGGGAAATATCAAATGTTTTCTGCTATTTCTCGATAAGCGAGATGCTGCGCTGGATAAATTCGGTTAGGTTTTTGCCCTTAAGCATGCCGTTAGAGAGAAGAGCTAGGTCGATAATCTGCTTTACGAGAGAGCTCCCGGAGCCAATCTCTCTAAGTCGATTCTCGCGCTCTGAGCGAAGCGCCTGAACCTTTGTGCTGAGCTCCTCGCGCATCGTCTTCTCTTCGGCTGAGATCTCCTCCTCCTTCTTATCTTTTAGGAGCTCCTGAAGGCGGCTCTCCTCGGCGGCGGCAGCGTCGATCTTCTTGGTGATGCTCTTTAGCTTGTCGCCATACTCGCTCTCAACCTTACCTAGGATGTCGATAACGATAGGGTGGTTGCCATTAACTGCAATAGTAAAGTTGTCGGGCATCTCGCCATAGAATTGGCTCATGCCACCGCCACCCATTGCGGCCATCTCCTTCATGCGGCGCATAAACTCATTCTGAGTGATAGTGATAGGGGCATCATCGGCCTGCATTGCCTCGAATGTGATGTTATAGGTGATCTTATCATCCTTTGGCATCTGGCTCTCGAATACTGGCTTAAGGAGCTCCTGCTGCGAGTCGGTTAGTGAGATCGCCTGTGGTGCATCTTTGACGATGAGTTTGTCGATAACATCGCTATCCACGCGTACAAAGCGCATATCTTTACTCTTCGACTCATACCAATTAATATAGTGGCTATCGAGCTGGCCATCCATCACAAGCACATCATAGCCCTTAGTCTTAGCTGAGCTTATGAAGGCATATTTGGCCTCCACATCGTCAACATATAGCGCAATCGTAGAGCCGTCCTTGTCGGTCTGCTGCTCCTTGATCTTCTCTAGATACTCCGCTGCGGTGAAGTACTCGCCCTCGGTATTCTTGAATAGTGTAAAGCCTGGGGCCTTCTCCGAGAACTTCTCGTCGGTGAGTGTGCCATACTGGATAAAGACCTTAAGATCATCCCACTTGCTGGTGTAATCCTCGCGCATGGTGTTGAAGAGCTCCTGCAACCTATCGGCCACCTTGCGGGTGATGTAGTTCGAGATCTTCTTTACGTTGGCATCACTCTGAAGATAGCTGCGCGAGACGTTAAGAGGAATATCCGGCGAGTCGATCACACCATGTAGAAGTGTTAGATACTCTGGCACGATGCCCTCCACCTGGTCGGTTACATAGACCTGGTTGCAGTAGAGCTGCACCTTGTTCTTCTGCACCTCAAACCTGTTGCTTAGCTTAGGGAAGTAGAGAATACCGGTAAGGTTGAATGGATAGTCGATATTGAGGTGGATCGAGAAGAGTGGGTCCTCGCTCATAGGGTATAGCTCGCGATAGAACTCCTTATAACCCTCCTCTGTGATCTCGGTTGGCTTGCTTGTCCAAAGTGGCGCAACGGCGTTGATCACATTTACTTTGTCGGTGTCAACATAAGCACCATCTTTCCACTCTTTAACCTTGCCAAAGGCGATCGGTATAGGCAGGAAGCGGCAATACTTCTTTAGAAGCTCCTCGATCTTAGACTCCTCGGCATACTCTAGAGCATCCTCGGCGATGTGAAGCGTGATAGCTGTTCCGCGATCGCGCTTCTCCTCTAGCTCTTGCATCTCAAACTCTGGCGATCCGGTGCAGCTCCAGTGTACCGCCTTGCTCCCCTCGCGGAATGATTGAGTGACGATTTCAACACGATCAGAGACCATAAAGGCTGAGTAAAATCCTAGGCCAAAGTGGCCAATGATAGCCTGATCCTTATATTTTGCCATAAACTCCTCAGCGCCCGAGAAGGCGATCTGGTTGATATATTTATCCACCTCGTCGGCGTTCATTCCAAGGCCACGATCGGTGATGGTTAGCGTCTTAGCCTCTTTGTCGAGTGCGATGTTGATAGTCATATCGCCAATCTCGCCCTGCATCTCACCCTTTGCCGAGAGGGTCTTTAGCTTCTGTGAGGCATCAACAGCATTAGATACTAGCTCGCGGAGAAAGATCTCGTGGTCAGAGTAGAGGAACTTTTTAATTACCGGGAAGATGTTTTCGGATGTAACACCGATTTTTCCATTTTTCATACTATATGTGTTTTTTATAATTCTGTGCTAAAAATATTACAAATGGTGTGCCACTACATTTTGGCTGACAAAATGGCAGACTGATGTGACACTCTAGCTATTTTCGCGGAGCTTTTGCAGTTCATACACTCTATCGCGAAGTCGTGACGCTGCCAAAAAGTCTAGGCGTTTGGCGGCTGCTTCCATCTCTTGCTTTGTGGTTGCAATTAGATTATCTAGGTTTTCGATGCTTTGAGGAGCACTATCCGCAACGCGTGCAAATGCAGCTTCGCCGGGAACTGGATATAGCCTTTCAGCTTGTTCAGTTTCAGCTTTTGTGGCGAGCAGTTGGCTCTGCCCATCACCGCTTTTTACAGCCATTTTTGGCATCTGTTGCGACTTTAGATTATAACGAATCTGCCTCATTCGGCGGCGAGTGGAGTCGGTTATTGCCTTGCGCATAGAGTCTGTACAGATGGTGGCGTATAGTATTGAGCGGCCGTTCTTGTGGCGTGCAGCGCGACCAGCGATCTGTGTGATGGATGTTATATTTCTCAAGAAGCCCTCCTTGTCGGCATCGAGTATCACAACAAGGCTCACCTCTGGAATATCCAGACCCTCGCGGATAAGGTTTACTCCAATCAACACATCGAATAGTCCGGCGCGAAGATCCTCCAATATCTGCACGCGCTCTAGTGTCTCAACATCCGAGTGAATATAGCGGTTGCGTACCCCCGTGCGATCAAAATATTTCGATAGCTCCTCTGCCATACGTTTTGTGATTGTGGTGATTATAACCTTATTTTCGCTAGCCACCTCATGCTGAATCGCCTCCATTACATCATCTATCTGATCATCTGCATCGTGTATGGACATTGGTGGGTCTATCAGCCCTGTTGGACGTATAAGTTGCTCCACGAAAAAGCCCTCACACTTCTGAAGCTCGTATACTCCAGGGGTGGCACTAACATATATTCTGCTGCCAACTCTATTCTCAAACTCCTCAAATTTTAGTGGCCTATTATCAATAGCCGCCGGCAGGCGGAAGCCATGCTCTACAAGATTCTCTTTGCGTGAGCGATCGCCACCATACATGGCGCGTATCTGCGGTAGCGTTACGTGGCTTTCGTCTATTACTGTGATGAAATCTTTTGGGAAGTAGTCTATTAGGCAGAATGGTGGCTCACCTTCATCGCGCCCATCGAAGTAGCGGGAGTAGTTCTCAATGCCTGAACAGTAGCCCAGCTCCTTTATCATCTCTAGATCATACTCAACCCTCTGGCGTAGACGTTGCGCCTCCACCTCGCGCCCCATCGACTCCAGCTCCTTGACTCTAGCTCCCATGTCTACGTAGATTCTTCCTATAGCCTCCGCTAGGCGATCTTTAGATGTGGCGAATAGCTTTGCGGGGTAGATCTCTGCCCGGTACAATGAGCGAGCTCTATCGCTCCGGTTCTCATCTATTACGTGTATACTCTCTAGCTCGTCGAAGCAGAAGCTAAGGCGCAGGTGTTCGCTCGAGTATGGATTCATGATGTCGATTGTCTCGCCGTTTACTCGGAAAGTGCCCGGCTGAAGATCTAGCTCTGTGCGGGTGTAAAAAGATTCAACAAATTTATAAATTAGTGTGTTTAGATCATATAGCTTGCCAACCTCTAGGATTATAGTGGCATCTTTAAAATCGGCCGGGTTGCCAATTCCATAAATACAAGATACGCTAGCAACAATAATCACATCACGTCTTCCTGAGAGAAGTGCAGTTGTGGCACGCAGTCGCAGTTTCTCGATGTCATTATTGATTGCTAGATCTTTCTCTATATATGTATCCGTTGTGGGCAGATAGGCCTCTGGTTGATAATAGTCGTAGTATGATACAAAATACTCTACCGCATTATCTGGAAAGAAGTTCTTAAATTCGCCATACAACTGTGCCGCAAGGGTCTTGTTGTGGCTTAATACTAACACCGGGCGATTAAAATAATCTATCACATTAGCCACAGTAAAGGTCTTTCCCGAGCCCGTCACACCCAGCAACGTGTTGTGTCGAGAGCCTCTATCTAGTAGTCTCTTTAGCTGTGCAATCGCTTCGGGTTGATCCCCGGTTGGGGCATATTCTGATGATAATTTAAAATTCATACTGGCAAAGTTATTAAAATTATTTGTAACTTTGTACTCCATTACCACAATGATTGATAGAGATACCATAGATAGGATATATGCCGCTGCTAATATTGTAGATATTATCGGCGACTATCTCACCCTCAAACGCAAGGGTGTGAACTATCAGGCGTGTTGCCCCTTTCATAACGAAAAGACTCCATCTTTTGTTGTTTCGCCCTCAAAGGGGCTCTTTCGCTGCTTTGGCTGTGGAAAGGGTGGCAATGCCATAACCTTTATCATGGAGCATGAGGGGGTAAGCTACCCCGAGGCACTGAAAATTGTGGCTAAGCGTTATGGTATTGAGGTCAAGGAGCGCGAGCTATCGCCCGAGCAGAAGCAGCAAAATGATAATCGCGAGAGTATGTTTGCCCTGAATAGCTGGGCGGCGGAGTACTTTGCCACCTACCTACACCATAAAAGCGAGGGCATGGCGATCGGCATGAGTTATTTCCGTCAAAAGCGTGGTTTTAGCGATGAGACAATTAAACGCTTTGCCTTGGGTTTTTGCCCCTCGCAGGGGTCGATGTTATCAAATGATGCACTTAAGGCTGATTATAAAAAGGAGTTTCTGCTCTCGACGGGTCTATCGCTGGAGCGAGAATCGGATGGCTCACTCTTCGATAGATTCCGCGATAGGGTGATCTTTCCGGTGCATAATATATCGGGGCGAATTGTCGCCTTTGGAGGGCGCACGCTGCGTACTGATAAAAAAGTTGCTAAATATCAAAACTCCCCCGAGAGCGAGATCTACAGCAAGAAGCGTGAGCTATATGGACTCTTCTTTGCTAAGAAGGCCATCCAGCAGCGTGATGTGGTGATTATGGTGGAGGGATACACCGATGTCATCTCAATGCATCAGGCTGGTATCGAGAATGTTGTCTCATCATCCGGCACTTCGCTCACCATTGAGCAGATCCGCCTCTTAAAGCGCTTTACAAATAATATAACTGTCATATATGATGGCGATGCCGCGGGAGTAAAGGCGGCTATTCGTGGTATAGATATGATCCTGCATGAGGGTATGAATGTTAGGGTGGTTTCCCTGCCGCCCGAGCATGATCCCGATTCATTTGCTCAATCGCATACGGCCGACGAGGTGAATGATTTTATTTCGAAGAACGAGGAGGATTTCCTAACCTTCAAGGCTAAGTTGTTGCATGGCGAGTCGATGGGTGATCCGATACGCCGTGCCGAGATGATTAGCGATATGGTTGGTTCTATTAGTCAAATACCGGATCAGATCCGTCGTGCGGTCTTTGTGCAGGAGTGTTCGCGCATTATGCAGATCGACGAGAGTGTGCTTCTATCAGAGGTGGCACTTAAGCGCACAGGGGCTAAGGGCGCGGAGCGTGAAGCTTTGAAAAAAATCTCCGAGCCGGCGAAGCCCCCCAAACCTCAAAGCACCAGTATTGAGGCTGGTAGTAGTGTGGCGGTATTGGAGTATGAGCTCGTAAAATATCTCTTAAAGCACGGCCACCGTAGCGTAGATATAAAGCAGGAAAAGAGGTTTGTTTCATATAATATCGCCGCGCTAATATTTTCAGAGCTTGACGAGGGTGAGATTAAATTTAAGAGCGAGGTGTTCAATGAAATGCTAGATATCTATCGTAGGCGTTGGATCGAGCAGGGTGTGGGGATTGAGGTGCCAACTTCGCTATTTGTTGCTGGTTCAAATCCCGAGGTGTGCAAAATGGCGGTAGATATTTTAACCTCAGATGACAACTACATCCCAAGTCAGTTGTGGCGGGCTAAGCAGATTCATGTAGGCTCGGATGACGAAGTGCTATCGGTGGGTATACCGAAGGCTGTGATGCTCTATAAATCAAAGGTCATCGAGCAGATGATACGAGATCTGCATGCAAAGTTACGCAGTCCAGATCTGGATGAGCAAGAGGAGAGAGAGACAATTCAGGCGCTGGCAAACTTAAATCGCTTCAAAGTGCAGATTGCAAAGAGCCTTCAGCGACTTATTTTGTAGAAAAAATAGTGGGATATTCCACAAATTATACTATCTTTGCACAAACCCAATCTTTAATAAAACACTAGTATGAAGAAAATTTTTATTTTAACTCTATCTCTTGCCGCAGCTATGGTGGTTGCTATCTCGTGCTGTTGTGCTGAGGCAAAGCCTCAGAGCGTAACCATCACAAAGGATATGCAGAAGGATGCAACCTATGCAGTCTACACATCGCTAAAAGAGGCTAAAGAGAGTGGAGCACCCACAACTATCACCTTCGAGAAGGGCACATACCACTTCTATCCCGAGCACGCCTATGAGACCTATTGCTACATGTCAAACCATGGCGACTTCCTATCTCGTATCGGCTTCTGCCTTAACGATTTGGAGAATATCACTATCGACGGTGGAGGTTCGGATTTTATTTTCCACGGTGTGATGATCCCATTCCTTGTGGAGAATGCTAAGAATGTAGTTGTAAAGAATCTTTCGATCGACTTCGCCGAGCCGTTCCATAGCGAGGGTGTTATCGTTGCCAACGACCCTAAGAACCGCACATTTGATATGACTATTGATGCTCAATATCCATATGAGATCCGCAATGGTCAGCTTATGTTTATCCGCTCTTTCTACGAGCACAATATTGGACAGTGCATCTACTTCGATCCTGAGACTAAGCATGTTGCACACAATACTGGTGCGTATGGCGTTCCTGGATCAGTAGGTAAGGTTAAGACTCAATATCTGCCTAACAAATTCGTATATGAGTATGAGAAGGATAAGGCAGATTTGGATGTTCGTAAAGTTGGTAAGGAGGAGACAACAGTAGTTGAGCAGCTTAAGCCAGGTCTTTTGCGTATCCATAATGTTAAGAAGGAGCTGCCTAAGGTTGGCCTAATCTTGACAATGAAGGGTTCGCAGGGCTACAATCGTATCGCACCTGCCTTTAAGCTATGCAATACTACCAACTTCCTATCAGAGAATGTGACAATCTACCATGCGGGCGGTATGGGTTATATCTGCGAGAATAGCGAGAACCTAGAGATCTATAAGGGTGTTATCACCCCATCGCAGGGTCGCATTATATCAGCTACAGCCGATGCTACGCACTTCGTAGGTTGCCGCGGATATGTAACTCTTCGCGACTGTACTTTCCACAACCAGCTTGATGATGCATCGAATATCCATGGTGCTTACCAGCGAGTGGTAGATATTATCGACAACCACACCCTAGGCATGCGTATCGGTCACCACCAGCAGCTAGGTTTCGAGGTTGCTAAGCCAGGTGATGTTGTCGGTGTTGTGCGCCTAGCGGACTCTTTCCACGCTTATGAGAAGCTAACAGTCGAGTCGGTAGATCCAGTTAATGGTCGCTACCATGTAGTTAAATTCAAGGAGGCGTTGCCATCTAAGATTGCTATCGGCGACTTGATCGAGAATATTACAGCTTATCCCGAGCTTTTGATTGAGGGTTGCGATATCAGCCGCAACCGTGCTCGCGGTCTACTCATCTCTGTGCCTACAAATACTGTTATCCGCAACAACTACTTTGCTTCACAGATGGAGGCTATCCTTCTTCCTGTAGAGAGTGGCAGCTGGTATGAGTCGGGTAACGCTACCAACGTATTGATCGAGGGCAACACCTTCCAGGATTGTACAAACGGCATGGAGCGCGGTGTGATCCGTTTCGCTACTGATGATGAGAGCGATGATCATGCCTTTAAGAATATCACAATCAGAAACAATACATTCAACCACTATGAGAATTGGATTCTTCAGCTAACTAATATTGATGGTCTTCTATTTGAGGGAAACACTATCAACTTTAGCAAGAACTATCCACAGGTTCGCCCAGCGGATGCTGTTGTTACAATCAACAACTGTGTGAATGTAGAGCTTAAGAATAATAAGTATAACGGTAAGGCCAAGACAATGGTTAAGACACTAGATGGAACTAAGCCTGTGCCATTTAAGTAATCTATACTTATATATATAATAATTGGTTGCCTTAGGAGTAAAATTCTAAGGCAACCTTTTTTTTACCATATTTTTTATTTAACTTTGATGTTATATAATTTAAACATATTCTAAAGTTATGCCACTAAAATCAATATTGGGTACCCCAGAGATAGCCTCTGATACGACTGCCATGCAGCAGAGCGAGTTTGTGAATCTGTTACAAAATTTAGGCAATATGTCGGCTGATGAGGTGTTGTCGATTGCCCTCACACTTCTGGGCGGGGCGCTCTATAAGCTTCTGATGGCAGTTCTGCTATATCTAATTGGTGCGTGGATTATCCGTAGGCTAGTGCGGATCCTGCGCTCAATATTCGAGGCTCGAAGTGTTGAAGTTTCGCTTAGCAAGTTTATCCTTAGCCTAGTGAATATTGCGCTGAGTATAATGCTTATATTCTCGGTCGTTGGGGTGCTGGGCATCAGCACAACATCGTTTCTAGCCCTCTTCGCCTCGGCCGGTTTGGCTGTTGGTATGGCGCTCAGCGGCACATTGCAGAACTTCGCAGGTGGGGTGCTGATCCTCTTCTTGAAGCCATTTAAGGTTGGGGATCTAATCGAAGCGCAAGGTTTCACCGGCACCGTTAAGGAGATATCGCTCTTTAGCACGCTGCTAAATACGATTGATAACAAGATGGTAATTATACCTAATGGAGATCTATCGACCGGCATTATAAACAACTATTCAAAGGAGACTACACGCCGTATTCAATGGACATTTGGTGTGGCCTATGGAACAGATTTTAAGAGGGCTAAGGCTGTCGTAGCTGAGGTGCTTTCCGAGCATGATTTGATTTTGCACGACGAGGAGATCTTTATCACCATCGGCGAGCTTAACAATAGCTCGGTCGATATCCTAGTTAGAGTGTGGTGTCGATCGGCCGACTATTGGACAATATTCTTTAGCGTCAATGAGGCGATATACGCTAAATTCAATGAGGAGGGCATCGAGATCCCATTCCCTCAGATGGATGTACACCTAAAACAAAAATAACCCTATATGAAACGACTACTAACTACAACCCTGCTCCTAGCTGCCGCGACTGCGTGGGCGCAAAAACCTATCCTGCCAGACTTTCACGCCGACCCCTCGGCGCACTATTGGGAGGGGAAGTATTGGATATATCCCTCGACCGACGAGCCCGGCAGCACCTCTTGGAAGCAGATGAAGCGCTGGAGCTGCTACTCATCTAAGGATCTTGTAAACTGGAAGGATGAGGGTGAAATATTCTCGTTAGAGAAGATTAGCTGGGCAGATGATTCAGCTTTTGCTCCCGATATTGCAACGCGACATGGCAAATATTACTACTACTTTCCGGCGAGCTTTAAAATTGGCGTGGCTGTATCTAACAAGCCCAATGGCCCATTCGAAGATGCTCTTGGCGAGCCGCTTATCGAGGCGAAGGAGTGCCCCGGAGTGAATAGTATCGACCCATGTATCTTTATCGACGATGATCCGGCGCAGACACCATATCTATTTTATGGCAATGGTGGTGTGGCGGTTGTTAAGTTAAAGGATAATATGCTGGAGAAAGATGGCCCGATTACTAAGCTCAAATTTAAAGGCTATGGCGAGGGTATCTGGGTGCATAAGCGCAATGACATCTACTACTTTACATATCCCGTTCACTACAGAAATGAGGCGGGCGAGGTGAAGCAGTCGCTGAGGTTTGTTACCGCACCATCACCCATGGGGCCCTACACTCAGCATGGAGACTTCTTCTTTAACGACTCGCGCAACTCACACCACTCGATTATCGAGATCCAGGGTAAATGGTATCTATTCTACCATATCCAGGGCCCCTCGGCATACGAGCGCAGGGTCTGCATAGATTACCTTGAGTATGATGAGAATGGCCTTATCAAGGAGGTAAAGATGACTAAAGAGGGGGTGAAGCCGATAAAGAAAAATGGCAAAAAAGCTAAATAAAACCAATGCAGCCAGGCTGCTAGATCAGGCGAAGATTAGCTATGAGCTTATCTCCTATGTGGTGGACGAAGCTGACCTCTCGGCCGTACATGTGGCCGAGCAGCTAGGCGAAGAAGTTGCGCAGGTATTTAAGACTCTTGTCTTAAGGGGTGATCGTAGCGGTATCTTTGTCTGCATCGTGCCCGGCGATGAGGAGGTGAATCTTAAATTTGCAGCCAAGGTCTCGGGCAATAAGAGTGCCGAGATGATCGCCATGAAGGAGCTGCTGCCCACCACGGGGTATATCCGTGGGGCGTGCTCACCAATCGGCATGAAGCGGCTCTTCCCGACATTTATTCACGAGAGCTGTATGTTTCATGAGTTGATCTATGTCAGCGCCGGTATTCGCGGTATGCAGATACAGATCGCCCCGGCGGATGTTATCTCTATCTCAAAGGCGCAAGTTGTCGAGCTCTTCTAGAATTTATTATAGTGTATATATTCAGGCCTCCATTTATCATGAATGGCGGCCTGAGCTTTTTTATGGCCAAATACCACTATGCTCATTGGAATCACACCCTCTGGCAGGTTAAGTAGTTTGCTTATAGCCTCCACACGAGAAGTTCCGTTGTCGGGGTAGACTCCACACCACACCGCCCCTAGATCCATGGCGTGGGCAGCGAGGAGCATATTCTCAGTCGCCGAGGCGCAATCTTGAATCCAGAAAGCATCGAGCGGGGCATCAAGCGTGCGCTCCATCACGCCACAGATGGCGATGGCGTGCTGCGCCCTGGCGGCCATATGTGCGCCCTTGACATATTTAGGGATTGTGTTAAGTATCTCGCGATCGTCAATTACAACAAACTCCCATGGCTGGCAGTTGCAGGCGCTTGGCGAGGACATCGCTGCGCGCAACATTATCTCTATCATCTCTGGCGCGACGCGCTCGGTGGTGAACTCTCTGACGCTGCTGCGCGAGAGAATGTTTTCAATTATATTATTCATTGCTTTAGATATTTAGCTCTCGGCGGCCAAAGGTAATAAAAGTTTGATGTATTCCTGTTATTTTTATAACAAAACTTGCTATTCTCTTTTAAAGTTACTATCTTTGTCCTCCGAATATTTAAACTAAAATTTTATCATGACAAAAGTTTCAGATCGTCTGGCCGCTTTAACGCCATCTCAAACGTTGGCTATGTCTCAAAAGAGTAATGAGCTTAAGGCTCAGGGAGTTGACGTTATCAACCTAAGCGTTGGTGAGCCCGACTTTAATACTCCCGACCATATCAAAGATGCTGCCAAAAAGGCAATCGATGATAACTTTTCATTCTACTCTCCAGTTCCAGGATACCTAGACCTGCGCAACGCTATCTGCGATAAGCTAAAGAGAGAGAACAACCTAGAGTATTCGCCTGCTCAGATCGTAGTATCTGGTGGTGCTAAGCAGTCGCTTTGTAACACTATCCTAGCTATGATTAACCCTGGAGATGAGGTTATTATTCCAGCTCCATATTGGGTTAGCTATGTAGATATGGTTAAGCTTGCCGAGGGTGAGAATGTAATCATCGAGACAGGTATTGAGGATAATTTCAAAATGACAGCTGCTCAGCTTGAGGCCGCCATCACGCCTAAGACAAAGATGCTTGTTCTTTGCTCTCCATCAAACCCAACTGGTAGCGTATATAGCCAGCAGGAGCTTAAGGAGATTGCCGAGGTTATCGAGCGTCACGAGCAGGTATATGTAATCGCTGATGAGATCTATGAGCATATCAACTATATCGGTCAGCACCAGAGCATCGCTCAGTTTGAGGCTATCCGCGATCGCGTTATCATCGTAAATGGCGTATCTAAGGCCTATGCAATGACTGGATGGCGCATCGGTTTTATCGCTGCTCCGCTTTGGATCGCTAAGGCTTGTAATAACCTTCAGGGTCAGTACACCTCAGGTCCATCATCTATCGCACAGAAGGCTTCGGTTGCCGCTTTTGCTGGTGATCAGACATGTGTTAAGGATATGCGCGTAGCTTTCGAGCGTCGTAAGAATCTTGTAGTTGAGCTTGCTAGCAAGATCGAGGGTTTCAAGGTGAACAATCCCGAGGGCGCGTTCTACCTATTCCCTGAGGTTAGCTACTACTTCGGTAAAAAGGCTGGCGATAAGGTGATCAATACATCTACAGATCTAGCACTATACATCCTAGAGGTGGGTCACGTAGCTACTGTTGCTGGTGATGCCTTCGGATCTCCTGAGTATCTTCGCTTCTCTTATGCTACCTCGGATGAGAATCTAGTTGAGGCCATGAAGAGAATCTCTGATGTTTTGAGTAAGCTTCAGTAGTATATTACTCTATATATAATAAGAGGGCTGCCCAAAGATAGGTGGCCCTCTGTTTTGTTATAACTCAGTGGATGAACGCAGTCGAATGGCGGCATCTAAAACTACAGATCGGGTGGGGGAGTGGGGATCTTCTATCTTCTCCAAAAGTAGCTCAGCGGCTTGGCGGCCAATCTCGAGAAGAGGTGGCTCGATAGTGGTTAGCTCCGGCCGGACGATGGTAGAGAGTATAGTTCCCGAGAAGCTAGCCACGGCAACCTGCTTGGGGATCTCTATGCCTAGATCTAGGAGCTTATTCATCGCACCAATGGCCACCGTGTCGGTAAAGGCGAATATAGCATCAAACTCAATGCCGCTAGCGACAAGCTCCTCTGCTGCCCGAGCGCCATCTTCAAACTGTATACCGCTATTTATAACAAGGGCAGGCTCGTGTGGGATATTAAATTTAGCCAACGCATCGCGATAACCCTTGGCACGCTCCATTGAGTTATATACATATTCGGGGCCATGTAGGTGGACGATGCGCTTGCGGCCGCTTCGTATAAGGTGTTCGATCAAAAAGAACGACTTGATATAGTCGTCGACGATAACCTGCGAGACATCCATTTTTCGAGGAATACGATCGAAGAACACCATAGGCAGCCCCTCTTGCTGTAGCTCCAGATATTTCTCCCGGTTTTGTGTGTAATCACATAGGCAGACGATAATTCCATCCACCATAAAGCGCTCCATCATGGCAATATTCTCGCTCTCTCTCTGCCACGACTCGTGAGACTCGGCGATTATAACCTTGATCTTCTCCTGATTAAGCACCTCTTGAATTCCATTTATCACCTGCGAGGCGAATGGAGTCACCATCTCGGGCACAATCACGCCTATGGTATTTGTGCGCCCAAATTTGAGATTGGTAGCAACAGGGTTTGGTTTATAGCCTAATCTCTTTGCCGCCTCCAAGACTCTCTCTTTGGTCTCACTTCGGATGTTTTTATCATCGGTCAGCGCTCTAGATACTGTAGATACCGATATTGTTAGATCTTCGGCAATGTCTTTGATGGTAATACGTTTCATGGCGATTCAATTTTATACAAAGATACAAATAAAATCGAGATTTGGGAACGTTTGCAGATTTTGAGAACGTTCCCGCAAACGTTTTCATGGATTTACTTATTAAAAAGTTTCGTATCAGCGGAGTTGATTTCTAAATTTGTCTTAAACTAATTGAAAAACTAATTAAAACTTCTTAGCTATGAACGCAAAAACAACAGCTCAAAGAGCATCAGGTATTCTACATTTTGGTGTTGGTAACTTTCACCGCGCACACCTTCAGAGTTATACAAATAGATTGATTAACGAGCAGGGCGCCCAGGAGTGGGGTATCTGTGGTGCGATGATTATGCCACAGGATGAGAAGCTCTACCGCACACTTAAGAGCCAGAATGGGCGCTACTCACTAACGGTATGTGGTCGCGATGGCAAGAATAGCGTAGAGTGGATCGACTCGCTTGTTGAGCTTCTTTGGAGCGGCGAGGATCTTGAGGCTATTATCAATAAGGTGGCCGATAAGGCTATTCGTATCATTACACTAACTATCACCGAGGGTGGTTATAATACAGATAAGAGCACCGGCGAGTTTATCTTCGAGAGCGAGATGATCCAGCACGATCTAACAAATACCGCCTCGCCAAAGAGTGTATTCGGTATCGTGGCCGAGGGTCTACGTCGTCGCAAGGCGGCTGGCGCAGGTGCTGTTACAATCCTTTCGTGCGATAATTTGCAGCACAATGGCGACACATGCAAGAGGGTATTTACAGCCTTTATTGAGAGGCAGGATGCAGATCTAGCTGCATGGGTTAAGGATAATGTAACCTTCCCCAATAGCATGGTCGATAGAATCACTCCCGCTACAACTCCCGCCGATGTTGAGCGTCTTAACGCCTCGCTAGATCAGGCCGATGCTGCGCCGGTATATTGCGAGGATTATATTCAGTGGGTTGTCGAGGATAACTTTATCGCCTCGCGTCCAGCTTGGGAGAGGGTTGGTGTAGAGTTTACCCAGAATGTAACACCGTTCGAGAATATGAAGCTTAGCCTGCTTAACGCCTCACACACGCTGCTCTCTTATCCATCACTTCTTAGCGGCTATCGTAAGGTAGATGAGGCGATGCGCGACGAGCGTATTATTAAGTTCGTTAGAGCCTTTATGGATTGCGACGCCACACCTTATGTGCCAGCACCTGAGGGCACCGACCTTGAGCTATATAAGCAGACTCTTATCGAGCGTTTTGCAAATAGTGCGGTGAGCGATCAGATCTCGCGCCTTTGCGGTGATGGCGCCTCAAAATTCCCTGTATATGTAATGCCTATCGCAGCACAGATGGTTCCAGCCGGTGATGATATGGTGCGTATCGCCTATCTTATTGCCGCCTACCGTCACTACCTTAAGTATCGCACCGACGATAAGGGTGTCGCCTTCGACGTCTTCGAGCCATGGATCACCGATGCCGACCAGGCGCTTATCGAGAGCGATGATGTGATGGCATTCCTTTCTGCCTCTCCATTTAGTGGCGTAGCCCTTGCCGGCTCGGAGAGCTTTGTGAAGCTATATCTTGATATGGCCGAGCAGATTAAGGTAAAGGGTGCTATGGAGGTTTTGGTCTCGATCCTTTAATCGAGCTGAGCCATGAAAGAGCGCACTAATTATGGATTAGCACCATTTGCTATCCTGACGTTTATATACTTTATAGTAGGTTTCCTGACAACTGTCAATGGGCAGTTTCAGGGGCCACTAAAGGTAGCCTTCCTGTCAGATGTTGAGATATTGCGTAATACGCTCATCACTCTGATACCATTCTTCTTCTTCCTTGGATATTTGCTAAATAGTTCAAAGGGAGGCAAGTGGATCAATGCTCATGGATACAAGGTGACTCTTATGCGAGCCTTGATGATCATGATAGCAGGACTTGTGTTCTATCTGTTGGCATCGTGTATGGCTACATATATTCCCGATAGTGGTTTTATGATCGGCCTGGATTATATACCATTCGGATATCTTGTCTTTCTGCTAGGTTCTTACTTTATGGGCACTTCGGCGGCGCTATTGCAGGTTGTTATTAATCCCTATGTAGCCTCGTATGAGTTGCCTGGCACGCAGCCCGTGCAGCGTATGAGTATCGTCTGTGCCATCAACTCTTTCGGAACGACTATCGCCCCGTTCTTTGTTACAGGAGTGCTATTTGCTGGTGTCTCGTTTGAGGCTGTAACATCGTCGCAGCTTATCACTCCATTTGTCTTGATGACGGCATTTATCGCCATCGTGGCAGCGGTGACCTATAGGTTGAACCTTCCCAATATTGAAGGAACCTATAGCAATGATGATAAGCAGCAGCGTAGCATCTGGTCGTTTAGCCACCTTAAGCTAGGTGTTGTGGCGATATTCTTCTATGTGGGCGCTGAGGTTTGCATCGGAGTGAATGTTAATCTGCACGCAATCGAGCTTATTGAGGCGGGCTCTCCGCTGAGCTTCTTCGGGCGTGATAATATAGTTCTCTGGGGGTTAGATCTAGGTATTCCTGCTCTGCTAGCAACGCTATATTGGGGAGGATTGATGGTCGGTCGTGCATGCTCTAGCTTTATAAGTTCGATTACCCCTCGCGTGCAACTTATCTTCGTTGCTCTTATGGCGATCGTTTTGACTATCGTTGCGATCTTAAGTAATAACCTTTGGGTTCTTATAACCGTAGGTCTCTGCCATTCAATCATGTGGGGTGCGATATTTACTCTAGCCGTTACGGGGCTTAAGGAGTATACATCAAAGGCCTCGGGGGTGTTTATGATGGGAGTATTTGGTGGCGCAGTTTTTCCCCTTTTGCAGGGTGCGCTGGCCGATAGGCTTGGCTCTTGGCAGTGGACATGGAGTATCGTTATCGTGTGCGAGTTGGTGATTCTTTACTATGCTCTCTATGGCTCAAGAGTAAGGGAAAGTGAGTGTTTAAATTAAAAATGAATATAGATATGAAAAAGGGATATATAGTAGGTTTGGGTGAGCTATTGTGGGATATTCTTCCCGATGGTAAAAAAATAGGTGGCGCTCCAGGAAATTTTGCTTATCACGCTACGCAGTTTGGGTATGATGGTGTTGTAGTGAGTGCAGTGGGCGAGGATAAGCTGGGCGATGAGATTATGGCTAACCTTGCGGAGAAGAGCATGGGCAGAGATGTTGCTCGTGTGGCCTATCCAACGGGTGTTGTGCAGGTGACGCTAGATGATAATGGAGTGCCAATCTATGATATTAAGGAGAATGTGGCGTGGGATAACATCCCATTCACAACAAAGCTTAAGGAGCTGGCGCAGCAGACTGTTGCTGTGAGCTTTGGTTCATTGGCTCAGCGAAATATTGTCACTCGTAATACGATCTCAAAGTTCTTGGATGCTATGCCTGATGAGGCTGGGCGCTATAGGATCTTCGATATTAATTTGCGCCAGGGCTTCTATACAAAAGAGACAATTTGCAGCTCTATTGAGCGCTGCAATATCCTAAAGATCAACGATGAGGAGCTTGTTGCCATTAGCCGCATGTTTGGCTATCCGGGTATAGATCTTCAGGATAAGTGCTGGATTCTGCTAGCAAAATATAAGCTAGAGATGCTGATCTTAACCTGCGGCGTTAATGGAAGTTATGTATTCACCCCAGGAAACGTCTCATTCGTAGCAACCCCTAGGGTTGATGTGGCCGATACGGTGGGTGCCGGCGATTCGTTTACCGCCACCTTTATCTCCTCTCTGCTGAGTGGCGAGAGCGTTAAGGATGCTCATATGAAGGCGGTTAGGGTTTCGGCCTATGTCTGCACTCAGCATGGTGCAATGCCTATTATCCCCGAGAATTTAAAGTAGTTATTTTAGAATCTGTTTAAATTTCTCTCATCTAAGTAGTGTAAAACAATTATTGCCATATTTTTAAAAGCACTCTTGGAGCGATATTTTTCACTATTAAATTTCAATATAGAATAACTATATTTTCGATT
>JBCQTD010000029.1:0-20150 GCA_047178725.1 Rikenellaceae bacterium
GCCACCTACCCAAAATCTCAAAACCAACTCTTTTTCAACTATGTTGCCCCAAATTTCCTACTCTTACATTTTTTTTGTATCTTTGTTTAGGGAAATATCAGTATATGTTTAAAATTAATATAGTGGGGCCCGCACATCCATTCCGTGGCGGATTAGGGGCGATAATGCAGAGCATGGCGCGTGAGTTTATCTCTCGTGATAGTGAGGTTAAGATCAACACCTTCACAACGCAATATCCCGCCTTTTTGTTTCCGGGCGAGAGTCAGACGGTGGATACTCCGCCGCCTGCCGATCTTGATATCTCGCGCACTTTAAGCACGATAAATCCATTAAGTTGGCTGCGCCTAGGGCTGCGCCTAAGGCGTGAGCGTCCCGATTTTATATTAATGAAGTACTGGACGCCATTTATGGCTCCGAGCTTTGGTGCCGTGGCGCGGTTGGCTAGAGGCAATGGGCACACCAAGGTTATCTGCCAGATTGATAATGTTGAGCCGCATGAGCACCATATAATTGATCGCCCATTTAATCGCTTCTTTTTGCGCTCGGTTGATGGTTTTATCTATATGTCGGAGCAGGTGCACTCGGAGTTGATGGTCTACACCTCTGTGCCGCAGCTCTTCTCGCCTCACCCCATGTTTGAAAACTTTGGTGAGCGCCTCGCGCGCGCTGAGGCCGCCGCCGCATTAGGGGTAGCGGCTAATGTTAGATATGCCCTCTTTTTTGGTCTTATTCGCGACTATAAGGGACTCGATATTTTGCTGGAAGCTCTATCTATTATGAGAGATAGAGGTACACTAGAGGGGCGTAAATTGATCGTTGCTGGCGAGTTCTACACCCCTAAGCAGCCATATCTAGATAAGATTGAGGCGTCAGGCCTAGCGCCATATATCGTTATGCACGATCGGTTCATCCCCGATGAATATGTTTCGGCATACTTCTCGCTGGCCGACTTTCTCGTGCTGCCATACCATAGCGCCTCGCAGAGCGGCGTTACGCAGATCGCCTACAACTTCTCGCTGCCGATGGTGGTGACAAATGTTGGCGGATTGCCCGAGATTGTTCCCGATGGCAGGGTGGGTTTGGTCTGCGAGCCTACCGGTGATGGGGTTGCAGAGGCTATGACCAAGATATGGGAAGATCAACTTATAGCGACGTTTACCGAGAACTTCATAGTCGAGCGCAGGCGCTTTTCGTGGGCAGCGATGTGTGATAAGATCGAGGAGCTATACGCGCTTATCGCCCCACGTTAGCCCCCTTAAGGATCTCATAGGCGCGCTCAACGCCTAGCTCACCTGCCTTGGAGATATCTATCCAACCCTTATTCACATCGTTGAGCTGAATCTGAATCACACCTCGATTGTAGTATGCCTCGGCAAAAGAGGGGTGTAGCGATATCGCTTTTGTGTAGTCATCATACGCCTCTGGAAGTCTGCCTGAGAGAGCTAAGAGCCCGGCGCGGTTATAATATATATACGCCCAGTCGGGATAGAGAGCAGCAGCCTGATCTAGGTCGGCGATTGCTTCGTCATAATTATATAAAATTTTGGGGGCGTTATTGAGCCTATTTGCCGGATCGCTATCGACAGTTATTCTCTGATATGAGTTGTCTATCGAGGAGATAAAGTCGATCATCTCTGCCCGCACGGTGGCGCGCTCGAAGTATATAAACGGATTGCTCGCATTGAGCTTTATAGCCTTTGTGAGGAGATTTATCGAGCTGGTATACTGCCTAATTAGAGATTGACTCACCCCCCGTTTAAAGTAATTCTGCCAACTCTCCTTGGTTGATTGCTCAACTATATCGCGATCTATGGCCGTGAGCGAATCGGTGGATAGTGCACTTGGGCGATGTGATACGGTTATCTCCTTAATATCTATATCGGCGATAAAGCTATTCATACGAGCGGCATAATACCTCCCGGCGCGCCCATCACCGCTAATGCTATCCACCACGGCAAAGTTGAATTTGTAGAGCGGAATAAGCTCCATGTCGTCTTCACCCTTTGTGCCAATCTTACCAAAACGACTCCCTTTAAGGTCGGTGTCAAATGATAGTAGACGGTCAAATCGGTAGGTGCTGTCGGAGTATATTGAGTAGGTGCTATCCACGAGCTTTGCCTTATGATCCTCGATTTTTCGCTCGCCTATAGCTCTGTCGCGCTCCGCCCCCTCATTGTTGCCCATCAACGAGCGCAGGTTTGACCTAAAGAGATAGGCGTTGGCAAAGTCGGGGTATAGTTTTATGGCGCTGGTGTAATCTTGCTCAGCATCCTCAATCTCGCCGAGCTGAGATAGAAGGTTTGCGCGGTAGAAGTAGACCAGCACATTGCCTGGCGAGTACTCTGCCACCTTATTATAATCCTCCAAGGCGCGATTGTAGTCTCCGATTTGAGATCTAACGATGGCGCGATTAAAGTAGCTGATCGAGTTGGTTGAGTCGATACTTATCACACGATCGAGATCTTTAAGCGAAAGGGTGGGGCGCTTGGTCTCATTGTATAAAAGCGCACGGTTAAAGAGAGCGTATAGATGCATGCTGTCATATTTGATGGCTAGGTCTAGATCGCTCTCGGCCTCCTGGAATCTATTCTGAGTCAGAAATAGCGATCCGCGGCGGTTATATCCATCTGCATCCTCTCTGTTTGTCTGTATGGCGCGATTGAAATCTCTGTAGGCGCTTGTTGTATCTTGAAGACTAAGATAGGCGACTCCGCGGTTGAGGTAGGCATCCGGTACCCTCTTCTCGTAGAGAATAAATTGGTCGAGATCTTCGATAGCATCCTTGAATGATCCGTTCAACAGGCGTGTAATAGCGCGTGAGTAGTATGGCTCGGGAAGATCTGGTCGCAGATCTATAGCCTCTCTAAAGTCCTCCAGGGCATCGTTGTAGTTGCCTAGGCGAGAGCGTGTTATCGCCCTGTATGTATAGGCGTTAGTATATACCGGATTGAGCTCAATGGCCTCGGTAAAGTCTGCATCTGCCCCCAGCAGATCGTTTAGATTATATTTGGCAATACCGCGTAAAAAATACCCTTCGTATGATTTGGCATCTATACGCAGAAGGGTGTTTATAGTGCGGATAGCACCTTGGTAATTGCTGTGAATTAGCTCTTGACGGCCTATCCACAGGAAGTAGTCGTTGTTGTATTGGCTATGAGTAGGAGATAATGCAGCGGCTAAAAAAACCACTAATAGCGCTAGTGTGCGCAAATGTGCTGCAATCAGACCTTTAAAAATATACATCTCTCCTTGTTTATAGCCAAACGAAATACCTTTAGATATATTGTTTATTCATCATATCCGAATCGTCGCAGCTGGCGCTCGCTATTGCGCCAATCATCCATAACCTTTACGTGCATCTGCAAAAAGACCTTTTTCTCCAAGAACTTCTCAATATCTATTCTCGCCTGCGTTCCCACACGTTTTAGCTTCTCGCCCTTATGTCCAATAACAATGCCCTTTTGTGAGTCGCGTGCCACATATATTGTGGCGCTAATGCGGTCAATATCGCTCTCCTCCTTATACTCGTCGATAACCACCTCGCAGCAGTAGGGGATCTCTTTATCATAGGTTGTGAGGATCTTTTCGCGGATAATCTCGGTGGCGAAAAATCTCAGGGTCTTATCTGTCAGTGTATCCTTTGGATAGTATGGCTCACCCTCGGGTAGATGCCCTAGAATCATATCAAAGAGCCCGCCAATATTAAAGCTCTCTCTGGCTGATGTGGGGACAATGTGTGCCTTTGGTAGCTTTGCTTGCCACTCCTCCACTAATTTTTCGAGTGCCTCGGGGGTCGTTAGGTCAATCTTGTTGATTACAAGGATTGTTGGATTGTCGCTATTTGCAATACGTTCGATAATCTCGGCAGATCTATCGCTCTTCTCGATCGTGTCGGTCACATATAGCAGAACATCGGCATCTGATATAGCACCCGTAACAAAGCGCATCATCGACTCTTGGAGGCGATAATTGGGCTTAAGAATTCCCGGGGTGTCGGAGTAGACGATCTGAAAATCGTCACCATTTACGATGCCCATAATACGATGGCGCGTAGTTTGAGCCTTAGATGTTATGATCGAGAGGCGTTCGCCAACGAGGGCATTCATAAGTGTGGACTTGCCAACATTGGGATTGCCAATAATGTTAACGAAGCCAGAACGGTGTTTTTGCACTATATTTATCTTTAAATTTTATCTTCTAAACTTTGGCATATTCGGCATGCTCATCTTGCCACCTCCAGCCACGGCCTTCATCATCTTGCGAGTCTGGTCAAACTGCTTTATAAGGCGATTGACATCGGCTAGAGTAGTGCCGCTACCCTTGGCTATACGCTCGCGGCGCTTGGCATTCAGGATCTCGGGCTTCTCCCTCTCGGCTGGGGTCATCGAGCCGATTATCGCTTCGGTCTGCTTGAAGGCATCATCGGGAATATCAACCCCCTGCATCATCTTGCTCATGCCTGGGATCATGCCTGCAAGATCTTTCAGATTGCCCATCTTCTTGATCTGGCCGATCTGCTCTATAAAGTCGTTGAAGTTGAATTGATCTTTATAGATCTTCTTTTTGAGCTGACGCGCAGCCTGCTCATCATACTGCTCCTGAGCACGCTCAACAAGCGATACGACATCTCCCATGCCCAAAATACGGTCGGCCATACGCTCGGGGTGGAATGGTTGCAGGGCATCCATCTTCTCGCCGCTAGAGATAAATTTAAGCGGCTTGTCGACAACCGAACGAATCGAGATTGCAGCACCGCCGCGAGTGTCTCCATCAAGCTTTGTGAGCACTACGCCATCAAAATCCAGGCGGCTATTAAACTCCTTGGCTGTGTTTACGGCATCCTGGCCGGTCATCGAGTCCACTACAAATAGCGTCTCCGATGGCTTTACTGCAGCCTTGATGGCGGTGATCTCGACCATCATCTGCTCATCGACAGCTAGGCGGCCGGCAGTATCGACGATAACTGTATTTATACTCTTCTCGCGAGCATATTTGATAGCGTTCTCGGCGATTGTGATTGGGTTCTGCGACCCTGGCTCGGTGTAGACCTCCACGCCGATCTGCTCGCCTAGAATCTTAAGCTGCTCGATTGCGGCCGGACGATATACGTCACACGCCACAAGCAGAACCGAACGCTTGCGCTTTGTCTTAAGCAGCTGCGCTAGCTTGCCTGAGAATGTTGTCTTACCCGAACCTTGCAGTCCAGCAATAAGAATAACAGCAGGAGTACCCTCAAGGCGAATGTCTACCGTGCTTCCACCCATAAGCTCCGCTAGCTCATCGCGGACGATCTTAGTGAGCATCTGCCCCGGCTTAACCGACTTGATAACCTCTTCGCCGATAGCC
Organism: Rikenellaceae bacterium; assembly: GCA_047178725.1. GTDB lineage: Bacteria > Bacteroidota > Bacteroidia > Bacteroidales > Rikenellaceae > Alistipes. The sequence goes on from JBCQTD010000029.1 coordinate 5,347, forward strand.
TTCTGCTTAACCTGATCGGTGAACGATTTGGCAACCTTATAGTTAACATCGGCATCAATAAGCGCACGACGTATCTCTTTGAGTGTTTCGGCGATGTTTATCTCGCTGATGCGACCCTCTCCTTTGAGAATTTTAAACGAACGCTCTAACTTATCTGTTAAATTTTCAAACATTATATTAGCTTTTAAAGGGACAAAGGTAGTAAAAAATTAGATTTCGGGCACAATTTTACTCCAAAATTTATGTAGCCGCGATCTGGTGAGGCCATGGCAGCCAAACGGTAACTTTCCGCGGAGTTTTTTCATGCAATATTTCGGGTTTGTGTCTATCGAAAAGTGCATAGCCTCCTCTTGGCTAGGGTATGAGAAATCCTCAGGTACAAGTGCCCAGAATACATCTTCGTGGTATAGATGTCCCTCTCGTGCAAGGAAGTACTCGATCTTGGTTCGGTATCTCTCGCATGCTGCGATAAAGCTGCTCACACGTCTTAGCGAGAGGCCTCCGTTGCCAATTTTGCCATATAGATCTTGCTTGATATGGCTCATTGGACGACTCAATATTGCTCTGCGCAGAGTCATATATTGTTTAAGGATAGGCAGCGAATAGATAGGGCGCTTTACCCATGGTGCAGCTATGCAGTCGTAACCTTGATTGCACCAATGGCTCAGCTCGTCACGAAAAATATAGACATCGCTCTGGCATATCAAGATATACTCCCACTCCTCGAAGAGTCGATAGAAGCTAGCGCTAAGCATCATTCTGTTGTATCCTGCAATGCCGTTTTTCTCTCCTAGCCACTCCTGGCTAACCCAAACTGTTTTGTAGCGGCTAATAGCAAGGTTTGCCTCAAGCCAATTGGTGTTGAGTCCATCGGGAAGCAGGAAGATAATCGCATGGGATGATAGCACCGCAAGATTATTCTTCACAAGGCGCAGCTCAAGCGCCGATAGATCCTCTCTGTATAAGGGTATAACGACAGCTGAATTGCTACTCATTTTTCTTGCGTTTTTTATTTAAATATAGATGTAGTTTTAGGGTGTTGATATTCAGCGGATTCTCTTCGGTGAAGCTCTTTACTTGTTCGTCGATCTGCTCATCGTTAAAAAAGCTATTGCGAATCACATTTTTGATGCTACTATATTTAGTCTTGATTAGCCATCGTCGAGGCAGCGTGCGCGCGAACAGAGGCAGCTTATCTTGCCACTTTGTGTGTATCTTTAAAACGGCCGTTCTCCACTCTTCGGAGAAAGAGCCCTCCGAAAGATGCTCTAAATAGAGCTTGTTTGTGACATAGTTTTTATATCCATTAGCCGCTGCTGCGATGGCAAAATCGACATCATAGCCGTGGAATCCAGGTAGCATCTGCTCATCGAATGGATGTCTGCCCCATAGCTCTTTTGATGCAAATAGAGCCATGCCATCTAGGGTGATAACAGGTGTGTAATCGCCACCATCGGGATTGAATCTTTTGTGAGATGGTTGTTTTTTTCGCCTTATGTAGTGTTGGCGATAGTTGTGTCGCGTTGTGTCGCGATTTAAATGCCATCCGCTAGGGTAGCGCATCTTAGCAATGCTGCCTGCAAAACCGACAACGCCGCAATCCGCCTCGCCAAGTTTTCTCGCTATCTCTGCACCCCAATCTTTTGAGAGAAATCTCACATCCTCATGCAGAAAGCATAGAAGATTGTATTTTGCAACCCTCGCACATTGATTGTAAACCTGGCAGATGCCCTTGCGCTCTGTGCGATTATCATAGGCGATAAGCTCAAATGGGGTGGAGCCTATCGTCTCGGATATGTTCGTGCGCAGAGCCTCGGCCATCTCCGGTTTTATTGAGCAGCAGATAAAGGTGATCATCTATTTTTTGTTTACTTTGCTGAGGAACTTTTCGCGATCCACAATAAATCGTGTGTGCACCCCCTCTCCGATAATGCCATCCTCATCCACGGCGCCGACATTAAATGTTATTTTGCGACCCTCAACCTCCGTCACAACGGCCGTAGCGGTGATCTTTGCCCCCAAGGCGGAGGCCTTGATGTGTGAGGTACTAATCTCGGTGCCAACAGTTGTCATCCCCTCAGCCAAGGCGGCCGATACGGCATTCATTGCGGCATTCTCCATTAGCGCCACCATCGCTGGGGTTGCAAAAACTTCCATATCTCCTGAGCCTAAAGCTATAGCTGTGTTAGCTGAATCTACTACTGTTTTGCTCTCGGCAGAGAGCCCTTTTACGAGTTCCATAATTGAATTTTTAGAATCTGTTTAAATTAGATGCAAATTTAGATAAAATTCCCGAATTATAAGAATCTTAAACAGATTCTATGTAGGGTAAAATAATTATTGGTGTGTTTTTAAGAGTACTATTGGAGAAGAGATTTTTTTGCTATTGAATCGAAAATATAGTTATTCTATATTGAGATTTGATAGTGAAAAATATCGCTCCAAGAGTGCTTTTAAAAATATGGCAATAATTGTTTTACACTACTTAAGATAGCAAGATGAAAATTGTCTACCCACACACGTTATAAATAGGTTTCATGAGGCTATTTTTTAGCCACCCCGATCCATGTGGCTCGTCTCCACAAATACTCAAAGGGGCCTTGTTTGTGGTTTTGCAGCCACACTCTACACATTGCATATTGTAGTGCAAATAGGAGTATGCCGACACATAGGCCATAAGTTATGCCGATGTCGTCATATAAACCCAATCCCCAATTATAGAAGATAAAGGCGCCGACCATGCCTTGGGTTAGGTAGTTGGTGAGGCTCATGCGTCCATATGGTATTAATTTGGCTAATACTGCTCGGGGTCTATTGCTGGTGTAGTATAGGATAATTATGGAGCTCACCAGTAGTAGCATAAATGCAAAATTGGATAGCGATCTAAGGATCATAGTAAGTGATGTTGCGACCACTTCATTTGCAATAAACTCCGAGTTCATCATCCCCGTTAAGCCGAGCAGAGGGAAGAATAGGACGAGACTCCACGCTAATGAGCTGCGCCAGAAGGGGACGCTCTCGCTCGAAAATAGAGTTTTGCGTCCTATGAGCATGCCAAATATAAAGAGTGCAGCAGATTGGAAAATTCGCCCATAATCCCACGCCCATGCTAGGCTGGCGAGCTGTCCATATTTGAGATTAGCCTCTGCCATCTGCATAAAATTACCCTCTGCCTGCATCTCGATTGCCGCATCCCAAAAATCAAATGTGGGGATTGCCGGCAGCGAAAAACTAGGATTAAATAGTGCGATAAATATATAGGCTACATGGAGCGGCTGCATAAGCAGCACAGAGCCCAAAATGGCTAGCTTGCGATCGCTGAGCCGGCAAGTTAGCGGCATGATAAAGCCCACAATAGAGTAGAGAACAAGCACCTCGCCGGTGAAGAATATAGCATTAATATTTCCGATTATAAATAGAAGAACCATCCTCCAGCAGAATCGTAGCCTGAAGTCATTGCCCTTGATTAGCTGTCGGCTATCTTGAATGTAGAAGCTAAAGCCAAATAGCAGGGCGAAGATAGCGTAGGCTTTGCCTCCGAAGGCGAAGCTTAGTCCATCCCATATCGCCTTATCGGTGAAATTTAGCAGAGCACATTGACCTGTGGTGTCGTAGAAGCGGAAGCAGTTAAAGTGTGCCGAGGAGTGAAGAAGGATTATGCCTAATACGGCGAATCCGCGTAGCACGTCGGCTACATCAATTCGAGAGTTTTTAGTTGTGCTCATGGTGGTTGGTGGGTTAAAACACAAATATAGTAAAATTAGTTCAATAAAAAAGTGATTGACTTAGACGGTCAATCACTTTAGATATTAATACTCCTCCTCATTAAAGAAGAACTCATCCTTTGATGGGTAGTCGGGCCAGATATCCTCTATTGATTCATACACCTCACCCTCATCCTCAATCTCTTGAAGATTCTCCAATACCTCTAGAGGTACTCCCGAACGAACGGCGTAATCAATAAGCTCATCTTTAGTTGCTGGCCATGGTGCATCCTCTAGTTTAGATGCCAATTCTAGTGTCCAATACATAGTGTAAATTTATCTTAAAAGTTTATTACTACAGGTTGATTTCAATTTTCTGCAAAAGTAAAAATATTTTTGATAAATACAATAGAGTTAAGTCACTTTTTTACTACTCTTTTTGCCATAGAATATCCTCTACCCCAAAATGGATATTCAACGTGCGCCCTAGTGCATATAGATAGTCCGAAAGACGGTTTATATAGCGCAAAGCCTCGCTGTCGATTGGGTGATCTTCGGCCGCTTCGATTGCTCTGCGCTCAGCCCTGCGTGCCACCGTGCGGCAGATGTGGCTCATTGAGGTGAGCTCCAATCCGCCTGGAATTGTGAATTGAAATATTTTTGGCAGCGGGGCTATCATCTCGTCGATTCTCTGCTCGAGATACTCTGTAGCGCTTGGGGCAATCTTTGGCGGCTGATATTTTGACCCTTCACCCGTGGCAAAGTGTGAGCCGATAGTCATTAGCTGGGAGTTGATGCGGTCAATATCCTTGACGTGTATTGCAAGGCTCTCCTCGGTGCGCATCTTGTCGGCAAAGAGCGCCATGTGCGCCATCAGTTCATCTATTGTCCCGTAGGCCTCAACGCGTTTGTCAAACTTTGCAACGCGCTCTCCGCCAGCGAGTGATGTGCGACCTTTGTCGCCCCCTTTTGTGTATATTTTCATAATCTAAAGTGCTGTTTTGGCAGGTGATTATTAAGCAGTAGCAGATAGTTATATCTATCTACCGAGCAGGAGTTGTGTCGAGCAAGAGCTGCGCCGACTCTATTTTCAAACTTTGAACTCTTATGCGGCTCGATGAATATCACCGGCGTGCCACGCTCGGCGCTGCTAGATAGTATCATCTTGAGCATGGCCTCTGGGCAATAGCACGTGCATATCGCAACATCTGCCTGCGCATCAGAGTTTGCTACAATAGCGCTCCATCCATTATGTTTTGCAAGGTTGCCTAGCTCGCGCATTTTTGAGGTTGGCAGATCAAAGCTAGTTAGAATTGAGATCATTGGATTCTCGGCACGCAGCGGGGTTTTATCCATAAATACCTCGCGAAATACCTTATATAAGTAAGGGGAGTGGATGCCGTGGCCGCGAAAATGTCGCAGCCTAATAATACCATGTCTCAAACGCTTTACACGGCGCTTTATGCTCCACGCATTAGCCATTCTCTTACTCTTTTAACATTCCCGCTAGACGACCTGTCGAGAAGGCGATCTGTAGATTGTAGCCACCCGTGTCGGCATCAATGTCGAGAATCTCACCTGCAAAATATAGGCCGCGGATCTTCTTTGACTGCATGGTGTACTCGTTAACCTCCTGGCAATTTACACCGCCGGCGGTGATAATTGCATACTCAAATGGGGCGTAGTCTGTAATTGGCAACTCAAAGCACTTAAGCAGCGAGATGAGCTTTGTGATATTCTCCTCGGTGATTTTGCTGATGTATGCCGTTGAGTATACGCCAATCTCCTCTGATAATGGAATAACCAGCTGCTTTGGAACTAGCTTGCGAAGTAGATCCGAGAATAGATCTGTGGCATTAAGCTGCTCCATCTCGCGGGCTATGCGCTCGGTTAGCACCTCTTCTGTAAGGGCGGGTTTAAGATCTAAGATTAGCTTCACACTCTTGCCATCAATCACAGCATCCACAGCGTTGCGACTGAGACGAAGCGCCACAGCTCCCTCAACGCCTCTGTTTGAGAAGCCGATCTCGCCGAACTCCTCGCGCACCATCTCGCCATCAATATATAGTTTTGCACCGACATTTCTTAGCAGCAGAGAGTCTAATCTTGTAAAGTGTGGGTATGAGCTAACAAGAGGCGTTAGCGATGGGCGAACCGGCTCGATCTCGTGTCCCAAATCTGCTGCAAAGGCGTAGCCATCGCCCGTAGATCCGGTGAGTGGATATGACACACCACCGGTGGCCAGGATCACCTGCCGAGCCTCATACTTGCGCTCAAAGCCCCGCTTGTTGTAGTATTTAATACCATAGACCCTGCCGCCAACGGCCAAGATCTCGCTAACGCGCGTGTCGTATATTATCTTGACACCATTATCTACACAATACTCTAGCAGGGCGTTGGCAACATCCCACGCCTTGCCGCTCTTTGGAAAGACCCTATCGCCGCGCTCGATCTCTAAACGGCAACCCATCCTCTCGAAGAATTTGATTGTGGCTTTATTATTAAACTCGGCAAAGGCCACCGCAAAGAAGTCGGCATTAGAGCGAACATGCTCTGCAAACTCCTCCACATCGCGGGCGTTGGTTAGGTTGCATCGACCCTTTCCGGTGATACGAACTTTGCGCCCCGATTTATCCATCTTCTCAATGAGCAACACCTTTTTGCCATTGCGCGCCGCTGTTCCTGCGGCCATCATTCCCGCAGCTCCTGCGCCAATGACTATTACATCATACTCGATCTCTTCCATAGTGCGACAAAGATAGAATTTTTTTTGTATATTTACCCACATAAATAGTGATGAGTATGAATTTAGATATTCCAAAAGAGTGGGGCGATCTGCTTAAAGATGAGCTGGAGGCCTCGTATTTTAATAATCTACTAGAGTTTGTTGAGGCTGAATATGCCACGGCGGAGGTGTTCCCACCCATGGGGGATGTTTTTCGCGCCTTTGAGCTATGCCCTCCACAGAGCGTTAAGGTTGTGATAATCGGCCAAGATCCATATCATGGAGATGGGCAAGCGCATGGGCTTAGCTTTTCGGTTCGGGATGGAGTGAAATTCCCACCCTCGCTGCGCAATATTTTCAAGGAGCTACATGATGATATCGGCGTGGAGATCCCCACCACGGGCAATCTTGAGAATTGGGCAAGGCAAGGGGTGCTGCTCCTAAATGCTGTGCTTACGGTTCGAGCACATTCGGCCGCCTCACACGCCGGCAAGGGTTGGGAGCGCTTTACCGATGGGGTGGTGGCGGCACTTGGAAGAGAGAGGAGTGGCATTGTATATATATTATGGGGCGGTTATGCCCAGAAGAAGGGTGCGAAGATTGATGCTGCAAAGAACCATATTATCAATGGCCATCACCCATCACCGCTCTCTGCCTACCGCGGATTTTTTGGTTCGAAGCCATTCTCTCAGTGTAATGAGTATCTAATATCTATCGGCGCAGAAAAAGTTAATTGGTAGATAATAATTATAAAATAGTCACCGTTTAAAAGAAAAAACTTGCCTATGATATAGAGTCGCCTCAACTAATATTTTAATTTTTTTAAACGTATGAAAAAGGCTATTTTATATCTAGGTATCATCGCCTCGGCGGCGGTGATAAGTGGGGCAGTAGCGTATGCTGTCTCGGTTAATTCTAAGGGGGTGGAGTATATAACACGCGAGGTGGAACGCACCCCAGCGCTCGGTGCTAAATTCACATCGTATGAGCCCAATAACTATCCAGATCTAACCTATGCGGCGGAAAATGCAGTCGAAGCGGTGGTCAACATTGAGGTTGTTCAGCGCATAGAGATGCAGCAGCGCGGGCGCAATTATGATCCATTTTTAGAGTTCTTTGGTGTTCCGCAGCAGCGCGGAGGCTCTCAGACGCCACAATATCGCGAGCAACGGGGTGGTGGTTCGGGCGTGATTATCAGCGAGGATGGTTATGTGGTGACCAACAATCATGTTGTCGATGGCGCCAGCTCTCTAAAGGTCAATCTCTATGATGGGCGATCTTACGAGGCGGAGGTTATCGGCACAGATCCAAACACCGATATTGCTCTGGTGAAGATTGATGCTAAGGATCTGCCGACAATCCCATTTGGCAGCTCGGATGCCTTGCGCCTTGGCGAGTGGGTGCTGGCAATTGGTTCGCCTCTGAATTTGCAATCAACAATTACAGCTGGCATAGTTAGTGCTAAGGCTAGGCAGCTCGACGTAATCGCCGAGGAGTTTCGAGTGGAGTCGTTTATACAGACCGATGCTGCGGTTAATCCCGGAAACTCTGGCGGTGCGCTTGTCAATGCTCATGGCGAATTGGTTGGAATCAATACGTTGATCATGTCGCAGACTGGCAGCTATGTAGGCTACTCGTTTGCCGTGCCGGAGACCATTGTAAAGAAGGTGGTTACCGATCTTAAGGAGTATGGACTTGTTCAGAGGGCAATGTTGGGCGTTAGCTTTATGCCGGTAGATCAGCGCTTTATCGACGAACAGGGTAGAGATTTGGGGATAGATACGATTGGAGGCGTGTATGTTGCCCGAGTGCAGGAGGGAAGCGCGGCATCGGAGGCTGGTATCAGAAAAGGGGATGTAATCCTATCGGTGGATGGAGTTAAACTAACAGACAAAGTTAATCTTCAAGAGCAGATTGCGCGCCACCGGCCAAACGATAAGGTAAAATTATCAATAAAAAGAGGCGGCGATGTGAAACATTTAGATGTGGTTTTACGTAATAAGGCAGGAAAGGCTGAGTTGATCGCCAAAAATGATGTAGATGTAGAGAAGAGCTTAGGTGGTTCGCTCGCTAGTGCCAGTCAAAAGCTATGCCAGAGGCTCGAGATCGAGGGCGGAGTAGAGGTTACATCAGTTAAAGATGGTGGGCTGCTCGCACGAGCCAGAGTAAAGCAGGGCTTTGTGATAACTCACATCAACGACAAGCGAGTGCTTTCGCTTCGCGATGTGGAGCGTATGATGGGCTCGATTAGCTCAATAGATGGCATCTATCCCGATGGCCGCAGCGCAAGCTACTACTTTGTAGAGTAGTCCCTCGCGTGGTTGGGGGGGTAGAGTGAATTTAGAAATTTATTTATAAAGAGATAAAAATGCGTCAATTAAAGATTACAAAATCTATCACCAACCGCGAGAGTGCCTCGCTGGACAAATACCTACAGGAGATCGGTAAGGAGGAGCTTATCACAATCGAAGAGGAGGTAGAGCTAGCGCAACGAATCCGCAAGGGCGATCAAGAGGCTTTGGAGAAGCTCACTAGGGCAAACCTCCGTTTTGTGGTGTCGGTGGCTAAACAGTATCAGAACCAGGGTCTAAGCCTGCCCGACCTTATCAATGAGGGTAACCTTGGTCTTATTAAGGCGGCCGAGAAGTTTGATGAGACTCGTGGTTTTAAGTTTATCTCTTATGCCGTGTGGTGGATTCGTCAATCTATCCTGCAGGCTCTTGCCGAGCAGTCGCGTATCGTCCGTTTGCCACTTAATCAGGTGGGATCGCTCAATAAGATCAATAAGGCGCTAGCTAAGTTTGAACAGGAGCACGAGCGCACACCCTCGCCCGAGGAGCTGGCTAATGAGCTAGAGCTTCCAAAGGAGAAGGTTACCGACACGCTCCGTGTTGCAGGTCGTCATGTTTCGGTGGATGCACCATTTGCCGAGGGAGAGGATAACTCGCTGCTTGATGTGCTTGTCAATAGCGATTCGCCAAATGCCGATAGAGGTCTGCTTAATGAGTCGCTTGCAACAGAGGTTGATCGCGCCCTGGAGACCCTTACTGATCGCGAGCGCGATATCATTAAATATTTCTTCGGCATAGGTTGCTCGGAGATGACTCTCGAGGAGATCGGCGAGAAGTTTGATTTAACACGCGAGCGCGTTCGTCAGATCAAGGAGAAGGCTATCCGCAGGTTGCGTACATCATCTAAGAGCAAGCTTCTTAAGTCCTATCTAGGGTAGAATTTGCTAACACGAAGTTAGCGCAATTGGAGAGACTATCTCCTTGCGAGAGGATATAATGCAAGAGTTGGCTTTAGGTATCTGATACTCTAAAGCCAACTCTTGTTTAGTGTTATGTGTATTTGGAGGTTTATCGAACGATGGTCTCCTCGCGATCGGGCCCAACGGAGATAATCTTGATTGGCACGCCGGTCTCGGCCTCGATAAACTCTACATACTCTTTAAACTCGGCGGGGAAGGCATCATAGCTGCGAATGCTGCAGATGTCGCTCTTCCAACCCTTAAATTCGCGGTAGATTGGTGTGATCTCACCCTCCACGCTATATGGGAACACCTCAGTGCGCACGCCGTTGATCTCATAAGCTACCGCCACTTTGATGGTGTCGAAGTCGTTTAGAACGTCCGATTTCATCATAATAAGCTGTGTGGCGCCATCGACCATGATGGCATACTTCAAGGCCACCATATCGAGCCAGCCACATCTGCGCTCGCGTCCAGTCACCGCGCCATACTCGTGGCCGATATCTCTCATGCGCTTGCCCTCCTCGCAGAAAAGCTCTGTAGGGAATGGGCCGCTACCTACGCGTGTGCAGTAGGCTTTAAAGATGCCGAAAACTTCGCCTATGCGATTGGGTGCTACACCTAGACCTGTGCAGGCTCCGGCGCAGACTGTGTTTGAAGATGTAACAAACGGGTATGAACCAAAGTCTACATCTAGAAGCGTTCCCTGCGCCCCCTCGGCTAGGATTGTCTCATCGTTTTTCAGGATGTCGTTGATGGTCTGCTCCGAGTCGATGATATTGAACCTCTTAAGATATTCGATAGCCTCAAACCACTCGCGCTCAAGCTCTGCGACATCTGCTTGGTAGTTAAGCGCCTCGAGCATGGTCATGTGGCGCGCCTTAGCGTTGTCGTAGATCTGCTGAAAGTTGAGGAATATATCACCAACCCTCACACCATTGCGGCTGATCTTGTCGGTATATGTTGGGCCGATGCCTTTGCCGGTTGTGCCGATCTTGCCGCTCCCCTTTGCCGCCTCGTTTGCGGCATCGAGTGAGCGGTGTGTTGGTAGGATAAGATGTGCTTTCTTTGAGATGTATAGGCGCTGTGTTAGATCGTGTCCACTCTTTGCCAAAGCCTCTGCCTCCTGTCGAAATAGAATTGGGTCGAGTACTACGCCGCCGCCGATGATATTTATCTTATCGCCCTGGAATATACCCGATGGAATTGAGCGAAGGATATACTTCTCGCCGTTAAATTCCAATGTGTGACCGGCGTTTGGGCCACCTTGGAAGCGTGCTACAACTTTATAGTTGGGTGTTAAGACATCTACAACTTTGCCCTTTCCCTCGTCGCCCCACTGCAGACCGAGAATCACATCTACTTTTTTCATACTCTATGTTTATGATATAATATTATTTTCTTTGGCAAAAAAATCTTTTGCGCTCAAAGATATAAAAATTATTTGATATTTGAATAAATTCCTCAAAAAAAGAGCTGTGGGATATATCTTCCACAGCTCAATGTCTATTATAAATGGTGGAGATCTTAATCCTCCATCTCGTCGGATTCATCTTCGCCCTTTACCTCTTCAACGTCAGCCATTTGGTCGTCAAACAGATCTTTATCGTCATCTATGGCGCTGCTGTCGTCTATCTTAACTTTGATCTTTACAAGGTAGTCGATCTCCTCGGTCGGAAACGATACGGCATAGAAGAAGTCGCCGTTTGGCTTGTCGATGCGCATCATAGCCTCGGAGAATCCTAGAGGGTAGAGAGCCTTGAGCTCGATTTGCTGCCCAGGCGTCAGATTCTGCATGCTTGTAACTAGTCGTCTTTTTTTTGATGGAATAGGTGTCATTTTATCTATCTATAGCTTTGTTTGTCTAAATTTTCTGCAAGTATACACAAAATTTACATTTTCATAAAACTTTGAAAAAAAAATCTCTGATATTTTTCAATTTGCGCGAAAATCCATACCTTTACAGACGTTATATGAGCCATGTGAAGAAGAAAAGGGTGCATGAGCTGCGTGAGCAGTTGAATATGCACAACCATAAATATTATGTCGAAAACGCACCCGAGATTTCGGATTACGATTTCGACAGGCTTTTGCGCGAGCTTATAGAGCTTGAGGCGGAGCACCCGGAGTGTGCAGATCCAAACTCTCCCTCGCAGAGGGTGGGAAGTGATATTACATCTGAGTTTGAGAGCGCCAAACATCGTTATCCGATGCTCTCGCTCTCGAATACCTATTCGCTGGAGGAGCTGCGCGATTTTGAGGCGAGGATCGAGCGCGAGGTAGATAGTGTGGAGTATGTCTGCGAGCTTAAGTTTGATGGCACGGCCATATCGCTCACCTATGAAAATGGTGAGCTGGTGCAGGCCTTAACACGAGGCGATGGCACGCGGGGCGATGATGTTACGCGAAACGTTAGAACCATCCGCTCCGTGCCCTTAAAGCTGCAAGGGGAGGGCTATCCCGTGCTCTTCGAGATCCGTGGAGAGGTACTCATGCCATTCAGCTCCTTTGAGAGGATCAACTCTGAGCGTGAGGCGACGGGCGAGAGGCCATTTGCAAATCCACGAAATGCCGCCGCTGGAACGCTCAAGCAGCTCTCATCGGCGGTTGTCGCCGCGCGAGGGCTGGATTGTATTCTATACCAGATTGTGGGGGATAATCTTCCATTCTCGTCTCACTCCGAATCGTTGGCGCGCGCCAAAGAGTGGGGCTTTAAGATCTCGGATAGTTATGCCAAGTGTAGCAGTATGGAGCAGATTGCCGCCTATATTGAGATGTGGGATAAACAGCGTGCTGAGCTCCCATTTGCAACCGATGGTGTTGTTATAAAAGTTGACAGTTATGCTCAGCAGCGTGATCTAGGTTTTACAGCTAAAGCTCCTAAGTGGGCGGTGGCCTATAAGTTTAAGGCCGAGCAGGCGCTCTCTCGCCTAGTGAGTGTCGATTTCCAGGTCGGTAGAACGGGGGCTATTACCCCTGTGGCGAACCTCGACCCGGTGGCTTTGGCGGGCACAATTGTCAAGCGAGCTTCGCTGCATAATGCTGAGCAGATTGCTTTGCTCGATATTAGGCTCAATGATATGGTCTATGTCGAGAAGGGTGGTGAGATCATCCCCAAGATTGTGGGTGTAGATCTCTCGGAGCGCGGGGGCGACAGTAGGCCATTTGAGTATATAACCCGCTGTCCAGAGTGTGGGACAGAGCTTGTCAAGTATGAGGGTGAAGCTAAACATTACTGTCCAAATCAGAGCCATTGCAGGCCGCAAATTTTGGGCAGAATCACCCACTTTATCCACCGCAAGGCGATGGATATTGATGGCCTGGGTGAGGAGACGGTGGAGTTGCTATTTGAGCGTGGGCTCATAAAAGATATATCGGATCTGTATTCTCTGCAAGCCGAGCAGCTATCTGGCTTGCCTAGATTGGGCGAGAAGTCGGCCGAGAATATTATTAAAAGCGTGGAGGAGTCTAAGCGCGTCCCATTTGCGAGGGTGCTCTTTGCTCTAGGTATACGTTTTGTGGGTGAGACTACAGCTAAACACTTGGCCAAGCATCTTCAAAGTATGGAGCGCTTAATGGCCGCTAGCGTAGATGAGCTGCTAGAGGTCGAAGAGGTGGGCGAGAAGATCGCCGATTCGATAAGAGATTACTTTGCCGATGGTGCCAATATGGAGATTGTCGAGAGGCTAAAGCAGGCTGGGGTGCAGATGAGCGCCGAGCGCAAGGAGCTCCTTTCGGAGTCGCTCTCGGGGTTAAGTTTTGTGATCTCGGGTAAATTTTCACTCCACAGCCGCGATGAGCTCAAAAGTATGATCGAGAGCCATGGAGGCCGAAATCTGGCCGCAGTCTCGGCGAATGTGAATTTTCTGGTGGCGGGCGAGAAGATGGGCCCCGCAAAGCTGGAGAAGGCACGCAAGCTAGGGGTAAGGATCATCTCGGAGGAGGATCTTCTGGCGATGCTCGGAGAGAGGGAGGTTGAGCCTCAGCAGGGTTCGCTATTTTAAAAAGAAAGAGATTAAATTGAGAAAATAATGAAGAAGTTGAATGGAGTAGGAGTTGCAATGGTCACTCCTTTTACGCCCGATGGGCGAGTTGATTATGAGGGTCTAGCGCGTATGATCGACTACGTTATTGATGGCGGAGTAGATTATATTGTTGCTCTGGGTACTACAGCCGAGACCCCAACGTTATATATGCCAGAGAGGGCGGTTATAGCGATGTTTATAACAAATCACGTGGCTAAGCGTGTGCCGCTAGTGATGGGTGTGGGTGGAAATTCCACCTCCGAGGTACTGGATCAGCTGCGCGAGTTTGACCTTCGAGGGGCGGATGCGATTTTGAGCGTTACTCCATATTATAACAAACCATCGCAGGAGGGTCTTTACCAGCACTTTAAGGTTGTGTCGGAGAACTCTCCGCTGCCTATTATCTTATATAATATTGCAGGTAGAACGGGCGTAAACATGACTGTAGATACAACCCTTCGTATCGCGCGCGACTTTAAAAATGTGATCGGAGTAAAGGAGGCATCGGGAAATATCGAGCAGATACAGGATGTTATCTCTAACCGACCAGAGGGATTTTTGGTCTTGGCCGGCGATGATGGTATGGCCATTGATGTTATGCGAAGGGGCGGTGATGGTGTGATCTCGGTTGCGGCAAATCCATTCCCAACCAAATTTATGAATTGTATAAATTTGGCCAAAGATGGCAAGTATGATGAGGCTGATGAGGCATATACAGAGATGGCTGATGCTGTAAATACACTCTTTGCCGAGGGAAATCCCACGGGCGTAAAGTCGGCGCTATCGGCCATGGGGCTTATTGGCGACAGGATGCGCCTGCCGCTAGTCTCGGGCTCGCCGGAGCTTAAGGCTAAGTTTGAGGAGTTGATTAAAACTTATGATCTGCACTAATTTTGTTGGTGGCGATCAGATGAAAATAAGTAGTGTAAAACAATTATTGCCATATTTTTAATAGCACTCTTGGAGCGATATTTTTCACTATTAAATTTCAGTATAGAACCACTAAGTAGTGTAAAACAATTATTGCCATATTTTTAAAAGCACTCTTGGAGCGATATTTTTCACTATCAAATCTCAATATAGAATAACTATATTTTCGA
>JBCQTD010000030.1:0-19547 GCA_047178725.1 Rikenellaceae bacterium
TTGAATTGAAAATATAGTGGTTCTATACTGAAATTTAATAGTGAAAAATATCGCTTCAAGAGTGCTTTTAAAAATATGGCAATAATTGTTTTACACTACTTAGTTGTTGGTTTTCCTCTTTCCACCCTCCTTTTTAACTAAAAACTAACAACCAGCAACCAGCAACTAACAACAATGGCATGCTCCTTGCGAGTGTGTGGCAAAGAGATAAAAATGAATGTCAAACTAAAAAATCAACTTATGAAAACATTTAAACTCTTAATCGGAGCTCTGCTCCTAACAACCACTCTTGCCGCCCAGAGCCGCAAGGAGTCGTGTAGCCCTACGATCTACTACTTCCAGGGGCGTGATGTTGGCTCGATCTGCGAATTTAGCTCGCCCGATGAGGCTAAAAAGTATGTCGAGAGCCGCAATAGCGAGCAGAAGGCTCTAGACGAGGCGGTAGCCATAGACTACCTAACATCGTCGGAGGGCACATCTCAGTGCCAGAGCCAGCCTATATTTGTATTTGCACAGAAGGAGAATAGATTCTCAATAGCAATTGGTGGTTTTGTCAATCTCCGCACAAGCTATGATGTGAAGGGAGTAGTTGAGAATCTTGACTTTATAACCTCCGACATTCCAACCGTAAGCTCGCCAATGACCCGGCAGCAGCTACAGATGGATGCCTCTACTTCAAGGCTCTACTTCAAGGCGCTGGCAAATACCCGCGCTCTAGGCCAAGTGATGATCTATATGGATTTTGATATGCGTGGCGGCGAGTCGGGCTCATATAGCCCACGTCTGAGAACTGGATATGCATCATTCCTAGGCTTTACTCTAGGTCGTGACGTGACGACATTCTGCGACCTCTCCGCCTCGCCTCAGACCATTGATTTCCAGGGGCCTAATGCCTATAACTACAACTATGCCACTCTATTGCGCTATGAGCGTTCGATCTGCAATGAGCGTCTAGGTTTGGGTATCGCCTTTGAGATGCCTCAGGTTTCGGGCACATACAATATGTACTTCCAGCCTATGCCTCAGCGTATGCCCGATATCCCAATCTACGCCGAGTATGAGTTTGGCGCCACTCGCCAGCACCACATTCGCGCGTCGGCCGTTTTCCGCGATATGTATACCTACAACGAGCTTACGGAGGAGACAAATGCTATCTTCGGATGGGGTACACAGCTGAGCGGTAATATTGCATTCGCCCCATGGATCAAGCTGCTATTTAATGGAGTATATGGCCAGGGCATCACTCAGTATATCCAAGATCTAACGGGCTCAGGGCTAGACTTTACACCAAATCCTGAGACCGGCACTCAGCTACAGACCATGCCGATGTATGGAGCGCAGGGCTCGCTGGCCATCTCCCCCACCTCGCGAATGACCCTTAATGGTGGCTATTCAGCCGTTGTTGTTGAGAAGAAAAATGGATATGTCTCTGACGATGAGTACAAGCGCGGCCAGTATATCTTCGGAAATATCTTCTATAGCGTAACCCCACGCATGCAGGTTGCTTGCGAGTATCTCTTCGGCTCGCGCGAGAATATGGACATGAGCAAGGGCAAGGCTAATCGTGTTAGCTTAATGGCTCAGTACAACTTCTAAAGGGGCGAAAAACTCTTTTTGGGGGATCTATTTTGGTAGATTCCCCTTTTTTTGTATCTTTGTATCTGATTACTAAGAATCTGTTTAAGTTTTTCTCGCTATAATTGCTAAGAGAGATGAGAGAAATTTAAACAGATTCTAAAACCCAAACAAAAAATGAATCAAAAACAGAGTGTGAGCGCAATGCTCTCGATGCTTCTTATTGCGCCAGCTGTGGCCGCCGAGAAGCCAAACGTGCTCTTTATCGTAACCGATGAGCACAACTTTAGAACCCTGGGTTGCTATCGCGACCTTCTACCCGAGGATCAGGCTGAGATATGGGGCAAGGGAAATGTGGTAGAGACACCAAATATCGACCGCATCGCCGACAATGGCGTTATCTTCGACAGAATGTACTGCTCGGCACCTGTAAGTAGCGCCGCACGCGCTTCGATGTTTACCGGCTATTATGGTCATCAGGTTAATGTGCCTAACAACTCAAACAAGCCAGGCGATGGCAAATATATACGCGCCGAGCAGCGCACCATCGCCCAATATTTCCAGGATGCTGGCTACAAGACTGGCTACTCTGGCAAGCTACACCTTGCCGAGGCTCGCGGCGAAGGTCTTGAAGAGTGGTGGCAGCCATATCCTGTTGATCATGAGGGCTATAACTATGGCTTCGAGGATAACAAATACATGTTTAATGGAGGCCATGGCAAGTATATCGGAATTGATGATAGCGGCACACCATACTTCGCCTCTAAAAACGCTAAGCCTACAAATAAGACGAGCGCAAATGGATTTCCAATCTACTCGGACACGCGCTCTAAGAATGTGCTAAACACCAACGACTTCCTCTGCGAGCGCACCTTGGAGTTTATCGAGGAGAACAAGAACAAACCATTCTACTATGTTGTAAGTATCCCTGATCCCCACACCCCAGACGTTGCTTGTGGCAAGTACAACACTATGTATACACACATGGAGGTTGAGATGCCATACACGTTCAACTACTCGAAGGAGAATAAGGATAGCATGCCAAAGTGGCAACAGCCAGATGGTAAGGCCGAGGTGCTAAAGAAGGCTCTTCCACAATATTTTGGCATGGTGAAGAATATTGATGATAATATCGGCATCATCATCGACAAGCTCGAGAGGGAGG
Source organism: Rikenellaceae bacterium (assembly GCA_047178725.1). Lineage (GTDB taxonomy): Bacteria > Bacteroidota > Bacteroidia > Bacteroidales > Rikenellaceae > Alistipes. The sequence goes on from JBCQTD010000030.1 coordinate 2,741, forward strand.
GGATCCTTGAGAATACAATCATCATCTTCACCTCAGACCATGGCGATTTAATGGGCGAGCACGCTCGCATGAATAAGGGTACAATCCACGAGACTTCGGCCAAGGTGCCATTTGTTATGTGCCATGGCATGAAAACTAAAGGCTCGCTTGTGCCACGCGGCAAGGTTGTTAAGCTTGCAACAAACACTACCGACTGGATGCCTACATTCCTAGCCCTTGCTGGGGTTGAGTGCCCAGAGGTTATGGGTCGCGATCTTCGCCCCATTATGGATGGCAAAAAGCCTGCCGGATGGGTTGATATCACCTTCTCGCAGCTAGGTTTTGTTGCCGCCATCGACTCGCGCTATAAGCTATCGCTCAACACTTTTGGTCAAGAGCAATGGCTATTGGATCTTGAGGCTGATCCACATGAGATCAAGAACTTCATCAACGATCCAGCCTACAGAGAGACCATCGTTAGATTGGCTAAGGAGCTTAAGGCCTACAACGTAAGGTGCAATAGCAGCAACGAGAAGATTGCCGCCATTGTCGATAAGTTGATCGCCGATAGAGAGTAGCATTATTTTCCATTAAAAAATTTGCATCTCTGACAAATGGTTACTACATTTGTTGGAGGTGCTTTTTTGCGCAAACCATAAATGAATATATAACCGTAATGAAACAGAAAAAATTTTTACTAGACGAATCTCAAATGCCAACGCAGTGGTATAATATCGTTGCCGATATGCCAACAAAGCCGCTGCCTCCGCTTCATCCGGGGACAAAAGAGCCGGTGACTAAGGAGATGATGTGTGCAATCTTCGCCGAGGAGCTTATGAATCAAGAGATGTCGACCGAGCGTTATATCGACATCCCGGAGCAGGTGCAAGATATCTATAAGATCTGGCGCAGCACGCCTCTAGTGCGAGCCTATGCTCTTGAAAAGGCACTCGACACGCCGGCGCATATCTACTTTAAGAACGAGAGCGTATCGCCTGCCGGATCGCACAAGCCAAATACGGCTGTTCCGCAGGCATACTACAACTATAAGCAGGGCATCAAGCATCTAACCACCGAGACCGGCGCTGGCCAGTGGGGAGCTTCAATCGCCTTTGCGGCGCAAAATTTTGGCATTGATGTGCAGGTCTTTATGGTGAAGGTGAGCTATGAGCAGAAGCCATATCGCAAGATGATGATGAACACATGGGGTTCAACCGTCTACCCATCTCCAAGTGACTATACCGAGTCTGGTCGCGCGGCGCTAGCAAAAGATCCAAACGAGTCGGGCAGCCTAGGCTTGGCGATCTCGGAGGCTGTTGAGGTGGCCTTGAAGAACAACCACGACACACGCTACACGCTAGGCAGCGTGATGAACCATGTGCTTCTGCATCAGACAGTTATCGGCCAGGAGTGCATCTCACAGATGGAGATGGCTGGCGAGGAGCCCGATATTGTTATCGGCTGCTTTGGTGGCGGTAGCAACTTTGCCGGAATCGGTATTCCATTTATCCGCAAGAACCTTTTGGAGGGTAAGAGTATTCGCGTTATCGCCGCCGAGCCAGCTAGCTGCCCTAAGCTCACACGCGGGCAGTTCCAGTATGATTTCGGTGATGTGGCAGGATTTACGCCGCTTCTTCCTATGTATACTTTGGGCCACAACTTCCACCCATCGGACATCCACGCCGGTGGCCTGCGCTATCATGGTGCAGGCTCTATCGTGAGCCAGCTTCTTAAGGATGGACTTATGGAGGCGCAATCGGTAGATCAGTGCGAGACTATCGCCGCCGGAGTCATCTTCGCTAAGAGCGAGGGCATTATCCCAGCGCCAGAGTCAAACCACGCTATCGCTATCGCCATTCGCGAGGCACTTAAGGCCAAGGAGGAGGGGGTGAGCAAGAATATCCTCTTCAACCTCTCGGGTCATGGATTGAATGATCTATTTGCTTATGAGCAATATCTTGCTGGCGAGCTCAAGGATTACAAACCAACCGACGAGGAGATCTGCAAGACAATCAACGAGTTAGAGAAGATTTTGTAATTCATAAATCTCTACCACATAGCACACTCCTCACCTATAATTATAGGTGAGGGGGTGCCGTGTTGTAAAATAATGTCTAAAAAATTAAGAATTTACATGAAATTTACTATCTTTGCACGCTGGTGCTCTCTTATGGTGGCATCAAGAGGCTAGAGAAATAATAGTAAAACAATAATTTAAATTTAAAAATGCAAAGTAAAGGTGCAATTAAGCTACTGGCGATTCTTCTCGCAGTAGCCTGCCTATACCAGCTATCGTTCACCTTCAAGGCACGTAGCGTAGAGGCAGAGGCGGCAGAGTATGCTGCTAAATTTAGCCCCGAGGAGCAGCTCTCTCGCGAGGTCTACTATCTCGATTCTATTCAGACACAACCAGTCTACAACCTAGGTTTCGCCTCATTTACCTATCAGCAGGTTAAGGAGAAGGAGATCAACCTAGGCCTCGACCTTAAGGGTGGTATGAACGTAATGCTTGAGATCCAGGTCGCCGATGTGGTTAAGGCTCTAGCTGGCCAGAGCGCCAACGATCCAGCCTTTATTCAGGCTGTAGAGGCTGCCGATGCCAAGTTTAAGAGTGGCGAGCAGCGCGACTACATCTCAGCCTTCGTTGCAGCTTATGCCGAGGCCTCAAATGGCGGCTCGCTAGCGACAATCTTTGTTAGCCCTGAGCGCAAAGACATCATGCCCAACAGCACCAATAGCGAGGTTGAGCAGGTGCTTCGCAATGAGACCGAGGCGGCAATCTCCGCTTCGTTCAATATTCTTCGCAGCCGTATCGACCACTTTGGTGTTACACAGCCAAATATCCAACGCCTTCCAAACTCTAACCGCATTCTCGTAGAGCTTCCAGGTGTTAAAGAGCCAGAGCGTGTGCGCAAGCTATTGCAGGGTGCCGCCTCGCTTGAGTTCTGGACTACATTCCAGGGTCGCGAGCTTCTCCCAGCTCTTTCGCGTGCTGACCGTCTGCTTGCAGATATCCTTAAGGATGGAGCTGGAGCAAAGGCAAAGGCTGCCAAAAGTGAGCAGGATGATCTCATCGCTGAGGTTGCAGGTTCTGATGCCTCTTCATCTTATGATCGCAGCGCTAGCCCACTATTCTCGCTTCTTAACCCCAACTACTCGGGTGGCGCCATTGTAGGTGCTGCCACTGCTGCCGATATGGCTAAGGTAGATGAGTATCTCTCTATGCCAGCCGTAAAGGATCTACTCCCATCGAATGTGATCTTCCGTTGGAGCATCAAGGGTGACGATATGGCCGATGGCCGCTTTATGCTATATGCCCTTAAGGTGGAGCGTGCTGATGGCAAGGCACCACTTGATGGAGGTGTTGTTACCGACGCTCGCGAGATGTACTCTCAGCAGGGTGCCACAGCAGAGGTTTCGATGTCGATGAACTCTGAGGGCGTGCTTGAGTGGGCAAATTTAACTGGATCAAATATTGGCAACTGTATCGCTATCGTTTTGGATGGTTTTGTATACTCTGCACCAGTTGTTCGCTCTAAGATCGAGGGTGGAAACTCATCTATCTCGGGCGACTTTACAATCCAGGAGGCTAAGGATTTGGCCAACGTTCTAAAGTCGGGTAAAGTTCCAGCGCCAGCGCGCATTATCCAGGATACTGTAGTGGGCCCATCGCTCGGAGCGGAGTCTATTGAGGCTGGTCTACTTTCGTTTATTATCGCCTTCTCTCTTGTACTCCTATATATGGGTCTCTTCTACAAGAGCGCAGGTTGGCTCTCGGATATCGCACTTATCTCTAACGTATTCCTACTTATGGGTGTGCTCGTGTCGTTTGGTGCGGTGCTAACCCTGCCAGGTATCGCAGGTATCGTGCTTACGATGGGTATGGCTGTCGACTCGAATGTGATCATCTATGAGCGCATCAAGGAGGAGCTTCGCGCCGGCAAGTCGCTAATGCTTGCGATCAACGATGGTTTCTCAAACGCCTACTCTGCCATTATTGATGGTAACGTAACAACCCTTATCACAGGTATCGTGCTGGCTGTATTTGGCACAGGTCCAGTTCAGGGCTTCGCCACAACTCTTATCATCGGTATCGCTACTTCACTATTCTGCTCGATCTTTATCACACGTCTGCTTATTGAGTGGGCTGCCGTTAAGTTCAACGGAATTAAGTTCTCAAGAAAGTGGTCTGAGAATTGGCTTGTAAATGCAAACTTCGACTTTATCGGCAAGCGCAAGATGGCCTACATAATATCATCTATCGTTATTGTATTGTCGCTTGTATCATTCGCCTTCCGTGGCTTGAACCTTGGTACTGAGTTTACCGGAGGCCGCGCCTATGTTATCCGCTTTGATAAGGTGGTTCTAGCAGAGGATGTACGCCAGGCTATCGAGGGTAGCTTTACTGATGGCGATGCCGCTGGCGTTAGCTTCGAGGTTAAGCAGTATGGCAACGAGAACCAGATGAGAGTTGTTACTCAGTATAAGTATGATGACACATCGGAGGAGACAACCGAAGAGGTGGATAGAATTATCTACGAGGCGGTGAAGCCTCTATATGGATATGATATCACATTCGACGGCTTCCGCAATACGCAGGAGGATGTCAATGGTATCGTCTCAGCCGATAAGATCGGCCCATCAATCGCTAAGGATATGACTTGGAACGCCATCTGGGCTATCCTCTTCTCGCTTATCGCCATTGGTGCATATATCACCATTCGATTCAAACACTGGGTTTGGGCTTCGGGCGCTACCGCTTCGCTTATCCACGACTCGATCATCGTTGTAGGTCTATTCTCGCTTCTTTATGGCATCATGCCATTCAACCTAGAGGTGAACCAGGCCTTCATAGCTGCGATCTTGACCATCATAGGTTACTCGATCAACGATACTGTGATTATCTTCGACCGTATTCGCGAGTTTATGGGTCTATACCCAAAACGAGATGTTAAGGAGAATATCGACAAGGCGATCAACTCAACCATGGCTCGTACATTGAACACCTCGGGCACAACCATCGTAACACTCCTTGCTATCTTTAGCTTCGGTGGTGAGACTATCCGTGGATTTGTATTCGCCCTTTTGGTCGGTGTTGTTATCGGTACATACTCTTCGATCTTTATCGCTACTCCGGTAGCCTATGATCTTATGGAGCGCAAGGCTCGTAAGGAGAAGAGGTAGTAGATAATTTAAGGGGAGTTCTAATTTTGGGAGAAAATAAGTAGTGTAAAACAATTATTGCCATATTTTTAAAAGCACTCTTGGAGCGATATTTTTCACTATCAAATCTCAATATAGAATAAGAATCTGTTTAAGTTTTTCTGCTTAAAAATGCTATGCGCCATTATGCTTTGATTTTGGATTTTGATATCGCAGCTAATAGCGGGCTATTTGCAAGATAGCAAAATTCAAAAGCGAAGTGAAAGAGCCTTAGCAATTTAAGTGAGAAAAACTTAAACAGATTCTAACTATATTTTCGATTCAATAGCAAAAAAATCTCTTCTCCAATAATACTCTTAAAAACACACCAATAATTATTTTACCCTACTTAGAACTCCCCTTAAGGCTTAATATTTGCTGCTCGTAGAGAAATCTGCGGGCAGCATTTTTTTATTCCCATATATTTTTTTATTTTTGTAATATGGAACAGAGTCTAGTAATTATACCCACATATAACGAGATCGAGAATATCGCTGCGATGATCGAGAAGGTTTTCTCGCTCGGCGAGCAGTTCGATCTGCTAATCGTCGACGATGGTTCGCCCGATGGCACAGCAGATCTCGTGCGGCGGGCGCAGGCCAGCTGCGGGGATAGGTTGCATCTTATCGAGCGCAGCGGTAAGCTAGGGCTCGGTACGGCCTATATAACAGGATTTAAGTGGGCTCTAGAGCGAGGTTATGACTATATCTTCGAGATGGATTGTGACTTCTCGCACAACCCAGATGATCTGCTGCGCCTTTTGGCGCGCGCCCGCGAGGGGTATGATGTGGTTGTAGGGTCGCGATATATCAAAGGTGTGAATATTATCAACTGGCCAATGTCGCGCCTGCTGCTCTCGTTCACCGCCTCGCAATATGTTCGATTTATAACTCGCATGCAGGTGCGCGATGCCACCGCTGGCTTTGTCTGCTACTCGCGCCGCGTGTTGGAGACGATAGATCTCGACCGCGTTAAGATGAAGGGTTATGGCTTTCAGATCGAGATGAAGTATACCGCCCACCGACTAGGCTTTAAGATTAGCGAGGTCTCGATAATCTTCACCGAGCGCCAAGAGGGAAACTCAAAGATGAGCGGCGGAATCTTTGGCGAGGCGCTCTTTGGTGTTGTTCGCCTGCCATTTAGGCGCTTTAAAGCTAAGAGGAATCGCTAGGGGGAGGGGGTGTTTATTGTTAAAAGGAAAGATCCAAAAACAAACAATAAACAACATAAATTTGTCTGTCTGGATTTAAATTCTTAAATTGCAGAGTCATTTTATGGCAAAACCCTTGTGATCACCTAAATAACAAACCGCCCTTTTGATTAACAATAAGGTACAGGATGCTCATAGGCTTATGTGAGCATCTTTTTTTATACAAGCAGAGATGAAACCAAACCCAAATATTACTAAACCAAAAAATGAACAGACCGAATCAACGCTCGTTAGCCATCGTGCTAACCGCTGCTGCATGTGCCTCTTGCTCCTCTGACAAGCCCACGCAGCCAAACATTCTATTTATTATGTCGGACGACCACACCTCGCAGGCGGTGGGTATCTATGGGAGCCGACTAGCTGCATTAGACCCCACCCCCACCATCGACAGAATTGGTCGCGAGGGTATGGTTATGGAGAATGCCTTCTGCACAAACTCCATCAGCACCCCGTCGCGTGCCTGCATTATCTCGGGGCAGTATAGCCAGACGAGCGGCGTCTTGGATCTAGCCGACACCCTTCAAATTGCAAATCAAAACCTGCCAATCGTGATGAAATCATTAGGCTATGAGACTGCAATGGTGGGCAAATGGCACCTGGGCGAGCAGCCCGAGATGTTTGACTACTATAATGTCTACTATGGCCAGGGCACATACTTCGATCCGGTGCTCTACGAAAAGGGTTGCACCGACTCGCTTATTGTAAAGATGTCGGGGCCCAAATTGCTCCCCGGCAAGGCCTATAAGGGGCACGAGTCTGATGTCGTCACCGACATATCTCTAGATTGGCTAGAGAACAAGCGCGATAAGAGCAAGCCATTCTTCCTATGCCACCAATTCAAGGCGCCGCACGACTTCTTCAAGTTCAATCCGCGCTATAAAGATTATCTAGAGGATATATTTATCCCCGAGCCCGAGAGCTTGTGGCAAGAGGGGAATCATGGCTCGGCGGCTACGCGTGGCTACAACGACTCTCTGCGCGATACTATCGGCTCGTCGGTTGGGCGCCGCAATAGAGGGCGCGATATGGGGCGTGATCTGAAGATGAATCTAAGCAAAAGCCTCAGCGACGATGAGTATAAGAGGGCCGCATACCAGGAGTACCTCAAACGCTATCTTCGCTGCGTGAAGGGTGTGGATGATAACGTGAAGAGAATATTCGACTATCTTGAGGCGAATAATTTGATGGATAATACGATTATAGTCTACACCGGCGACCAGGGCTTCTTCCTCGGCGAGCACGACTATATCGACAAGCGCTGGATGTATGAAGAGGCTATGCGTATGCCATTCTTGGTGCGCTACCCTGCAAAGATTAAGGCCGGAAGCCGGAGTGATGCCATTGTAAATAATGTAGATTATGCCGCCACATTGATCGAGATGGCCGGCGGCCAGGTGCCCGACGTCATGCAGGGCGACAGCTTCAAGGAGATACTCTACACCGGCAAGGAGCCCGAGGGGTGGAAGAGCTCGACCTACTATCGCTACTGGATGCATATGGCTCACAGACACAATAATCCGGCACACTTCGGAGTGCGCACTAAAGATTATAAATTGATATTCTTCTATGGCGTTAACTACGATGATATCATTCCACCTCGCTCGCTCTCAAAATTCCAGACTCCCCCCGGATGGGAGCTCTATGACCTCAAAAAAGACCCTCGTGAGATGAATAATGTTTATGGACAGGCCGAGTATGCCCAGATCACCGGGGAGCTAAAGGCGGAGCTAAAGAGGCTGCGCGAGGAGTATAATGAAGGTGACGAGAAGTATCCACATATTCAGAAGATTATAGATTTAAATTGGAATAAATAGAGCATGAAAAGAGAATTTTTACCACTATTGCTACCAGGCCTAGCTATAGCAGCTTCAACTAGTTGCCAGAGCGTGCCCGACACTAAGGGGATGAATGTTGTCTTTATCCTTACCGATGATCAGGGCTATGGCGATCTGGGATTTACCGGGAATCCAGATATCAAGACCCCCAATATAGATAAACTCGCCGGCGAGAGCTTTCGCTGCACAAACTACCATACGGGCAGCAATAGCGCCCCGACGCGCGCCTCGCTGATGACCGGCATGTATAACAACCGCGTGGGTGTGTGGCACACGGTGCAGGGTCGCGAGCTACTATCGCTGGACGAGACCACTATGGCCGAGGTCTTTAAGGCAAACGATTATCGCACCGGAATGTTCGGCAAGTGGCATCTTGGCGATCACTATCCATATCGACCTAGCGATAGAGGCTTCGAGGAGACCCTCTGCCATAAAGGCGGCGGCATAGGTCAGACGCCCGACTATTGGGGCAACGACTACTTTGATGATAAATATTATCATAACGATGAGATTGTCCAGGCCAAGGGCTACTGCACAGATGTATTCTTTGATGCCGCCAAGGAGTTTATCACCAAAAATAAAGATGAGCAATTTTTCTGCTACATCTCCACTAACGCGCCACACGCCCCGCGCCACATCGAGGAGCGCTATGCTGCGCCCTACCGAGGTAATAAAGATATTGTGAGCCCACAATTCTACGGCATGATAGCAAATATTGATGAGAATGTAGGCCAGGTGGATCAGCTATTGAGCGATTTGGGTATCGCAGATAATACGATCGTAATCTTCTCAACCGACAACGGCTCGGCCGGAGGTGTGAATGTTGATAAAAAAAGCGGCAAAGTTTTAAAAGGCTACAACGCCGGCATGCGAGGGCGCAAGGGCTTTGTCTATGAGGGAGGCCATAGAGTGCCATTTACAATTAGAATTCCTGGTCGCCAGCCGATGGCGTGCGAGGTGGATCAGTTGATTGCTAATATAGATTTGGCGCCAACATTCTACTCGATGCTGGGGCTTAAGTATGACCGCTCGACCGATTTCGACGGTATTGATCTATCCTCTATCTTTGAGAATCCCGAGCAACATATCGACCGCTATCTAGTTGTCGACACCCAGCGCGGCGAATTCTTGGAGAAGTATAAGTCGTTCTGCGTAATTAAAGATCAATGGAGATTGGTGGACAAGGAGCTCTATGACATCAAAGCCGACCCATCGCAGGAGAGCGATATCTCGGCTCAGCATCCCGATCTTGTTGAGGAGCTCAGCGCAGTATACGAGAGCTGGTGGGATCGAATCTCGACGAGCGCCGAGAGGATGCAGCCGGTATATATCGCCTCGAAGTATGATGATACGGTATACCTTAATGCACACGATAGGCATGATCCAAATAACAGCGGCTGCCTTGCAAACCAGACCAATATCAGATCTGAGATGACCCCTCCAACCTCTACCTTCTGGGCTGTAAATGTACCGGAGGATGGTATTTATGATTTTGCTCTTTTGCGCTGGCCTGTGGAGGCGGCGGCTGGCGTTAGAGGCTCGGTGCCGGCTGGCGGTAAGATCCCTAATGGCAAGAGCTATCAGAAGGGCGTAGCCTTTACAGATATCCTCGGTGGCGAGATCATCATCGGCGACGAGCACAAAAGAGTGATGGTTGATGAGATCAAAGATCATACGAGCATAGAGATCAAGGGGATAACACTCAAAAGGGGCGAGTATAAGCTCTTTGCCAACTTTATAACTAGCGGCGAGCCGTTCGGCGCGCAGTATGTAGGTGTAACAAAAAGATAAATGATGAATATTTTAAGCTATACGCTTTGGGGCTCAGCTATATTGGCTTCGGCCACCTCTCCATTGATCGCTAAAAGTCATGATGATCAGAAAAACATAATCCTAGTCATGGCCGACGATATGGGTTGGGGTGATGTGGGATTTAATGGCAACAGGGTGATTCAGACCCCCCATCTAGATGCCTTGGCCGCCGAGGGGATCATCTTCGATAGGTTCTACTCGTCGAGCGCCGTATCATCGCCCACGCGTGCAAGCCTTGTCACGGGGCGCAATCCATACCGCACGGGGGTGTTTACCGCAAATGTTGGCATCCTAAGGTGCGAGGAGATAACCCTTGCCGAGGTGCTTAGGGAGCAGAACTACATGAGCGGACACTTCGGCAAATGGCACTTGGGCACACTATCCGCCACAGAGAGAGACGCAAATCGCGGCGGTCGTCCGGGGCGCGAGGGGGAGTTTAATCCACCATCGCTTCATGGTTATGACGACTCTTTCGTAACGGAATCTAAGGTGCCGACCTATGATCCGATGATCTCGCCACCTGGAATGAAGAAGGGTTTCTGGGACTACTTGAAAGAGGGTGATGAGCGCGAGGTGTATGGCACGGCCTATTGGAGACACGATGGCACTAAGGAGACCGAGAATTTAAGCGGCGACGATAGTCGTGTGATTATGGATAGGGTTCTGCCATTTATCTCACGCGCCAAGAGCGAAGCGCGCCCGTTTTTGGCCGAGGTGTGGTTTCACGCCCCCCATCTGCCATGTGTTGCCGGGCCCGAGGAGCAGGCGATGTATAAGGATTTTTCCATCGACAAGCGTAACTTCTATGGCTGTATCACGGCTCTAGATAAGCAGATGGGGCGATTGGTGGCATATCTTAAGGCTGAAGGTCTATACGATAATACGATCATCTACTTCTGTAGCGACAATGGCCCCGAAGGTGGTGATTCGGCACCCGGCTCAACCGGCGGGCTTAAGGGGCGCAAGCGCTCGATGCATGAGGGAGGAATACGTGTTCCGGGCTTTGTTGTATGTCCAAACATGATTAAAGGTGGACAGAGGGTTCAGTGCCCAACATCCACCGCAGACTATATGCCGACCCTGGTGGAGCTTACCGGCGCGAAGAGCCCCGATCGTAGATTAGATGGCCAGAGCATACTGCCTATGCTACGAGGCAAGAAGCCCGAAAGATTTGAGCGCGAAAAGCCTCTTGTATTTTTGCTTAAGAATCAATGTGCCGTGGTCGATAATCGCTATAAACTATACTTTGAGAGTGGTAATTATTCGCTCTATGATATCACTAATGACCGAGGCGAGATGGAGGATATCATCGATCAACAGCCCGATTTGGCGGCCGCATATAAGGCGATACTGCTAGAGCATATCTCCAGCTACAGAGCCTCATTTGAGGGGGATGAGTATCCTCTTTCAGAGAAGATCAAGCAGGAGTGGGAGTCGCCGTTGACCACTATAGTGAAACCTAAAAAGAGATAGCAGCTTATGTTGAGAATAAAGTTAATACCAATTTTACTGCTGGCACTTCTCTATAGCTGTGCTGGCAATAGGGCGATATATACCATATCGCTCTCAGAGCAAGACGATGCAACGCTTGCTGTGCTAAAGACCCTGCAAGATATTGAAAAGAGGGGCGGCAATGCCGAGATTAGATTCGAGAGCGGAGTATACAATTTTTACCCCGAATTTGCATTCGAGAAGCACCAGTTCTACACCAACCATGGTGATTATCTCACACGCTACGCCTTTTTCTTGAGCGGCATGGATAATGTGACGATTGATGGCCATGGCACCAAGTTTATCTTTCACGGGGTGTTAGCCCCATTCGTTGTTGAGGATGGCGAGAATATCGAGATCAAAAACCTCACCATAGATTACGCCTACCCCCTCTATAGCGAGGGCAAAATCGTTGCCGCCGACAGCAAAAACAGATGCTATGATATGGAGATCAGCGACGATTTTAGCTATGAAATACGCGATGGCGAGCTGATATTTTTAACCCCCTACTATGAATTTCCGATAGGGCAGAATTACGCCTACGACCCCGCAACTCGCTCGGTGGCATATATGGCGAGCTCTATCCCCGACCAGTCTGGCAGCGGGCAAAAGATCGAGAAGGGCAATCAGCTCTTTGAGGAGTATGGCTTTGACTATAAATATGGCATCGACCCCTATGATTTCTCAATTCGTCAGCGAGGTACAAAACTACTCTACGCCGCCGAAGAGCTCCGCAAGGGGCTAGTGCGCATATATCCAAAGAGCAATATAAAGATGCCCAAGGTGGGTTGGGTTATGGTGATGAAGGGCAGGCAGGGCTACAACCGCCTATTTGCAGGCTTTAAGTTTGAGAGCGTAAAGAATCTAGCCCTTGAAAACATCACCCTTCATCACGCTGCCGGCATGGGCTATCTATTTGAGAATTGCGAAAATACAGATATGTATAGGTGCAAGCTCATTCCATCGGGCGATCGTCTGATCTCGGCAACAGCCGATGCCACACACTATGTTGGCTGCCGCGGCAAGCTATCAATGCGCGACTGTGTAATGCAGAGCCAGCTTGATGATGGAACTAATATCCATGGCGCCTTTCAATCTGTTGAGCGTGCTGAGGGCGAGCATACGCTTCTAGTTCGCTCGATACATCATCAGCAGTTTGGATTTGTATTGGGGCGCAGGGGAGATAAGATCTCTTTGGTCGATCCGTTGAAAAACTTGGACGAGTTGAGCCTCCTGACCCTGGAGTCGGTCGAGCGCTTAAACAGCAGATATCAGCTCCTTACATTTGCTGAGCCGCTGCCCAAAGGGATAAGAAAGGATCTGCTGCTTGAAAACATCACCGCGCAGGCAGAAGTGCTGATCGAGAATAGCAACTTTAGCCGCAACCGTGCTCGTGCACTCTTGATATCGACAGCGGCCGGAACGGTAATACGCAACAACTATTTCAGCGTTGAGATGTCGGGGGTAATGCTCCTGGGTCCTGGATACGAGTACTATTGGGCAGAATCGGGCTTCGCCTCTAATGTGCTTATCGAGGGGAATAAGTTTGAGAATTGCGGCACCGGTAAGAAGATTGCCCCATCAATCATGGTGCGCAATGGCCAGAATTTTGACGGCATCAAGATGAAAAATATTAATATTAAGGGGAATAACTTTATTCAATCCGAAAATTATATTCTTCAGATTGATGGTGTTCAAGGTGTTAATTTTGAAGGTAATACAATGACAAGTAGTCATGATTATCCGCAACAAGATCCAACACATCCAGCAATATCTATAGCAAATTGTGAGGATTTGAAATTTTCAAATAACAGAAATCAGTTCTCGGTGGCGAAAGTTGTCGACTATCTTGACGATAGCGAAAGGGTAGATTTTAGATAAATAGCGGTAAATGCTATTGCCGACAATGATCTGCGGCAATGTTTGGTATTTGCTCTTTTTTGAGATATCTTTGCACAAGATTATCGGCTTGCATTAGGTGTACATAGGCTCTAGACCTAAATCTGCAAGGCTAAAACAACAAAACAGGAGCCTAGAGATAAAACTATGTTTACAAAAAACGAATATTTTGACGGAAAAGTTGCCTCGCTCTCTTTTGAGGGCAACGAGGGCAGAGCCACTTGCGGCGTGATGGCCGCTGGCGAGTATGAATTTGGCACCTCTACCATTGAGATCATGACCGTTATCTCGGGCGAAATGGATGTTATGCTACCTGGCGAGAGCGACTACAAAACATATAAGCGATTCGAGAGCTTCGAGGTGGCCAAGGGTGTTAAGTTCAATCTCCGCCTAAGCGCCGACACCGCCTACCTCTGCCTTTATAAGTAGAGACTGGCTCAAAACTCAAAACATCCGACCTTAGAGATTCTCTAAGAATCTGTTTAAGTTTTTCTCGCTATAATTGCTTAGAGAAAAATTTAAACAGATTCTAAAGTCGGATGTTTTTGTTGTTATAAAAAGGGGGAGGCTAACTATTTATTCTGCTGCTCCTCAATCTTTGCTTTGCCCTTCTCTATATAATCCTTGCCCTGCTCAGCATAGCCCTCGGCCTTAGCTCTAACCTCACCCCAATTATAGTTGCGGCGAAGTCCCTGCACGGTTAGGTAGATCATCAGCGCAAACGACACTCCGCAGATGATACAGATCGCAATAGCCAGGAGAGTAAATTTTATCGCCATAAGCGCAGCGGCGAGTGAGCTATTCTGATCGCGTGTTTTCGTTCCATCGCTCCACTTTGTCACCGTAACCGGAGCCTCGGGAACAAGCATCGAAAGCGTGGCCATACCTCCAGCGATAGCGAAGAAGAACTTCTGTATACCGCCCACAAGCTGGCTCTCAAAACGCAGGCGTGTGATCATATATCCATATGGACGCTGCGAAAGAATATAGGCCGGGATAAGCAGAACGAATAGCGCCGTAACAACAAATGCAAAGCGATTAGACGAGCGTGCGCTGCTCAGATACGATTTGGCTTTAGATTTTGCATACTTATGCACCTTCTTGTGGTTCATCTCGTTCACCTCGTTGAAGTGCTCAACATACTCCTCGTGTCTCTTTTTCTGCTCCTCGGCGCGCTTTAAATATAATTTCTTGCGATCGGCCACCGATGCTGTGTCAGCTTGCTGTGTATACTTCAAAGCTGATGCTGAGGCGCTCTCGGCACGCTCCTTAGCCCTATAGAGCTCATAATGTTTGTAGTGGATTGAGCTCTGGTGTCTCCTAGCGTTATCCGCCTTGGTTATTGTCTCATAGACAAAAGTTGTATCCCTATCCGTCTTCCACGCATATACCATCTCCTTCCTGGCCTTGGCATCGTCAACACCCTTAGCAGCGTCGGCCTTTAGAAAGAATATGGCCGCCACTATTATAATCACACCGCCAATAAGACCCCAGGAGTAGGTGTAGTGGCGAATAGACGACCACTCCACAATCGAACGAAGCTCTTTTAGGCGCTGCACAAAGAGTGGTGCTGTGGGATTTGTGGCACTTCTCTCAGCCTGGCTTAGGCATTCGCGCATCTGCTCAGTCTGCTCGGCGGTTGTTGGATAGGGGTCTTCCGCATCCTTTTTTGTACCATCGGCAGAGACCTTCATAGCCTTACCAAGCCACTCATATGCCTCGGCATTTGCTGCATCGCTTGTCGCATCAACATTCAGTTGATCAAGAGTAAAGGAGATGTACCCATCCTCAAAACCCTCTTTTTTCTCTCGCTTTTTCATACGTGATGATTTTTGTTGTGTTGTTATTAATTTATTCTATAGAGACTTTTCATCCATCACACTCCAATCACACAATAGATCCCCAGCAAATATGTCGTTTCATCCCAAAGATATAACAAAAAATCCTAAAAACAACTGTTTCGCACGAAAAATATCGCTTTTATAGTCCAATACCCATAAATTTTGGCGCTTCTCTACTCTTTGTTATATCTCTATCCCTCTATCACCAACCTTCAATGGAAACGTTTGCATATTTTGAGAACGTTCCCGCAATCGTTTGCACAAAAAATCCCAATTTTTTATAGCATACTCTCTTTTTAAAAATCTATTTTGCAATTAAACCGAGTCGAGAATCCTATTAAGTAGTGTAAAACAATTATTGCCATATTTTTAAAAGCACTCTTGAAGCGATATTTTTCACTATTAAATTTCAGTATAGAACCACTATATTTTCAATTCAATAGCAAAAAATCTCATCTCCAATAGTACTCTGAAAAACACACCAATAATTATTTTACCCTACTTATAAGTGAGAGATATCGACTAAAAACCAAAACTTTAAACAGATTCAAAAAGATGAAAAGACTTCTTACCATGCTTGCCGTGCTGCTCTGCACCTCAAAACTCCTAGCTCAGCCCGAGATGAGCGCCTCTATTCAAAACATGCACCTCTGGCGAGGTGGCGAAGTGGCCGATGGTTTTGTCTTAACCTCCGATGTGGGTTTCAGCGCCGATAATGGGCGCTTAAAAGTAGGCTTCTGGGGTGGCATTAACGGCGTGGGCGAGTATAAAGAGTTTGACTACTATATTAAATACTCTGCGGGCAAACTGCAGATGATACTTTTCGACACATACAACTTCTCGACATACGCCAGCTATAACAATGAAGAGTTCTTCAACTACTCTCCCGCCGAGACCGGTCGCTTTCTAGACGCAACAATCAGATATAGCATCGGCCAAAAGCACCCCCTGCTACTTAGCTGGTCGACTGTGCTCTTTGGACGCGATCGCGATGCCACAAATAGCAGCAACCGCTACTCAACATTCTGCAGCGCCGAATACCCAATCTACAAGCGAGAGAGGTGGCAGATCGACACCGGCATCGGTGCCGCCTTTGCATTGAAGAATATCGACAACTCGGCCAACTTCTACGGCGAGCGAGCCGGCATAGTCGAGCTAACCCTAAAGGTTTCTAATACCCTCAAAATCGCAAACTACCAGATACCTATTTATATGCTTGCTATGTGGAATCCTCAATCCGACAAGGCCTACTTACAACTCTGCGCCCAGATCTTCAGCTTCTAGCTTGGATGCGGATAATAATTCACCGACGAGGAGCACTCACAATATGTCACGGTCGAGAGCAGCGCAATAGGGAGGCAATTCACCGACGAGGAGCAGCGCGATAGGTGGATGAGATTTTGGATATGGCGCGCGGTGGGCTGAGGGAGCATACTCATGTATGTGACCGAAGCGCGCCGGGTGGCATGTTCGAAATATCGCCGCCTTGCGCGCTGCTCCATAGCGCGGTGGGCTGAGGGAGCATACTCATGTATGTG
>JBCQTD010000031.1:0-19545 GCA_047178725.1 Rikenellaceae bacterium
TGCAATGACGTGCGAGGGGTGGGGAATATATACAAAAAGGAGAGAACCCAAACCGAGTCCTCTCCCTTCGTGCGGCAGCAAAGCTACCTATATTTTACTATTACTGAAGTGTAACCAAATTCTCTGCCTCGGTTGTAGAAAGCCCTGTCTCATCCTCGATCAAGGCGACAACAGATTCATACATATCTTGATCGGCAACAGTCACCTGAGTCGATTTGAAATCCCATGAGCAACGCATATAGTTGTTTGTAAGGTTCAAGCTAGGTGTCTCTGTGAAGTCTAGGGCTGTAACACCTACACTTACACCTACACCACTACCATTATCATTATCGCCACACTCAAGCTGATATAGCGAGCTAAGGCCTGTAAGATCTAGCGAAGTTATTTGACAGCTAGTAACAACAAGTGTCTTTAGAGAGCTGAGGCCGACAACATTGACCGAAGTGATAGGCTGCGTATCGCCAGTAGCACCATACACCACAAACTCCTCGAGATAGGTGAATGAAGTTAGATCCACACCGCCTTTTACATTATTGTTTCCAAGATTGATGCTGATAACATAACCCTCGTCGTTTACCGTGATACCATACCAGTTATCAAGATCGGTTACATATGACTTCTTCCAGCCTGTATCACTAGTCCAATCCACACCGCCGGTGGCATCATAAAGCACACCTAGCAAGACAGCCTGCTCGGCCATGATCTCATCCTTGGTCTTGATAGCCTCGCCAGAGACGATAGTGTAGTCCGAGAGGGCTAGCTCGCCGCTTTCACTATTTGTGAATGAATCATTATCCTCTGGGTCGATGGCATCAAACTGCGCCTTTGTGGCAAACAGAACCGAGGTTACAGAGCTCTCCTTGCAGCTCACATACGAAAGAAGTGGAGCCCCGGTCAAATCTACCTCTACAACATCGATGCCATCGCACGCCAAATACTCAAGCAGGCTCTGCAACGAGAGGTCTAGCTCTGTGATAATTGCATCGTTAATCTGAAGAGTCTGAAGCTGGCTAGAGGTAGGCAGCTCAATAGAGGCCAAAACCGCAGCACCATTTCCATATAGCGACACCAAATTAGATTGACCCGATAGATCAAGCGAAGTAAGGGCTGGGCAGTCATGGCACTCGATAGAGCTCACGCCGCTATCGTCGGCAAGAATCAGACTCTTCATGCTTGGGTTTGTGTGGCAAATAAGATCGCCGGTGAGTGCAATACATCCCGCTAGCGATAGAGCTGTGAGGCTGTTGTTTGATACGTCAATCGTCTGAAGATCTATACTATTGGTCAAAGTTAGAGACTTAATAGCATTACCCGAGCAGTCAAGATCCACAAGCGCCACAGCCTTAGATAGCGAGATTGCAGCGAGCTGTGTATTGTTTGAACAGTCAAACGATGTTAGCGCTGTCAGGCCATTGCTCACTCCGGTCAACTCGTCTGTTGTTGTGAAGAGCTCCAGCTGATTATCTGCGCAATTTATACCTTTGATCTCTGTACATGCCGACACATCGAGAGTTGAAAGCTTATTATCGTTGCAATAGAGGTAACGAAGCGTTGTAGCCGCGCTTAGATTGAGCGAGTCGATGGCGCTGTGTGAACAATCTAGAAGGTATAGCGACTCATTAGTCGACACATCTAGCGTGGTGAGATTAGGGTTAGAGCCTACAGTTAGATATTTAAGATCGGTAAGATTATCAACCTTAATCCCCGACAGATCATTACCTGTAAATGCGGCAAGCTCAATGAACTCGAATCCGGTTAGATCAACCTCGCCAACAAGGTTGTTGCCATAAGCATCTTTGTCTAGCGCCACAGCTTCATTGTAGGCATCGTTTGCAACAGTATACTCTGCATAGGCTACTTTATAGGCGGCCTGGGCAACAGCGGTAGCCTCCGAATCTGTACCTTCAAGGGCAGTATCCAAAGCAGACTCAGCAGCGGCCAGCACCTCCGAGGCGGCATCGCGCACATCCTCGGCTGCCTCGACTAGCGCCGAGCGAGAGGTGTCGAAGTTTAGTCCGACTACATAATCCTGCGAGTTTGTAGACACTCCAAACCACTCCGAGATTGAGACATCCTCCGAGCCCCAGTTTGTTGTATATGTCCAATCGTCTCCCCCGGTGCTCGCATACAGAGCCATCAAGAATACGCGCTGCGCTTTCTCCACATCGCTCTGGACAAATTCGGTATCATCATCATCGGGATCGGTCACATCCCCAGATGTGTCATCGTCGCCTGGGCCAACATAGTCGTCTACCCCGTCTGATGTACACCCTACAGCCATAAGCAGTAGCGAGAAGCAGATAAAGTTAAAAAGGTTCTTCATAAGTGTTTATTTAAGTTATTAGTTTGTTTTGTTGGTTATTGGTCTTTCTCACAGCGAGTTATCGGTTTTTATAACCCACCATCAAAACACACCCCCATTTGTGGAGGCATGTAATCAAATGTAAAAATATATATTATATTATGAAAAAACAAATAATCCCCCTATATTTATTAAAAAAAGTGCTCTTTACCCCTGGCCAATATAAAGTTATACGCTAATGGTGGTGCCTTAAATTATAAAAGAGATTGCCTCCCTCTCGCCATTGCCACCCCCACTCGCACGCCATTGCCGTCCCCACTCGCGTCCGTCATTGCGGCCCCCGAGCCGCAATCTCTATCGGCAGGCAATTCGCGGTTATGAGATTGCGGCTCGGGGGCCGCAATGACGTGCGAGAGAGAGACCACAATGACGCGAGAGAGAGACCACAATGACGCGCGGCAAATTACGATTTCAAATCGGTGCAATAAAAATAAAGCCGCAACTAAGTAGGGTAAAATAATTATTGGTGTGTTTTTAAGAGTGCTATTGGAGATGAGATTTTTTTGCTATTGAATCGAAAATATAGTGGTTCTATATTGAAATTTAATAGTGAAAAATATCGCTCCGAGAGTGCTTTTAAAAATATGGCAATAATTGTTTTACACTACTTAATTATAACATACAAACATACGCAGGTAGGTATTATTATTATAGTGGACACAACTGATTGAGTGGACACAACTGAGAACTTCTCTACAAAATCTCTGCCAAGAATAGCGCTATTTTTTAGGTTTAGATAGCTGAATTATAAAATATTATTCCTATCTTTGCATGCAATTAAATCCCAACCTGCTCGATGGGGCTTTTTTGCCTCTTCAAGCTGGTTGTCAGTCGATAACTTTAGAAGATTACTACTATGTCATTTATTGAGGAGAGGGTACGCACCGAGGGTCTAACATTTGATGATGTCCTGCTCGTACCAGCCTATTCAGAGGTTTTGCCACGCGAGGTGAGCATCCAGACCAAATTTTCGCGCAACATCAAGCTCAACATCCCTATCGTCTCGGCGGCTATGGATACCGTGACCGAGGCACCACTAGCTATCGCACTAGCTCGCGAGGGAGGAATTGGCGTTATCCACAAGAATATGTCTATCGAGGCTCAAGCCACCCAGGTGCGCAAGGTTAAACGCGCGGAGAATGGCATGATCGACGACCCGGTTACAATCTCCAAGGATCACACCGTGGGCGATGCTCTAGCTATCATGAAGGAGAATAGAATAGGCGGCATACCAGTAGTGGATGGCGAGATGACCCTTATCGGCATCGTCACCAATCGCGACCTGCGCTTCCAGAGAGATATGGCACGCAAAATAGACGATGTGATGACCAAGGAGAATCTAATCACAACAGAGAACACCGAGCTTTCACACGCGGCCGACATCCTACTCAATAGCAAGATCGAGAAGCTGCCCGTGGTCTCGCCCGATGGCAAGCTTGTGGGTCTTATCACATATAAAGATATAACAAAGGTTAAAGATAACCCAAACTCATGCAAGGATAGCAAGGGAAGATTGCGTGTGGCAGCCGGCGTGGGCGTTACGGCTGATACGATGATCCGCGTTAAGGCGCTTGTCGAGGCGGGCGTTGATGCTGTGGTTGTCGACTCGGCTCATGGCCACTCTGCAAATATTGTAAATACACTCAAAGCTATAAAGAGCGAGTACCCAAGCCTAGATGTTGTGGTTGGAAATATCGCTACTGCCGAGGCCGCCGCTTTCCTTATCGAGGCTGGCGCCGATGGCATCAAGGTGGGTATCGGCCCAGGCTCGATCTGCACCACTCGCGTTGTGGCTGGTGTGGGTGTGCCTCAGCTCAACGCCATCTATGAGGCCGCCAAGGCTGCCGAGGGTTCGGGCGTGCCGATCATCGCCGATGGTGGTTTGCGCTACTCGGGCGATATTGTTAAGGCTATCGCTGCCGGTGGCGACTGCGTAATGGTGGGCTCGATGTTCGCCGGCGTGGAGGAGTCTCCGGGTGAGACCATCATCTACAACGGTCGTAAGTTTAAGACCTACCGCGGCATGGGCTCGATAGAGGCTATGAACAACGGATCGAAGGATCGCTACTTCCAGAGCGAGGAGAGCAACTCAAATAAGTTTGTACCCGAGGGCATCGTTGCTCGCGTGCCATTCAAAGGCTCGCTTGCCGAGTCGGTATATCAGCTTATCGGCGGCCTTAAATCGGGCATGGGCTACTGTGGCGCGAAGGATATCTCGCTGCTTAAAAAGGCGCAGTTTATCCGCATCACCTCATCGGGCGTCGCCGAGAGCCACCCACACGATGTGACCATCACTCGCGAGGCACCTAACTATTCACGTTCGTAATCCCCAATAAATGGAAAAGATATTAATTTTAGATTTCGGATCACAGTACACACAGCTCATAGCACGTCGCGTGCGCGAGCTCAATGTATATTGCGAGATCCACCCCTTCAACAAGATCCCGGAGCTAGATCCATCTATTAAAGGTGTGATCCTCTCGGGCAGCCCATATTCGGTTCGCGACGAGGTTGCTCCACGTCCAGACCTATCGCAGATCAAGGGCAAGCTGCCTCTACTTGGCGTATGCTATGGCGCGCAGTACCTCTCGCACGCCTATGGCGGCGAGGTTAAGCCAGCACCATCGCGCGAGTATGGCCGCGCTATGCTAACCGTGGGCGAGGCCAGCGATCCGCTTCTTGTCGATCTTCCTTCGCAGACGCAGGTGTGGATGTCGCACGGCGATACAATCACCTCAATACCAGATAATTACAAAGTTATAGCCAGCACCGAGGAGGTTAAGGTTGCCGCCTATCGTATCGGTGGCGAGCAGAGCTGGGCTATCCAGTTTCACCCCGAGGTATACCACTCAACCGATGGCACACAGCTGCTTAAGAACTTCGTGGTGGGCATCTGCGGATGCGCTCAGAGCTGGACTTCGGAGTGCTTCGTAGAGTCTACCGTGGCCGATCTTAAGGCTAAGTTGGGCGAGGATCGCGTGGTGCTAGGACTATCGGGCGGTGTCGACTCAACTGTGGCTGCCGTGCTTCTGCACCGCGCCATCGGCACAAACCTATACTGCATCTTCGTAAACCCTGGCGTGCTTCGCAAGGGAGAGTTTGAGGAGGTGTTGGAGTCTTACAAGGGGATGGGGCTCAATGTCAAGGGCGTTGATGCCGGCGACAAATTCCTCGATGACCTTGAGGGGGTTAGCGATCCTGAGACTAAGCGCAAGATCATCGGCCGCGACTTCGTGGAGGTATTCAACGCCGAGGCTCACTCGATAAGCGACGTAAGGTGGCTAGCGCAGGGTACAATCTATCCAGATGTTATTGAGTCGTGCTCGGTGAATGGCCCATCTGCCACAATCAAGTCGCACCACAATGTGGGCGGACTGCCCGAGGAGATGAACCTCAAGATCGTCGAGCCTCTGCGCCTGCTCTTCAAGGATGAGGTTCGCCGCGTGGGTCTCTCGATGGGCATCTCGCCTAAGCTTATCGGTCGCCACCCATTCCCGGGCCCAGGTCTTGCTATCCGTATCCTTGGCGATATCACTCGCGAGAAGGTGCGCATCTTGCAGGATGTGGATAAAATCTATATCGACTCGCTCCACGCCGCAGGTCTCTACGACAAAATCTGGCAGGCGGGCGCCATCCTCCTACCAGTTAAGAGCGTGGGTGTTATGGGTGATGAGCGTACCTATGAGAGCTGTGTTGCACTTCGCGCCGTGGGCTCGACCGATGGCATGACTGCCGACTGGTTCGACTTCCCACACGAGTTCCTAGCCAAGCTATCAAACGAGATTATCAACAAAGTGCGCGGCGTAAATCGCGTCGTCTACGACATATCTTCTAAGCCACCAGCAACCATCGAGTGGGAGTAGACTGCTGCCTTATCGTGCGGTAGGAAACTGCCTCCGGCGGGCGGGGATAGCACCCCCGCTGGTGCGTAATTTTTCGCCCTCGCGTTTTTGAGGCTTAGAACTTTTGTTCTAAGATTTGAAAGGTCTGGATATTGCTTCAAATGAATTTGAGCACTATCTAGGCCTTTCAAATTTTTCCAACCACCTTTGGTGTTTGAACCCCAAAACGCTGGTTTGTGACTTGTCGATTGCTCCCAAACAAATTACCCTACAAATGGGTGCTAAGCACCCTGCCCGTGCGGCATGAGCACAGTCTCCTCCTGATGCCCCCCCCCAAATATTTGGCACGAAGCTTGCCCAAAGATAGAAATAGGGTAGTAAATAGTAGATAGGATTTGGAAAATATGCAGAAAGTTCTTATCTTGCCGAAAGTTAAAAACAAATAGTAACCAAAACTGACCTAGCCTATAGATAAAATTTCTACTCTTTATAAATTTAAAATTTAAGAGTATGGATGTACAACCATTAAGCGATAACCTTCTGCTTAGTCGTTATCTCTCAGGCGATAAGAGTGCTATTTCACAGCTCATCGAGCGACACACCCCACGCGTGCGCAGCTATCTGCGTATGATGACCAAGGATGTGGATCTGGCCGATGATATCTTTCAAGAGACCTTTATTAAAGCCGTGCGCATGATCGACTCGGGGCGATATACCGACAACGGTAGATTCCTCTCGTGGGTGCTGCGTATTGCCCACAACCTCACCATCGACCACTTCCGTTCGAAGAAAACATCGCGCTCGGTAAATGAGTCCGAAGCTGGATATGACCTGCTCTCGACTCTTCATATTAGCGAGCAACACATTGAACAACAGCTTATTCAGCAGCAGATAGCTGCCGATATTCGAAACCTCATAGAGGAGCTGCCCGACGAGCAGAGGGATGTGGTCAAGATGCGCTACTTCTCGGATATGAGTTTCAAGGAGATCGCCGAGCAGACCGGCGTCTCGATCAACACCGCCCTGGGACGCATGCGCTATGCCCTGATTAACATCCGCAAGATGGTCAAGGAGCGCAAACTTGCACTCAGCTAGGCTGCACTTATATATAAGTTTAAGAGTCAGTTCACTACCACTGCATGTAGGTAATGAATTGACTCTTAATACTATAGCAAGGCTACAGACTAGAGGTTAAAGATACCAGTATAGCTGCTAGGGGTGATCTTGCGAAGCTCCACCTTAACCTCCTCCGTAACATCGAGCTCGTTGATAAACGTAGCGATCGAGGCGGCAGTGATGTGGCTATTGGTGCGGGTCAGAGCCTTAAGAGCCTCATAGGGCGATGGGTAGCCCGAGCGGCGAAGCAGGGTCTGCACACCCTCGGCAACTACTGCCCAGTTGGCCTCAAGATCGGCCGCGATGGCGCTCTCGTTTAGGATCACCTTACCCATACCCTTAAGCAGCGAGTTTAGCGCTATGATGGTGTGAGCCATCGGCACGCCAACGTTGCGAAGCACAGTAGAGTCGGTCAGATCGCGCTGAAGGCGAGAGACGGGAAGCTTAGTCGACAGGTGCGAGTAGATCGCCCCAGCGATGCCGAAGTTACCCTCAGCATTCTCAAAGTCGATAGGGTTCACCTTGTGAGGCATAGCGCTAGAGCCCACCTCGCCGGCCTTGATCTTCTGCTTGAAATACTCCATCGAGATATATGACCACATATCGCGCGAGAGGTCGATAAGGATGGTGTCGATGCGCTTAAGGTTGTCGAAGATGGCCGCAAGCATATCGTAGTGCTCGATCTGAGTTGTATACTGCGAGCGACTAAGACCGAGAATGTTATCTACAAAATTATTGGCAAAAGCTACCCAATCAACCTCGGGATAGGCGATAAAGTGGGCGTTGAAGTTACCCGTAGCACCACCAAACTTAGCGGCAACAGGGAGTGCTTTAAGCAGCTCTAGCTGCTTTGTTAGGCGCTCAACATAGACCATAAACTCTTTGCCCAGGCGTGTTGGTGAGGCTGGCTGACCATGTGTGCGAGCAAGCATAGGCACATCGCGCCACTCGACAACCTTGGAGGTAAGAAACTCTATCACCTGCTCAAGCTTTGGGTAGTATACATCGGCGAGAGCCTCCTTGATCGTTAGCGGCACCGAGGTGTTGTTGATATCCTGCGAGGTGAGGCCAAAGTGGATAAACTCCTTATACTCAGCGAGACCCAGCAGATCCATCTTCTCCTTGATGATATACTCGATAGCCTTCACATCGTGGTTTGTAACGCTCTCGATCTCCTTCACTCGCTCGGCATCGGCTGGCGAGAAGTCAAGATATAGGGCGCGCAGGTCGGCAAATTTTGTGCGGTCAATATCCTTAAGCTCTGGCAGGGGCAGCTCGCAAAGAGCGATGAAATACTCAACCTCCACGCGGATGCGATAGCGGATAAGTGCTCCCTCAGAGAAGTAGCCTCCTAGCGACTCGGTAACGCCACGATAACGCCCATCAATTGGCGATATGGCAGTAAGTTTGTTTAGCATAATATATATTTATTGTTGTTTATTTCGATATCTAAGACTTAAACCACAAAAGTACAACATTTAATCGAATGTGGCAATTTTTTTACTACCTTTGCCATGCAAGAGTTTAATCTATTTTTTGAACTATTTAGTTATGTTTGATTTTATTAAGAGAAACATGCTACTCTGCATAATTATTTTTTTAGCAGTAGTATCACCATCCTTCCTATTCGGGGCGATGAAGTTTATTGTGCTCTTCATCCTGGGGGGCATAGCGATAATATATATCCTCTCATTAGTGCTCGGCCTGCGTGTGCAGCGCCTCGAAAGAGATATGCGCAGAGGGGGCGGCTACAGAGCCAAAGCTGACGATGAGGGCAAAGTGAATATCTTCAAGGCAAATAGCGCCGCAAAAGAGAAGAAGGTGTCGAAAGATGTAGGCGACTATGTAGATTTTGAGGAGATAAAAGAGAAGTAGAGATGATAATAAAGGATCTATTTGAGGCTATAGGCCGCTACTGCCAGTTGATGAGGAAGGTCTTTTCTCGCCCCGAAAAGATGTCGATCTATCGCCGCAGAATACTCTTCGAGATGGAGGCGCTCGGCGTCGACTCGATCGGCCTGACGGCGATCATCTCGGTCTTTATTGGTGCGGTTATCACCCTACAGATGACCATCAACCTCGATTCGGCCTTTATTCCACAGTCGCTCATCGGCTACGCCACGCGCGAGACGATGGTTCTGGAGTTCTCCTCGACGGTCGTGGCGCTGATCCTATCGGGCAAGGTGGGCTCGAATATCGCCTCCGAGATCGGCACTATGCGTATTACCGAGCAGATAGACGCCCTGGAGATTATGGGTGTCAATGCAGCCTCATATCTGATCCTGCCCAAGGTTGTGGCTACGCTATTTTTCTTCCCGCTCCTAACAATCCTCAGCATCATAATCGGCATCCTGGGCGGCTACTACATCTCGGTATTTACCGGCATTATGAACCCCAACGACTTTGTGGATGGACTGCTACTCGATTTCCGCCCCTACTCGATCAGCTATTCGCTAATCAAGAGCGCCGTATTTGCTGTGATAATCACCACAATATCCTCATTTTGCGGCTACTATGCCAAAGGCAACTCGCTCGAAGTGGGCAAAGCCTCCACGCGTGCGGTGGTGATGAGCTCTGTCGTGATTATGATATTTAACCTAATTTTGACCCAACTACTACTCGTATGATCAAGGCTGAAAATATATTCAAATCGTTTGGCGAAAATCAAGTGCTAAAGGATATATCGGTCACCTTCGAGACGGGCAAGACCAATCTAATCATCGGCAAGAGCGGCTCGGGCAAGACTGTGCTGCTCAAGTGTCTAGTCGGGCTCTATGATGTGGACAAGGGGGCTATCAATTATGACGACACATGCTTTACATCGCTCACCTTTAGCGAGAGGAAGGCTATACGCAAAGATATTGGCATGATCTTCCAGGGCGGCGCCCTGCTCGATTCCTCCACCGTGTATGAGAATGTCAAGCTACCGCTCGACCTCTTTACCGAGCAGAGCGAGAGCGAGAAGCGCGCAAGGGTCGAATTCTGCCTTAAGCGCGTGCAGCTCGTCGGCGCCGAGAAGCGCTACCCGGCCGAGCTGAGCGGTGGCATGATCAAGCGCGTGGCCATCGCCCGCGCCATAGTGCTAAACCCCAAATACCTCTTTTGCGACGAGCCCAACTCGGGTCTCGACCCGCAGACCTCGATCGTTATCGACCAGCTGATCAACGAGATCACACACGAATACAACATCACCACCATCATCAACACCCACGACATGAACTCGGTGATGGAGATCGGCGAGAAGATCGTATATATCCACCAGGGTCAGAAGTGGTGGGAGGGCAATCGGGAGGAGATCCTCTACGCCGATAACAAGGAGCTCAACGACTTCGTATTCGCCTCGGCAATGGCCAAGCGGGCTCGCGAGAATCGGCTTTAGAGTACCCCGGGGGAAGGAGTACACTAAAGCTGTGACTAAAATTTAAGCGTGATTGAGCTCATTGCAACATTTGCTGTTTGATCCTCGGTGGCCGTGGTGCGATATTCAAAGATAAAACCATAGCCCGCAGGGAGTGACTCTAGCGAGCATAAGGCTGGAGCGGCATCCACTATGCGAGCAAAGCCTTTACGTCGCGAATAGCTCTCTTTCACCTCACTCCATGGTGTCCAGCTGTTGATCAGCCCATCGTTGTTGCTATCGACGCCTACACGCACCTCCACTCCACCAACCCAAGGTCCATCGCTTATGAAGTCGACCTTTGCTTTATCTTGTTGTAGTAGCCAAAATTTACCCTCAGCAAATCCAATAGTGGGGTCTGGGTGGCCACTACCCAGCTCACCACAGAATGTGAACTGCTCATCGAGTGAGTTACTCACAAATTTTCCTGTACAGATCTTACCGCCGTATGGGTCATAGTCGCCAAATAGGTAATACTTCTCGCCCACCTTTATAGCAGTCCAGTCGCCAAAAGCGCTCTGACCCTCCTGGCGAACCTCATACTCCATGCTCGTATAATCCTCGCCCGGATCGGGGCGGTATGGGTGCAGGAATGTTGCCCTTGTGCCAGTAGGCGCAGTGCGCTCATCTACGGCGAATGGCATAATCTTAAAGTCGTTGATTCCATCCGGGCTCACCGCGCGACCAGCAACTGGGGCATCCCATGATTGTTTGCGGGCATTGTTATAATCCCAATTTTCATAGATCAAATTAAACTGACCATCTACATCGCGAATGATGGCGCAGTCCGAGCCATTGGTTGGATCACTGAGTACCATACCATAATTTTTGCCCATCTTTCCATCGGTTAGATCTTCGTCGACTATCAAGTGCGGATCTTGATCGTTAGGATTGTCGTAGTAGATGTAAAACCTGCCATCACAATATTCGGCCGTTGTCACCCATCGCTCGACATATCCCGATACTGCTCCATAGTGCTTCCAGCTCTTCATATCACTACTGTGCCAGGCATGGTAACCCAACTCACTGTCAGGATATAATTTGCGAGTCTGCTCGATATTACCTGGCCTGGTATCATAACGCCTACAGAGCAGCCAATAATCACCATCGTCTACTGTTATCAGAACCGGCGCATCGACCATTTCAGGGGTCGCAACCCTCGCTATTTGCTGCCAGTTATCCCAACTATCACTCTGTTTTAAGGTTATTGATTTGGCTTTATGCTTGCTCTCAAAACGCCTTATATTACTTGTAAAGGTTGTGTTCGGGGCGGTAGATTTAGCTAAGTCATCTTCAATTGTTATGCCACTTAGCTTAGAGGCTGCACTCTGCCACTCGAGAGTTGTGTCGATCTGCCACTCGGCGCTCTCGTGGCAGCATCCGCTCAACGTGGCAACAATAACTACACCCACAATAATAGCGGGCAGAGATAGGGGTAAGGTTGATCTTTTCATGGTTAGTTTGTTTGGGTTAATCTATACAAAGATAGCATTCATTATTATACAATCCAATATCTCTATGTAGGGTAAAATAATTATTGGTGTGTTTTTAAGAGTGCTATTGGAGATGAGATTTTTTGCTATTGAATTGAAAATATAGTTATTCTATATTGAAATTTAATAGTGAAAAATATCGCTCCAAGAGTGCTTTTAAAAATATGGCAATAATTGTTTTACCCTACTTAGTTATTCTATATTGAGATTTAATAGTAAAAAATATCACTTCAAGAGTGCTTTTAAAAATATGGCAATAATTGTTTTACACTACTTATGTAACATATCCCCCCAAGGGTGAGTTAATAGATCTTTATAAAATATTAGAACATAGCCCTAACATTAATTGCGGAAGCAAAAAGAGGAGCGCTCCAATCTCGCGATTGTGGTACTCCTCATTGTCTGATGCAGATAATCTAACCTAATCTAACACAACATAACTACATCTGACATATTACAAACCTTAGTAACTTCTTTTGACCGTAATACCCATAAGAGGGGAGCATTAGTTCGGGAGATCTTAGAATCTGTTTAAATTCTTAGCCATTTAGGGAATGGGTGGGTTTTTGTAAAGTCCGTGTTTATAAGTCGTACTCCCCTCTTATGTTATTACTGCTGCTAGCGCAGCCGCCAGCAACACTACAAAAATAGCTCATTGATCGTCTCAATGATCTATTTTCTATGTTAAACGGTATTTTGAGATTGTGAATCGCCCAAATCGGGCGATGAAGCGACTTAAGCTAGCGGAACATTTTAAAGACTCCGATGCCATCGAGGAAGAGGATAAATACCGCCACGGGGCTAACATACCTCAAAAGGAAGATATTTATCGCAACAATCGTATCGCTGTGGCGGCTCTCGTTGCTCAGCTGCGCATGCATAAATCTATCACCCAAAATCCAGCTTGCGTATACGCAGATCATAACACCACCCATCGGCAGCAGCAGGTTGGAGGTGAGGGCATCAAACAGGTCGAAGATCACATATCCAAAGATCTTAAACTCCGAGAGCACACCTAGCGAGAGCGAAGCCAGAGTTGCCATCACAACCGTGGCGGCCGAGACCATAGATACAGCCTTCACGCGGGTCATCTTACGCTCCTCGATAAGGTAGGCGGTCACAACCTCATGCAGCGAGATGGTCGATGTGAGGGCGGCGATAAAGAGCAGCATAAAGAATATTGTCGAGACTAGCTCAGGGAATGGGAGCGTGTTGAAGATTCCAGGCAGTGTGATAAATACCAGCGAGGGGCCCGATGTAGGCTCGATGCCGACGCTAAATACCGCTGGCAGGATGATAACGCTCGCCAGCAGCGCCACGATGGTGTCGACGATTGTTAGCTGCGTTGCAGTCTTGCGGATATCGGTCTTGTCGCTAAAGTATGAGGCATAGGTTGTAAGGCATCCCAGACCCACCGATAGCGAGAAGAAGACCTGACCCACGGCATTGATAATCGTGCGCGAGGTGACCTTGCTAAAGTCGGGAACGAAGAGATACTTAAGACCCACCTCGCTATTTGGCATACGGATAGAGGTGATGGCCAGCACAATCAAAATTATAAAGAGAGCCGGCATAAGCACCTTGGTGGCACGCTCGATACCCTTCTGCACGCCCAAGGCGATGACCGAGTGGCTGATAAGGATAAAGATCCATGTGTAGATCAGCGGAGTCCATACCCCCGAGACATAGTTTGAGAAGAATCCCGTATACTCATCGGCGGAGGTGAAGCCGGTGAAAGCTCCATCGGCCGAGTTTACCATATACTCGATAGTCCAACCCGCCACAACGAAGTAGAAGCCCATGATCACAAAGGCTATAAACACCCCGTTATAGCCCAGCAGCCCCCAACGCTTATCCTTAACCGAATAGGCGCCCACGGCGTTCTTGTGTGTAGAGCGGCCTACGGCAAACTCAGCGAGCATGATGGGGTGGCCGATAAAGATTACAGCCAAGAGATAGATAATAATAAAGGCTGCGCCACCACCCTCGCCGACAAGGTATGGAAAGCGCCAGATGTTGCCCAGCCCCACGGAGCAACCCGCTGTCACCAACATTGCGGTGAGGCTGCTACCAAAGACTGCACGAGGAGAGTTGTTACTCATAGTGTTAATGTTTTATAGTTAGAAGATCCTCAATACTCCCAGCCCATCGAGGAAGATCACAAATATTGTTGCCGGGCAGATATATTTCAACATAAATAATGTAAAGCTAACCGATGGCGATACTCGCTCGCCATAGCAGTTGAGCTGTCCGCGCACAAGCTTCTCGTCGAGTGCCCAGGCGGCGTATAGGCTCGTTAGGATACCACCGATGGGCAGCAGGATTTGAGCTGTGAGATCCGAAAAGAGGTCAAATATCGACCCTCCAAAGATCCTCACCTCCGAAAGCAGGCCAAACGAGAGGGATGAGAGCACAGCAAATGCGGCTACTCCAATAGAGTTGATGGCCATAGCTTTGCGGCGCGAGAGGTGAAACTCCTCGCTCAGGAAGGCGGTCACCACCTCATACATCGAGAGGGTCGAGGTGAGCGCCGCTATAAATAGCAGAGCGAAGAATAGGGTCGATATAAGGGTGCTAAATGGCAGCGAGTTGAAGATACTAGGCAGGGTGATAAAGACCAACGAGGGGCCCGCCGAGGGCTCGATGCCCACACTAAATACTGCCGGGAGGATAATCACCGCCGCCAGCAGCGCCACGCCCGTATCGACAAATGCTAGCTGACGCGCAGTCTTTCTAAGGTCGAGCTCGTCGCTAAAGTATGAGGCGTAGGTTGCCAGACAGCCATGGCCTATTGAGAGCGAGAAGAATACCTGACCGATGGCATCGAGCACCACGCGAGGGGTGAGCTTCGAGAAGTCGGGCACGAAGAGATACTTCAACCCCTCGATACTATTTGGCATAGTGAGCGAGGTTATGGCCAAGATGACAAGCAGCACAAAGAGCGTGGGCATAAGAAACTTAGAGACCCTCTCAATGCCCTTCTGCACACCCATGGCGATAACCACATAGTTTATCACCGCAAAGAGCAGCGTGCAGATAATCGGAATCCAGCACCCCGAAACGAAGCTCGTGAAGAGACCCTCATACTCGGCGGCGGTGGTAAAGCCAACAAACGCCCCAGAGGCGGAGCTGACAACATATTTGAGCGTCCAACCCGCCACAACGAGGTAGAAGCAGGGGATCAGAAAGGCGATCAAAACGCTATTCACGCCCAGCAGCGACCACCCCTTGCCATGCTGGGCGGTGGCTCCGAAGATATTCTTGCGCGAGCTGCGGCCGATGACAAACTCGCCTAGGACGATCGGGTGGCCGATAAAGATCACCGCCAGAAGATAGACGATTATAAAGGCTGCGCCACCACCCTCGCCAACAAGGTATGGGAAACGCCAGATATTACCCAGGCCGACCGAACTACCTGCGGCGACCAACATGGCCGCTAGGCCACCTCCAAATATTGCTCTTTTACTATTCATCAAATTTAACTAAAAACTCCCACTCCATCTAGGAATATTATAAAGATTGCCACAGGGCAGATATATCTAAGCAGGACGATATTTGCCCTGATAAAGAAGTCGTTGTTATTCACCTTGCGCCTAAGCTGCCCCTCGATAAAGGAGCGCTCCATCACCCACCCGACATAGATGCAGGTGAGCACCCCACCCAGCGGCATTAGCAGGTGTGAGGTTATGCTATCGAGCAGATCGAAGAAGCCGAGGCCAAAGATCTTATGTTCGGAGAGCACGCTAAACGACAAGGCCGATAGCGTGGCGAGCACCGAGACCGAGGCCGAGGCCAGGCGCACAGCCTTTTTTCTTGTCATCTTAAACTCCTCGCTCAGATATAGAGTCACCACCTCATGCACCGAGAGGGTCGAAGTGAGCGCCGCCACAAAGAGCAGGGCGAAGAATACGATCGAGAGAAACTGGCTAAAGGGGAGCGTATTGAGGATGCTTGGCAGGGTGATAAAGACCAGCGAGGGGCCCGACGAGGGCTCAATGCCTACACTAAATACCGCCGGCAGGATAATCACGCTGGCCAGGATCGCCACGCCCGTGTCCAGCAGCGTTAGGCGCGTGGCTGTCTGCCTCAGGTCGGTCTCATCTCTAAAGTATGAGGCGAAGGTGATAAGTGGCCCCATAGCGAGCGAGAGCGAGAAGAAGAGCTGCCCCACGGCATCGAGCACCACGCGAGGGGTCACCTTGCTAAAATCGGGGATAAAGAGATACTTCAACCCCTCAATGCTGCCGGGCATCATCAGCGAGGCGATGGCCAGAATTACGAGCATCACAAAGAGCGCTGGCATAAGCACCTTTGCGACCCTTTCGAGCCCCTTTTCGACGCCCATGGCGATGATTATGTGTGATATGACAAGGAAGATCCAGGCATAGATCAGCGGCCGATATGGGTGCGAGACAAACGCCTCGAAGTGCGCGCCATAGTCGGCACTACTAGCGGCAGAGGCAAACTCACCGGCAACGGCTCCCACGACATACTCCAAAGTCCAGCCCGAGACCACAAGATAGAATCCCATAACCAGAAACGCCGCCAGCACGCCATTAAAGCCGAGCAGACCCCATCGCTTTTTATGCACCGAGTATGCCCCTACCGGGTTGAGATGGGTAGAGCGCCCAACGGCAAACTCAGCGAGCATAATGGGGTGGCCTATAAAGATCACCGCAAGAAGGTAGATAATAAGGAAGGCTCCTCCGCCACCCTCCCCCACAAGGTAGGGGAATCTCCAGATATTACCCAGACCAACAGAGCTTCCGGCTGTGACCAGCAGCGCCGTTAATCCACTTGCGAATACCGCTTTGTTTGATGGCTCACTCATTCTCTATCCCTTTAAAACAACACTCACCCCACCGATCTTTCCCCCAAGCGGTGGCGCGAGCTTAGTAAGGGTGCACTCCAAAGAGATGATCTGGGGATATGCCCCCTTTACCGAATTAATTATATCTAGCGCCACAGCCTCGATGGTGTGTCGCGTTATCCGCATCCGCGCAGCAACTATCTCATATACATTCAGATAGTTAACCGCCAGCCTCACATCATCCTTAGAGGCCACCTCTCCTAGGCGAGTTGTAATCTCTATCTCCACCCTATAGCGGTTGCCCACCACCTGCTCCATGTCATAGCAGCCGTGCAGGGCGCGAAACTCCATCCTCTCTAGGCGAATTTTATACTCCATTATTCTACAATGATTAGGTAGTAGTTCTTCTTACCACGCTGCACAAGAATATACTTGCCGGCGATAAGCGCCTCCTCTCCTACTGCCATCGTACCATCAGCCACCTTGCTCTTATTTAGCGAGATGCCACCACCCTGAATAAGCTTACGACACTCACCCTTAGAGGCGAAGATCGCACTCTTCTCGGTGCAGATATCTACAAACGAGCCGCCCAAATCCTCGCGCGCGATGGTAAATTGTGGCACACCCTCAAAAAGCTGCAAAAGGGTCTGCTCATCGAGCTCCAAGAGCGCCTCCTGAGTAGCCCCTCCGAATAGAATTGCCGAAGCCTTCTCAGCCTTAGCAAGCTCCTCGGCTGAGTGGATCATAGTGGTGATCTCACGCGCTAGGCTCTTTTGCAAAATACGCAGGTGTGGCGCCGCCTCGTGCTCGGCGGTTAGCTCCTCAACCGCAGCCTTATCAAGCAGGGTGAAGATTCTGATATAGCGTTTAGCATCCTCGTCGCTAACGTTGAGCCAGAATTGGTAGAACTTATATGGTGAGGTATAGCGCGGATCGAGCCAGATATTTCCGCTCTCGGTCTTGCCAAACTTCGTTCCATCGGCCTTAGTAATAAGTGGGCAGGTGATAGCATAAGCCTCGCCACTCTCCATGCGGCGGATAAGCTCGGTGCCGGTGGTGATATTACCCCACTGATCCGAACCTCCTAACTGGATCTTGCAATTCATCGCGTTGTAGAGGTGCAAAAAATCGTAACCTTGCACGAGCTGATAGGTAAACTCGGTGAACGACATACCCTCGCCCTCGCCGCTAAAGCGCTTCTTTACAGAGTCCTTAGCCATCATATAGTTTACGGTGATGCTCTTGCCAATATCGCGGATAAAATCTAGGAACGAGAACTCCTTCATCCAGTCGTAGTTGTTGACCATGATAGCCTTGTTCTGGGCATCGCTCTCAAAATCCAATAGCTTCGAAAGCTGCGCCTTGATAGCCTCCTGGTTGTGGCGCAAAGTCGCCTCGTCAAGCAGATTACGCTCCTGCGACTTACCGCTAGGATCACCAATCATACCCGTGGCACCACCAATAAGCGCTAGCGGGCGGTGGCCACAATCCTGGAAGTGCTTTAGAATCATAACACCCACAAGGTGGCCAATATGCAATGAGTCGGCCGTCGGGTCGATACCAAGGTATGCTGTTGTCATCTCCTTTTCGAGCTGCTCCTTAGCTCCGGGCATAATGGTATGAATCATACCTCTCCACTCCAACTCCTCAACAAAATTCTTCTTTGACATCTATCTATTTAATTATAATTATTATCCATCTACTACCATATCCAGCACCTCAGTAAGGCGCTTAACCATCTCATTTCCGGCGAAGTGCTGCACCCTATCTTCAAGTTTTACGATCTTGGCGCTGCTCTGCTGCTCATCAACCTTAACCTCCAGCCTGAGCAGACCTCTCACCTGGGCTATCTCTCTGAATTTCAGGAGCATCTCGGTTTTGCTCTGCTCAATCTCGTCGGCCAAAGACTTCGCCGGCGAGGTGATCTTAAGCGAGTTGCCGCCGATCTCCATGCTCTCGAAGGCCGATATAAATCGTGGCCTCCAACTCCTAATATGCTCTATTATCGCCCCCCTGGCAGCCTCCAATTTCTGCTCGCACTCGGGGTCAATGTCAACCTCCTTTTTACTCTTGGTCGCACCCTGCTCCTGCTCGATGATATTATCCGAATAACTGCCGCTCCTGATCTTCGAGAGCGAAAATAGTGGCGAGGGGCTCTTCGCCTCCTTTGGGGCGAGGGCGGGGGCTTTCTCCGCTTTTACCTCTGCTCTCTGCACCTTCGGCGCTGGACTCTCCACCTTCGGCGCCGCTACTGCCTCCACCGTTTTGGGGGCGGCCACAAGCTCGGGCAGCGGCATGGGCTGATCTAAATCAATCTCTACTTCACTTTTTTTTTTGGCTGTTGCCGATATTTTCATCAGCACCAGCTCCACTAGCAATCTCCCATTCGAGGAGTATTTCAACTTACCATCCGCCTCGGTTAGAAGCGAGATTGCACCAAACAAAAAGGCCACATCGGCCTCGGCGGCCTGCCCTCGATATCGCTCGGTGAGCGCCTCGGTGTACTCCAACATCCCTAGTGAGCG
>JBCQTD010000032.1:0-19510 GCA_047178725.1 Rikenellaceae bacterium
CCGCAATCTCTAATTATCTGAATATCAGTCGCATTGAGATTGCGGGTCAAGCCCGCAATGACGGGAAGAGAGGGCTTTGAAAGAGAATAGAGATGGGGGGGTAAGGCTTTTTAATACGCTTATTTTTAACGTTTTAATTGCTTATTTTGGACACGATTGGACTTGATCCGCAATCTCAACACGGTTGACATTCAGGCGAGAAAGAGATTGCGGCTCGGGGGCCGCAATGACGGAGAGAGGTCAAGTCCGCAATGACGCAAAAAGCCATCTTGGCAATAACAAAAGATAGCCCCAAGTGCGAAAGAGTATCTTTCATGCACATGGGGCTATCTCTTATTTTTTAGCTGAGTATCAACCTATTAATACACTCAGCACTACCCTACTTCCAGGTGATCTTAAACACGGGCAGAATCTTGCTGCTAGAGGTGTCGGGGCTCTTGATTAGAAGCCCAGCGCCATTCATCTCCCACTCGATCTTCTGCTTCGAGCCGAGCAGGGTGACAGACTTAATCTCGCGCCCGACGGCGGCCACCTCGCGCATTGTAATATCACCCTCGGGCATCGCCATCACCGTGGCGTAGAGCACCCTATCGCGCTTATCGCGCGTGTAGCGGATATCCTGAGCTGTATAGTGGAAATCCTCCGCCCAATCGCTCTTGCCCTCGCGCTGCTGCACACCCTCGCCAAATACTCTCCATGGGCGCGTTGAGAAGATCGACTCGCCGTTGATCTCCATCCATTGAGCAAGCTCGCCGAGCAACTCGACAACCTCCTGGTCGATAGTGCCATCGGGGCGCTGGATAACGTTGAGCAGCATATTTCCATTCTTACTCACCACATCCACGAGCGTTGTCAAGACCCAATATGGCGAGCGATACATGGTGCCGGTGTCGGGGTTGACATATCTCTTATTGTAGAACCAGTCGCCGATAGAGGTGTCGGTCTGCCATGGGCGCTCCCCTATCGCTGTGAGGCTGCCCCTCTCGCGATCCTCAACGCAGATCTCGGGATCAAATAGCGCCCAACCCTTGGCGTGGCGCGCCGGTTTAGCTAGATAAACAGCCTCCAGAGAGCCGCGGTTTTTCTCGATATTGCCGTTGTAGAACTCGGCGAGCATCTGCTCGCCATAGGGGCCAAACGGCAGCGCTCCATCCGAATATACCAGATCGGGCTTATAGCTCTCCAAAAGATCGGTCATTCGCGCCAACCAGAGCTGCGCAAACATACCATTCTCGGTTGTCCAGGGGTTATATTTTGTGGTGGTGGTATCGTAGTAGAGATCCCAATTTCTTGGGTTTACGCCATCATAAGGCTTGCCGGCATACTCGCCATCCACGTCCGACTTTTTGCTCGCCTGCCACCAGCTATAGCCTGCCGAGAGGTGCTCCGAGACTCCAAAGTAGAGCCCCTCCTTCTTGGCTGCCGCCTGCCAATCGCCGACAATATCGCGCTCAGGGCCCATCTCAACAGCATCCCAGCGAGTGAACTTCGAATCCCATAGATCGAAGTTGTCGTGGTGCGTGGCGATAGATACAAAGTACTTCGCGCCGGCCGCCTTATAGAGCTTCATCAGCGCCTCGGGATCGAACTTCTCAGCCTTCCAGAGCGGGATGATATCCTTGAAGCCGAACTCCGATGGATGACCGTAATTCTCTAGATGATAACCATATACGTGTGCCTTGTTTTTATTGCTATAGTGCTGCTCATACATCGCCCTGGCATACCAGTCGCCCTGCATCGGCACCGACTGCGGGCCCCAATGCGCCCAGATTCCGAACTTTGCATCGCGAAACCACTCAGGACATTCATACTGTTTTAAAGATTCGATGCTCTTCTCGAATTTTGGCGCCTTCTGCGCTGCCATTGTGGGAAGTGCTACCGCCATTAGGGCGGTTAATAGTAGAGTTTTTTTCATTTTTATATTTAGGTTTTGGTTCGTTTTTTTACTCTTTTTTCGGCTGGTATGAGATTGCGGCTCGGGGGCCGCAATGACGGGCGTGGTGGATACTGATAAGTGGATGAACTCTCGCCGCTTTGCAGCGTTCAAATGCTAATTGCGCCTATTCGACATAATCATAATGTAGTAGAGCAGCGTAGCGATGGCCGAGAGTGCCGCCACAAGGTAGGTTCTGGCCGCCCAACTAAGCGCCTCGCGAGCCTGCGAGAGCTGCTCGCCCTGCATGGTGCCGCTCGACTCGAGCCAAGCCACAGCGCGCGCCGAAGCGTTGTACTCCACTGGTAGAGTGACCAGAGAGAAGATGGCCGACATGGCGATCATGGCGATACCTGCCCAGCAGATCATCTCGCCGATGCCCGACGAGATAAGGAGCATACCGGCAAGGATAACCCAAGTAGCAGCGCGCGAGGAGAAGCTAACCACTGGCACCAGAGCCGAGCGCATCACAAGCGGAGCGTAGGCCGAGGCGTGCTGCAAGGCGTGGCCACACTCGTGGCAGGCGACCGCCAAGGCTGAGACGCTGCGCGATGAGTAGACATCCTCGCTTAGGTTGATGGTCATATTTCTAGGGTCGAAGTGGTCGGTCAGCGAGCCGGCAACGTGCTGAATCCTGACATTTGTTATATTGTTGTCTCTAAGCATCTTAGCCGCCGCCTCAGCGCCGGTCATGCCACCCGGAGCGGCAACCTTAGAGTACTTCGCAAATACAGCCTTAAGCCTCCATTGCACAAGGAATCCAGCCAGGGCGATGGCGATCATCAGCATAAAGGCGCTAGACGAGGTGAAAGCTCCATAGGCGCTAGGGGCGGCGTCATAGACGCCAGAGCTATAGGTTAGTTGAAGTGCTTGAAAAATCATATTCTTTTTTTGTTTAATAGTTTAATATCCAGACATTTATCGCAACGAGGGCGCTACCCCACTCCGCGGCAACAACTTTATTAATAGCCAAACGTTAAATAAATAAAATAATTGCATCGCTATTTAAAGCCCAAAAATAGAAAAAATTGTGTTACTTTGCATATTATTTGGTATATAAATTAAAAACTGGCAGATAGATAGCAATATAGTCGATGAATATCGAACACTTTATAGCACGGCGAACAAACACCACAATAGATGCTCAGAGGCCTAGCGTGATGCTCAGCGTGGCGCGCGCAGCTGTAGCTCTATCGGTGGCGGTGATAATCTTAACGCTCGCTGTGATATTTGGCTTTAATCGCGAGATAACAGAGCGCCTGACGGGCATATCCTCGCATGTGGTTGTGGCCAGCAACCGTGGGGTAGATCCCACCTGGCCGCAGCCCATCCGTGCCACCGAGGAGCTTAGAGAGCTCTTTTTAGAGATGGGGGGAGTGGAGCGCTACTCGTCGTTTATCTCCCGCTCCGCAATTATAAAGGGCAGAGGCTCGGCCGAAGGGGTGGTTATAAAGGGGGTCGACTCGCTCTTTAATCGCCCATTTTTGGAGGGGTGCATCAAAGAGGGGGCGCTGCCCGATTTTGGTCGCCGCGAAAACCCAACGCGCGAGCTTCTCCTCAGCCGATCGCTTGCCCAGCAGATGGGCTTAGGGGTTGGCGACAGGGTAGAGCTGCTCCTCTCCGAAGGCGAGGGCGAGCTCTCGCGCCTGCTCTTCAAGGTGGGTGGGCTCTACTCATCGGGGATGGAGGAGAGCGATAGGCTGCTACTGAT
The DNA here is from genome assembly GCA_047178725.1 of Rikenellaceae bacterium. Lineage (GTDB taxonomy): Bacteria > Bacteroidota > Bacteroidia > Bacteroidales > Rikenellaceae > Alistipes. Next base: position 3,645 of record JBCQTD010000032.1, read on the forward strand.
AGCCGACATAGAGCATCTACGCCGCAGTTGTAGCTGGGCAGAGGATCAAATTTCGGGCTATGATATTTGGCTCAAAAACCCTGCGCAGAGCGTAGAGTATGCCCAGAATCTCAACTACGCCATGCTCTTTAGCGAGAGCGGCGATAGGGTGGGGGCACAGAGCATCGAGGAGCTCTATCCGGCCATTATGGGGTGGCTTATAACGCACAGAGTGAACGGCGCGGTGATAGTGGTGATAATGGTCGTCGTGGCGGCATTTAATATGATTACAGCACTACTAATCTTGGTGCTTGAGCGCCGCTCGATGATACTAACGCTCAAGAGCCTAGGCATGAGCAATGGCGCGCTACAGAGGGTATTTATCTACCGCGCGCTCTACATTCTGCTCTATGGCCTTGCCTGGGGAAATGCGGTGGGCATTGGCCTGGCGCTCGCGCAGCAGCGGTGGGGGATAATCAAGCTCGATGCCGAGGGGTATATGCTCTCCCAGGTGCCAATTGGGATAGATGCCGGGTGGGTCGTTATGCTCAACATCTGCGTTATAGCGACAATTATGATGGTGATGATAGCACCGACACGACTAGTAACAGGAATAAAGAGGTAGATGAAACCATACAACAGAGATAAAACAACCAAGAGCGAGGAGGTTCGCGAGATGTTCGACAAGATTGCGCCGGCCTATGATAGGTTAAACCACATCCTCTCGCTACAGATCGACAAGCTATGGCGCCGAAAAGTGGTCAAGATGGCCAAGAAGCTCGCCCCGGGGCGCGTGATTGATCTAGCGACCGGCACCGGCGATCTGGCCATAGCCATCTCAAAGGCGCTGCCCGAGGCCAAAATAGTGGCGATAGATCCATCTGAGGGGATGCTTAAGGTTGCCCAGGAGAAGATCAAAGCCGAGGGGCTAGAGGAGAGGATAACCATCGAGGTGGGATCAGCCGAGGCGCTGCCAACCCAGGATGGGCAGGCCGATCTTATCACCGTAGCCTTTGGCGTGCGCAACTTTGGCAATCTTCAGCGAGGACTCGACGAAATTGCGCGCTCTACAAGAGAGGGTGGGGCGGTGATAATCCTAGAGTTTTCGACCCCGCCGAACCCGATATTTAGGTGGTTTTACAACCTCTATTCGCGCAATATCATGCCATTTATCGGTGGGCTGCTTTCGCGCGATAGACGAGCTTATGAGTATCTCCCTGCCTCGGTCGAGGAGTTCCCCGCGCCCGACAGGGTGGCCGAGATGCTCGTCAAGGCTGGCTTCGTGCAGCCACATCTTCGCTCGCTAACGTTTGGAGTGGCTCATATATATTTTGCCGTAAAGCAGAGTGCAGAATGAGCGGATGGAGAGTAGTTAAAACCGCCTTGTTTAGCTTTTTGCTAAGTAGTTGCGCCACGGAGGGTGTCGCCTTTCTAGGCATCAGCGAGGCTCAAATGGAGTGCTCTACAGTGGCCAGAATAGAGCTTATGGTGGTAAACGACACACCAAAACCGATCACCATCGCAGGCGGCGAGATTGTAATCTCCTCGCCCAACAACTTCCCTCTAGCCACCCTAAAGCTAGCCGAGGCGACGACAATAGAGGGGAACAGCGGAGAGCAGCAGATAGCCACCCGATGGGATTTTAAGATTGAAGATCCTGCGCTGATCCTAAAGAGCGAGCGGATAATCGCCTCGATAGGCGCTATGAAGCCAAACGTTGAGTATCGAGTGAAGCTCCGCCGCGGCATACTAACAAAAAGATTACACGAAAAAAAGATACCACTAAAATTGTTTCTACCATCAATAGAGGAGAGTTAAATTATGAGGAGAGCACTTTCAGCCCTAGCGCTAGGGGCAATAGCCACACTTGCAGCACAAGATATAGATCTAACAAAGCAGCGCCTCGCCCTGCCAAGCGAGAAGTTTACGGCGATATATGTCGAGGAGAGCGACTCGGCAAGGGTGGCCGTCGAGCGTTATCGCGAGCTGCTGCCCAGCAGCCATTTCAAGGGCTACCGTATAAATATATTCTTCAGCAACAGCCCCACAGCTCGAGCCGATGCCCAAAAGATAAAGGAGCGCTTCGAGGAGCTATTCCCTGAAATAGAGGTATTTATGAGCTATCAAAACCCCTATTTCAAGGTCGAAGTGGGCAGCTGCGTGGAGCAGGACGAGGCCTCTATGCTGTTGGCTAAAGTACAGCGCAAATTCCCCAAGGCCTACCTCACACGCGAGCAGATGAGTGCCGCTTCGCTCCGCATTGCAGAGCCCGAGATGGAGATCGACTCGCTGCTCATCGACTCGCTCTTTCTCGACTCACTTATGCGCTTGCAGATCTCCGCTGATTCGCTTCTCATCGCGCGGTAGGGAGCTGCCCTGCGCGGGCGGCGGCGGGGATAGCACCCCCGCTGGTGCGTCTCTTAGTGGGCGTGGTGGGCTCAAAGCTCCGCTTTAAGATTTTGAGAGGCAACATGTTACCGCAAATAAATTTGCATAACACATTGCCTCTCAAAATTTCTTAAATGCCCTTTGCATTTAAACCCACCCCGAGCTCTCTCCTCCTGCCCATCATCGCTGATTCATTGGCCATTGACCATTCATCATTAACTCCTCGTTCGTCATTGCGGACTTGATCTAATCGTGTCCAAAATAAAAGGCAGACTATTTCCATATTCGCACCTCACACCGCGCCTGCGTCATTGCGGCCTCCGAGCCACAATCTCTAATTATCTGAATATCAGTCGCATTGAGATTGCGGGTCAAGCCCGCAATGACGTGTGATCGTCCGATGTCAGCTATTCTAGCTGAGCCCCCTGGTGCGATTTTATTCTAAAATCGCTGTTTTGGGGAGGGGGCATTGGGAGGGAACTGTGCTCATGCCGCACAGGCAGGGTGCTCAGCACCCATTTATAGGGTAATTTGGCATTGACCATTCATCAAGTCCTCAATGGTGGCAGGGGATGTGATGAGGAGAGAGAGAGGTGAGTGAGAGAAAGAAGTCGTCGCAATTCAAGCTCGGTTATTAATAGCAAACCAAAGGTTTGCGTAGATAAAACGGTGATATATAGTGCGAAAGAGCATCTTTCAGCCACTAGATATCACCATTTTATCAGGCTTATGCAGTAAGCCTATTAACAACCGCCAACTAGAGGAGCGCACCCGCGGGGGTGCTTTTCCCCGCCGCCGCCCGCGCAGGGCAGTTGCGAAAAACCGCCGGAGGCAGTTGCGGAAAGCTACCGCGAGGGGATCTTAGAGCCGGTGACCCCGCGCGAGTGGATCGCCCATTTGCCTTTGGCTCGGAGCACCTGCTCGATAATATCGCGTGCACAGCCGCGGCCGCCGCCATACTCCGATACATAGCGTGCCGCCTCGATAACCTCCATCACAGCATCGGCTGGCGCTACGGGGATGCCCACCTCGCGCATGCACTCCAGGTCGGGGATGTCATCGCCCATGTAGATTGTGTTCTCAGCCTTAACGCCCTCCTTTTCAAAGAAGTCGCGTATGGCGGCGATCTTATCCATGCAGTCGATATAGAGGTTCTTAACGCCGAGCATCTTCATACGATATTCGAGGCTCGCACCGCGGCCGCCCGAGATGACGCATATCTTGAGCCCCTGGGTTATGGCATAGGCCACCGCATAGCCATCCTTGGCGTTGTAGGTGCGGATAAAATCGCCATTTACTAGCGGAGTGATGCTACCATCGGTAAAGACACCATCCACATCGAACACAATCGCCTCGCAACGTGCTACATCTTCTTTGAAGTTTCCCATATATATTTACTTATTAATTTATAAATCTCCGCTTTCTCATCCTCGCCCAGCATCTCTGTGTGGCGCTGCTGCGTGGGGATATCGCCGCGCCGGGCGGGCCCCGTTTGGCCTAATCTTGGATCGCTGCTCTCGATCGCCTTTCGGCAGGTCTCGGCGATTAGGGGCTTAAATATCTCAAAGCCGACACCAGCCTTAGCAGCGCACTCTGCGGCTGCCACATACATGGCGTTGACAAAATTGGAGCCAAATACCGCCGCCAGGTGCAACTCGCGCCTATGTGTGCTATCCATCCTCTGCACGCTGTGTGATAGAGCGTGGGCTAGCCGCTCGAGGCGAGAATAAACCTGCTCGCTCTTGGCCTCCAGAAAGATGGGGATCTCGGCAAAATCGACCTCGCGGCCGCGTGTGAAGCTCTGCATAGGGTAGAGCACGCCGCCGCCCTCACACTCGACGGCCTCTAGCGGCAACGAGCCGGCCGTATGCGCCACCACCGCCCCCGGGGCGAATGGAAGCCCCAGCGAGAGCTGATTTACAGCGCCATCGCTCACCGCCAGAAGATATATATCCGCCGCCGCTAGCTCCGCTGCTACATGTGTTTTGCGCGTAAATTGCTGCACCAGGGTGAGCCCCTCAGCACCCTCTATCGCCCGGCAGAGCGCCTCGGCTACTCCTCCTGCTCCTATAACTACTATCTTCATCTCTTTTACTTTAAAAATATAGCCAGCAATCTATCTCCAATCTTCGTGAAGGCGATCCGGCGCCTGCCCCCCTCGCGGATCTTTAGCTGCGAGAGGATCTGCCTAGTCTCGAGCGGAAAATCGCGCTTCAATATCTCAACGCCCTCACCCCGAAGCTCCTTTATAAGCACCTTTGGCTCATAGCTAACTACCTTATCTATAGCCTCATATCTACCAATAACCCCAACGGGCTCCGACTCCGCAAACCCGAAACCATTATTTGAGAATATATCCGCCACTCCTCGCAAGGCGTGGCACGCAAGGCGACTCTTTTGCAGCGCCACATCAGGGATTACGAGCCACCCGTAGCGCTCGGCTACAAATGGCTCGAGGCAGGGTGTGTTGTCGATCTCGGAGATAGGGTAGCGGCACTCGCCGCGCCCCACGGCCACCGCCGAGAGCGATGGCGACTCGGCCCCTGTATAGATAAGAACCTCCTTGCACTCGCCGCCGAGCGAGACCACCTCGATATGAGAGTCGGGAAAGAGCCGGCGCCCCTCATCGACATCAAAGATGGGCGATAGCTTAATGGCCAGGCGGCGGCAGAGCCTCCTAATATGAGGCATAAGCTCAATAATATTGGGGCTGCAATCCTCCAATCGGACGAGCTTTTCGCCTGAGGCGCCGCGCCGATCGGGATCTACATAGATCCAATCGAAATGCTCCTGGCAGCGCTCCAGATACTCCTCGGCCGGGGTGGCTAAAATTTCAACTCCCTCAGCGCCTAGACGGCGGAGATTCTCACGAGTGACATCCGCTAGAAGCTCATCGCGCTCCAGGGATACACTCCTCTCAAATATTTGAGAGAGGTAGAGCGTATCGACCCCAAGTCCGCCGGTAAGCTCCAAAACCGAGCCGCCCGAGAGGCGTTTAACCCCTGCCGTAGCCTCGCTGGATGACTGCTCAAAGGCGCGCGGAGGGATGATACAACGTGCAGCGTAATAGGATGGTAGTTTGACCTTAGCACGCTGCAAATACTTCACCTGTGTGGCGATAGAGGCCGCCTGCGGCACTTTACGATCAAGCGCAATATCGCTCGGCCGGCGAGCGAGAGTTTGCTCAATCGCCTCGCGCGCTTCAGCGCTACACAAAAAGCTAAATATCTCGGGTGAAATCATACCACAAAAGTATCAATTTATATTCTCAGATCCAAATGGTGTGAAGTTTGTTGCATCAATAAATATGAAGTACAACTGGGATCTAATCATAGCCAACATCCTCTTCGGGGTGAACTACTCGATCTTTGTATCGCTGCTCGGCGGATGGCTAACCTATCGCCAGCTCTTTCTGCTGCAACTTCTCTTCGGTGCGCTTATCTTCACACCCTACACCATTGCCAAATGGGGAGGGCGCAAACTGAATCTAAGCGAGGTGGCGCAGCTGCTTTCGCTCGCGGTGCTCACCACCTTTGGATGGCTGCTTCTAATTCTCTGGGGTGGCTCGCTCACCTCGCCCATGGATATGGCATCGGTGGCTACACTTGGCCCATCGTTCACCCTTGTGGTCTCATATCTACTTGGCAGAGAGAGGGTAAACGCCTGGCGGGTGCTGGGGATAGCGATCTCGTTGGCGGGTGGAGTGCTACTCATCTCGCACCGCCTCTCGCCCAACGAAGGTGAGGGCGCAGCTCTGGGCAACATTATCACCATGGGGGCAACTCTAGCCATGGCAATAAACACGGTGGCCATCAAGAGTCAGCTTGCGCGATTGGGGGCTGCGCGACTGCTGGGGGTGATATTTGGCGTGGGGCTTGCCCTTGCGCTGCCGCTCATGGGAGGCGAACTGCTGACCATAAAACTCCGCGAGGTGGGAGCCATGCAGCTGGCCGAGCTCGGATATCTGCTCATTTTAGGAACTGCGCTACCACTATATTTATTATATATAGGTGTGAAAAGATTATCTTCAATATATAGTGCTCTTTATCGCTATCTGCAACCCCTTATCGCTGCGGCGGTGATCGCCCTGAGAGGGGGCAAGATATTTGACGAGATAAACCTAGCGGCGGGATGGGTGATGATATTGGGCTTCCTATTTCTACTCTCAACTAGGCGCACCGATAGCCAAATCGTTATAAAGTAGAGATCAGACAAATAGCAGAATTTAAAGAGGTGAAAAAATAATTTAACTTTTTTTTAAAAAAAGTACTGTTATTTTTTTAACATTAAAATATTTTTCATACCTTTGTCTCGGTTAAGTGCGCCAAAAAAGTTTTGGCAGAATCAAAGCGCTCGAGAGGCGAGCAGATTGGCTAGATGATTGCGGTGCACAAAGAGAAAAGATTAGGATTTATTAACAAATAATTATTTTAAGATTATGGCAATTGATTTGAGCAAGTATGGCATCTCAGGCGTTACTGAGATCGTGCACAACCCATCTTACGAGCAGCTATTCGCTGAGGAGACTAGCCCTGCACTTGAGGGTTTTGAGAAGGGTCAGGAGACAGAGATGGGTGCAGTCAATGTAATGACTGGTATCTACACAGGTCGCTCTCCTAAGGATAAATTCCTTGTAATGGACGACACTACTCGCGACACACTTTGGTGGACATCTGACGAGTATAAGAACGATAATAAGCCAATCACTGAGGCTGCTTGGGCTGAGCTTAAGAAGATTGCCGTTGAGGAGCTTTCAGGCAAGCGTCTTTTCGTAGTAGATACTTTCTGTGGCGCTAACGAGAACACTCGCATCAAGATCCGCTTCATCATGGAGGTTGCTTGGCAGGCTCACTTCGTAAAGAACATGTTCATCCGCCCATCTGAGGCTGAGCTTGCAGCTTATGGCGAGCCAGATTTCGTTGTTATCAACGCCTCTAAGGCAAAGGTTGAGAACTACAAGGAGCTAGGTCTAAACTCTGAGACTGCTACTGTATTCAACCTAACTGAGAAGATGCAGGTTATCCTTAACACATGGTATGGTGGTGAGATGAAGAAGGGTATGTTCGCCTACATGAACTACCTACTTCCATTGAAGGGTATCGCCGCTATGCACTGCTCGGCTAACACCAACGAGAAGGGCGAGACCGCTATCTTCTTCGGTCTTTCAGGTACAGGTAAGACTACACTTTCTACAGATCCTAAGCGTCAGCTAATCGGTGACGATGAGCACGGATGGGATGATGATGGTGTATTCAACTTCGAGGGTGGTTGCTACGCTAAGGTTATTAACCTTTCACAGGAGCACGAGCCAGATATCTGGGGCGCTATCCGTCGCGATGCTCTTTTGGAGAACGTCACTGTTGCTGCTGATGGCAAGATCGACTTCACTGATGGTTCGGTTACTGAGAACACTCGCGTATCTTACCCAATCAACCACATCGACAACATCGTTCCTCCTCCATCAAAGGCTCCAGCTGCAAAGAAGGTTATCTTCCTTACTGCTGATGCATTCGGTGTAATGCCTCCAGTTTCGATCCTTACTCCAGAGCAGACTCAGTACTACTTCCTTTCAGGATTTACTGCTAAGCTTGCAGGTACAGAGCGTGGTATCACTGAGCCAACTCCAACATTCTCTGCTTGCTTCGGTGCAGCGTTCTTGACTCTTCACCCAACAAAGTATGGCCAGGAGCTAGTTAAGCGCATGGAGCAGTCTGGTGCTACTGCATACCTTGTTAACACAGGTTGGAATGGTACTGGCAAGCGTATCTCTATCAAGGATACTCGCGGCATCATCGACGCTATCCTTGATGGTTCAATCGACAAGGCTGAGACTAAGCAGATTCCATTGTTTGACCTTGCAGTTCCAACATCGCTTCCAGGCGTACACGCTGAGATCCTTGATCCACGCGACACTTACGCTTCAGCCTCTGAGTGGGATGTTAAGGCTCAGGATCTTGCTGGCCGTTTCGTTAAGAACTTCGTTAAGTTCACCGGAAACGATGCAGGTAAGGCTCTTGTTGCTGCTGGTCCACAGTTGTAATTTTCCCTCGTCCGCTCTTAGTGGCGGTCGACTAGATAGGGGTGATCTGAGAAAATCAGGTCACCCTTTTTTGTATTTGTAACCCTCGAAATATTTATCTGCTTGTCAGACCTCCACCTTTTTTTTGCCCATTATCTCAAAAAGTAGAGTATAATAGCCGCTTTAACCGATGTTTTATTTGGATTAACGACATATTTTTTTTAATTTTGTTAATGCTGACCCACAGCGAAAACCGGCTTAGGGTGGTAAAAACGACATAGGATGAGAGAAAAGAGCGCGCTCAAAAGCACTATAATGGTGATTTTGTGGCTGATCGCTGTATGGGATGTTGTTTTTAAAAAAAATTATTTATACATTTGCATGCTAAACAAACAAACAAAATATAACATACCAACCAACCTATGAAGACTAAAGTACTAGAAGCTTTTGAGGCACGCTTTGGCGGCCAGAGTCTATTTTATGCAGCCCCAGGCCGCATCAATCTTATTGGCGAGCACACCGACTACAACGACGGCTTCGTCCTTCCAGGCGCTATTGATATGGGTATTATTGCCGCTATCAAGCCTACACAGACAAACAAGATACGCGCCTATGCCATCGACATGGATGAGTATGCCGAGTTTGAGATCGGCAGCGAGAAGCTTCCGGAGCTAAGCTGGATGCGTTACATCTATGGCGTATGTTGCGAGATCGCAAAGCGCGGCGGCAAAGTAGAGGGTTTCGACACCGCCTTCTCGGGTGATCTACCTGCTGGTGGCGGCCTCTCATCTTCGGCAGCCCTTGAGTCAGCTTTTGGCTTCGCCATGAGCGACATGTTCAACGGAGGCAGCTTCGATCGTTTCGAGCTAGCCCGCATCGGCCAGGCTACCGAGCACAACTACTGCGGCGTTAAGTGCGGAATCATGGATCAGTTCGCATCTCTTTTTGGCCGCAAGAATCACCTTATCCGTCTCGACTGCCGCTCAATGGAGTATCAATACTTCCCATTCGAGAGCGACGAGTATCGTCTAGTACTTATCAACTCTAAGGTTAAGCACGAGCTATCAGGCTCGCCATACAACCGCCGCCGCGAGAGCTGCGAGAGAGTTGCTCAGGCGCTTAACGTTCCTACACTTCGTGGCGTAACCCTTGAGCAGGTGATCGAGATCCGTGACAAGGTTAGCGCCGAGGATCTAAGCCGCGCAATCTATGTTGTGGGCGAGGAGCAGCGTGTGCTTCGCGTTTGTGATGCTCTGGGTCGTGGCGACTTTGAGGCTGTTGGCGAGCAGATGTATGCCACTCACAAGGGTCTATCTAAGGACTATGAGGTGAGCTGCGAGGAGCTCGACTTCCTTAACGACATCGCCAAGGAGTGCGGCGTAACAGGTTCGCGTATGATGGGTGGCGGCTTCGGCGGCTGTACTATCAACCTTGTTCGTTGTGATGCTTACGATAACTTCGTTAAGACAGCTCTAGATAAATTCTTTGCAAAGTATGGCATCCACGCCGAGGTTATTGATGTGAACATAAGCGAGGGCGCTCGTCGTCTAGAGTAGTAAGGATTTACCAAACAAACAATAAAATAGCGGGCACACCGCAAAAAAACTATGAAACCAACACTTTTTGTACTAGCTGCAGGAATGGGTAGCCGCTATGGCGGTCTTAAGCAGCTTGATGGAGTAGGCCCTAAGGGTGAGACTATCATGGACTTTTCAATCTTCGACGCCATCCGTGGCGGCTTTGGTAAGGTTGTATTCGTGATCCGCAAGGAGTTTGAGAACGACTTCCGCGAGAAGATCATCTCTAAATACACAAACCACATCCCTGTAGAGCTTGTGTTCCAGGCTATCGACAACCTTCCTGAGGGCTTCACAGCTCCCGAGGAGCGCGCTAAGCCATGGGGTACAAACCACGCTGTATTGATGGGCAAGGATGTTATCAAGGAGCCATTTGCCGTTATCAACGCCGACGACTACTATGGTCGCGACAGCTTCGCAGTTCTTGCTCAGTTCCTTATGAGCGTCGAGGGCCAGAAGGGTAGCTACGCAATGGTTGGCTATCGCGTGGGCAACACTCTATCTGAGAGCGGATCGGTAGCTCGTGGTGTTTGTGCTACAAGCGAGGATCGCCTGCTTACAGATGTTGTTGAGCGCACAGCTATCGAGCGCATCGACGGTGCTATCAGCTTTACGGATGAGAATGGCCAGGTGCAGACCCTTGAGGAGAACACCCCAGTATCTATGAACATGTGGGGCTTCACCCCCGATTACTTCGAGTATTCGGAGGAGATCTTCAAGGAGTTCCTCTCAACTGAGATCAACAACCTTAAGGCTGAGTACTACATCCCGGTAGCTATCAACAAGCTTATCAACGATGGCACAGCTACAGTTAAGGTTCTCGACACCACAAGCAAGTGGTTTGGCGTAACCTACGCTCAGGATCGTCCAGATGTTGTCGCTAAGCTTCAGGCTTTGGCCGACGCTGGTGAGTATCCATCGCCTCTATTCGCTTAGATTAGAACAACTATTTAACCTACTACCGACTGGCTCTGCTGGTCGGTTTTTTTTGTGGTGGGAGGCAACTGCCTCCGGCGGGCGGGGATGGCACCCCCGCTGGTGCGTGCTTTGTGCTCCAGGCAAATTACTAAGCTAATGGGTGCTAAGCACCCTGCCCGTGCGGCATGAGCACAGTTCCCTCCTACTGCCCCCTTCCCAAAACAGCGATTTTAGTATAAAATCGCCTCAGGGGGCTCAGCTAGAATAGCTGACATCGGAGGATAAAATTGCGCAAGAACCCAACTAACGCGCATGTCATTGCGGATCGGTTGGTGATAGAGTCAAATAAGAGCAAAAAAAAGCATAAACAGCAAAAAAAACGCTGTTAGCAAAAAAAACAGCGCGATTTTTGAACCTAAACTCTAAAAAAAAGACAAAATATTAAGAATAGGTTATAATCGGCGAAAGAAAGTTTGAGATAATAGAAATTATCGCTAACTTGCAAACGTAATACAACATAAAAAGATTTGTTATGCCTATTAAATGTATCGGAGTGCTAACCTCGGGAGGCGATGCACCAGCTATGAACGCGGCGATTCGCGCCGTAACTAGAACAGCAATATATAATGGTTTCCAGGTTAAGGGTATCATGCGTGGTTATAAAGGCCTTATAACCAACGAGATAATCGACCTAACCTCGAAAAGCGTAAGTAATATTATACAGCAGGGTGGCACGATCCTTAAGACAGCGCGCTGCAAGGAGTTTCGCACGCCAGAGGGTCGCCAGATGGCCTATGAGAATATGGTGGCAGCAGGCATTGATGCTCTAGTTGTTATCGGCGGTGATGGCTCGCTAACAGGCTCTAGGCTCCTCGCCGAGGAGTGGAATGTGCCTATCGTGGGTCTGCCAGGAACCATCGACAACGACCTCGGCGGCACGGATCAGACCATCGGCTACGACACAGCACTAAACACCATTGTCGACTGCGTGGATAAGTTGCGCGACACGGCTTCGAGCCACGAGCGCCTATTCTTCGTGGAGGTTATGGGTCGCTGCGCGGGAGATCTAGCGCTCAACGGCGCTATCGCCTCGGGTGCTGAGGCGGCTATCATCCCCGAGATGGAGGCCGAGATCGACCAGCTTGCCGAGCTTATCAATACAGGCTTCCGCAAGAGCAAAAATTCGGCTATCGTGCTTGTGGGCGAGAACCCCAAGACTGGTGGCGCCATGGGTCTAGCTCAGCGTGTGAAGCACGAATACCCTCAATATGATGCTCGTGTAACGATCCTAGGCCATATCCAGCGCGGTGGCTCACCAACAGCCACAGACCGCATCCTGGCCTCACGCATGGGCGAGAAGGCGATCGAGGCGCTGATGGAGGGTCAGCGCAATGTTATGATCGGCGTAAAGAATGGCTCGCTTGTTTTGGTGCCATTTATCCGCGCCATCAACCACGACCGCGTTGTAGATCGCGGAGCCTTGGAGCTTGTAAAGATCCTCTCGATATAAATATCGAGATCAATAATAAAAGGGGTGTCTACAAGAGGTGGCCACCCCTTTTGAAGTTATTGAGCCCTCAGTAGTTCGCACCAGCGGGGGGGGTGCTATCCCCGCCCGCCGGAGGCAGCCCTCCGCACCGCTTTTCTCAAATTGTCTGAATATTAACCGTATTGAGATTGCGGGTCAAGCCTAATCGTGTCCAAAATAAGCAATTAAAACGTTAAAAATAAGCGTATTAAAAAGCCTTACCCCCCCCTATCTCTATTTCAAAGCCCTCCCTTCCCGTCATTGCGGCCCCCGAGCCGCAATCTCTAATCGCCTGGATATTAGCTGTATTGAGATTGCGGCTCGGAGGCCGCAATGACGCAGGCGCTCCTTGAGGTGGGAACGTGGGAATAGTCTGCCTTTTTATTTTGGACACGATTGGGTCAAGCCCGCAATGACGGAATAGAAAATAAGTAGAGATAGAATAACAAAAGCCAGAGGTATAAGAGCTCGGATAGGGTTTAAATGCCAAAGGCATTTCAGAAATTTTGGAAAGCAGACTCTTATGCAAACTTGTTTGTGATAAGAGTGTGAATTTCAAAATCTTAAAGCAAAGCTTTAAGCCCTAGCCGCCCACTAATGAAACGCACCAGCGGGGGTGCTATCCCCGCCCGCCGGAGGCAGCCCTCCGAAAAAAAAGAAAAACCATGACAAAACTACATCCAGGAATAATCTTCGGCCCAGTCCATTCGCGCAGGCTCGGCATATCGCTAGGGGTGAATCTACTCCCAGTAGAGGCAAAACTGTGTAATTTCGACTGCATCTACTGCGAATGTGGGTGGAATAGGGACAATCGCTCGCAGCGCTACTTCAACGATCGTGGGGTAGTGCTCGAGAGCCTTGAACATACCCTCGAAAAGATGGGGGCCAAGGGGGCTCTACCCGATGTAATCACCTTTGCAGGCAATGGCGAGCCGACGCTGCACCCCGAGTTTGAGACGATCATAATGCAGACCATCGCCCTGCGCGACAGGCTCGCCCCGGAGGCTAAGATATCGGTGCTGAGCAACGCCACGACACTCCACCGCGAGGATGTGTGCCGCGCCCTTAAGATGGTGGATAACAACATTTTAAAATTAGACTCAGCCTTTGAATCTACCGTCAAGGCGATCAACAAGCCGGTGGGCAACTACTCTACGGCGAGCCTCGTCGAGCAGCTCAAGAGCTTCGGCGGCGAGCTGATAATCCAGACTATGCTACTCCGCGGCCAGTGCGATGGCGTGATAGTTGACAACACCACCGAGGAGGAGATCTCGGCCTGGTTGAAGCTTATAAGTGAGATCAAACCTAAACTTGTGATGCTCTACTCGCTAGACCGCGACACCCCATGCCCAACGATTGAGAGGGTAGGGCGAGAGGAGCTACTCGATATTGCCGCAAGGGCTGAGGCGCTCGGGATAAAGACATCTGTCGCTTAGAATCTGTTTAAATTTACAACTATGAAGGCTATAAAATTTATATTCAAAACCATATTCACGGCGATCATCACCATCGTCTCGGCGCTAATTATCATCTCCATTTGCGCTGGGATTTTGGTTGCATCACTCAATATGATGGAGAATATCACACCTCCAAAAAAGGGGAGCGTGCTGCTCATAAATCTACAGGAAAGCATCGTTGATAGCCCTGAGTTGCAGCAGTTTACACTTAGCGATCTGACATCGCCAATTGAGCGAAGAGTCTCGCTCATGAGTGCACTAGCAGCCATAGAGAGCGCCGCCAGCGATAGCAATATTGAGGGCATTGTGATTCGCCCCGATGGCTATGGCCACATCGACATGGCCACATTAGAGGAGCTTCGCGCCGAGATCGCCGAATTTAAAAAGAGTGGCAAATTTGTCCTTGCCTATGACAGCGACTACTCGCAGGGCGACTACTACCTCGCCTCGGTCGCCGATGAAGTTTACATCCAGCCGCTTGGTCGCCTCACATGGCAGGGCATCGCCTCAAATACGCTCTATTTCAAGGGATTGCTAGAGAGATTAGATGTCGATGTAGAGGTATTCCGACCAGAGGCGTGCACCTACAAATCGGCAGTTGAGCCGCTCACCCGCAGCTCCATATCGCCCGAAAACAGAGAACAGAGCAGCGCACTTATTAGCTCGCTATGGGGCGTAATCGTCGATCAGGTGGCACGCTCGCGCGATCTGTCAGTCGGCGAGCTAAACCGCTATGCCGACTCGCTATCGCTCTTTATGCCCGAGCGAGCCCGCCTTGCCGGGATGGTTGATGGAGTGATATACGAAGATCAATTCATTGATATTCTTGATGATATGGGCGTCGAGGTGGATGATGGCAAGCCCGAGCAGATTTCGCTATACAACTATGCTCTGCTGCACTCTAAGAGAGAGAGGCGCGAGGGCGACAAGCTGGCGGTTATCTATGCCGAGGGCGAGATCGTCGATGGCCGCGGCTCTGCTCTTCAGCAGGTGGGTGGCGATGCCCTTGCCGCTAAACTTAGGAGGGTTCGCGAGGATGATGATATAAAGGGTGTAGTTTTGAGGGTGAATTCGCCCGGCGGCAGCGCCCTGGCCTCGGAGATCATATGGCGCGAGATGGAGCTGCTGCGCAAAGAGAAGCCAACGGTTGTCTCAATGGGTGGCTACGCCGCCAGCGGAGGCTACTACATCAGCTGCCCGGCGGACGTCATCCTCACCGATAGGCTCACCATCACCGGTTCGATCGGCGTGTTTGGGATGATGTTTAACCTGGAAGATGCTCTGCGCAATAAATTAGGCATCACCATAGATGGGGTTACCAGCAACGCCTCGGCCGACTTTGGCCGCGTTGCTCGCGCTAGCACGCCCACCGAATATGAGGCGATGATGCGCAGCGTTGATGGGGTATACAACAGCTTTGTGGATCATGTGTCGAGCGGCCGCAACCTATCGCGCAGCAGGGTGGAGGGGATCTCTGGCGGCCGCATCTGGTCGGGCGAGGAGGCTATGCAAGTTGGCCTGGCCGATGGTTATGGTGGACTCAAAAAAGCGATATCGCTCGCCGCCGAACGCAGCGGACTTGATAGCAACAATCTATACATTGAGGAGATTTTAGACGAGCCAACGCCTCTACAGATGGCGCTATCAAGCTTTGCCGTTAAGCTCTCCACGTGGAACAAGGCCGAGGCTCAGCCGCTGGCCGAGTATCAGAAGCTCTATGATCAGATTAGAGTTTATTCAAGCGATTCTGGACTCTATCTATACTCTCCATTCCGTATCGAAAGCAGGTAATTATTATATAATTTAAAAAATGCAACCATTGATTGATTTTGTATTCTGCTATTAAAGCCCTATATTATAGCACAGAATAGCGGGATGGCAAAAATTATTAGCGAATTTTATAAAATAATTGTAAAAATATTTGGAGGATCTAAATTCTTGCCCTATCTTTGCAGAGAAGTTTTAAAGTTCATTTAGGTTAGTTTAGGTTGGTTGAGGAG
>JBCQTD010000033.1:0-18950 GCA_047178725.1 Rikenellaceae bacterium
ATGGATTGAAAACAAGCTAAATAATCGTCCTCGTAAAAGACTCGGATACCTCACACCAAATGAAAAATTTAAACAAATTATTAATATGAATTCAGTTGCATTTGCAGGTTGAATTCAGCCCTCTCTTTCCTCTCTGAAAAAATATTTTATCTCATTCTCTGCAACTTCCCAATTCCTCAGTTGCATTTACAAGTTGAATTCAGGAATTCCATTTATTATTGTTTTTGTAATTACTATTTGTCCTATTTCTTATATCAAAATCCAAATTTGTCACCACATCCATTTCTTAATGCACCCATTATGACAGATTCATCATCTACTATTTCTTTATTAGTGGCTTTTGGCTTTTCACAACCAAGTTCATAGTCCTGTAAACTAATTATATTGTTATATAACTCATATACTGCAGCCTGTATATCAGTTACTGTTTTTGAATTATTGTTGTTACACCAATCATAAATTACCTTATATGAATCGTCGGTGTATAAACGATCTATTTTAAGATAATCAAATAGGCACTTTCCACCCTTCATACTTAAAATTTTGTTGAAAAAGTATTGTTTGCTAATAACATTTTTTTCTTCAAAATGGGATAATTTAAAATCTGGTTCAATATGACTAATCTGTGATTTTATAACGTCTATCTGTTTTTGTAATTCATATATCTCCTTTAATTCGCCAGAGTCTAACATTCTTAATAGGAAGTTATGCTCCTCGTTTGATATTCGACAATTCGGTGTTACGGACTTAAGGTTGAATATATTTAAAATATAGTTTACTGAATTAATTCCTATACTTTGCTCCTTCATTAAATCTAAAATTCTTTTCATATTATTATAATTTTAAAACTGGTCAAACTTACTCATCTGCGAAGCCTTGATCTTGTCGGCAATGTCGATATACGGCTTCATCGCCTTGTAGTCGCTGTGTCCTGTCCATTTCATCACTACATTTGCAGGAATACCGAGAGACAAAGCGTTACATATAAATGTACGCCGCCCTGCGTGTGTGCCAAGTAGTGCATATTTGGGAATAATTTCATCTATGCGCTCGCTCCCCTTGTAGTATGTTTGGCGCACAGGCTCATCAATGCCAGCGAGTTGGGCAAGCTCCTTTAAGTAGTTGTTGCACTTCTGGTTAGAGATGGTCGGCAACGCTTTTTGCCCTTCAAAGGCTACATCTTTATACTTTTCGAGAATAGAGCGACTGTGGCTATTTAACTCAATTATAAGGTTGTCGGCAGTCTTTTGAGTCGTCACTTCGATATGGTTCTCCTTAATATCACTTCTACGCAGATTATAGAGGTCTGAATAGCGCAAACCTGTGTAGCATTGAAAGAGAAATAGATCTCGCACTCGCTCCAAATATAGCTTTGTGTCAGGAATTTGAAACTCGTTGAGGGCTGTCAGTTCCTCCCAAGTTAGAAATACAACCTTTTTCTGTGCATCCTTAAACTTCGGCTTGAACATCACATAGTCAGCATTTGAGTGCAAACCCTGCCGATGTGCCCATCGAAGAAACCATTTGATAAATCCCAACTGCTTGTGTAGTGTGCTGTTTCTCATATCACACTTGTCTCGCAAGTAGCTCACATAAGTAGTGTAAAACAATTATTGCCATATTTTTAAAAGCACTCTTGAAGCGATATTTTTCACTATTAAATTTCAGTATAGAACCACTATATTTTCAATTCAATAGCAAAAAATCTCATCTCCAATAGTACTCTTAAAAACACACCAATAATTATTTTACCCTACTTAATCATTTAAGCCCTGCGTGTCGAATGTCTCAAAAGTTAGCTCTTTTCTGAAGTTATGCAGGTGTATTTTGGCGGTCTTAAATTTCTGGTGTGTAGAGTATGCCCAGTTATTCAATCGCCCCGACTCTATGACAAACCTATCGAATGACTCCCAAAAGTCGATTTTAACTTGCTCCTCATTGTTATTGTTTGGAGATGATGTTGAGCTAAACGCACTCTTGATCTGTTCTAGTGATGGCATTATCTCGGCAACTTCGAAACGCTTGAATATCTCTTGTATCTTCTGTTCGTATTTGGCTAAGTCAGAATTTATTTCTGCGGAACTCTGTTTGAGCTTATTTGTACACCCATTCTTCACTCGCTCCTTTTTAGCCTCCCATTTTGCCACATCAATACGATAACCCGTAGTGAAGTCTATGCGCTTGCCTCCAAAGACCACACGCATACGTATCGGTACATTCTCTACGATTGGCACTCCATTTTTCTTGCGACTCTCAAGCTGAAAGGTTATGTTTCTTTTTATATTCATATCGGCTTTGTCTATTATTTGCACCCAAAATTACACCCAATTTTTGATATATGCAAATCGCCTCTATGATGCTGTGTTTTAAAGTCGCTTTTCGTAAATCACTAATTATTAGCGATTTGATTCTTTGTGATAGTCTATGTGGGTTCAAGAGTAAGAGCCGCCATCTCCACAAGCGACAAGCGCCGCACTAATTTTGGGTGCGGCGATAGTTGTCTCTCTATTTGCTCTGCTTTATTGAGCTGCCCGAGCTCTTATACTCCTCTAGCAGGCGCTTCATTGCGGCCGCCTTTTCGGGGTATTTGTTGGCGAGGTTCTCCATCTCTAGTCTATCCTCTTTTAGGTTGAACAGCAGCATCATTTGATCCTGGTCAGCGTAGCTGGGCAGGTTGTACTTCTGGTTATACCATGCTCTGTTTTTGATAAATTGCTCACTCTTTAGGGGGAATGTTCCGGTGTGGTTGTCGATTAGTACAAACTCACCCTGGCGAATGGCATAGATGTCGTTAGGGGCGTGGAATACGGTCGCCTCGCGGAGTGGCTTGCGCTGTTTTTTACCCTCCAAAAGAGGTGTTATATTGTAGCTGTCGACAGCGGCATCGCTAGGTAGCTCGGCCCCAACAATCGAGGCGAATGTGCGGATAAGATCAACCTGCGAGATCACCTCGTCGCACACCGCTCCGCCCTTTGTGCGGCCATCCCATCTGACGATAAATGGCACTCGGTGGCCGCCCTCCCACGTATCGCGCTTGATGCCCTGAAGCGAGGCGGTGCTGTTGTGGTCGAAATCAATCATGCGCTGGTAGGCATACCACTCGGCGCCGTTGTCGGCCGAGAATACGATTATGGTGTTCTCGGTGAGCCCCTTATTATCTAGGGCTGAGATTATGCGGCCAACAATATTGTCGCACTGCACAACAAAGTCGCCATAATATCCAGCTTCAGATTTGCCATGAAACTCCTCGTTGGGGATAATCGGCGCATGAGGTGCGCTTAGAGCGCAATATAGAAAGAAGGGCTTTGTTTCATCCTGCTTCTCGATTACCCTTACGGCATTATCGGCGATGGAGGGGAGTACCTTCGTGGGGTGCCAATCTTCAGCGGCGGGTCCTTGGCGCAGCTCGCCTGCCCCCTCAAGCGGTTGAAATCCTAGCTCGGAGACAAAAAATGAGGGCGCCTGGGTGACGTGCTGATTCTCTATCCAGCAGTAGGGCGGGAAGTTGATCGTGCCATCGCCAAAGTAGTAGTCGAAGCCGCCGCGATCTATTGGCCCTCCCAGAAATGGCTGGCTCCAGTCGTAATCATCTAGTGCGAGCTTTGGCCGTTTGTTATCTTTGTCGAATCTCGAGCGGGGCTCGGGCTTTAACACGCTAGCCCAATCCCACCCTAGGTGCCATTTGCCGACCATCGCGGTGAAGTAGCCTTCCTCCTTGAGCATCTTGGCCATTGTCATCTCATCTTCGCCTATCTCGCTGGGGCCAAAGGCGCGAACAACGTTGGTCATCCTTCGCCAGCTGTAGTTGCCCGTGAGCAGAGCATATCGGCTGGGCGAGCTAACCGTCGATGAGCTGTGGGCATCGCTAAAGCGCATGCCTTTAGAGGCTAGTGCATCTAAATTTGGAGTCTTGATCTTCGAGTCTGGATTCTGGCACGACATATCTCCATAGCCCATATCGTCGGCATATATAATAACTATATTAGGTGTGCTTTTTGCTATTGCCGGCGCAGTAGATGCGGCTATGGTGGCAAGCGAGCTTGCTATTAGGGCTGTTCGGTTCACTATGGGTAGGTTTTGGGTTTGTTACCACAAATATATATAATTTATTTGATAGAGTTTGAGATTTCACTAGATTTTTTAGAATCTTAAGTAGGGTAAAATAATTATTGGTGTGTTTTACACTACTTATAGTTATTCTATATTGAGATTTGATAGTGAAAAATATCGCTCCAAGAGTGCTTTTAAAAATATGGCAATAATTGTTTTACACTACTTAATATGCAAACAGGGTGCGCTCTTGTTGAAGAGCTCTCTTGTTTTATATCTGCATTGTGAGTCTCAAAAAATAGGTGTAAAAGTGTAAATAACTATGAAAAAGTTGCTTTGTTTAATATAAATGAATACCTTTACACACCCAAAATATCCCCTGGTGCGCCTACTCTGGCTGATAAGGTGGGCTTATGGTGGAGTGTTTTGCCTCTTGTTGATTTTGAAAGATTTGTAAATTATTGTATATATGATATTTGTGAGACTCTTTAAAATATATGTGTTTGTTGCGATGGTTGTGTTGTTGAATAGCTGTGCAGCCTATAAGCAGGTTCCATATTTGATCAATTCAAAAGATTATGTGGCCAGCGCCGAGCAGTTAGCAGGGGGGCTATATGATGCTCGCATTATGCCTAAGGATCTGATTACCATCACAGTGAGCACGAGCGACCCCGAGGTGGCAATCCCATTTAATTTGACGGTGCCTACAACGATAAATAATAACAGTTCGCTAACAACAACCTCTCAACCAACGCTTCAGAGGTATCTAGTGGATAATGACGGTTCGGTGAGTTTTCCCGTGTTGGGCGAGCTCAAGGTAGGTGGGCTAACCAAGAGTGAGGCCGAGAAGATGATAATCGAGCGGCTTAAGCCATACCTTAAGGAGACTCCAATCGTGAGCGTTAGAATGACCAACTATAACATAGCGGTGTTGGGCGAGGTGGTCAAGCCCGGAACATTTACTATAGACAACGAGAAGGTGACCATCTTCGAGGCGCTAGCGATGGCTGGCGATATGACAATATATGGCCAGAGAGCAGATGTGAAGTTGATTCGCGAAAATGCCAAGGGCGAGCGCAAGGTAATAGAGCTTAATATCAACGATGCAAATATTATCAACTCACCATATTACCATCTGCAGCAGAATGATGTTATATATGTAACCCCCAACCAGCATAAGGCTAAAACATCGGCCATCACCTCAAGTACAACTATTTGGTTTACGGTAGTGAGCACGGTGGTTTCCCTGGCCACGTTGATGGTCTCTATACTACTTTAACTTCAAGATTTGAAAATATATACGTATGAAAGATAGTTTTTTTGACGAGGAGCTTAATCAAGGCGGCGAGAGCGTTGATATGATGGCTCTTTTGTTTCGTTATCTCAATAATTGGTACTATTTTTTGGCCTCTATCCTGTTGGTGTGTGGAGCTATGGTGATCTATATCAAGACGCTCACTCCTATATACCAGGTAGATGCTTCGGTTATAATTGAGGATCCAAAGGATAAAAAAAGCTCAGGCGCAGCGATGGATTTCGCAAACCTGGGAATTTTTTCGGCCTCAAGTAATTTTGATAATGAGCTGGAGCTGCTTCGCTCGCGCACGCTTGTAAAGAACACGGTTGTCGACCTGGGGCTTAATATTAGTTATGCCAAGGAGGGGCTGCTTCGCCCCGAGCCACTATATAAAAATAGCCCGATCAATGTGTGGATGAGCATAGAGGAGTGTGCATCTCTGCCATCAACTGCGCTGCTGAGCATCGAGCAGATCACCGATTCTGCGATACACATTGATATGGAGATTCATGATAAGCTGGGCGAGAAGATCTGTTTTGAGCAAGGGTTTGATGCTCTGCCCGCCTCTTTTGAAACCCCTTTTGGAACACTTTTAATAAGTGCAGGCGAAGATATCTATCGCGAAGAGTGGCAGGTCGGCGATGTGCTGCGGGTTTCGGTAAGCAACCCTACGGCTACGGCAAAGAGATACTTGGCAAATTTGGTGATTGAGCCTAGCTCTAAAACCACCACCATTGCTAATATTGCACTCGAGGGCTCTGTGGCAGCCAGATCCTCAGATTTTATTGTGCGACTAGTGGACCTCTACAACAAGCAGACCAACGACTATAAGAACGAGGTGGCGCTTAAGACCTCCGAGTTTATAAACGATCGTATAGCGATTATCAATCGCGAGCTAGGTTTGACCGAGCGCGAGATTGAGATATTCAAGCGTGAGGCAGGAATCACCGATATTGTTAGTGATGCCCAGATTACGCTATCTGAGAGCTCGGCCTATAAGCAGCGAAGTGTAGAGAATAGCACGCAGCTCAGACTGGTAGATTTCTTGAGCGAATATGCAAGTAGTCCCGAGAGTAAGTATGAGGTTTTGCCCATTAATGTGGGGCTCTCGGATGCCGGTCTCTCGCAGCTTATCGCCAGCTATAATGAGATGCTGCTCGAGCGAAAACGCCTTCTGTTAACATCATCGGAGAGCAATCCTACTGTCGTGAAGCTAGATGTAAGCATCGCCTCAATGCGCAGCAATGTGCTCACTACTATCGCTAGTGTCAAGGCCGGCCTTTTAATTACGCAGAGTGATATCGAGCGCGAGGCTAAGCTATACGCTGGGCGCATTAGTAGCGTCCCAACGCAGGAGCGCGAGTTTATTAGCATCTCTCGCCAGCAGGAGATTCAGTCGACGCTCTACCTTATGCTTCTGCAGAAGCGCGAGGAGAATGCTCTTACCCTAGCCTCTACTGCCAACAATGCTCGCATCTTCAACGAGCCGCTGGCATCAACAAGACCGGTCGCTCCAAATAAGAAGCTATACATGCTTGTAGCGCTGATCCTGGCGTTGGGTGTTCCAATCTTTATTATCTATCTGAAAGATCTCTTTAGCTTTAATATTGTAGGCCGATCGGATGTTGAGAAGATCACTACGGTGCCTGTATTGGCTGATATTCCATCAAATTCACAGATGCCCGAGCAGGGTAGTGTTGTGGTGGAGGAGAATAAGAATGATATTATGGCTGAGGCGTTTCGCTCGTTTAGAACCAACCTGCTCTTTATGTTTAAACCCGGGCAAAAAGTAGCTATGGTGACCTCTACATCTAGTGGCGAGGGAAAGAGTTTTATCTCCTCAAATATAGCTGTTTCGCTAGCTCTTATGGGTAAGAAGGTGGTTATTGTGGGTTTGGATATTCGTAAGCCGGGACTTAATAAAGCCTTCAATATGTCGGGTAAGTTGAGCGGCATTAGCAACTATCTGGCAAATCCCTCAATTGATCTGCTATCGCTAATTCAGACCTCACCACTATCGCCAAACCTCTCTATACTCTTTGGTGGCACCATTCCGCCAAACCCCACCGAGCTGCTCTCGCGCGATGCATTGGACAGGGCTATAGATACTCTTAAAGAGGAGTATGATTATATTATCCTTGACACGGCGCCTATCGGAATGGTTACCGACACACAAATTATATCACGTGTTGCAGATCTATCAATATATGTCTGTCGTGCAAAATATACTAATAAGTCGGATTACCACTTTATCAACGAACTACAGCGCAAGAGTGCACTTCCAAACCTTACAACTGTTATAAATGCTGTCGACCTTCGCCGCCGCGGTTATGGTTATTATGGTTATGGCAATAAGTATGGCCATGGCTATGGCTATGGTTATGAGCAGGACGGCAAGTTAAAGAAGAGATAGTGGATATGAGGATTGCTGTAGATTTTGATGGAACAATTGTAAAGCATCGCTATCCTGAGATAGGCGAGGAGATCCCTTTTGCAACCGATACGCTCAAGATGCTTATTGCCGATCAGCACCGTTTGATCTTGTGGAGTGTTCGCGAGGGGGAGCTGCTGGAAGAGGCGGTTGCCTGGTGCCGTGAGCGCGGGGTTGAGTTCTATGCCATCAATCGCGACTACCCCGAGGAGCATGGCACCGAGCAGGGTTTCTCGCGTAAACTTAAGGCCGATCTCTTCATTGATGATCGCTCTCTAGGTGGGCTTCCTGATTGGGGCACAATCTATAGCATGATCACATCGCGCCGACACCTAAAGCCTGTGCCACAAGATGCCATCGGGCCAAAATCTTATAAACTATCTCTTAAAGAGAGGCTCTCGGGGCGGGCAAAGAGGTAGAGACAACATCTATAGCATGCAGTAGCGGCGCACCCCTTCGCGAATAGATTTTAGCCCAAATCTGTCGATCTCAATCTCTTTCGGGTCGATAAATTGTAGTGATGCAACATCATCCGCGGCTGCAATATTTTCAATATCCGTCACCATGCACTCAAAAAACATATCTAATGTGTGGACATCAAAGCCGCTGTAGCTGTATATATTAGGTATCGAGAAGAGATACTTTAGAGATTTGATCTCTAGATTACACTCCTCCATAACCTCGCGTCTAACGCTCTGCTCGGCACTCTCATAGCTATCCACAAAGCCGCCCGGCAGGTCGAGGCTCCCCTTGGCTGGCTCCTTGGCTCGTGTTGCAACGAGTAGCTCCCCGCGCTCATTTTTTATTATCGCCACCACGGCTGCCGATGGGTTGAAGTAGTATACAAAGCCGCAGCTTGCGCAGCGCTTAGACTTGATGTTATTGTCGACAAATGCTCCGCCGCATTTGGGGCAGTGATGAAATGAGGATAGAAATTCGCAGATATTCATGATCTTGTGGCTATGACAAATATGGATGTGGAAAAGTGGAGGTTTAACTCTTTTTGTTGTTCAACTTTGCAAAGGTAAATATAATTATTTAAGATTCCTCTCGGAGATAATTTATTGCCTCCTAAAAGTTGCAAGCGTTATCCAAAGCCATGGCTATATGGTCAGCGCCGAAGCTAGCTGCGCTGTAGTTCGCCCCTAAAAAGTGGTAGTTCACCAATAATTTTATAATAAATTGGGTGTTTCGGAGTTTTAGGGATAAATTTGTGTGAAACGTAAAACTGAAAACAAAATGAAAAAATCAAGAATCATTAATCTGTTACTCACCTCGGTGATGAGCCTTACTATTGCAACAATCTCAGCCCAGCCTGGTGGCGGCATGGGTGGCGGCGGAGGCATGGGCGGCGGTGGTGGTATGCAGGGTGGTGGCCCTGGTGGTGGCGGCGGTATGCAGTCTGCCCAGGTTGACCCTCTAGCTTCAGCCGGCTACTTCGAGATCTCTAGCGAGGCGGTATTCAAAAAGGTTAAGATCAAGGATGAGGCTCGCAAGGCGGCAGCCCAGAAGTTGGTTGATGACTATATCATTGGCTACTCAAAGCTATACCAGTCTCATGGTGTGCAGATAGATAAGCTCACCGAGCTAAAAGAGAGCATGAGCAGCGGTTCGCAGAGGCCAATGATGGGCGAGAGCGAGAGTGGCACGAGGGGTAGCGGCTCAATGCGCGAGAAGATGAGTGAGATCCGCGAGAGCAGCACTCAGATTCGTACCGAGATGCTAAAGCTTCATAAGAGTCTAGATGGTGGCATGAAGTCGACCCTAAACGAGAAGGAGCTTAAGAAGTGGACAAAATATTATGAGGATCTCTGCGAGGATAACAACTTCTCGCTCGTTGAGAGAAAGCGCCCAAGCCGAGAGGGCTCAGATGAGATGGGCGGCGGCATGCAGGGCGGCGGCGGAATGCGCGGCGGCATGGGCGGTGGCGGCTTCTAGTTACAGGGGAGAGATTAGAACTCCCCTATAGCTTAATGTCGTAGATCTGAATCACGCCGCTGAGCTTGCCTTCATGGGTGACAAGTAGAGTGTTGACCTTGTATTTGGTCATCATCTTCTCGGCGGCGATCAGCATCTCGCCTTTATCAATACTTTTGGGGTCTCGTGTGGCGATATCTTTGGCTGTTATAGCAAAGAACTCCGCCTGACGAGACTCCATTGCTCTGCGCACATCTCCATCGGTGATGATGCCCATTACCTGATCCCTATGGCATATTATGCAGAGGCCAATACCTCCGCGTGATATGGTGTGAATCAGCTCGCTAGCCGAGCCCTCGGGTGATATTATAGGCAGATTTTCGCTACGCATAACATCCCCAACTCTCATAAGGAGTCGTCTGCCGAGGCTGCCTCCGGGGTGCAATCTAGCGAAATCCATCGCCGTGAAGTTGCGCATCTTCATAAGTGCAACAGCCAGGGCATCGCCCATCGCTAGCTGCGAGGTGGTGGATGTTGTGGGTGCAAGGTTAAGAATGCACGCCTCATGATCCACAGCAACGCATAGGTGGATATTTGAGTTTGAGGCGAGCGTAGAGCTTGGAGCGCCGGTGATTGAGATCAGCACATTTCCATTAGAGTGGATAAACGGGATGAGCTTAAGCACCTCGTCGCTCTCGCCCGAGTATGATAGCGCGATGATAACATCCTCCTTGGAGATCATACCTAGATCGCCGTGAAACGCCTCACCGGGGTGCAAAAAGAAGCTGGGTGTGCCGGTAGAGGCGAATGTGGCAGCGATCTTGCTGCCGATAAGCCCCGATTTGCCCATGCCTGTGATTATCGTCTTGCCGTTGCTGCTGAGTATCGCTTCAACCGCTTGGCAGAATTCCGAGCCGATGGTGCTCTCCATCATCTGTAGAGCCTCCGCCTCGGTGCGGATCGTCTGTCTGCCTATCTCTATAATCTTTGCGCTATCCATCTTTTTGTTAGATTAAAGTTTTTATAACCCCCTCTAAATCTTTTAGATATAGCATGTTGGCTGCATCTGAAAGTCCACGACTGGGATCGGGGTGTACCTCAAAGAAGTAGCCGTTAGCACCGAAGGCCTTAGCGGCGCCAGCCATCATAGGCACAAACTCCCTGTCGCCTCCGGTCTTGCCTCCGGCGGCCGAGGGGCGCTGCACCGAGTGGGTGCAATCCATCACCACCGTGGGGCAGATCTTGAGCATATCTGGTATATTTCTAAAGTCTACAGCCAGGTTGTTGTAGCCAAAGGTGTTGCCGCGCTCGGTGAGCCACACCTCCTTGGCGCCAGACTCTATCGCCTTCTGATAGGGGTAGACCATATCTGCGCCCGAGAGAAACTGTGCCTTCTTGATATTCACAATCTTGCCGCTCTTCGCCGCCGCAACCAATAGGTCGGTCTGGCGGCATAAAAATGCTGGAATCTGCAAAACATCCACAACCTCGGCGACGAGCGGCGCCTGCCACGCTTCGTGGATGTCGGTGAGCAGCCTTAAGCCCCAGCGCTCTTTAACTGCGGCGAGCATCTCTAGTCCCTTCTCAATCCCCACGCCGCGATAGGAGCTGAGCGAGGTGCGGTTGGCCTTGTCGAACGAGGCCTTGAAGATTATATCGGTGCCTAGCCTCTGGTTTATCTCCACAAGCTTTGCAGCCACCTCATCGAGTAGCTCCGCCGACTCGATAACGCAGGGGCCTGCTATTAGTTTTATGCTCATAGTCTCAAGGTTTTAAGGTGTGCCTCAGCGGCGGCTAGATCCTCGGGGGTATCTATGCCGATGGTCTGAGTTGTGGTTATTCCCACACCTATATTATATCCATTCTCTATCCATCGTAGCTGCTCCAGCGACTCGGCGCGCTCTAGCGCAGATGGCTCTAGCGCAGTCACCTCGCTCAGAATATTAGCTCTAAAGCCATACATGCCGATATGCTTATAGAATGTATGCGCCGTAGGCCACGCCTCTCTCTCCACGCCTCGAAGATATGGGATCACCGAGCGTGAGAAATATATGGCGCGCCTATTTTTATCCAACACCACCTTTGGTGAGTTGGGATTCTCGATGGCTGCAAGCCCATCCTCGGGCGAAAATGGCTGAACGAGAGTTGCGATCTGGGTCGTCTCGCTCTCAAAACATGCAATAAGAGCATTGATCTGATCGGAGGTGATAAATGGCTCATCACCCTGAATATTGATTACAATATCGCACTCCACGCCCGATAGCATATAGGCCTCCTGGCAGCGATCGGTGCCGCTCGTATGGTTGGGCGATGTCATAACAGCGCGCCCACCAAAGGCCTCAACGGCCGAAAGAATGCGCTTATCGTCGGTGGCAACAACAACCTCGTCTACCGCCGCCTTGGCGCGCTCGTAGACCCTCTCGATAACGCTCTTGCCCCCTAGCTGGGCTAGTGGCTTGCCCGGGAAACGGGTCGAGGCATAGCGTGCTGGTATGATTGCTAATACTCTCATTATTACTTCTCTAGAGCGATCTCTAGAACCTCCATATTTGTATTTACATAGTGGAACTGAAGCCCCTCAAGGTAGTCGGCCTTGATCTCGCTCACATCCTTGCGGTTCACCTCGCAAAGGATAATCTCCTTAATGCCGGCGCGCTTGGCGGCCAGGATCTTCTCCTTGATGCCTCCAACCGGTGTCACCCTGCCGCGAAGCGTGGTCTCGCCGGTCATGGCAACCCTTTCGCGTATCTTGCGTCCGGTGTAGGTTGAAACGATAGATGTTATCATCGTAATACCCGCCGATGGTCCATCCTTTGGAATGGCGCCATCAGGCACATGTACATTTATGTCGCGCGTCTCGAATAGCTTAACATCAATTCCGAGTGCCTCGTGGTTGGCCATAACCCACTCATGGGCGATGGTGGCCGACTCCTTCATAACGTTACCTAGGTTTCCGGTGAGGCTAAGCTTGCCCTTGCCCGGAGTTAGTATCGACTCGATATATAGAATATCGCCGCCAACCTCAGTCCACGCCAGTCCGGTCACTACGCCCTGCATATTGGCCACATCATACTCCTCCTTAAGGAATTTGGCCACGCCGAGAATCTTCTCTAGCTCCTCGATCTTGATCTCGGGCGAGAACTCCTCCTCGAAGGCGATCTGCTTGGCACGATAGCGAGCCACCTTGGCGATCTGCTTATCTAGCGAACGGACTCCCGCTTCGCGGGTATACTTAGTGATGATCTCCGAGATCAGCTCACGGTTGCACAATAGGAGCTCCTCCTTCACACCGTGCGCCTCGCTCTGCTTGCGCCATAGGTGGCGCATGGCGATCTCGATCTTCTCCTCAATCATATAGCCCGAGATATTGATCATCTCCATTCGATCGCGCAGCGCAGCGCTGATGTTGCCGATATTATTGGCTGTGGCGATAAAGAGCACCTTCGAGAGGTCATACTCCGTGTCGAGGTAGTTGTCGTGGAAGGTGGTATTCTGCTCCGGATCAAGCACCTCAAGCAGTGCGCTTGATGGATCGCCATGGTTGCTTATGCTCACCTTGTCGATCTCGTCGAGGATAATAACGGGGTTTGAGCTGCTGCAGCGCTTGATGGTCTGCAAAATTCGACCCGGCATAGCGCCAATATATGTTCGTCGGTGGCCGCGGATCTCCGACTCATCGTGCAAGCCGCCGAGTGAGATGCGCCCGAATTTGCGAGCCAAGGCATCCGCCACCGAGCGGCCAAGTGAGGTTTTACCAACACCAGGCGCACCATATAGGCAGATGATTGGCGACTTCATATCGCCCTTAAGCTTCAGCACAGCCAGGTGCTCAAGGATTCGCTCCTTGACCTGATCAAGACCGAAATGGTCTAGATCAAGCCTCTCGCGTGCAGCTTTAAGATCGAGGTTATCCTCGGTGGTCTCATCCCATGGTAGCTCGAGCATAAGCTGCAGATAGTTCATCTGAACCGAATACTCGGCAACAGCCGGATTGAGCCTCTCGAGGCGTGTGATCTCCTTCTCAAATAGCTCGGCAACCTGCTCGCTCCACACCTTGCTCTCAGCCCTCTCTCTCAACTGCTCTATCTCGGCATCGGTCGTGTCGCCCAGCTCCTCCTGGATGGTGCGCACCTGCTGCTGAAGATAGTAGTCGCGCTGCTGGCGGTCGATCTCCTGTTTCACTTTGCCTTGGATCTCCTGCTTAAGCTCGGCCATCTGCTGCTCGCGGATCAGAACCTCCAAAAGCTTGTAGGCGCGCGCAAGAAGCCCCGGTGCTTCCAAAAGCTCCTGGCGATCCTGGTCGGATAGCTCTAGATTTGAGCAGATGAAGTTTATCATGCTGCGGCTAGATTCGATATTGCGGATTGCAAAGGAGGTCTCCTTCGGCATTGATGGCGAAAGATTTATAATCTCAATAGCGATGTCGCGTATCGACTCAACCAGGGCATCGAAGGTTACGTTGTCGGGAGCCGGATTATCATCTCTTAGCGCTGTAGCCGTGGCCATCATGTAGGGCTCGGTTTGGATATATTCCCCCACCTGGATTTTGTCTAATCCATTGAGTATTACGGTTAGAGTGCCATTAGGCATCTCTAGGATCTTAATAATCTTGGCGGCCGTTCCGACGCGATACATATCCTCCGGTGCTGGATCCTCAACATCTGCATCGCGCTGAAGAACAGCGCCTAATATGCCCCCATTTGCATCAACATCACGAACGAGCTTAATGCTCTTTTCGCGGCCAACGGTGATGGGGGTGATATTGCCGGGAAACATCACCGAGCTGCGTAGTGTGAGGATAGGCATAGCCTCGGGAAGCTCATGCGTCTCCTGCTCCTGCTCGCCATTAGCTACAATCGGGATCATGCGGTGTTTGCCATCAAACAGCTCAGGTAGCATACCAAGATCGTCGATCTCTACCTGGTCAAATTTATCTTTCTTGCTCATTGTATCTCTCTTTGTTCTCTTTAATCCTCCTCCTCATCGTCATCCTCGTCGCTGTCGTTGGATGAGATGTAGATGTCGAAGATTAGTGGTGTATATGGAAGTATCTCAGTGGTGACATAGACCGAGGTTGTTGCGCGAGTTGTTGCGCTGCTCGTTGCTAGTGGAGCTAGCTGTGCGACCCTCACCCTCTCTCTGTTGTTGTAATATGAATTATAGGCGGTGTAGTAATCTGTGTATGAGCTATAGTAGTCGTAGTAGTCGTAGTAGTCATAATCGCCCGAGAGGTCTGATTGGCTAGTTGAGCTCTTGCCGACAACGCCCCAATAGTCATAGCAGTAGTCCGACGAGGCGACAACCGAGTTCCAGTTGCCATAGCGCATGAGAGGGATGGCGTAGTACCAACAGGGGATGTAGTCATCCTCATCATCCTCGGCGTTGTATACGATTGCACTCTGGTCGCTATCAATTTCGCCAAAGACTAGCTCGCGAATCTCGTCGATATTCGAATCGACATAGAATCCATCGAGTGTGCGGACGATATACCAGATGGTGGCATCGTTGTCGATGCCGACGCTATCGCCCACAATATCATCTGTTCCAAACCTCTCATATAGAGCCTTTCCAACCTCTATATCAAGATCCTTCATTGATTGGTTGTATGGCGAGGAGGGGACCTGCGATGAGTAGGTCTCTACATACGATGTGGAGTAGCTGTCGGAGATGTTGTATACCCTAGGCAGCGTGCCGGTGTAGAGGCTTATCTCTGCCGGCTCGTCATCCACCTCTATGGCGCTCCAGTAGGCGGAGTTTTGCGATATAAAGCTATCGTAGTAGGTTGTCTCATCTGCATCAGGATCTGACACCACATCGGTGATCTCTATCTTGGCGATCATCGGCATCGACTCATCCAGCGAGTATTGCCCCTGGTATCCACCCGAGAAGGCGGTCGAGTTGCCAACAAGCGACGAGGGCATATATATGGTTGCAATAGTACCTTTGCGCATCTGATACTCGGTGCCATCTATTGTGAGAACATCGCGCATCGCTTTGCGAGTCCACTCGGTGATTAGCGTGCTATCCTCGTCGCTCGAGGAGTAGGCGTAGTAGGGCACATAGTGGGTCTTGTAGTTGAATGTCCCTTGCTGATATGCTATTAGCTCATTGCGAGTCACGCCAACATTACCCCACAGATTGGTGGCCGTGTAGTTGTAGCGCACCCAGCCCTCGCTCTCGCCGATCGGCTCGGCGCTCATATCACCCTCATCCTCAATGATGACATAGTAGCCATCCTCCTGCCTATAGCCGAGATATTCGGGGTGGTTGACCTCCATCCACAGATCCAGCACCTGAAGCTCAATCTCATCATAATCGAGGCTCTGTTTTTCGTTGCAGCCACCTAGAGATGCAAGGCAGATAGCGCCGAGCATGAGAGCGGGTAGTTTTTTTATGTTCATCATCTTTTATATTTCAATTTTGCAGATAAAAACCAGAGCGGTCTCCACCCCAGTAACGCCAATCTCCTTGTCGCCATAGCCCTCGTCGCAGCTTACATAGAACTCCACGCTATCGCCCAGGCGGCAACCAACTAACGCTGCATCGACCCCTTTTATTATATCGCCGCTGCCGACGACGATCTCCTTTGGCTCGAATGTCCAGTATGAGGCGTTGAGCCCATACTCAATAACTATATCCTTATAGTCGGGATCGTTTGAGTAGAGCAGACCTTGTGTCGTGGTGCTGCTAGTGTAGGCCTCAAACTCATATATGGATAGCGTGAGGCTGATCCTGTCGCCTGCGCTGATAAGGCTTTGCAGCTCCCGATCGGCGTTGTAGTAATCTAGGATATAGCGAAAGGCCTTATTGCCGAATGTGGAGTAGAACTCTGGGGTGGGGTTGATAAAGGTGTCAATATCCTGCTCGTCTATTAATGTTGGCGAGTGCGATGATGTGAGATAGCTCTCAATATCCTCTATCTGCTCGGCGTTGAGATCCTCCTCAGGATCGGCGCAGCCAACCAGAGCTATGCCCGCAAGGAGCATGGCGTAGGCTACATATTTATATATTTTGTTTAAAACCATCGGGCAAAGATATAAAAAAAAGTCGGGATTATCAATATCATTTAGAGCTTTGATAGGGCAACTCGGATCAGCTCTTCAACCCCCATGTCGGCTCGCTCTTTGAGGAGCTTATCAACTACGCGCTGCGAGGGGATTTTGGCAAAGCCTAGCATCACAAGTGCCGCTAGAGCCTCCTCGGCCGCAACGCTCCTTGCCGAGAGCTCCGCCCCCAGCATAATCTTATCCATCGTGCCGCCGTCTTCGATGCCGAGCGCGAGGGTTTTACCACTCAGATCGACAATTATTTTTTGTGCTGTCTTGAGCCCTAACCCCTTGACTCCCTTTAGTGTTGCGGCATTTTCGCTCTGGATGATGGCGCGCAGCTCTTCGGGCGTGAATTTCGACAGGATCATGCGTGCCGTGCCGCCTCCAACCCCCGACACGCTAAGCAGCATCCTGAACAGCTCGCGTTCGATTGTGGTGGCAAAGCCATATAGCTGCTGAAGATCTTCGCGCACAATAAAGTGTGTATAGAGCAGCGCCTCATCGGCGCCCTCCAATTTTGAGTAGCTCTGCAAGGAGATGTTGAGAAAGTAGCCAACACCCCCGGCCTCAATAACGGCATGGGCGGGCGAGAGGTCGGCTATTTTACCTTTTATATATTCATACATCTAATTTGTGTTTTTGTGATTGTGCAAATGTAGATATTTTTTCTATCTTTGTAAGTACCTAGACAAAATTAATACAATTTATGAGTAGAGTATCAACTATTTCAATCTATATTTTGGCTCTCGGCCTGAGTGTCTCTTGCAACAACCCTGCCCCGGCCTCTGCCCCTCAGGTGGTGGAGGCTCTAGCTGCGGGAGATGTTGTATATGTGAATGTCGACGAGGTTCTGGCCTCAAGCGACATATTTTTAAAGGAGGGCATAGCCTTGCAGCAGCGCCTTGAGGGAAAGCAAGCCGAGTGGCAGAGGAGGCAGAATGAGCTTCAGGCTGAGGCTATCTCTCTTCAAGATAGGTATCAGCGGGGGCTATTAAGCTCGAGCGCGGCGCAGAGTGAGCAGCAGAAATTGGAGTCGCGAGTGGTTGATTATCAGCATAATTATGAGCAGGAGTCGCGAATTATGGATCAGCAGAGTGTGGAGCTCACCCAGAGGATGCAGCAGATGTTGCAGAGCGCCACGCGAGAGGTTAACTCCGATGGGCGATATCGCCTTATTTTAGACTCATCGGTGCTTTTGGATGCCGATACGACTCTTAACATTTCAGGCGCAGTCCTCAGTAGGCTCAACGCCATATACGCTAAAGAGAGAAGATAATGTGGTTTATTCCCTTCACGCTGAGAGATCTGCTGGATATTTTTCTGGTGGCATACATATTCTATTGGGTCTATCGCTCGACGCGTGGCACTAATGCTCCCTATATTCTTTCGGGGCTCATCTTTATCTATCTTTTTTGGATTGTTGTCCGGGCGCTGAATATGGAGCTTTTGACCTCGATTTTGGGGCAGCTGGTCTCGGTGGGTGTTGTGGCGCTTATCATTCTGTTTCAGCCCGAGATCCGGCGATTTCTGCATATGATCGGCTTGCAGAGGGAGAGTCTGGAGTTTGTAGGTAGGATTTTTGGACAGGGCAGAAGGATTGACCCTCAATCTGTCTCGCATATAGTTAAGGCGTGTGGCGGAATCCTCGCCAGAGGTGATGGCGCTCTGATTGTCCTCTCGCAGAGTAGCGATTTGACCCTGCTCGCTCAGGGTGGCGACAGGATCGAGGCTAAGCTATCTAGCTCGCTGCTGAGCTTGATCTTCACCTCGGGCAACCCCCTCTCGCAAGGGGCGGTGATTGTCTCGGGCTCGAGGATCCTCTCGGCGCGAAGTATTCTTCCGGTCACCCAGTGTGACAGATCGGATGTGACATCAAATCGCAGCCGTGCAGCGCTAGGCGTGAGCGAGATTTCGGATGCAATCGCAATCGCAATTAGCGAGAGCGGCGAGGGGCATGCGCAGCTATCGGTGGCCTTTTCGGGCGATATATATACAGATATAACACTCTCGCGCCTAGAGCAGCTGCTCACGCAGCTCTCCTCGAATGGTGTTAAGGGTGAGGTGGCAAGATGATTTTTTAACTTTAGGGGACTTCTAAAAATTAAGTCTTTGTAATTCAGTAAATTATCACTATCTTTACATTGTAATTAAAGCAAATGCAGATATGATTTTTAAGAGTACAGGTAAGCGAGGATTGTTCGATGAA
>JBCQTD010000034.1:0-18572 GCA_047178725.1 Rikenellaceae bacterium
AAAATATAGTTATTCTATATTGAGATTTGATAGTGAAAAATATCGCTCCAAGAGTGCTTTTAAAAATATGGCAATAATTGTTTTACACTACTTAGTTATTCTATATTGAGATTTGACAGTGAAAAATATCGCTCCAAGAGTGCTTTTAAAAATATGGCAATAATTGTTTTATACTACTTATTGTATTAGTGGAGCCTTATCTTTATACAGAGCTGGCGATTCGAATAGCTCCAACTGTCGATTAAGCTCTGTCTGCATCTGCTTCGAGATGCCCTCATATTTCGACTTGCTATATTGATTCACAATCTCGTGTGGATCACTCTCGAGATCAAATAGCCATGGCTTCTCGTCTCGGCTTAAGACAAGCTTATAGCGGCTGTCGGCTAGCGCCACCCAGCTGCCGGTGCACTCGCCAAACTCTACATAGCGGCTAAGCATCTGCTTGCTATCTTTTTTAGCCATAAAGTCGGCTGCGGTATCCTCGCCGTGGAATTTAGCATCGCTCTCGACGCCCATAAGCGAGAGTATCGTCGGGGCGAAGTCTGTATTTACATAGGCGCCATTCATCACCCTGCCAGCGGTAATTTTCTCAGGATATCGTATCACGAATGGGATCAACGATGAAGCGGCATAAGGCTTATCCTTATTCATTCTTCTATGCTCGAAGAATAGATCGCCATGGTCGGATGTAAATACAACGATCGTGTTGTCTAAGATGCCATGCTCCTCCAGGCGAGCGATCATCTGGCCAACACAGTCGTCTATATGTTTAACCATTCCAAAATATTGCAGCAAAGAGACAGGCTTAAACTCATCAGCCTCATTGCGCGAACCACGAGCACCACCCCACGCTGGGCGCTGATCGGCGATCTCATCTCGCATAGTGTATGGGATCTCAGGCGTTAGGTGATTATACATCGTGTCATATGGTGCGCGCGCAACATCTGGCGTATGTGGATCTGGAATAGATACCATTATGCAGAATGGCTTATCTTTATCGCGGTCGATAATCTCAAGTGTAGCATCGGTAAAGTAGTCGGTCATGTGCACCAATCCCTCTTTCTCCATATCTACCTTTGCGCCCTGCTTTTTGTTTACTCCCACCATTCCATCATCTGTTTTGCGTAGATATGGTGCATGCCCGGCGGTCATCATATATCGGTTATCGGCAAAGCCCGCCTTATATTTTATATTAAAATCATATTTTTTATCGTCTCCCGCCAGGTGCCATTTTCCAACATAGGATGTTGAATAGCCATTATCACTAAGAATTGTAGCGAAGGTTGGGATATCCTCTCGGATCATCATGCCATTGATTGGAGCGCCCGTATGCTGCGGATATAGACCCGTAACCATAGAGCCGCGTGATGGTGTTGAGACCGGCGAAGAGCAGTAGTAGTTCATGCAAATGGCGCCCTCGGCGGCTATGCGATCAATATTTGGCGTGGTTGAATTCACCCCTTTTCCCCATACAAATGCCTGATCCTCAGGGAGTTGATTCTGATAACAGCTTAGAGTTCTGAAGTTTTGCTCATCGGTGTGGATGACAAGCAAGTTTGGCTTCTGCGCAGCCATGGCGGATGATATGCAGCCGAGCCCTAGAAGGGCAGTAGAGAGTTGTCTCTGGTTCATAAAAATGTTGTTTTAGTAATTAGTTCTGCAAATATACAAATTTTTATTTAATAATATCTACATATCGAGTTATATCCTATAGTTATGTTGTGTTAAAAATTATTATCTATTAAGTTTGGTTATAAGTAAAAAAAATCCCATCTTTGTAGCACCAAATTTGAAACAACTCAAATAATTAACCCTATGAATAAACTTACACTTCTCGGTGCATTAGCATTGCCAGCAGCTCTGGCATCATGTGCATCTTCATCATCGGAGGCTAAGCAGCCCAACGTGATTGTAATCCTAGCGGACGATCTAGGATATGGTGATATGAGCGCCTATGGCAGCAAAACTATCTCTACTCCAAATCTAGACATGCTGGCCAACAACGGTATCCGCTTTACTGATGGTCATGCAACATCGGCTACATCCACCCCATCGCGTTATGCCCTATTTACAGGTCAATACCCATGGCGCGCCGGTGCTAGAATCCTACCAGGAGATGCCCCGCTTATTATTAAGGAGGAGCAGTATACTATGCCAAAGATGTTCCGTGCCGCAGGTTATACAACTGCAGCTATCGGTAAATGGCACCTAGGAATGGGTGCTGGAAATCTTAACTGGAATGAGACCATCAAGCCTGGAGCTAACGAGATCGGCTTCGACTACTCTTGCCTTATCGCCGCCACCAACGACCGCGTTCCAACAGTATATGTTGAGAATGGTGATGTTGTTGGTCTAGATAAAAACGACCCAATAGAGGTGAACTACAAGACTCCATTCGAGGGTGAGCCAAACGCTCTGAACAACCCCGAGATGATAAAGATGAATTGGTCTCATGGTCACAACAACGCTATCGTTAATGGCATCCCTCGTATCGGATATATGCGCGGTGGAAAATCGGCTCTTTGGGTAGATGAGGATATGGCAGACTACTTCGTAGGCAAAGTGGCAGACTTTATCGACTCTAACAAGCGAGGAGATAAGCCTTTCTTCCTATATTATGGTCTTCACCAGCCACATGTGCCACGCGCGCCACACTCTCGCTTTGTAGGCTCTACAAATATGGGTCCTCGCGGTGATGCTATCATCGAGGCCGATTGGTGTATTGGCGAGCTTATCGCTAAGTTGGAGAAAGAGGGTCTAATGGATAACACCATTATCTTCTTCTCTTCTGACAATGGCCCAGTTCTAAATGATGGTTATAAGGATAACGCCGTAGAGCTTCTAGGCGATCACACTCCAGCGGGCGAGCTCCGCGGTGGTAAGTACAGCCTATTTGATGGTGGTACTCGTGTTCCTTTCTTTATCTACTGGAAAGGTCAGATCAAGCCAATGGTCTCTGACGCTCTCGTTTCTCAGCTAGATCTATTCGCCTCATTCGCCTCTATGCTTGGCCAGGAGCTTCCAGAGGGGCTTGACTCACGCAATGAGCTAGATAAGTTACTAGGCAAATCAACCGAGGATCGCGATGGTTATGTTGTTGAGGCTACCAGCCGCCTAGCATACCGCAAAGGCAACTACGCTCTTATCCCTCCATACCGCGGCCCAGCGATCAACCTAACTAAGACCGAGACTGGAACATCTATGGAGTACTCACTTTATGATCTAGATAAGGATCCAGGACAGAAGGACAACCTTGTAAAGAAGCAGCCAGAGCTATTTGAGAGCATCAAGGCTGAATTCCTAGCCGAGGTTGGCAGCTTCTACAAATCTCCAACTGCACCAGCTAAAAACGCAAAGAAATAATCCTAACCTAATATTTATTTAAAATGAAAAGAGTTCTTCCGCTCCTACTCCTCGGAGGCTGTAGCGCAGCCGAGCAGGCACATGAGAAGCCAAACTTCGTCATCCTCTTTGTGGATGACCTAGGATGGGCAGACCTTGGCTATCAAAACCCAATGTTTGATTCGCCAAATATCAACCAACTTAAAGAGGAGGGTTTATACCTCTCGAGAGCCTATGTGTCGACAGCAACCTCTAGCCCTAGCCGTGCCTCGCTGCTAACAGGTAAAGAGGCTCTTCGCTGCGGTTTCGTTCGCCATATCTATGGTGATGCCTACAGCGCTGAGGGTGTTGCCGAGTTTGAGACTTTCGATAAAGACCCTGGTAAGATGAAATCTCGCGCATGGCTTCCTCTTGAGGAGATCACCTACGCTGAGCGCCTTAAGGAGAATGGCTACTACACATTCTTTGCAGGTAAGTGGCATCTAGGCCCAGTTGAGTACTTCCCCGATAAGCAGGGCTTCGATGAGGTGTGGGGTACAAACCAGCATGGTCATCCAAAGAACTACTACTATCCATTCTTTAGTGACAACAACCCATTCCCAGATTCAAAGGATGGTGACTATCTGACAGATCTTGTAACAGATGGTATCGAGAAGTTTATCCTCGAGTATGACAAGGACCAGCCATTCCTTATCAACACATGGTACTACACAGTTCATGGGCCATGTCGCGGCAAGAAGGAGCTTCTAGCTAAATACAAGAAGCGTGGCTTCGAGGGCAAGCAGATTGATTGTGCAGCTATGGTTGAGGTTTTGGATAACTCTGTAGGCCGCATCCGCGCAGCACTTAAGACTAAGGGTCTTGACAAGAATACCGTTATCATCTTCACCTCAGACCAGGGTGGCCAGTTCGTAAATGGCCCACTTAGCGGTGGCAAGCAGGGCGGTAGAACACTTTGCGAGGGCGGATCTCGTATACCAATGATCATCTACGCCCCTGGAATGAAGGGCATGGGTACAACTTGGGATCAGCCAGTTCAGACTCTTGACATCTTCCCAACGCTTGTTGAGATGGCATCAGGTAAGCCTTGCAAGGATAAGCAGATCAATGGAGTGAGTCTCACTCCACTAATGAATGGTCAGCCAATGGAGAACCGTGATCTATTTATGCACCGCAGCTATGAGGATCAGAATAGCTGTATCATGAATGGTGATTGGAAGCTTATCAAGTATCGCAGCGGCCATCTTGAGCTATACAACATCAAGGAGGATATCGGCGAGCAGAATAATCTTGTAGATGTAGAGAAAGAGCGCACTCAGAAGATGCTTAAGCGTCTAAACGAGTGGCAGGAGGAGGCAACTCCTAAGTATCTACTTCCAGAGGCCTAATCTTATATTTATCACACGTTGAGGGTGGCTAGAGTATTCTAGCCGCCCTCTCTTTTTAAACCAACCGCAATGAAAAAACTTATAATCAGCCTGCTGCTCTTAGCTACAGTTTTAGGCGTAGATGCTGCCCCAAAGCTTATCTCTATCGAGACTAAGGCTAAGGGACTCTATCTACTCATAGAAGATAGCGGGCGTGTAAGCCAAAGCCACTTCGGCGATAAGCTGCTCAGTAGCGACGATCTAATCGCTGGATATAGCAGCCTAGCAGCATCTAAATTGAGGGATGCCTACCCTACTGTTGGCACAGTGCAAATAGGCGAGCCTGCGCTAAAATTAACACATTCTGATGGTAATATGACCACTCAGCTAGAGTATGTCGAGCATAAAAGCACCGTAGAGTTAGATGGCGCTATGATAAAGAGCGAGATTCTCCTGCGAGATAACCACTACCCTCTAGATGTGAAGTTAATATACAAAGCATATCAACAAGAGAATATAATCACCTCCGCGGTGGAGATCACAAATCGCGAAAAAGGCAAAATTGCGATAGATTGCCAAATGTCTAGCGCCATTGCAATCGAGGCGGAGAGCTACCACCTAACGCGCTACTATGGCTCATGGGCCAGCGAGATGCAGCTTGTGGAGGGCGAGCTTAAGGATGGCATTACCGTTATAGATAACAAGGCGGGAGTTCGCACATCTCAAGATGGAGCACCTACCTTTATCCTGTCGCTAAACAATCCTGCCAGCGAAACCGAGGGAGAGGTGATAATTGGATCTCTAGCGTGGAGTGGAAACTACAAATTCTCGTTTGAAGTTGATAATGCACAGCGATTATACATCCTCTCGGGTATGAACGACTATCTAAGCCGCTACAACCTCTCGCCAAAGCAGAGCCTCGCCACCCCCGAGATGGTACTTGCCCACAGCTCAAATGGCGTTGGCGAGGCGAGTCGCAACCTTCATAGATGGGTTCGCCGCTATAATATTCAAGATGGAGATCAAGAGCGCCCGATAGTTCTTAATAGCTGGGAGGGGGTGCACTTCGACATCGAGGAGAGCTCGATCTGCGATATGATTGCCGATGCTGCCGGAATGGGTGTTGAGATCTTTGTCCTAGATGATGGCTGGTTCGGCATGAAGCACCCTCGCAACAAGGCAGATGCCGGCCTCGGCGACTGGGTGGTCAATACCGACAAGCTGCCAAATGGGCTGCAAGCCCTTATTGATAAATGTCATGAGTGTGGAATTAGGTTTGGCCTCTGGGTAGAGCCCGAGATGGTAAATCCTCGCAGTGAGCTGGCCGAGAGGCATCCAGATTGGATTGTTTCCAGCCCTAACCGCGAACCTCTTTTGGAGCGCAACCAGCTTCTGCTAGATCTATCAAACCCTAAGGTGCAAGATTTTGTCTACAATGCAGTTGCAACAATCCTAAAAGAGCATCCCGACGTCGCCTACATAAAGTGGGATGCCAACCGCCTAGTGCAGGAGATTGGCTCTAGCTATCAGGCAAAAATGGAGCAGAGCCACTTCTGGCATGACTACACCAAAGGCCTCTACAGCGTATACGAAAAGCTCTCAAATGACTTTCCTGATGTAATCTTCCAGGCCTGCGCATCGGGCGGCGGCCGCATTGACTATGGATCAATTAAATATCACCACGAGGTTTGGGGCAGCGACAACACCGATGCCGAGAAGCGACTATTCATAAACTGGGGCATAAGTCAATATATGCCATCCATAGCCCTGGCCTCTCACGTGTCACACTCGCCCAACCGCCAGACTCGCGTCGGCTCATCCATCAAATTTAGATTTGATCTCTCGATGTCCGAGCGACTGGGCATAGAGCTGCTACCCGCGAAGCTTACCCCCGCAGAGCTAGATTGGACGAGGCGAGCCGTTGCCGAGTATAAAAAGATAAGGCCAATTGTTCAATTCGGAGATCTCTATCGTCTCAACTCCCCATACTCTGATGATGATTTTGCTGCCCTTAGCTATGTGGGCGAGGATCTCAACAAAGCTGTGATTTTTGCCTACAGCATAGATTATCACCACAAGGATGAGTATCTAATTGTCAAAGCACAGGGGTTAGATCCCCAGAAGCGATATACCATTCGCGAGATTCTACCCGTAGAGGTTGGTGGCAAACCACGCTACACAACATCTCTTAATGGTAAAACGCTATCGGGAGATTTTCTAATGAAGGTGGGCATTGACACTAAGCTAAAGTATCGCCACGATAGTGCCCTCTTTGAGTTGGTTGCCGAGTAATAATTCTTGTGTCGTCCTGTGCTTTCTCAGGACGACACATCTATTTTAGCAGCTAATCCTCAAGCTTATACATTATACTACTATCTAATAGATCTAAATCGCGATCCACAACCTCCACTATCCGCCATGGCAGCTC
The DNA here is from genome assembly GCA_047178725.1 of Rikenellaceae bacterium. Taxonomy (GTDB): domain Bacteria; phylum Bacteroidota; class Bacteroidia; order Bacteroidales; family Rikenellaceae; genus Alistipes. The sequence continues at coordinate 7,138 of JBCQTD010000034.1, forward strand.
ATAGTCTCCATCTTTTATATAGTATTGAAAGGGTGCAAAGTGTGAGATAAACCCCAGAGGATTAGCTTGTGGAGAGAGTGTCATCCTAGGATAATTCCCGCTATTAGACTCTCTAATCACGATCTTGCCGCCGCCCCTGCGCTCCACAAATATTGGCAAATATAGACTCTTATCAATTTCATATGTTGATATACTATTTGCATCGGCCTCAGTTCCTAGTGCGTTAATCCAAAAATGGCTATCATAAGGTAGAAGGAATGTGGCTTGTTCATCTATCACAACAATATCTTCATCAAAATCGGTCTCAAAGTGGTAGGCCAAGGCCTCATTGTAGAGTCTAAACTCCACCTCATAGTCGCCTTTAAATTCAAATGTTATCTCGTTGTAGTGCTCTTTAATAGGACTTCTGTGGTTGATTGATGGCTGGATCACATCACGCTCGCTCTCTCTCTCGATGGATTGCACAAGTGCACGATGGCCTAACACTTGGCCATTGCCTAGACTTATGGATATTGGCGATGGTGCGATCAGCACATCTCTATCACGCTTGAGCGAGTAGCGTAGCTCGGCGCCGACATCAACCGTGAGCTCTAGCCTGCGATCAGGAGATCGCATAGTATAACTCTTAGCATCGGCGGCAAAAGGCAAGGTGGCAAGAGCTAAAATAGCAATAAATTTCATCTGCATAATTTAATTTTTTTTTAAAAAGTTACGCCTTAAAAACCATGCCACAAAAAAAGAGCTCAACATCATGTTGAGCTCCTACGCAATGCTATTAACCTAGCCTACTACTACTTGAAGTAGCGATTGTATAGACCCTGGAAGCCTGCTCCGTGACGAGCCTCATCCTTGGCCATCTCGTGTACTGTATCGTGTACAGCATCAAGGTTCTGCTCCTTGGCAAGACGCGCTAGACGCATCTTATCCTCGCAAGCACCACTCTCAGCGTTCATTCTCTTGAATAGGTTTGTCTTAGTATCCCAAACAACCTCACCTAAAAGCTCTGCAAACTTAGAAGCGTGCTCAGCCTCCTCGATAGCGTAACGCTTGAAAGCCTCGGCGATCTCAGGGTAGCCCTCGCGATCAGCCTGACGGCTCATTGCTAGATACTGACCAACCTCAGAACACTCACCTGCGAAGTGAGCCTTCAAACCCTCCATTAGCTCTGCACTTGCGCCAGCTGAATCGCCTAGCTTATGCTCAGTAACGAATGAAAGAGCGCCCTGCTGCTCTGCAAACTCTACAAATATCTCTTTACTCTTCTTACATAGAGGACACTGTGCTGGTGCCTCTGCTCCCTCGTGGATGTGACCACAAGCGGTACAACGCCATTTTGCCATGATAATTTATTTTTAATTGTTAGCCATTCTGTTTGTGTGGCTTTCTGAACCACAATACAAAGATAAGTTTTTTATATTTAATCTGCCATTATTTTCTATCACCTTTTTTTATATAGCGATAAATATAACCTATATAGACTATAAATCAAATAGTTGCACTATTATAATGGGTGAAAATAAATCTTTTGCACGAAATTTGAACTAATATCAATGTCAAACAAAAATCAAAGAAAATTATGGAGACAAAAAAGAGCTCAACGGGCTTTAAGCTAAGTGTTATGACCTTAGCGATTATGAATGTTACGGCCGTAGTGAGTCTTAGGGGGCTCGCCTCGGAGGCAGTCTATGGGCTATCTTCGGCATTCTACTATCTATTTGCCGCGATAGTATTCCTTATCCCCACGGCGCTAGTAGCGGCCGAATTGGCGGCGATGTTCTCAAACAAAGAGGGCGGAGTGTTTCGCTGGGTGGGCGAAGCCTTTGGTGCGCGCACGGGCTTTCTAGCCATCTGGCTGCAATGGATTGAATCGACGATCTGGTACCCCACGGTGCTAACCTTTGGCGCTGTGTCGCTAGCCTTTATAGGCATGGATCAGAGCCACGACATGGCGCTAGCATCGAACAAATTCTTCACATTGGGGGCTGTGCTGGCGATCTATTGGTGTGCTACATTTATCGCCCTAAAGGGTCTGGGATGGGTAGGCAAGATCAGTAAATGGGGCGGAATGGTCGGCACGATAATTCCGGCTGCTCTACTGCTGGTTTTTGGTGTGATCTACCTCTCGACTGGTGGCACTAATAATCTCGACATGAGCCAAAGCTTTTTCCCGGATCTAACCAAAATCGACAATGTAGTTCTAGCGAGCAGCATCTTCCTATTCTATGCCGGTATGGAGATGATGGGTATCCACGTTATGGAGGTGGATAACCCTCGACGCAACTACCCTAAGGCTATTATAATCGGATCACTCGTTACTGTATCTATATTTATATTGGGCACATTCGCACTCGGCGTGGTGATTCCTGCCAAAGATATCAATCTAACACAGTCGCTGCTGGTCGGTTTTGACAACTATCTAAAATACTTGCACCTCTCGTGGGCATCGCCCGTGATCGCCATAGCGCTTATGTTTGGTGTTCTGGCCGGCGTCTTGACCTGGGTGGCTGGTCCTTCGAAGGGTATCTTCGCCGTAGGGCGTGCAGGCTATCTACCTCCAGTTTTTCAGAAGGCAAACAAACGCGGCGTGCAGCGCAATATCCTCTTGATTCAGGGCGGAATTGTTACGCTCCTCAGCCTACTGTTTGTTGTTATGCCATCCGTGCAGTCGTTCTATCAAATCTTATCGCAGCTTACGGTTCTACTATATTTAATAATGTATATGTTGATGTTTGCCGCAGCGATAGTTCTACGCTACAAACTAAAAGATCTCGAGCGCCCATTCCGTCTAGGCCGCGGCAATGGCATGATGTGGCTGCTGGCTGGTGTCGGATTTCTTGGTTCAATGCTAGCCTTTGTCCTTAGCTTTATCCCTCCATCGCAGATCGCAACGGGAAGCAACGAGGTGTGGTTTTCTGTCTTGATTATAGGATCGCTAATTGTGGTTATAGTGCCATTTATAATATATGCCATGCGCAAACCATCGTGGAAGAATCCTAATGAAAACATCGCTCCATTCCATTGGGAGGAGCAGAAAACAGAGACAAAATAATGGAAGCCAAGGAGCTAAAGGAGTCGATGGCATGGGATGCCATGGAGGCTGCATATAATAAATTCAAAGATCTGGATGGGGGCAAAAATGCCGACTACATCCCATTTTTAAAGGATGTACCATCCGATCTATTTGGCATAGCCATAACCTTGATGAGTGGCAAAACGCTAACCATTGGCGAGAGTGACTACACCTTCGGCATTGAGTCGATATCGAAGGTTGCCACAGCACTACTTGCGATGAACGAGTTGGGCGCAGCGGAGATGCTAGACAAGATTGGAGCCGATGCCACAGGTCTGCCATTCAACTCAATCATGGCGATCCTTCTAGAGAAAGATCATCCTAGCACACCGCTTGTAAATGCTGGCGCAATCTCAGCCTGCTCGATGCTCTGCCCCAAGGGGGATAGAGATGAGAAGTGGCACAAGATAGAGAGCTTCTACCATCAGCTATGCGGTTCACGTCTAAAGCTCATCGACGAGCTATATAAGTCTGAGAGCGAGACCGATTTCAACAACCGCTCGATCGCTTGGCTACTGAAAAATTATGGTCGAATTTACGACGATCCAGAGCTCGCGCTCGATCTCTACACGCGCCAATGCTCCATGGGTGTTACAGCCTCACAGCTGTCGGTTATGGCTGGCACAATAGCCCATGCAGGCACTAATCCCACAAATGGGCAGCAGCTCTTTAAGCCAAACCTCTCGACCCATATTGTCTCGATGATGGCCACCGTGGGTATGTATGAGCACAGCGGAGATTGGATGTTTCAGACAGGCCTGCCTGCCAAAAGCGGCGTTGGAGGCGGAATTATGGGCGTCGTGCCGGGGGTTATGGGTATTGCAGCATTCTCGCCTAGGCTAGATGCAGCGGGCAACTCGGTTCGTGCTCAGGCGGCGCTGAGCTATATCGCCGAGCGACTGCGGCTCAACGTCTACTCGCCATATCGGTGTACGATCCACCAGCATGAATATGTATATGTTTAATCACAATGCGGCGCTAGAGAGAGTTCTAGCGCCGCTTTGTGGTTTAAATTATATTCCCTATATTTGTCATGCTATGACAAAAGAGATATACAACGAGCGGATCTTGGCCGCACAGGAGGAGCTTCAAGCGATCGAAAAGCGAGTATATATTATATATGCCGCCAGGATAGTAACATTTTTTATAGCCATAGCATCGGCTGTGGTTAGCTTTGCCGAGGTAAACTCAACACCATATATTATCGCAGCTGTAATCTCGATTGTCTGTTTTGCATTATTGGTAAAAGTAGATTTGACACTATCATCACGGAAGCGATACCTTAAACATAAGATAGATATATGTAAGGGCGAGATTGATTGCCTTGGCGGAATCTATTTCGCGCGAGAGGATGGCGACTGTTATCGCTACATAGACAAACACCTTATGGCTGATTTTGATCTGGTTGGACGTGGATCGTTATTCCAATATCTCAACCGATCGGCCACAAAGATTGGCGAGCGCCGATTTATTGAAAACATCTGTCGCCCAGAGCACACGCCAGAAGAGATAAATAGACGACAAAAGGCTGTAATAGAGCTAAGTGACAAGCTTGATTTTATGCAGGATTTTCAAATAATCGGCAAAATGCTTGGCGAAAATCACAATGATGCAGAGCTACTCAGCGAGTGGATCGAGAGCGAAAATGTGGATGCCAAAAGGGTGAAAATCCTATCTATTGCCACACCAGCTATTATGGCTACATGGATTTTGTTATATATATTAGGGGCAACGATACTGGAGAGTATAACCATCCCGATCGTGTTAAATCTCATCATTAGCTTCAGCCAAAACAGAACGCTTGACCGGGAGCATACACAGCTAAACAAAGCGGTGAAAGTTACCGAGAAGTACACAAAATTGATCTCGCTCATTGAGCGCGAGAGTTTTTCGTCGGAGCCTCTTGCTGATGCAAAATCTAAGCTTACAACAAACGAAATAGAGCTAAGTGGATCCTTTGCTAAACTTTCGCAGCTTCTGCATATGTTTGATTCGCGATATAATCTACTAGCTGTTTTGGTGTTGAATGCTCTCTTTGGCTATAATCTCCAGCTCGCTCGCTCGCTTGAGAGTTGGCGGAAAAGGAGCCACGGCAAATCTAGAGATTGGTTTGAAGCGATAGCAACTATCGACTCCTTTATTTCGCTAGGAGTATTTGCGATAAATAACAACATCACTACTATCTACCCTACTGTGGCAGGCTCCAGTTCTGGATTTTTGCTCGACGCGCAAGCTCTCGCTCATCCATTAATAGCAGTACAAGAGAGGGTTGGTAATGATATAACTATAACTAAATCCCCCGCAATAATAGTTATAACCGGAGCCAATATGGCCGGCAAGAGCACCTTTTTGCGATCTATTGCTGTAAATATGCTCTTGGCAATGAATGGCGCTCCGGTTGTGGCCGAGAGTTTTAGATTTACGCCATGCGATATAATCTCTAGCATAAAGATTCAAGATTCACTTCATGCTAAGGAGTCCTATTTCTATGCTGAGATATCGCGCCTTAAGCAGATTGTTGAGCACTGCGCCATCGCCCCTCGCACTATGGTTGTCCTGGATGAGATCTTGCGCGGAACAAATACAAAAGATAAGCAGCTTGGATCACTAGGATTGCTTAAAAAGTTGATAAGCGAAAGGTCTATTGTATTTATTGCAACTCATGATCTGGTGATTGGCGAGTTGGAGCAGGAGCTCCCCGATATTGCACAAAACCACTGCTTTGAGGTGGAGCTTGAAGATGATGCTCTAAGATTCGACTATAAACTAAAAAGAGGCGTTAGCCAAAAACTCAACGCCTCATATCTGCTCCATAAAATGGGGCTTATCTAAAGACTCTTCCCCTCTGCAAGATCTTTAAGATCAGCAAGACGAAGTAGTGCCTCAACGGGAGTGACCATGTTAAGCTCCAGCGCTTTCAGGGAGTTTATGATCTCTTTGCCGATATCCGATGCTGGATCACAATTCACCTCGCAGGTGGTTGGCTGTGTTCTATCACTCTCTCCACTTTGTTTGCCACTAATTATCTCGCGATTAGCATTCTGTTCGAGCTGCTTAAGAATCTCGCCTGCGCGTTTTACCACGACCCTGGGCATGCCAGCCATTCGCGCCACATGCACACCAAAAGAGCTCTCGGTTCCTCCTGGTTGAAACTTGCGCGTAAATATAACTCTATCATCGTCGCTCTCGACAGAGATATGGTAGTTAAACACCCTCTCATAGAGGCTCTCCATCTCATTTAGCTCATGATAGTGAGTTGCAAATAGAACCTTCGGACGTACACCTTCTCTATTGTGTAGATACTCAACCATAGCCCATGCTATTGCCACGCCATCATAGGTGCTAGTGCCACGGCCAACCTCATCTAATAGCACCAGGCTTTTACTGGTGGCATTATTTAAAATAGCTGCCGATTCCAACATCTCAACCATAAATGTAGACTCACCCTGCGAGATATTATCCGATGCCCCAACGCGAGTAAATATTTTATCTACAATGCCAAATTTAGAGCTTGCCGATGGAGTGTAAGAGCCTATCTGCGCCATGATTGTCAGTAGTGCAGTTTGGCGCAATAGAGCCGATTTGCCCGACATGTTAGGCCCTGTGAGGATTATAATCTGCTGCCCATCAGAGCTTAGATGGGTGCTATTAGGAATATAGCTTTCGCCAAGCGGCATATTAGCCTCGATTACGGGATGGCGCCCCTGCTCTATCTCCAGCGTCGACTCCTGCACAAACTCGGGTCTAGTATAACCATAGTCTCTAGCTAGCGAAGCGAAGCTTAGCATTATATCTAACCTTGCGATGGCTTTAGCATTGCAGAGGATCTTAGATGTCTCGAGCTTAATTCTCTCTACAAGATTATTGTATATAGAGAGCTCTAGCTCCAATATCTTTGAAGAGGCCTCCTTTACCCTAAACTCATACTCGCGCAGATCGCTAGTCGTATATCGCGCTACACCCGAGAGCTCCTGTCGGGCAATCCAATAGTCGGGCACACGATCCTTATACGCCGCCTTTATCTCAAAGAAGAAGCCAATAACATTATTGCTGGCAACCTTTATGCTGGGGATGCCCGTACTCTGCTCCTCCTGCTGCTGAAAGATACGCATCACCTCATGTCCTCGACGGCGAATATTCCTCAAATCATCTAGTTCTAGAGAGACCCCTGTGCCAACGACCTCGCCTTTTAAGATATTGTTGGATTGTGGGTCGCGCAACAGAGTGCACGCAAGCTCCGATCGTATAGCATCAAGACCACTCAATAGGCTAGCTTCAAAGCATAATGTCTCTACCTTGCTGTTTGTTAGTATGATTTTAATCCTAGCTATCGCCTCTAGCGAGTCGCCAAGCTTGACTAGCTCTAACGGACGCACTTTGCCAGTTGCTATTCTTGAGCTTGTCCTCTCTATATCGTCTATATCGCCGAGTAGATCTTCGACCATATTATATAGGGTCGTATCTGAAAGTAGTGCTTCAACTTGATCAAGGCGGTGCTCGATTTTGGATCTATCTCGTAGAGGTGTGACAACCCATCGCCTAAGCAATCTACCGCCCATTGAGGTGTGTGTTCTATCAAGATGATCCACAAAAGAGTGTCCCTCATGGCCACTACCTGTGTTGAGCAGCTCTAGATTGCGAATAGTAAATCGGTCGAGCCATACATTATCCTGCTCAATAAAGCGCGAGATTGAGACAATATGATTTAATTCGCGATGCCCTGTAAACTCCAGGTATGAAAGAATGGCACCCGCAGCAGAGATAGCTAAATTGAGATCTTCAATACCAAAACCTCTAAGAGATTTTACTGCAAATTGACGACACAGGCGATCGCGAGAGCCTGAAAACGAGAAAAACCAATCCTCCACTTTATATATATAGAGCTCGTCCCCAAATAAAGACTTAATCTTTGGCTCGTCTTGACGCTGAACAATAACCTCTCGCGGTGAAAAGTTATTTAATAGACGTTTTACATGGTCAACGCTGCCCTCGCTACAATGAAATTCGCCGGTTGACACATCAATAAAGGCGACACCTATGCCATCCATATCAATAAAGATAGAGGCTAGAAAGATACTCTCTTTGGCGCGCAATGAATCACTATCAATAATCACTCCCGGGGTGATGAGCTCTACAACATCGCGTTTAACAAGACCTTTGGCCAACTTCGGATCCTCCAACTGATCGCATATGGCTACTCGTTGTCCAGCCTGCGTTAGCCTAGGCAGATAGGTGTTGAGTGCATGATGGGGAAATCCTGCAAGTTTAATATGGCTAGCCGCACCATTTGCGCGTCGCGTGAGCGTGATATTCAATATTGAGCTTACCTTAACAGCATCCTCCTCGAATGTTTCGTAGAAGTCCCCCACCCTAAATAGTAGAATAGTATCATAATAACGCCCTTTTATCTCTTTATACTGCTGCATCATTGGTGTTTCACCCTTCGCTGCACTCGCCTTTTTTGCCATATGGAAATATTTATTTTGTCAATTTGTAGAGGCAAATATAGTAAAAATATAGCAACTTCACCACCTTGCAAAGCTAATGAGCGGCCAATAATCGTATGTAAATCTCATTATTTTTCTTATAATAGTTGGATAGAAATATTTTTTAATGTAAATTTGAGTCGCAAAAGGTGAGTTGTGGCTTAGCAATAGATAAGCCCAATGAATTTATTGGCAGATAAACACATGTACAAACATTAAATAAAATATTCAACATGAGAAAAATTTTTCAAGTAATTCTCGCCGTAGTTATCGTGATTCTTATCTACGTTATCTATGTGCAAATTGCCACCCCGATCAACTTTGACAAGGAGAAGGCCGCACTTGATCAGGCTGTAATTGAGCGAATTAAGGATATTCGCCTTGCACAGCGCGCCTTTAAAGTGAAAAATCAGCGATTTACTGGTGATTTCGACTCGCTAATCAACTTCGTCTTGACAGATTCGCTCACAATGGAGCATAAGATCTTCGATGAGGATGACTCTGTAGGTATGGCTCAGCTAAAGAAGGCGGGCAAGAGAAATGTAGAAAAATTCCAAGTTGCAGTAATAGATACTGTATTCCACCCTAAGCGACTAACTCCAGCTCAGATCAAGGAGCTGCGTTACATCCCGGGAACAGACAAGGTTGAGTATATCCTACAAGCAGGACGTATCACCACCGAGTCTAAAGTTGTGATTCCTGTTGTTGAGTGTCGCGCGCCATACACCTTCTATCTTGATACGGTTAAGTATCACCAGGAGATCATAAATCTAATCGACAACGATGTCAACAACTACAACAAGTATCCAGGCATCAAATTCGGCTCGATGGAGGGCGGTAACAATGAGGCAGGAAACTGGGAGTAACACCACACCGGAGAGAAAGCATGTGTCCATTCGAAAAATTTCGAGTGGGCACTCTCTTTCTGTGCATACACATGAGCTATACACTCTCGCTAGCATGCTGATTCCAAGCTCTTTGATTGAAGGCGAACACACGATCCTTTATGAATTTGCAAAACTTGGCATATACCCTCAGGAATCAGAAAAAGTTGTTGTTGTATCTCAAGATGGCATAAGCGCAGCGATGTTGGTTCCATCGTCCATAAACATAGAGTGTAAACAGCTAACCTCACCCCTACTATCTCCTCCATTGGAGGCTGGAATGCATCTTATCGCCGATCAACATAAGGATTTGCTGGTTGTTAAGCTATTTAATGGCACATCACTACTCTATGCCGATACAATACGATGCCTAAATGAAGCCGACCTAATATATTGGTGCTCTCGTATCACTAAGCAAAACGAGGACGTAACTATCATGCTTAAGGGTGATAGTTGCTCGCAGGTGAAGATAATGAGGCGATATTTTAAAAATGTAACACTATGCGAATAATTAGCGGAGAATTAAAAGGACGAGCTATAAATCCACCTAAGAATCTACGCGCACGCCCCACTACCGACTTTGCGAAGGAGAATCTATTTAATATCCTTACAAACATGGTCGACTTTGAGGAGTGTGATGTGTTGGATCTTTTCGCGGGCACAGGATCTATAAGCTATGAATTTGCCTCTCGTGGTGCACGCAGCATAACTTCAGTCGAGATCAATGCCGTTCATTATAATTTCATCCGGCGCACAGCAGCCGATCTGGGTATAAAAAATATGTATCCAGTGAAAGCTAACGCTTTTCTCTATGTAAAAAGCTGCACAAAACAATTTGATATAATATTCTCGGATGCACCATACGATATTGAAGGCGGCGCAGAGATCATAGAGTTTGTCTTTGAACGTAATATACTCAACGAAGATGGCCTGTTGATATTTGAGCACTCTAAGGGTCAAAATTTTTCATCGCATCCTTGCTTTTGGCAAACAAGGAGTTACGGCAGCGTTCAGTTCTCGCTATTCAAAAAAGAGCCAAAATAGTTTGCAGATTCAAAATATTCCCTTATATTTGTAACCGCAATCAGCACGGTGCGTTAGTTCAGCTGGTTAGAATACGTGCCTGTCACGCACGGGGTCAGGGGTTCGAGTCCCCTACGCACCGCCAAAAGCCTTGATAATCGCTTGATTATCAAGGCTTTAATTTTTTCTGTGTTGCACTTGTGTTGCAAATCATCTTGATACCCCTACTCGAAACTGCCGTGAAATGTCGAAAATAATTCTATCTTTGCACTTTCAAATTTTAAAAATTATAAGAAAAATGGCAAACAAGAAGATTTCTGACTACCTAAGCAAGTTCGACAGCACTCACCTAATTATTGTAGGGCTGCTACTATTATATGTGGCGACTTTCGGATTGGCAGCATATTATAATGATCACCGATATTTCGTTGTGGTAAACTTCTTCGTGATAATAGCTCTATCAGTGGTCGCATATCTTGGACATCGCAGTAGAATAAACACTCCCATGTTCCTTGGTCGTCCGCTCAATAATAAAAATGAGGTTGCTTTGCGTAACTTCATATTGGATGTCTACTCAATAAAGGGTAATGAACCAAACGAAACAAGCCCAAAGTCGTTGGCGATGCTTACCGCAGTTTTGCATAAGAATGGATTTCTGCTTCAGCACACAGCTCTTAAACAAAAGGTGTTCGCTCTATTCAAGGAGTTAGGACGAGAGGGTGAGGCGAATAGGTATCAATCCATAAATAGATACCTTAATGATGAGCTGAAATTTGTGAATCCTAACGATGAAAACGAAAATACAAGCGATCTGGAGACCACATTTGATAATATACTAAATAATTAACACTTAGGCGATTATAATAAAATATAATCGTCTTTTTTGTTAGTATAACGTTGTATAATCACATTACTTGGATAGCCAAATAATATAGTTCATATTTGCGGAGTTTAACAGAAACCTCGCTCCTG
>JBCQTD010000035.1:0-18500 GCA_047178725.1 Rikenellaceae bacterium
GGTGACAAGATTCGAACTTGCGACCACACGCCCCCCAGACGTGTACTCTAACCGGGCTGAGCTACACCCCGTAGCTTTTCAGCGTTGCAAATTTAGTGTTATTTTTTTGTTTTCGCAACTTTTACGGCTCACATCTTAGAATATATTAGATGTAAAGCAAAAAAACGCACCCTCCACTTGGAGAGTGCGATCTATCTTTACACACAAAGCGACTAGCTAAGCACCATGTCGGGGCTCGAAACAAGAGCCGAGTCAGCCTCCATCTCGCGCTGCATAGCCACCATCTTTATCACCGTAGCTGCGCACTCATCGCCCTTATTTCCAAGCACGCCGCCGCAACGGTCTAGCGCCTGCTGCATATTATTTACCGTCAACACGCCAAAGCCGATAGGCATATTCCACTGTAGCTGTAGCTGCGTTACCCCCTGCGTTACGCCATCGCAAACATAGTCGAAATGACGAGTATCTCCTTGTATCACGCAGCCAAGGACGATCACAGCATCCACCTGGCGATACTCAGCAAAGAACTGTGCTCCAAGCGCGAGCTCAAAGGTTCCAGGCACATAACGAATCTCGATATTCGGCTCCGGGCAGCCAGCCTCCTTTAGGGTCTTAACAGCCCCCTGGGCTAGTGCATTTGTAATCTCAGGGTTCCACTCGGCCACCACAATACCAAAGCTCATATCATGCGCCGAGGGTAGCTGGGGGTCTATCTGTGATAGATTATGATGAATTGTTGCCATTTAAAAACTATTAAATTGTACCAAGCATCTTATTTGCCTCCATAACCTCCTGCGACGATGGATAACCCTTTACTATGCGCTCAAGTAGAGCCTTAGCAGCCGCCTTATCGCCTAGAGCAATAAAGGCAAGAGCTCCCTTGCGAAGGTACAGCGGAGCGGTGAAGTCATTCTCCGAAGCCTCAACAGCCTTAGCATAAAATGCTATCGCACCCTTATAGTCGCCCTTCTCAACAGCCACATCACCCTGAAGACCAAGATTCTGGGCATTAATTAGCTCGCCGGGGATACCCTTAACGCTCTTATATTTTGCTAAGTACTCGCCAGCGCTAGCCACATCACCCATCTGAAGATAGCAGATACCAGCATAGTGATATGCCAAATTTGCCGATGGGGTTGAGCCATAATCTGCAATAACATCCAAGAATCCAGCCGAATTACCGTCGCCCATAAGAGCAAGCTCATAGTTTGGTGTTGTGCTGTCAAAGTTCATCTGAGCCGACGAGATCAACTCGGCAGCCGCCTGCATGCGTGGCTCCATAACCAACATCTTATAACCAAAAAGCAGCGCTGCAACGGCGATAAGCCCTAGTAAACCATACACCACCTTGCGACCATTCTCCGCAAAGAATATCTCAGTCTTTGTCATCGCCTCATTTAGAGCCTCCTCCTCGGGAGTATTAACATTTTTATTTGCCATAATTTTATATTTTAATTTTCTATTCTTTTTTTTCAAGACAACACAAAAGTACAACATTTTTTTAATAATCATATAGCTAAGCTCAAAAAAGGTTGCACTTTGTCTATAGTTTCGTAACTTTGCCCTAACACAATTCAACTATAAGGGATGCAGTTAAAGAGGATAACGCTATTAAACTTCAAAAATATACTCCAGGCGGAGCTAAATTTAGAGCCGGGCATCAACGCCCTGGTGGGGGATAATGGCGCTGGTAAGACCAATATGCTCGATGCAATATACCACCTCTCGATGGGCAAATCACTATTTGCCATGAGCGATGCACAGAGCATCCTCCACGGTGCTGATTTCTACATGATCGAGGGTGGGTACATGAGCGACAGCGGCCGAGAGGAGAGGATCAGCTGCGCTGTGAGCCGCCAGCGCGGAGTTGTCAAAAAGCTTAAGCGCAACGGCAAGGAGTATGAGCGATTGGCCGACCACGTGGGGCTTATTCCGCTAGTTGCCATCTCGCCACAAGATAGCTCGCTTATCAGCGATTCGGCCGAGGAGCGCCGCCGCTTTCTCAACGCCTTTATTTCGCAGATAGACAGCACATATCTCAACTCGCTTATTCGCTATAATGCTCTGCTTCAGCAGCGTAACAGAGCTCTAAAGATGGGCTCGGAGGAGTCTATGCTACTCATCTACGACGAGCAGATCGCCCCTCTCGCGGAGGCAATATCCTCTCGCCGCGCAGAGCTCATAGAGACGATTAGCCCCATGGTTCAGCGCTTCTACACCGCACTATGCCGCGGTGGCGAGCTGATATCGCTCGAGTATCGCTCGGAGCTTCTCTCATCCGATATGCTCTCGCTACTGCTCAAATCCAGGCAGCGCGACATCGTAAATCAACACACCACGGTGGGCATTCATCGCGACGAGCTTAATCTTATGATTGATGGTTATCCGCTAAGAAAATATGGCTCTCAAGGGCAGCAGAAGTCGTTCCTTATTGCACTAAAGCTAGCTCAATATCAACTTATAGGACAGGCTCTTGGCGAGAGAGCGATCCTTCTTCTAGATGATCTATTCGACAAGCTCGACCACTCGCGCCTAGAGCAACTCATGGAGCTCGTATCGGGCGAGGAGTTTGGCCAAATATTCATCTCGGAGTGCAACCGCGACAGACTAGATATGATCCTGAGCCGGGTGTCAAAAGGGTATACCCTGCTAAGTGTCGAAGATGGAAAAATCAAGCAGCTATGAGATCACGAAAACCAACCCTAGTGGGCGATGTCCTCAAAGAGTTCTTCGCCCGACCCTACATAGCGGCAAAGGTTGCCGAGGGAAAGCTGCCCGAGACTTGGCGCGCGGTGGTGGGCGATCAAGTGGCGGATGTCACTAGCGAGATTCGCCTCGAAAACCATATCCTCCACGTCAGAATTGGCTCCAGCCTACTGCGCCAGGAGCTATTCTACCAGCGCGAGGCGCTCAAAGAGGAGCTTAATCGCCGCTCGGGGGTTCGATTTATTAATGCCGTTATTGTGCGCTAGAGCTCGAAAATCGCCAGCGAATAGTCGCGCAAATCGAAATTCAGAAGTCGGCCGCTGAGTGTCTCCCCATAGCCGACAATCAATTTTATCACCTCATTAGCCTCAATAGCGCCAATTACGGCAGGCGTTGCGGAGAGTACGGGCGGCGGTGCGAGAGTGAAAGGTGCGCTTTCGGGCGGATAAAGATCAGCATAACCTCCAGCGCCATTATGATGGAATACAGAGACCTGCCCCTGATGGGCGCGAATAGCACCATATACATAGGGCCTATTAAGGCGGCCACACACCTCATCAATTAGATAGCGCGATGCCGGGTTATCCGTGCCATCCACTACGATATCATACTGAGAAATTATCCACTCGGCGCTAGCCTCATCTAGCCGCAGGTTATGCACCTCAACACACACCCCAGAGTTCATATCGCGCAGCCTTGAGGCAGCACACTCCACCTTGCTTAGGCCAATATTCGACTCGGCGTATAGGGTCTGGCGCGGCAAGTTACTACGGCTAACTAGATCAAAATCAACAAGTCCCAAACGCCCCACCCCCGACGAGGCGAGCAGCGTGGCGATCGGTGAGCCGAGCCCACCAACCCCAACAATAAGCACCGAGGCCGCGGCGAGAGACATCTGCCCCGCCTCGCCTATCTCCTCCAACGAGATCTGCCTTAGGTATCGCTCTCTATCTAACATCATACGAACGATCCCAATCCTTCCAAACAGCCTCGCGGCCAACGCTCTTTAACATATCGGCCACAGCCTTTGCGCTGCGCTCATCGCTGACATGAAACTGCTCCAAGCTCTGCGGATAGCTGAAATATCCTCCCGGCTCGGTCTTGCTGTCAGCGCTCATTGTCGTCACGCCAAGCGTCGCAAGGTTATCACGCAACTCAGCTGGCTCGCGCGTTGAGAGCGAGATATCGACATCCCTATCGAAGATACGCATGGCGAAGATCAGCTGGGCATACTCTCTATCCGAGATCACCACATTGGGCTGAAAACCACCATTTTCAGATGGTCGCATGCGCGGAAAATTAACACTATATTTCGTGCGCCAATAGTTGCGCTGCAAATATCGAAGGTGGTGAGCCATCATGGCGACATCCGTGCGCCACTCCTCGAGCCCGATCAAGACCCCCATGCCGATCTTATGCACACCTGCCTCACCCATTCTATCGAAGCCATTCACCCTCCACTCAAACTTGCTCTTCATGCCGGTTGGGTGGTATATCTTATACCTCTGGCGATGGTAGGTCTCCTGAAAGCAGATCACACCATTAAGGCCAAATGTTGTCAGCTCGCGATACTCCTCCGCCTTTAGCGGCATCACCTCGATCTGGATATTACTAAAATATCTCTTAGCAAGCGAAATCGCCTCCGAGAGATACTTCACGCCAGCCTTAGCCGGGTTCTCGCCCGTCACAAGGAGGATATTATCAAATGGGGCAAGCCTCTTAATGGCCTTATACTCATTCTCGATCTCCTCCAGCGTGAGGATCGTGCGCTTCATCTTATTCGAGGCGTGGAAGCCACAATACACACACCCATTCTGGCACGAGTTGGTCAGATATAGAGGTATAAACATCGAGATAGTCTTGCCATAGCGCTCCAAGGTGTAGCTGCGGCTAAGCTGTGCCATCCTCTCAAGATATGGCGCCGCAGCAGGCGATATAAGGGTCATAAAATCATCCACACTGAGCGTGCCGCGCTTGGAGAGCACCCTCTCCACATCAGCCGCCGTGCGCGAATAGATCGCCTCGGTTGTCCCCTCCCATAATATCTTCTCTAACTCATCACTAAACATATGCCCCAAATTAATCGTTCAAAAATGCAGTCAGCGGCGAGCTGGCCTGAGCCACTAAACTCTCACCACCAAGACCTGCCTCATAGGCCATGCGCCCAGCGATGGTGGCCATCTTAAAGGCCTCGGCCATAGCCACCGGATCGGCTGCAACAGCAATAGCAGTATTTACCAGCACCGCGCTAGCGCCCATCTCCATAGCCTCAGCGGCGTGGCTCGGAGCACCGATACCGGCATCTACTACAACCGGCACAGAGGATTGCTCGATGATAATACGCACAAAATCGCGAGTTATAACGCCACGATTTGAGCCAATAGGTGCGCCAAGAGGCATCACCGCAGCAGCACCAGCCTCCTCCAATCGCTTACACAAGACCGGATCGGCAGGGCAATATGGTAGAACCACAAAGCCCATCTTTGCAAGCTGCTCGGTCGCCTTAAGCGTCTCGATTGGATCGGGCAGAAGATAGCGCGGATCGGGATGAATCTCTAGCTTTAGGAAGTTTGTACCAAATGCCTCGCGCGTTAGCTCGGCGGCGAAGATAGCCTCTTCGGCCGAGCGTGCACCAGAGGTGTTTGGTAGCAGCTGGATGCCATCCATGGCGATATGCTGCAACATATCATCCTGATTATCATTTATATCTATTCTCTTAATGGCCATGGTAACCATCTCAGAGCCCGAGGCTATAATCGAGCTCTTCATCAGCTCATTAGATGGAAATTTACCGGTACCCAAAAACAGGCGCGATGAGAACTCTACGCCTCCAATTTTCAAATTGCTCATAATTTTATCTCTTTATCTCTTTTATAACAGAGGCTGTAGTCAAAATCGGATCTTGAGAGCGAAGGATCGTCCCAGATAGCGCTATGCCTCTAACTCCTGTTGATATAATCTCCTTAACATCCGCCACCTCGATGCCTCCAATGGCAACTATGGGTGTGGCGTAGCCCATCTTTGCAGCGTGTGCCTTCGCGCTAATATACCCCTCTAGGCCGATAATTGGACTCAATCCCTGCTTGGTGGTGGTATATCTAAATGGCCCCATTCCGATATAGTCGACCCCTTGGGCAAAGAGACGATCCATATCCTCTATGGTATTTGCTGTGCCACCTATTATATATGCAGCACCCAAAATCCCTCGCGCCTCGTCTGGCGGCATATCATTTTTGCCTAGATGCACACCATCGGCCCCGAGCTCCCTTACTAGATCCACCCGATCATCGAGAAGCATCGTCGCCGAGTAGCGATCACACAACTCGCGCAGAGCTCGCCCGGCAGCGATGATCTCGCTATCCGAGGCATCCTTCATCCTAAGCTGCACCCATCGGCATCCACCTTTAAGTGCCGCCTCGGCGCCCTCTAGATCCCCTCGCTCCTCCGTGCGATGGGTTATATATTGAAGCGCGAAGTGCTCACACCTCTGCGCTGCCTTTAGCGCCAGGGCAACTCTAGCCTTAAACTCCTCAACGCCCTCCGCCTGCCAGAGATAGCCCAGCAGCGCAGCGCCACCAAAGCCCATCTCAAAGAGCGAGAGCAGCTTATCGGGGGTTACGCCTCCCATGGCTATCACTCTCTCATTAACACCCTCCAACTGATCCACCCGAAAGCGCGAGCTGTAGCCCTCTTTTGAGATTGAATCATATATAGGACTAAGGGTTGAGTAGTCGCCAGCGAGCTCCGCCAAAGAGTGTGCTGAGTGGCTAACAAGCCCATCAAACCCATCTGGCACAACGCCATTTCGCGCGTTAAGCTGCACCCCACCTAGGCGATATTTAACAGCCAGATCAAGGTGATCATGCAGGGTGATGGCGCCATAATATTTTTGCGGCAAAGACTCGATAAGCTCCGCCAATTGAGCCTCGCTATATCCCGGCTTTCTAATATGCAGGCGCCAGATGCCCATCTCCAGGGCGGCGGTGATCTTCTCGCGCTCCTCAGCCACGAGCTCGGGCGAGGTTATTACTATAATCTTCATCCTCTAACCTCCATATACGGCCGAAACCATCACCACACTATCGCCCTCAGATATAGGCTGCTCAGCCCACGCCGTGCGCGCAATAACTCTACGATTTAGCGCCACAGCGATCCCCTTGGTCTCGATATCACGTTCTGAGAGCAATTCAGCTAATGTTTTAGCCGAGCTCTCAACCTCCTGATTATTTAGCAGTAACTTCATATTAACAACTCTTTATCGTGCAAACTTACGTAAAAATAACTAATTATTTGTAAGTGGGTGCAATAAATTAGCGCGATTTACATTATATATAATATATTTGCATAAAAGATAAAAGATATGATAAAGATACTATGGGTGGACGACCAGATCGACCTACTAAAACCACATATTCTATTCCTCAAGGGCAAGGGCTACGAGGTGGATAGCTGCAACAACGGCTACGATGCCATCGACATGGTTGGCGAGGGGAGCTACGATCTGGTGATCCTAGATGAGATGATGCCCGGCATGACCGGCCTAGAGACCCTGCCGCAGATCAAAGATGTGCGACCAAACACCCCGGTGATTATGGTCACCAAGAGCGAGGAGGAGGATATTATGAACAAAGCTATCGGATCGAAGATCGCCGACTACATCATCAAACCCGTAAATCCAAATCAAGTACTGCTCTCCATAAAGAAGATCATCCACTCGCGCGAGCTAGTGAGCGAGCAGACCACCGCCGACTATCGCGAGGAGTTTGGCCGCCTTAGCTCCTCGCTACAGATGGCCGAGAGCTTTGCCGATTGGTGTGCGCTATATCGTCGCCTCACCGCGTGGGAGATTGAGCTAGCCGCCTCCAATGATGAGAGCATACACGAAATTTTGCAATATCAGAAGCGCGAGGCCAACCAAGCTTTTTCGAAATTTGTGCGCAAGAACTACAGCAAGTGGATCAACGACGAGAGGAGTGATCGCCCAATCATGTCGCACACGCTTATGCGCAACAACATCTTCCCATCACTAGAGGGGGGCAAAAAGACAACCCTACTACTGATCGACAACTTCCGTTACGATCAATGGCGCACCATCGCCCCTATGCTTCAGGGCTATTTCGATGTTGCAACAGATGACTTCTATAGCGCCATCCTACCCACCGCAACGCAGTATGCTCGCAACTCTATCTTCGCCGGACTTATGCCACTCTCGATCTCAAAGCTGATGCCTGACAGATGGTTAAACGACCACGAAGAGGGGGGCAAAAACCAGCACGAAGAGTTCTTCCTGCGCCGCCTGATGCAGAGCTGCGGCAAGAACTTTAAGCTCAGCTTCGACAAGATCATCCGACCCGAGCAGGGGCGCAAGCTGCTAGAGAACATGTCGCACATCTATGAGGCGGACTTCTCGGTTATCATCTACAACTTTTTAGATATCCTCTCGCACGCGCGCACCGAGACCGACATCATACGCGATTTGACCGAGGATGAGGCCTCATTCCGCTCGCTCACACGCTCATGGTTTGAGAACTCGGAGATCCTAGCCATACTTAAGCTCCTCTCGCAGCGTGGCCACCAGGTGATAATCACCTCCGACCACGGCACCATACGTGTCGACAACCCAATAAAGGTGGTGGGCGATAGGCAGAGCTCAACCAATCTGCGCTACAAGACAGGGCGCAATCTCAACTACAACTCAAAGCAGCTCTACGCCATCACGCGCCCCGAGGAGATTCAGCTCCCCGCCTCAAACATAACTTCGAGCTATATCTTCGCCACAAATGAAGATTTCTTAGTCTATAACAACGATGCCAACCGCCATATCCGCTACTATCGCAACACCTTCCAGCATGGAGGCATATCAATGGAGGAGATGGTTGTACCATATATCGTCCTGCAGCCCAAGGGATAGATTGCTATTTTCTCAAAATTGACTATCTTTGCCTCATGAAACAGATTGAGATCAAATCACTTTCGGAGCTAGAGAGCGCTGCTCGCGCGATAATAGAGCACCTCGATGGGCGCAATATTGTGCTTTTGGATGGAGGCATGGGCGCCGGCAAGACAACTCTCACCGGGGCGCTCATGCGATGCCTCGGCTCGGAGGATTATGTCAGCAGCCCCACCTTTGCCATTGTCAACGAGTATGACTCGCCAAAGATGGGAACTATCTATCACTTCGACATGTACCGCATTGAGTCACCACGCGAGGCACTAGATATCGGCATCGAGGAGTATTTCGACTCGGGCTCTCTCTGCCTTATCGAGTGGGCCGAACGTATAGCCGAGCTAATTCCAGAGGATGCCATGAGGGTCACAATTGAAGCCACCGGCCAGGAGTCACGAAGAGTAACAATAGAATAATCATGCAAAAATACGAATCTAAACAGCACCAGATCCTGCTCCCAGCCGAGCAGATCTATACACTAATCAGTTCATTCGAGAATCTAACCCCTGCCCTTGCCGGCAAGGTCGAGGAGTGGGAGGCCACGCCCGAGCGCTGCTCATTTAAGGCCAAAGGCTTTAAGGTGCGCCTAAAGATGGAGGAGAGGATCTCGCCAAAACATGTAAAAGTCGTTGCCGACGAGGGCAGCGGCATACCGATGGATTTCGCCTTCTGGATACAGCTACACTCCGCCTCACCCTACGACACACGCTTTCGCCTAGTGCTCCACGCCGAACTAAACACCATGATGAAGATGATGATCGGCGGCAAGATCCAGAGCGGACTAGACCAGATGGCCGAGAGTGTTGCAGGCGCCTTCGCCCAACAAACTGGACGCGTGTAGTGAGAAAATTGCACACTCTTTGCAAAACAGAAAATAAACAAAAAAATATGAAAAACAGTTGGCAAATATTAACGCTTCTATTAGCTGTAGCGTTAGTGATCCTAGTATCTAAAATTAACATATCCAACGACTACCAGTCGCAGGCCGCCGAGTCGATCGACAAAGAGGAGATCATCTACGAGTCAATCATGAGCCGCAGCAGCGTGCGCGCCTACACCGATCAGCCTATTGAGCAGGAGAAGATCGAGAAGATGCTTAAGGCTGGTATGGCCGCACCAACCGCCGGTAACCGCCAGCCTTGGGAGCTAGTGGTAGTTACCGATCGCCAGGTGCTCGATGGCTTCCCTCCAATAGTTAAAGGTGCCCACATGGCAGCCAGGGCGCAGCTAGCAATCGTGGTTTGCGGCTCACCCACGCGCGCACTTTTGCCCGATTTTTGGGTTCAGGATTGCTCGGCGGTGACCGAAAATATCCTCCTCGCAGCCCACGGCATGGGGCTAGGGGCAGTATGGTGCGGCGCCTATCCTAACGATGCTAATGATCGCGTGGGTAAGATTCGCAAGCTTCTATCCATGCCTGAAGATCTCACCGCCTTGAGCATCATCGTTATCGGCTACCCTCTGGGCGAGCCTAAGATCAAAGATAAATGGGATACAAAAAAGGTTCACTACAATAAGTTTTAACAATGTTCGAGAGGTTAAAATATATTGTCAACATCCTAATCGTCGCGCTACTGCTCGGTGCTGTTGCCATTGCCAAAGATGGCAGAGTGCTCTCCTACACCCCGCAGGAGATCTTCTCAAAGAGCCAGATGCAGGATGAGGCTACAATTGAGACTACTCTGGCCGATGGCACGCGCGTTATAAGCTCCGCCTCGCTAGGCAAGGATGTCATCGGCTATGGTGGCCGCACCCCCGTAAAGCTCTATGTGAGTGGCGATAAGATCATCAAGGTGGAGTATGAGGATAACGACGAAACGCCGAGCTTCTTCGAAGAGATTCTTAGGCGCGATCTAGCCCAGAATTGGGTCGGATTAAACCTCAATGAGGCCGCTACCAAGAGGGTGGATGTGGTATCAGGAGCGACCTACAGCTCGGAGGCTGTCATAAAGAATGTGCAGCTAGCAGCGGCCTATGGCGCAAATCTATCGGCGAGTGGCAGCCAAACTCTCCAGGGGCTAGACCTAAAGCAGATCGTCGGTCTGCTGGTGATCCTATCCTCAGTCATAATCACGCTTCTGCGCCCAAAACGCAAGATCTTCGAGATAGTGCAGCTTGCTCTAAATGTTGCTGTGCTAGGCCTCTGGTGCGGCGCTTTCCTATCACTCTCGCAGTTTGTCTCGTGGCTATCTAATGGCTTTAACCTATCGGCTACCCTACTCGGCTCGACGCTGCTTATCGTAACGCTAATCATGCCTATTTTTGGTAGAAAGGGCTCATACTGCCATCTGAGTTGCCCCATGGGTGCAGCCCAGGCGCTACTAGGCTTTATCCCTGCACCCAAGCTAAAGCTCTCACCTAGAACCAATTCGGCACTCGGCAAGCTGCGCTACTACATCCTCTTCGCGCTACTATTTTTCATGTGGATAGGGGCAGGCTTTGACCTTATGAACTATGAGGTTTTCTCAGCCTTTCTGCTCAGCGCCGCCTCAACAACGGTGCTTATTATGGCGACAATATTCCTTATCCTTTCGATATTTATCACCAAACCCTACTGCCGCTTCATCTGCCCAACAGGCGCTCTGCTGACCATTATGCAGAGGAGTAAAGAGTAAAATAGAGATACATTAAACCATTAGGGTCGATCTTCAAAAAAAGAGGATTGACCCTATTTTTTTTCATAAATAGTATGTAAGTAGAGAAAAAATATATAACTTTGACAAAATAAGTAGTGTAAAACAATTATTGCCATATTTTTAAAAGCACTCTTGGAGCGATATTTTTCACTATCAAATCTCAATATAGAATAACTATATTTTCGATTCAATAGCAAAAAAATCTCTTCTCCAATAGTACTCTTAAAAACACACCAATAATTATTTTACCCTACTTAGGATACAAAAAAAGCTGCTAAAGATGACCCTACAACTTATAATCGCCCCGATATTAATGCTGCTGCTAGCCGCTGTTGCCTACTGCCTGCTGCTGGCTAGACTCAAACAACACGTCTCGACATTTAGAGATTTTGTGCTCATACCTAGCACTGTAATATTTGGATTTGTAATCTACTACATAGGCTACATCACACTACCCGAGCCCGACAGCCGAGCCGTGGTGGTTGTACGCGCCATCCACTCAACAGCCGAGATGGTCTTTATGCAGTCGGAAATAGATGGCATAAGCGAGAGGATGCGCAACAATAATATCTACATGGTCGCCTATGTAGTGGCACATTTTCTGGGCATCCTTCTAGCTATCACCGCCGCACTAAGCCTCTTTGGGCGCAACCTCAATGCCAAGATCAGATTGATAGTAAGCCACAAAAAGAGCTGTTATATACTATTTGGCTACAGCGACGAGGCGCTTCTACTATGCAAAGATCTACTCAAGAACGACCCTTCGAGGCTGGTTATATTTGTGGGCGAGAAGGGCGAAGCGTGCGATGGAGAGCTGCTGGATCAAATCGAGAGCAATGGTGCCTACTACATAGATAATAGCACAGCAAAAAATGAGTTAGGCGGAAAGATACTGTTTCGTCACATTACAAATAGCGAATCAAAGATACTCTACATCTCGCCCGACGAAGATAAAAATATCAGCAATGCTCTCCACCTATTTACATTAATAAAGGGGCTAAGCGCCGAGCAGCGAGCAAAAGTCGAGAAGAACACTAGCGTATATCTACAGATCGACTCCGAGGATATGACCCAGATCTTTGAGGAGGCGCGCCGCCAGATGGGCATCAACATTGAGTACTCTATATTCAACGTCCCCGAAATCATCGCCACTCAGCTCGTACGCAACTATAACCCCATGGAGTATATCAATATAGATAGCTCGCGCGGCGTGGCTAGCGAAAACTTTGAAGTTATGATAATCGGCTTTGGCCGCATAGGGCGAAACATCTTGCGCCGCACCATTGAATATGGGCAGTTTGTCGGCTCTACATATCGGGCAACAGTTGTTGATCGCGAGATAAACAGCAAAATTGGCAGCTTCGAGGCCAACTACCCTGCCCTGGTTGAGAACTACAATATTGAGAGCCACTCGGGCATGGTGGGCAGCGGCTCATTCTTCACTACACTCAAAGAGCGTGCACCCATGCTCAAACAGATCATCATCTCGCTATGCGACGATGCCCAGAATGCAAAGAGCGCCATTGAGGTAAATAAAGTACTCACATCGCTAGGCTATAATAATATTGATATCTTTATCGTCACCCGAAGAGATGACAACTACCACTATCTGGACGATTCGGATGAGTTCCGCGCAATACACTGCATCGGACAAAGCAGAGATATATTCTCTGAGCAGATCATCCTAAACGAGGAGCTAAAAGTTCAAGCAAAGAGCATCAACAACTACTACAACGCCTCGAAACCCCCTGAAAAGCGCAAGGAGTGGGGCATGCTTGAGAATATAAAACAACAATCCAACATATCAGCCGCTAATAACATCCCCGTAAAACTTAAGCTATTGGGGCTCACCGCCGAGCATCTGCGCGCAATGAGCCTGGAGCAGTATAAAAAACTCCTCAGAGAGAACACTATAAAATATGAAAACCTTGCTCGCACAGAGCATCTACGCTGGAATGCAACATACTTCAGCCGCGGATGGCAGCGATGGGATCTGAAGGCTCTTCCCGATCATGCCACCAACCAAAACCACCCGCTCAAGCTGCACGCCTGCCTTGTTGAGTGGGGGGAACTCGATGCTGTAGGTGATCACTTTGGGGGCGAACCATACAAACAATACGACTTCGATAATATTGATGGACTCTGGGAGCTGGCAAATAATAACCTATTTTAACTAAGAATCTGTTTAAATTTTATTCATCTATTTTGTTATGGATCTTTCACTTATCCTTTCTCTTTTTACAATCCGTTACATAGTCCCGCTATGCGCCTCTTGTAAAAAAAAGAAAATATAAGCAAAATCTCTCTTAACAAAAGCAAGCGAACAAAACTTAAGTAGTGTAAAACAATTATTGCCATATTTTTAAAAGCACTCTTGAAGCGATATTTTTCACTATTAAATTTCAGTATAGAACCACTATATTTTCAATTCAATAGCAAAAAATCTCATCTCCAATAGTACTCTTAAAAACACACCAATAATTATTTTACCCTACTTAAACAGATTCTAATTATTGTCCTAAAAACAGATAGCAGCAAACTATTTTTACTATATTTGTACAACAAAATTATTACAAACATGGCATACGATATCTTTATAAGCTACCGAAGAGAGGGTGGCCGCGATTGCGCAAGACTTATTCAACAATCATTAATGGTATATGGATACAGAGTCTTTTTCGACTTCGACTCTCTTAGAGATGGCGTATTCAATAAGCAGATACTCTCGGCCATCGCCGAAGCACCTATCTTTCTGCTAGTTCTCTCAAAAGGCTCTATGCAGCGCTGCGCCAACGCCGATGACTGGGTGCGCACCGAGATCGAGACCGCACTTAAGCACAAGCGCAAGATCATACCTCTAGATATTGATCGCCTTTTTGATGGTTATCCTTCTGAGCTTACGGCCGATGCCACCAGCCTCGGCTCTATCCTTGGCAACCTACAATACTCTGAAATGAATATGGGGCAGCACTTCAACGCCTCGATGTCGGCGCTAATAAACGAACGCATAGCACCAACTGTTGCGCCTCCGCGTCCGGGGGGCAACGCGGTAAAAAAGAGCTCGCTGCTAGGCAAGCTATTCTCGCCAATAGGCGCCCTGCTATGCCCTGCAGGATATCTATTCAAGGGGGGTATTGCACATGCCACACCTATCAAATTTATCAACTATCTACTGGTTATGTTGATAAACATAGTTGTGCTGTTCATCGCCTTCGGTCTTATTGTGGAGGTATTCTCCTCGCTCGGCATGACTAACTTCCCGCTCGCCACGGCTCTATTTATTCTTGCCAGTGCAAGCTCATTTATCATCACCGCCTATAAGGTCTAGCGCTTTACAATATCAAAGCCCGAGGCGACGATAAACTTTAGCGTCGCCAGGGCTGTTGCGCGATCATACTCACGCTCCTCTTCGCTGAGCTGCTCATAGGGAACAAGGCAGGGTGTGGTGCGCAGGGCATCATTACGCTCGCTGCCATAGACCCACCCATCAGCTATACGCCCAGCAGACCACTGCTCATGAACATTTTTAGACATCGCCTCGGTTAGCTGCTCCAGCTCGGCGGGCAAAGTCACCTCTTCTGTGTTTAACGGTTTTGGGATATACATAAATATCTATTTTTTAGATTACAAGCACCATACAAAGATAGCTAAATAATATTAGAATCTGTTTAAATTAAACCAGCAATGAGGCGATCTTCGCCCTCAGCTGCAACTTAAACTCCTCGGGCGAGCGTGTGGCCTTTGCTAGGGCTAGCCGAGTCATGTCGCATCGCAACTCCCTACCCTCACTCCACTTATTAATATATAACGAAGAGCTCGCCACCCTATAGAGATCAGCCAGCACCCCTCCCCCATCGGTCGAGATATCCACCACGCTAATCTTAATACGCCCGGCGCTGAGCTCTCTGCAAAAATCTGCCTCCACCGCCTCGCGCGCCAGCCTCTCTATTGAGCGGCACTCGAGGCTGCGCTTCTCGCCGTGAAACATAAGTATCTCCACAACCTCATCCCGCTGTCCATCACCATAGCTGCACTTCTCCTGCTTCTCGTCCACCATCTCCACCATCTCCACCATCACATCGCCTCTATCACAGCTGCGCGCCTTGGGCTTATGAATAGATGAAGCCATAATAATAGCCAGAGCCACAGCACTAAAAAAAACTCTCTTCATATCCTCTTAAACGACAAAATTAGCTAGATATTATACTCTGCTATTTTTGTTCTTACAGAAAATCATTTGTATCTTCGCAAAAATAATTCTATAAACAAAGTATGAAAAGAGCAATCATAAAGGCGACAATACTACTCTCGCTACTCGCAGCCACCGGCTGCTCTGAGCAGCCACAGAGCATAAGCGAACAGATCCAGAGCGCCGAAAAGGCTAAAAAGATGACCCTTTTAATCGTTGGAGATGAGCAGAATCCCGCCGACAGCATCGCCATGATAGTAAAATCAGCACCCCTCGAGAGTGTGGCCATCGTCGAGATGTGTGCCAGCGAAAACGCCGAGCTTATGGCTAAATATGAACTAGAAGAGATTCCGCTACCGCTAATTCTAATCCTCTCCGACAGAGGGCTAGTGATGGGAGGGCTACTAAAAGAGGATATCTCGGCCGAGAGCCTCGCCGAGTCGATCCCCACCATCGGCTTCTGCGATATAGCCTACAACCTGGAGCACGGCAAAGCGGCGATCGTAGTTGTGTCGCAGAGGAGCTTTAGCCGCGACAAGGAGGCCAAGAAGATCTGCCAGGCGGCAATATCAAAGCTCGGCGAGCGCGCCTCAATCGTTGAGGTTGATGCCAGCAACAACAGCGAGGGGGTTCTATTTACAATGCTAGGCATCAGCCATCCAATCACCGACAGCTACGTTGCGGTAATCAATTCGCAGGGCTACATCACCGCCAGCTATGCCAGCTCGCTCCCCATAGAGCAGGAGCTCATTATGGCCTGCCAGCAGCCACACGTCCACGACGCCTCTTGCGGCCACGCCCACTAGAGAGAGCTAGTTAGCAGATATCAAAAAAAAACGATATAGAGCACAAAATAAGATCCATCAACCACTACAGGGTTGATGGATCTCTCTTTTAAATATCAACAACGCGATCGTCTCACGCTTTTGACATATAGGTAAACATCGCGTAAGATTAGAGTTTTCTCAATACGAATGCACCTATAAGAACACTAAAAATCTTTATTATCACATAGGCTGATGCCCATATGCAGCAAATCCACCACCAGATATTGTATCCGCTTGTATGAAGTGCATCCTTCACTACGACGCCATCCTTAAAAAAAGAGACTACATAGTTAACCGGAAACCAGAAACCCATGTTCATACCTCGCCCCCACTCATAAACTTTGCCGGGCTCAACATCTTGTATCCCACCCCAATTATAGATGGTGGCCAATGTTCCAAACACTGCAATACCTATAAGCACACCCAAATTCTGGGCAAGCGCATTTGACACCGCCTTTTTTTGTTCGTTATTCATAATTTTTATTTAAACAATCTATCTAAGTAGGGTAAAATAATTATTGGTGTGTTTTTAAGAGTACTATTGGAGAAGAGATTTTTTTGCTATTGAATCGAAAATATAGTTATTCTATATTGAGATTTGATAGTGAAAAATATCGCTCCAAGAGTGCTTTTAAAAATATGGCAATAATTGTTTTACACTACTTAGATAATCGCCGCAGCGATATTACCTAATAATTGGCACATTTGTAAATACCAAACTACCATAGTTATTTGAGCTATCAATACGCAGATTAGTGTATAGCGATACATTCATCTTAGTGGCATCTGTATCCACATTGCTTATCTCAACACCGCCCTTAATAACTGCGCCAGCTACGCTAGAATAGGCATAAACTCCATATGAAGCGCTAGAGTAAGTGCTGCCGCCTAGCGATAGCTTCACATTGCTATAACTATATATATTACCCTCATCATCAGAGACCGAGCTATTGGCATTAATTGGCCCCATAACATTAAAATAATCCGTGGTTTGCGAGCCGCTATATGTCATCTTATACTCAAGATACATAGTTGTTCCGCTCATATACACATCCGTCACCTCGGCGCTAAGCATATTGTTTGGATTGGTTACCGTACCATAGTTGATTGGCTCATAGGCTGTCATATCAAGGGTATAATCTCCCACACTTGTAGAGAGAGTCAACACGCCCTCAACATCGCCAAAGATATTATCTCTATCGATATAGATTGTAACGGTAGTTGTCGATAGCGCCGAGAAGGTTCCCGAAGCAGGGCTTGCTCCATCAATCCATGAGTAGCTGCCCAATAGAGAAAAAGGAATATCCTCTTCGCTGCTATTTGTTACCGTAAAGCTAAGGCTATTTGAACTCTGGCCGAAATCGAGCTCGGTTTTATTTATTGAGATAGCCTCGGTGGCATCACTCTTATCACCCTCGCCCTCGGCGGCCTTAGATGCAGTAACCATAATCTGATCAGAGCCACCACCAGCGTTTACGATAAAGTAAGAGGTAAGATCCTCCGTAACTAGATCTCGGTCGATAGATACCTTAACCACACTTGATTTTCCCACATCTGTTGTGCCCGAAGTTGGCGAAACCGAGAGCCACGCTGCATCAATACCTGTAATAGACCAGCTGGTGGCGCTGCTATTTCCGGTATTTTTAATGGTAAATGTTAGCTCTGAGTAGATCGAGCCAAACTGAAGCGATGCTGGCGTAAGAGTAAATCCAACGATCTCTTCCTCGGCCGAGAGATTAATATCGCCCGAAATACTCTGGCCAGCGACAACGGTCACCTGGCGGCTGTTATAATCGTAACCACTAGCCGTAACGGTCAATTTATACTGCTGAGCCTCTAGATCCTGGAAATAATAGGATCCATCCGCCCCGGTAACGGTAGAGGCGTTAGTTGGCGATATCACCACATTAGCGCCTTGAATTGGTTGATTGGTGTCGGCATCAGTAATCGTGCCGTAGATCGTGCCAAATGGATTCACCTCAGCCTCCTCTGAGCAGCTAAATAGCGTTGTAGCGGCTAGAATTGCCACAAAAATTTTCGTAAATTTCTTCATAGTTTTTTTTTATTAATTAAGTAGTGTGAAATAATTATTGGTGTGTTTTTAAGAGTGCTATTGGAGATGAGATTTTTTGCTATTGAATTGAAAATATAGTTATTCTATATTGAAATTTAATAGTGAAAAATATCGCTTCAAG
>JBCQTD010000036.1:0-18147 GCA_047178725.1 Rikenellaceae bacterium
AGCACTCTCGAAGCGATATTTTTCACTATTAAATTTCAGTATAGAACCACTATATTTTCAATTCAATAGCAAAAAATCTCATCTCCAATAGCACTCTTAAAAATACATCAATAATTATTTCACCCTACTTAATAGCGTATGAAAAAATCACTACTCTGCTCCGCCATAGCGATAGCAGCAGCAACGAGCGGCATTTGTGCCGAGGTGGAGGACTTTTACATCTACAAAAAACTCCCCGAATTGCAGCTGGAGTTTGTTAACACGCGTTATCAGGCATACTTCCACTACAATATGTGCACCTTCAAAAATCTAAACGAGGAGAAGCATTTTGGCCGCTGCGATGGCACCGAGCCTATCTCGATGTTTGCACCCAAAGGGCTAGATTGTGCTCAATGGGCCGAGGCGTGCAAAGCGGCCAGAATGGAGGGCGGCTGGCTCACAACAAAGCACCACGGCGGCTTCTGCCTCTGGGATAGTAAATTCACAACCTATGACGTGGGCTCGGCTCGCGACAAGAGAGATGTGGTGGCAGAGTTTGTAAAGGAGTTCCGCAAGGCTGGCCTTAAGGTTGGCCTCTACTACTCTATTCTCGACTATCACCACGGCATAGAGAATGGGTCGGTAACTCAAACCGAGATGGATTTTATGCTAAATCAGATCCGCGAGCTGTTGACCAACTATGGCCCGATCGACTACATCAACTTCGACGGGTGGTCGTCATGGCCCACAACCCCCGATTTTGACGATATTGATTATGGGAAGATTCTGCGCCTAGTAAAGAGCATTCAGCCCGACTGCCTAATCATATCGCACACCTATGAGTCAAACCTCGCCCACGCCGAGGTGCCATTTGCCGATGCCGCCGGTAGAAAATATCCATACCATCCAGAGTATATGCGCCCGGTTGCCGCCTCGGATATCCTCCAATTTGATTGGTGGTGGGATGATAATCACAAGAGGCTAAAGGGCGCCGACTATGTGCTGAGCCAGCTTGAAAGTTACAACTCCAAAAACGGAGTCTACATCTTAAACATGTCGCCAAACCCACACGGCAAGATAGATCAAGATGCCATCGACCGCCTAAAAGAGGTGGCCGAAAGGTGGGAGCGCCCGGCCGACCTTAAGAAGGTTGGCAAGGGATGGGGCTACAGCTATGATGTGAATAATAACAAAGCCTTTATGCGACGAGCCGTGCAATCTAGCACCGCCGACTATATCCGCGACAAGCGCAGCTACCCTCGCGCCGAGATCGCCGTGGATGGCATCTGGGAGGGGCTTAGCGAGATGGAGCAGTGTTCGATCACCCTGCGCGAGAATAACCCATGGTGGAGGGTTGATCTAGGCCAGGTGAGCGATATAAACACCATCACCATCTTCAACTGCACAGACATCTACACAACCATGCTACAAAACTACACCGTAGAGGTTTGGGATGCCGCGGGCAATGTTGTGTGGTCATCCACACAGAGCAACTGCCCGAGGCCATCTATCAAACTTTCGACCGGTGGAGTCAAGGGGCAATTTGTACATATCAAAATTAACGGCCGCGCCCAACTATCTCTTGCCGAAGTGATTGTAGAATAAAACCTAAAAAAATATGAATGAAAATGCAAAGGCAGGCTACCGCCAGGCTAGCTATGCCAAACCGACAAAGAGATATTGCCAGATACTCGACCTTTACGAGGATGATGAGCTAATTAGACGATATGTAGAGGCGCACGCTGCCGAAAACTCTTGGCCAGAGATCTCGGCCGGGATTAGAGCGGTGGGCATCCTCAACATGGAGATCTACATCCACGCCAACCATCTATTTATGATAGTCGACACAGAGGAGGATTTTGAGTGGGAGGAGGCCTTTGCGCGCCTCGCTACAATGGATCGCCAGGAGGAGTGGGAGGAGTATGTTTCGCAATTCCAACGCTCTCTGCCAGGGGCTAGCTCGGCTGAGAAGTGGACTCTGATGCCCCGAATCTTCAAACTATTATAAATAGCTAAACGGTCAATATAAATTTAGCCGATAGTGGCAGGAGGTTAGATGCCGTGCCGACAAAGACCTCAAACTCGCCAGCCTTAGGGGCTCACATCCCATACAATCAAATTTGCGCTTTGGCCGACTATGGAGATGGCCGTCTTCTTATATCTACAAATTTTAATGGCCTATACCTATATGACAAAAGCAACTATAGACGATTTAGGGCTAAAGCTGATGAACTTTTACATGGCATTGATTAAGATGTTGATGAGAAGCGCTATGAGAGATGAAATTATAGAAAATTAAGAGGTTTTTTTGCTCGATTTAGGTAATAATATATATCTTTGTACTCAGCCACTAGTTTAACTTTACTCGCGGCCGGCTAAAACCTAAACTAAACCTGAACCTAAACTTCACCTCAACCCTCAAACCAAGGGGGTTGAAAGGGTGTAATGTAATGCAAATATGAAACACCCCATAGTAAGCTCAGCCATAATTATGGCGCTTCTTGCTCTGACATTTTCGTGCACCTCCTCTGAGGAGCTCGCTCTAAATGCACCTATATTTCGCGACACAATCTCGCGCGGAGAGCTCTTCAAAGAGCTTGCGCCCGAGATTCCGCTTCGCCGATCATCTAGGCTCGACTCGCTTATCGACACCACAAAGCTCATATTTATTCAAACCAACGACTCCACGCTCCTGGCCACAATCGACGACGTTGAGCTATATGATGATATACTATACATTCTCGATCTAAGGCTAAAGCAGGTTGTGGCGATAGACAGCCTAGGCGGATCAATATTCTCAATCCACGATAGCGGGCGCTCGCGCCGCGAATATCTCGACCTTAGGGCTATGGAGCTGAGCGGCGAGCAGGGTGAGCTA
The DNA here is from genome assembly GCA_047178725.1 of Rikenellaceae bacterium. Taxonomy (GTDB): domain Bacteria; phylum Bacteroidota; class Bacteroidia; order Bacteroidales; family Rikenellaceae; genus Alistipes. The sequence goes on from JBCQTD010000036.1 coordinate 2,858, forward strand.
TATCTTCTTGATGGCAACGGAGGCAAGATATTGGTCTATGATCTGATGGGCAGGCACAAACGCGCCATCATGCTGCCGCGCCGCGCCGCGCGTCGTTTTGCCTTTTTGGGCGATGGGAAATTCGCGCTAGAGTTTGGCTGCCGCGGCGGAGAGGAGGTTGAGAGTGGCATCAAGGGCAATCTTATGATCTTCGACAGCCAGAGCGGCGAGGTGATCGCAAATCGCTTCCTCTACAAGGATGATGATGTGGTATACTACCCCTATGCTCAAAAGGTATTCTCTAAATACAAGGATCACAACTATTTCTGGCCTATGATGTCTAACACCGTCTATGAAATAGAGGATAATGGAGAGATCAAAAATGTGCTGGAGCTAGATTTTGGCGATAACCAGATGCCGATGAGCATGTTTAGATTAAATTCAAAAAAATATTTCCAAAAATTCAGAAAGGAGAACTATGCCCAGGTGGAGCGTTTTATTGAGTTTGACGACATGTACTATATCTCCACCATGAATAGATATAATGTGATCCACCACTTCTACAACAAAAAGACGATGAATAGACTAGAGTGCTCGTCAAACTACAAATTTGGAGAGATCCCAAATGCGCTACAATACTACCTCTTCAAGCTCGACGAGAGGCGACTTTGCGGCTCGATGACGGCCGAGAAGTATCTCCAATACAACAAACTTGACACTTTGGTAAAGATAGATGACAACCCAGTGTTGTTCATCTATGAGTTGCGCGACACACTAAATTGGTAGAGAGAATAGAACCCTAAACCCTAAAAATATATGAATAAATTTTACACCTCACTTCGCCGGCTCTGCTGCATCTCCACCATGGCAGCATCCGCCCTGGCGATGGCCCCAGCCTCTGCCCAAACTGAGAAGGGTGCGCTATCTCTAAATATGGCCATTGAGATAGCTAAAGATTTCTCGTCGCAGGCAAAGGTTGCGCAGTTTAGCCTTATGGGGCAATATTGGAACTATCGCTCCTACAAGGCCAATATGCTCCCCTCGCTCAATCTAGAGACCGACATCATGAACTACGACCGCTCGATTGTCGAGGATCGTGTTGGCAGCGACATCGTATATGTGGAGAACAATACGCTCGACAATGCAATAGAGCTATCGCTAGATCAAAACATCGCCTTAACTGGTGGTACTCTCTCGATCAGCACCGATGTCACACGACTAGATCAGTTCGACAACACCACCTCGCCTCTGACCTACAAAACCAACCCTCTATCGCTCAGCTATTCGCAGCCCCTAATGGCCTACAACTCATTGAAATGGAAGAAAAAAACCGAACCAAAAAAGTATGAGAGGGCTAAGCGCACCTATCTAGAGTCGATGGAGGCGATCACCATACGCACAACGACATACTTCTTTAATGTTCTCTCGGCTCAGTCGCAATATAAGCGCAACATGGAGAGCTACCAAACACTAAAAGAGCTATATGACGTGGCGCAACGGCGCTATGATCTGGGTACAATAAAATATAGCGAACTACTGCAGCTGCAACTATCGGTACTTAATGCCGAGATGAGCATCAATACCTCGCGGATTGCAATGGAATCTAGCATCTTCACGCTATGCACATATATTGGCCTGCCCGACTACAACAACATCAGCCTTATACAGCCGTTCGAAATGCCCGACTTTACACTTGAGTATGACTCGGTTCTAGATAAATCTTATACAAACTCATCGCACACCCTAGAGCAGGATCTAAAGCGCCTAACCTCCGAGCAAGCGGTTGCTCAAGCAAAGGGCACCAATGGTCTACAGGCGGAGTTTAGCGTGAGCATTGGTCTCTCGCAAAACGACGAGCTTCTGAAGGGGGCATATCAAAACCTCAAAGATAGAGAGATCTTTGGCGTGTCGCTCTCCATGCCAATATTTGACTGGGGTGTTGGCAAAGGTGAAATTGAGATGGCCAAGGCCGATCTTGATGTCACGCTGACCGAAATTGAGGAGGAGGATAGAGAGTTTCGCCAGGAGATCTACACCAAGGTTATGGAGTTCAACAACCAAAAGCGGCAGTGCGAGATCGCAATAGTTGCGCAAAACATCTCTAAAGAGCGCCTCGATATTACAACCCTGCGTTTTCAGAATGGAACGGTCACCGTCACCGAATTCAACAACGCTCAAGAGGATTTTGAGGAGGCTCAAGCCAAATATATCACCTACCTTAAGAGCTACTGGACATACTACTACGAGATCCAGCAGATGACCCTCTACGACTATATAAACAAGAGAGACATATCGGCTGAATTTGAGAAGCTGGTTAAATAAATAGCATAAAAAATAAAACCATGAAAAAATCATCATATATAATCATAGCTCTATCAGCTATCTTTGTAGCATGCGCAACTAGTGCAGAGGAGAAAAAGAGCACCACCGAGAACCAAAAGGAGGGCTCAACAGAGTCTCAGCCCGCCATTGCTAAAAATTTGGTTGATACCATGCATCTACAGCGCCGCACCTTCAAAAAACAGATCAACTGCAATGGAAAGCTTTATGCCATCGCCAAGAGTGAGCTAGAGCTACCTACGGCTGGAATCCTCACCGAGGTCAATGTAGGCAATGGAACCTACGTTAAAGAGGGTGATCTGATGGCTGTTGTAGATGCCGAGGAGCTAGAGTATGACCTAAAGAAGGCCGAGCGCGATATTCAGAGCTGCTATGTTGAGCTATTAGATGATCTTATATCGCTTGGTTATGGGCAGGATACAACAAAGGTTCCAGAGCATATTCTTCAACGTGTAAAGATAACCTCGGGCTACTTTGCGGCGATGGATAGATATGATCTTGCTAGCCGCAAGATGGATAAATGCCACCTCTATGCCCCATTCTCGGGGCGTGTTGCCAATATCACAAGCAAACGCCACGAGCGAGCAAATCTATTCTGCACACTGATTGATGATGAGTACTTCAATGTAGAGTTCAACATATTGGAGGCAGAGATCAGCATGAGCAAAGTTGGCGAGAAGGTGGTTGTATTCCCATTCGTCGACGAGAGCAAACTCTTTGATGGCTATATTACAGAGATCAACCCCGTTGTCGATCTGCGCGGACAGGTGCTTGTCAGAGCTAAAATCAAAAACAAAGATGGCTACCTAATTGAGGGTATGAATGTCCGAGTGATAATGGAGAGCAGCAGCGAGAATATGTTTGTTGTCCCCAAGAGCGCCGTGCTCCTACGCGATGGAGTATATGTCGCCTTCAGGCTCGAAGATGGCATGGCTTTATGGACTTATGTTGATGTTATATACTCAAATCTAGACTCTTATGCTATCGCTGGCAGCCACCGCAAACACACCGAGCTTCATGACGGCGATGTGATCGTCACATCGGGCAATCTAAATCTATCGGATGGCACACCGATATCGCCGCGAGCGCCAAAGAATATCAACGCACCAAAAGAGGCGCGCAAGGGTGGTGACCCAAAAAACACAACGGCGCCAAAGACCAAGCAGAGTTCAAGCAAGAAGAGGTAGCATAACTAAAACCAAATTAAAGAGATGATTAAGCACCTCATAAACCGACCTATAGCCGTCACCATGAGCGTCATAGCACTGATGATAATCGGCCTGGTATCATACTCGCGCATACCGATATCGCTTATGCCAGATATCGACATTCCGCAGATCACCGTGCAAGCAAGCTACGAGGGAGCCCCTGTTCGCGATGTAGACTACAAAGTTTTACGCCCACTAAAGAATCAGCTGATGCAGGTTGTCGGGCTTAAGAGCATTCGCACCGAAGCCAAGGCCGATGCCGGCACCATCTATATGGATTTTGAACCCGGCAGCAATGTAGACCTGCTATTTATAGATGTAAATGAGAAGCTCGACAGGGCTCTCACCAGCCTACCCGACGAGGTGGATCGCCCCAAGGTGCTCAAAGCTAGCGCCACGGATATTCCAGCCTTCTATCTCAATCTCACTTTAAAAGATGAGATCACCTCAACACCTGGGCTATACCCCGAGGCGGGAAGCAAATTTGCGGAGTTAGGTGATTTTGCACGCAATATTGTCAGCAAACGCATAGAGCAGTTGCCACAGACGGCGATGGTAGATATTAGCGGACTGGTATACCCCGAGCTACTCTGCACCCCAGATGAGGATATGCTTGATGCTGCGGGCATCACCATAGATGAGCTACAGGCGGCTGTCGAGCGAAGCAACATATCCATGGGCATACTCTCGATCGTGGATGGTATCTACCGCTACAATATCCACTTCGACTCGCAGCTAGCAACGGCCGACGATGTTCGCGATATCTATATTAATATAGATGGTCGACTCTATCAGTTTGGCGATCTCTGCACCGTTGAGCAGCAGCCCGCTCCGCGCAAAGGTCTTATAAGGAGCAGCAAAAGCAACGCCATAACCCTAGCCATCATCAAGCAGAGCGATGCCCAGATGGAGGCCCTGCAGGATGCTATTCAGTATACTGTAGATGATCTGCAGCGCAACTATCCGGAGATTGCCTTTGAGCTTACACGCGATCAGACTAAGCTGCTTACATACTCGATGAACAACCTGCGCAACAATCTGCTGCTTGGAGCCTTCCTGGCCTGCGTTGTGCTCTTCTTCTTTATGCGCGATCTGCGCTCGCCGCTGCTTATTATCATCACCATACCGCTAGCGCTAATCCTCACATTGATGTGTTTCTACATCTTTGGCATCACGCTCAATATCATCTCTCTTTCGGGACTTATATTGGGAGTGGGTATGATGGTCGACAACTCGATCATCGTAATCGACAATATCTCCCAGAAGTGGGAGACCGGCCTGCGATTGCACGATGCCGTGGCGCGCGCCGTTGGCGAGGTATTCTCGCCGATGCTCAGCTCGGTGCTTACCACCTGCTCGGTGTTTATTCCGCTTATCTTCCTGAGCGGCACTACGGGAGCACTATTCTACGATCAGGCCATGGCGGTGACCATCGCGCTCTTCTCATCGCTCGGCGTGTCGGTTATTGTTATACCGGTATACTTTACGGCACTCTACAGTAAATATAGATTTTTTAATGAGACAAAGCTATCCGACAAACATGAACATGGAGGCATATATCGCCCATATGAGGCGGTGCTTAGATGGGTGCTGCGACACAACATTTTTGTTATCATTATTGCCCTACTGATAATCCCATCATGTTATTTTATATACAACCATGTGGAGAAGAGTCGCCTCCCGGTAATCGACCACAACGATGCTCTGATGAATATAGATTGGAATTCGGGCATATCTGTAGAGGAGAATGAGCGCCGCGTGATGTGGCTTCTTGAGGAGGTGGAGGGTGATCTTACAGCATCTACTGCGATGATCGGCGTGCAGGAGTTTCTACTCTCTCACACCAAGGAGCTGACCGCTTCAGAGGCAATAGTCTACATACAGGCCGAAAGCTCGACCGAGCTAGCTGCTGTGCAAAATAGACTAACCTCTCTTATGCTGGAGCGCTACCCCAACGGCAAAGTAGAGTTTGAAATATCTGGAAATCTCTTCGATATGATCTTCTCCGAAGGTGAGGCCGACCTTGAGATCCGACTTCACAGCACCTCCGGCACATCACCCGAGGTGACCGATGTGCGCCTATTCTGCGAAGAGCTCACCAAGGCCTTCCCAGATGTTGTAATCCCCACGGTTATCACCGAGGAGAATATAATATATGAGGCAAATATAGAGCTTATGACACTCTACAATGTCACCTACAGCATGCTATTCAAGCGCCTTAAGGAGCTGCTCAATCAGCAAAGCTTCTACGAGATCAATCAAGGAGGCTACTCGCTGCCGCTGACTCTTGGCGAGAGCCGCATGGAGGGCAACGCGCTCTCTGAGATGAAGGTCAAAAATAGCGATGGAGTCGAGATTCCGATCAGCTATTTAGTGCGCCAGAGCCGAGGCGAGGATTTCAAAAAACTCTACTCGGGCAGCGGCGGCAACTACTACCCTATCAAGATTATAGCTGATGATAGGAAGGTGGAGGAGATTATGGCATTTGCAAATAGCTACATACGCAGCGGCGGCGGCTACTCGCTATCGTTTGCAGGTGAATACTTCGCCAGTCGCGAGATGGTTATGGAGCTGATTGTAATCTTAACGGTGGCCATCCTACTGCTCTACTTTATCCTCGCCGCGCAGTTTGAGAGCCTTATCCAACCGATGATCATCCTGGCCGAGGTGATTATAGATATCTTCTTCGTAATGCTCGGACTTATGATCCTGGGCGAGTCGCTCAATATGATGTCGCTTATCGGTATTGTTGTAATGAGCGGTATTATCATTAACGATTCAATCCTAAAGGTTGACACCATAAACAACCTTGCCAGAGGTGGCATGCCGCTCATAAAGGCGATCTACACAGGAGGACACAGCCGACTAAAGCCAATTATTATGACCTCGCTTACGACCATCCTAGCCATTGCCCCATTCCTCAACCGCGTTGATATGGGCTCGGCGCTGCAATACCCACTATCATTATCGCTTATTATTGGCATGGTGGTGGGCACCATGGTGAGCCTCTTCTTTATTCCGGTGGTATACTATGTGATCTATAAAAATCGCACGGTATGATAGACAACAGATCACCACTAGATCGCCTGCCCCACTTCTCGGTGATGCTCACGATGGTCATACTTATGGTCATTGGTCTAGGCCTCACGCCTCTACTCGACATGGAGCAGAAGCCGCGCGCTAGGCAGGGGGCAAACCTAGCCATAACATTCTCATGGCCAAAGAGCAGCCCTATCACCATCGAGCAGGAGGTTACATCGAAGATTGAGAGTGTGGTATCCTCGGTGCAGGGGGTCAAGAGTGTCTCCTCGGTCTCATATTTAGGCAGCGGGCGAGTCAATATCCAACTCAAAGAGGGGGTGAATGTGCCTGCCGTGCGCTTTGAGATCTCGGCACTTATGCGACAACTGCATAAAAAGTTTCATGAAGATGTCTCCTACCCTCGGCTTATCGGTGGCTCTGTGGGGCAAGCTAAGGGTGGACTTGCGGCATCGCAACCCATAACCCTACTCAACTATAGAGTCAATGCACAGATGGATGGCGAGGCGCTCAAGGAGTATGTTGAGCTAAATGTAGCTCCTCTCTTTGCACAGCTATCCGATGTGGAGGAGGTGCGCGTCACGGGCGGTGTGGCGCAATATATGGATATTGTATATGATCCGCTTATCCTATCAAATTATGGCATCTCCGCCACCATGCTCGAAGAGGCCATAGAGTCGTTTATGGGGCGCACTAATGTAGTGGGCGACGTACTCTTGGGCGAGGGCGACGACGAGCATCGCATAACCGTTGAGCTAGCCACCGACATGTCGGGCAAAGATATCGGCGAGATCCCAATCATGAAGGCGGGCGATAAAATCATCTTCATGAATGATCTGGCAACCTTTGAAAAGAAGGAGCGCGAGCAGCGATATTTCTTTAGAATCAATGGCCACAACACCATAAACATGTCTATAACGGTAGATCCCGAGGCGAATATTATCTCGCTGAGCGGAGCGCTACAAAAGGAGATCGAAGAGCTGAAGGCTCACCTGCAGGAGGGTGTGGAGATGGAGCTTACTTATGATGCCTCGGAGAAGATGCGAATAGAGCTCTACAAGCTTATCAGCCGCATATCGCTCTCGCTGATTATTCTGCTCATCTTCGTATATGCCGTTAGCCGCAGCGCCAAATATCTCTCGATAATCTCGATCACGCTGCTGGCCAACATCTTGATCTCGATAATCCTCTACTATCTTCTGGATATTCAACTTCACGTATTTTCGCTAGCTGGCATCGCCGTGTCATTTGGTCTTATTATCGACTCGACGATTGTAATGGTCGACCACTACAGCTACTACCGAAATCGCGAGTCGTTTCTGGCGATTCTAGCTGCGCTACTGACAACCATTGGCTCGCTGATAATCATCTTCTTTATGCCCGAGATGATACAGCGCGATCTATTCGACTTTTCGCGAATAATTATTGTCAACCTAAGCGTGGCTCTATTTGTGGCACTCGTATTCGTCCCCTCGTTGGTTGAGGTTATAGGATTTAATCGTCGCAAGCAGAGCATCAAACGCTCGCAGGCTGTGATAATGATCCGCTGGAACAGAATCTATCGCTGCTTTATAGAGTTTACCCAACGCCGAAAGTGGATCTACTACACGGCACTTGTGCTGCTCTTTGGCCTTCCGGTATATGCGATGCCCGATAAGTGGCCAACACAGAAGCGCGATGAGAATAACTTCAAAAAGGCCGACAACACCCCCACATGGTATGCCGAGGCGTATAACAACACCATTGGATCGGATATATATAAGGAGCAGATCGCACCACTAGTAAACAGATACCTAGGAGGCACAATGTATCTCTTCTCGCAAAACATGGGTGGGCGAACATTTGAGTCGAATGAGAATAGTATAAAACTTGTTATCCGCGGCCAGATGCCACAGGGCGGAACTCCGGCACAGCTCAACGAGAAGATACTTATCATCGAACGTCTGCTATCCTCATATAGTGAAATCGAGCGTTTTGAGTCGCGCACATACCCTAACGGTGCAAATATTGTCGTGGAGTTTAAAGAGGAGTATCAAGACACCAACTTCCCCTACACACTAGAGAGCCACGTAATCAGCCAACTTATCAACATCGGCGGCACAGATTGGTCGACAAGTGGAGTGAGCGACGAGGGCTTCTCCAACTCGATAAACCTCACAAAACGCTCGTTTAGGATAATGCTCCATGGCTTTAGCTACAACCAGCTCTATCGCTATGCCCAGGATCTCTACACGCGCCTCAATAAAAATGCCCGTGTGGCGGATCTAGCCATCGAAAACAACGGCCAGGCTAAGAGCGAGGAGGAGCTCTATGTGGCATTCGACCCGAAGAGCATCGCCACTAATCAGATCAACATCAAGGCTACACATAGCCGCTTTAGCGAGCTGCTAACAACCAAATCGCTCGGCTACTTCTCCAAGGGGGATTTTGAGGAGTATCTTCAGCTCACCTCCAGCAAACGCGACGCCTTTGATCTGTGGAACATCACCAACAGCTATATGCGCGTGGGAGCCAACGAGGAGGCACTGAGCTATATTGGTACTATAAATAGACGTATAGGTAAAAATAGCATCGCTAAATCCAACCAGGAGTATGTTATTGCTGTGGCATATAACTTTCTGGGTGACAAACGCCTATGCGACTTGATGACCAACGAGATAATAGATGAGTTTAACGAGCGCCTGCCCCTGGGATATCGCTGTTCAAACAAATCAACGGGGTGGTATAAGGACGACGGATCGCAATATTGGCTTATACTAATCATCGTTATGATAATCTTCTTTATGTGTTCGATTCTATTCGAGTCGCTCACTCAGCCATTTATTATCATATCGCTGATACCCGTATCATTTATCGGCACATTTCTAACCTTCTACTTTACGGGGGTTAATTTCGGCACGGGAGGCTTCGCCTCGCTGGTGCTTCTTTGTGGATTGGTTGTGAATGCTGCGATCTATATCCTCAACGAATATAACGCCACAAAGCGAGACTCTAAGCGCCTGGCCGAGGATCGCGTGCAGACATACATTAAATCCTACAACCACAAGATAGTCCCGGTATTTCTCACCGTTATCTCCACCGTGCTGGGGCTTATCCCCTTCCTGCTCGATGGGCCAAAAGAGAAGTTCTGGTTCCCGTTTGCCATCGGCACCTCGGGCGGACTGCTCTTCTCGGTGTTTGCTCTGATCTTTGTTATGCCAATATTTATGACCCTTAAAAAGAGAGAGGGCGACCGCTAGGCCACCCTCTGAGATCTATGCTCTTCTGCGACGAGCCTTGCGCACTCGCAGATAGAGATATGAGCCATATATTACAAATAGAGCTACGATGTTAACCCACCTCTTAGCTGATCTAGAGATCTCCAGATCAGCGAAGGCGAAGCTCTTGGGGCGGCCATGTCCATGAGATTGCTGAACACCCTGCTGCGGCTGCGGCGCACCCTTCTGAAGCTCTTGCGATGGCTTTGCACCATGAGATTGCTGAACACCCTGCTGCGGCGCACCTCTCTGAGCCTCCGCTGATGGCCTTGCACCATGTGATGCACCCTCCGCAACCTCAATCTTAGCGCGCTGCACCTCGCGAGCGTTGTCGCTAACCATGCCTCCAACCTGAAGGGCAAGCGAGTGCAGAAACAACATTGCATAGAGGCCATACGACCAGCGCTGCACGCTCTTCCAGCGCTTAGTGCCCATCTTGCGGTGAACAGAATCAAATGATGTGATCCACAAAACAAGGAACAATATTGTCATAACAAGACCCAAGACAAAGGCGAAGCTTGTTATTCCCGAGCCGAGAACGCTAACAACGCGTGGGTTTTGGATATAGGTCTCATGGTCGAAGAAGTATTGCCAGCCGCCAGGAAAGGTTCCAAATAGGCGCTTGACGACATGCGCCAAGACTGGAAAACCAACGATAATAGAGAGCTCCTTACGGATCGAGAGAAGCTTACCTACGGCAGGGATCTTCGCGCTGAGCGCACCCATATACATAATGATAACTAGCACCGGGTGGATAAAGTTGGCCGCCGACGAAAGCTCACCCGCCGAGAGTCCAAGGATTGGAATACTCGAGAGGTTGAAAGGGAGAGTAACACCCAACAGACGAGCTAGAGATGGAATGATAAAACCAAACGATAGCACTCCAAAGAGCCAGTAGTATACCTTATAGTTCTTCTTTATCGACTTAGCCAATAGCACCGCCAAAACAGAGTAGAGGCCGAGCGAGAAGAGAAATGAGAAGTTTGATTTCAAAAATTCGATTATATCGAACGCTGCATTAATCATAATATCAAAAGGAATTTAAAAAAGAGAGTCTACACCGCTACAGGGTAGGTTAGCATAGACTCTCGCTTGTTATCTCTATATTTATTAGTATCTAGATAGCTTACCGATTGAAGAGATGCCAGAGCACTCAACATCCATGATCTTAGTTGCTACAGCCGTCTCTGAGTTGATCTCATATACAGCAGGTGAGCTATTTGCGCTAGAGGTAACACCGATGTAGGCCATTCCATCCTCGAAGAATGGGTTGCGAGTCACGGCAGAGATTGTGCTTGCATCTAGACCTGTAACGGCTTTGGCCGAGTTGGCGGCAGCATCAACTACATAGTAGGTATATGAGTTGGTAGATTGCCCAGCGCCTGTAGTGTCAGTAGCATAAACAACACCTGGGTTGTCGTAGGCCTGCACAAGGAACTTAGATCCAGAGCCTGTGATGAAGTGGCAGGTAAGGAATGAGCGGCCTCCCATAGCGGCCTCAACATCAAATACGCCGTTAGATCCATAGCTATCATCGAAGGCTGTGTTACCCTTCTTGATACGCATCACCTTTGAGCTGTGCGAGCCCTCTGGATAGTAGTATAGACCATCGGCAGAGCCTGGATGATCAACATACTCCATAGCAGTATCAGTAGCAGAAGATGTGCTTCTTAGCTGCGAGCCGGCAGCTGTGATATACTTACGCTCATTGCCCGGAGAGAAGAGATATACATCGCCACTATCATCTGCCGAGATGCAATCGTACTGAGCCGATGATTTGCGACCGCAGGTAGGAGACATGCGATCATCAGTCAAGATTATTGGATTATTTGGGAAATCAGAGTCGGTTTTAAATACTGCGATATGGAACTGATCAGCAAATGGAGTTGATGGGATCTCACCCGGCTTGAATGAGCCTGAATTTGTGCCGCCATAGGCAGTTGACACATAGCTAAGATACTCCTTACTGTCGCCATAATATGATAGCGAAGTCTTCTCTAGATCGTCAGCATATAGGGTCGAGCCGTAAGCTGTCACACCCATCGGATATACCGTTGCATAGAGCCAACCGTTAGACTCGGTAAAGCCGGCCATGCTGCAATACTCGCCTGTGCCTAGATAGTTGTCCGACTCGAAATCAAACGATGTGAAGATACCATTTGAGTAGTGATACTTGCCGATGGTCATATAACGAGGATAGACCATGGTGTTATAGTATGGCTCATAGACATTAGTCGCTACAGCATCGTATGAATTAGCAGATGATGTAACCACATAGTCGCCCCACGTTCCATAGGTGGTGAAACGAGCACTAGTGTACTGCATGCCAAACACCGGGCGAGCCTCACCCATCACATACGACTCGGCTGGCACAGCATCACCATCATTATACATCATACCAAACACGCGATTCTCTTTGTGGAAGTACCACTGTGCACGTGTAAGGTCGGTCTCCACACCGCTTCCTAGTACAGATAGATCCTCGCTTCCTAGCTCATCGGTGTAGAGGAGATAGTCCGCGCCATCAGAAGATGTTACAGCTACGACATAGCTAGAGGCCTTCGCTTCGCTTGGTGTTGATACGCTTGCACCAGACTCATCGTCAGAACATGATGTTGCCGCAAGGACGACCGTTGCCGCAAGAGATAGCGACTTGAATAGATAATTTTTTCTCATTTTTTTAATTGTTTTTTGTTAATATTTGTTTTTAACTTTTTTTAACGGTTATTTCCGAAATTGACTCTCAGCTTGCCATAAAATGCTCTACCAGCCTTTTGGAGGCTATAGTTATCGTATATCTTTGCATCCATCAGATTCTTGCACTCCAATACGAAGCTATACTTACCATCCTTGATCGAGTAGTTCAGGGTTATGCTGTGCGAATATTGTGTAGGTACAGTCTTCTTGGTATCCTTATCTCCAAATCCCTCCCAATAGAGCGGAAACTCGTGCTGATAGAATAGATCATATACGATATAGAAGTGATCCTTCTTGCTAATAAGATCGTAGAAATTAAGGCGCGAGTCGCCTCGTGCGAAGAGATATGGCTCGTTGGGCATGCGCTGGCCATAGGTCAAGCTTTTGTAGCCGGTGGTTGCATCATACTCCTCATTATCGCGAGCATTGAGTGAATTTACACCTCCACCGAGAGAGAATAATCTGCCAAATTCATAATTCATTGAGATATTCCACCCCTTAGTCAGCACGCTGCCGTGGTTGACCGAGGAGGCTGTCTCACCATCGGAGCTCACCACACGGCGGATGAAATCCTGCGAATTGCTATAGACCACCCCACCATCGAGGCTCGCGCTATGTTTGCCGAAGCTCTTTCGATATGATAGACCACCGTTGTAGTTGTCGCTACTCTCGGGCTTTAGCGCAACGTTACCTAGCTCCAGGTCGCTATCACCAAATAGCTCAGTTGTTGAGGGCAACCTATAGGCCCTCTCGTAGGATAACTTCGCCTGCACTCCATCCAAAAAGAAGCCTGTGGCAGCCGCGCCATATCCAAAATAGGATCTCTTTTCGTTGCGCTGCGTTATGATGCCCTCCTCATCGACTGTTGTTCCATCATTACTCTGCGTATAATATTTTCCAAAACCCTGAGCATTAAATTGGCTATTGAGCTTATACATATATGATAGCCCCGTAACGCTCTTAGTCGTGTATTGTGGCTCATCATAGTCGTTAAATGCGACACCCGCAGTTGCTGATCGTGTCACACGAGCCGCCGAATTTATCGAGTAGTTCAACGCCATAGTGTGCGAATCGGTGATTTTATATGATGCATTGCTATTCGCGCTCCAGCTATTCTCCTTCGTTTCACGGTATGTGTATGATCGCGAGGCGGAGTATTGCTTATCTTGCAGCCAATTATAGTTATACACTGTGGTATCAACCACCATAGATACCCCATAGTTGTAGTTGGCGCTGGCCTTCAGGTCGAACCCCTTAGTAAAGAGATCGCGCTTAGAGTATTGCAGAGTTGGCATCAGCGAGTAGCCCTCTCTGTGGCGATCGCCATAGACAACAGACTGCCGTGTGCCGGTTTGAACCTCTTTGTAAAACTGTGCGCTGGTCATACTCAAGGTGGCTACATCTGCCCACTTCTTGCCCCTAAAGCCTATCTCGCCGATAATAGCTTCGTTATGGTATGTTGCGTTAAAGAGCTCGACGGTATAGAGATCCGACGTGGTGTAGGATGTATTAGCGCCGGTGAACATAATAACCGTATTTTCGATATCATAGTTATTATCAGAGTAGTTCTGATAGGCATTTATCTTATACTGAAATCCATTTTTAAGCTGATGCGTAAAGGCCACATTGCTGCGATGCGTGTTGAACGATCCATACGAATATGAGGCATCGAGGTTCCAGCCGGCGTGGTGCTGCTTCTTTGTTACGATATTTATAACACCACCCAGGGCGTCCGATCCAAATTCGATAGGCGCAACGCCGCTGTAGACCTCAATCTGCTCGGCATAGCCTGCCGGGATGTTGCTCAGCGAGAAGGCTCCGTTTCCATTCTGGAGTATTCCATCAATAAAGACCTTAACATAGTCGCCCGAGAAGCCATTTAGACTAATCTTCGTGTCGCTACCCACACCGCCCGACTCGCGAATGCGAACGCCGCTAGCCTTGGATAGCACATCGGTTAGATTTGCCATCGTCTTTTCATGGTTGTCAATAGCTATGGCCTGCACGTTAAAAGCCGTTTTGTTGACCCTCGCGCTATTGCCCTGACCCACTACCACAAGCTTCTCTATGCCGGTAGATGCGGGGCGAAGCGCAACCTTTATTGGCTCGTGATCTCGGCCAGAGACCTCCAGCGGCTGCACATAATCTTCGTATCCAACATACGAGACCACCAACTTATGCTCGCCTCGGGGCAGATGCATCTTAAATCGTCCATTCTCGTCGCTGATTGCGCCAAACCTATTTTCGCCATCAACAGAGATGGTTGCAAACTGAATTGCACTATTATCATCGCTCGCTCTGATCTCGCCGCGAACCATTGATAGCCTCTCGGCTCCTCTATATTCATCCCCAATCGAATGCAGAGGTAGGGCTAGCATTACACATAACAGTAAAAGTATTCTCATTTATAATAATTTTTAATTTTCCGTATGCAAAAGTACATGTTTGGCTCATACCCAGCAATCGCACATAATTGCTAAATTTCAGCCTCCTACTACCTGGGAGGTAACTAAATGTTGTTATTCATGCAGAGAGATATTCTAAAGAGAGCTATTTATTTAGATATTTTAAGATTGACATGGCTTAAAATAGGGGAAAATAAATACTCACATTACCGGGCTTTATGGTTTGGATATGCGGTTTTTTTTAACTAAATTTGTCAAAACGTTTTTTATAAGTAGTGTAAAACAATTATTGCCATATTTTTAAAAGCACTCTTGAAGCGATATTTTTCACTATTAAATTTCAGTATAGAACCACTATATTTTCA
>JBCQTD010000037.1:0-17832 GCA_047178725.1 Rikenellaceae bacterium
GCGGCTCGGAGGCCGCAATGACGCAGGTGCGGTGTGAGGTGCGAATATGGAAATAGTCTGCCTTTTATTTTGGACACGATTAGATCAAGTCCGCAATGACGGGGAGAGAGTGTGTCTGTCTCTTTTTGTAAGAAAATCATAGGAGAAATGCGAACTTTTATAATTAATTTTATACCTTTGTAGTGAGATGGGGTAAAACCATCTTTATATATTTTTTAGCATTTTGCTATTATTGTGCAATGTAGGAAATCGCCAAATTTAATCATTGTTCCGCAAATAATAGGTAAGATGCTCACGCTTGCGTGGGCTTTACTTGTTTGGAACATAGGCGTTTGGCGATGCCTCTACATTAATAAGTATTGCTCACGTCTCTGTTTTTATTTCGGCGCCGAGCTTTGCGGTTGCAACACTTAATGTTTAACCAAATAAAAACAAAAATGAAGAAAATTTTACTACTGTTTATGCTGGGAGCAATGGCTCTCGTATCTTGTGAAGAGGCCGGAGGTGATGATGCTGCACAATCTCTATCTATCGAAGTAGAGTCGGGTGGGGGAGTATACACCTTTGGCAGTACGGCTGTAGATGTAGTCTCTGAGCCAAATAGCTATTATGCTGAGGTTGAGAACAATACTATAGTTGGAAACTATGCAGGATCGACAACGGCGACGGTCGTTAGCGGCGGTGTGAGATACAACTGCGATATAACCGTCTCGCCATCCTACACCTACTATGTCGATATGGCAATATATGTCGGAGCGAGTAAAGCCACGATTGAGAGCCTCTATGGAAGCTCAATTAGTAGCTCGGGTGATGTATGCCTTTATGAGCCCCTCTCGTCGTATTTTCCTGAGAAAGCTGTTGCCTTTATCTATGAGAATGATAAGGTTGTCTGTGCAGCCTCTTACTTTAAAATCTACCAGGGCTCCTATGTGCTCAAGCATCTAAATCAGAGATACTATTTTATCGGTATAGATGATAGCGTGGCCTACTACATGAATGCCTATAGTAGCGCGGATTGCACGCTAGCCATTCTCTATAACTACTCATCCACATCATATACATTTGTGATGTATTCAGAGTATTCATACTCGTCGGCATCGTCGACGCGCTCTGGCGTGAGCAATGCCGAGGCCTGGAGCACGGCACTGCACCAGGCTATAGAGATGGCTCGTTAGAGCTTAGAGTTTTGCTTTATTATCACAGAGAGGGGTTGAGAAAAGCTGGGAGTATTCAGCCGGACTCAGCCCCTCTCCCTCTTTCTCGGCAACCATGGGTTGCACCACAAAAAAACCGTCCAACAGATGTTGAACGGCTTGTGAGCGAAAAACGAGACTCGAACTCGCGACCCCAACCTTGGCAAGGTTGTGCTCTACCAACTGAGCTATTTTCGCATTACTAATCAGCTATTGGTGTTATCCCCTGATTGCGTTTGCAAAGGTAGGGCAAAAAATTAAATTTGCAAATTATTTGAGCTCTTTTTTTCGATCTTCAAGCAACTTTTTTTATAATGTGCTGATTTACAATAAGAAAAAATTAGACTCCAGAAGCGGGCTTTCAGGGCGCTATAGGGGCGTGTGTGGTGGGTAGGGCGAAAAATTATGAATCTTCCATTTTGTTGCAAAAGTGCCAATATTAGTGGAGGTATCTTATGATCCGTAATAATATCAAATTATATCAAAACTACTTTTTCGCACCATCTGGTTACTTTTTTCATCATAATGAGCTCAATATTATTAAAATATTCACTATCTTTGGACTCTAAAAATTATTATTAGAATCTGTTTAGGTTTTGTTCGCTTGCTTTTGTTAAGAGAGATTTTGCTTATCCTTTCTTTTTTTTACAAGAGGCGCATAGCGGGACTATGTAACGGATTGTAAAACGAGAAAGGATAAGTGAAAGATCCTTAACAAAATAGATGAATAAAATTTAAACAGATTCTTAATGTCACAAAACTACAAACGTTATTTAGTAACTTCGGCTCTTCCATACGCCAATGGGCCAGTGCATATTGGCCATTTGGCTGGTGTATATGTTCCATCTGATATCTATGTCAGATATCTGCGCCTGCGTGAGAGGGATGTTGTCTGGGTATGTGGAAGCGATGAGCATGGTGTGCCGATCACAATCAAGGCTAAGCGAGAGGGTATAACTCCGCAGCAGGTTGTCGATCGCTATGATGCTATTATTAAGGAGTCGTTCAAGAGTCTAGGCGTCTCGTTTGATATCTATTCTAGAACATCGTCGGCTACCCATGCCGCCACCGCCTCAGAGTTCTTTAGAAAGCTTTATGACGATGGTAAGTTTATCGAGCGCACCTCTGAGCAGTTCTTCGACGAGGAGGCGCAGACTTTTCTAGCCGACAGATATATTACCGGCACATGTCCAAAGTGCCAGAACGAAAAGGCCTATGGAGATCAGTGCGAGAAGTGCGGATCGACCCTCTCGCCCGATGAGCTTATCTCGCCACGCAGCGCCCTCTCGGGAGGTGTGCCTATTAAGAAGTCTACCACGCATTGGTATCTGCCGCTTAACGAGTATGAGCCAATGCTTAAGGAGTGGATCCTCGAGGGGCATAAGGAGTGGAAATCCAACGTCTATGGCCAGTGTAAGAGCTGGATTGATGGTGGGCTTCAGCCGCGTGCCGTGAGCCGCGATTTGGATTGGGGAATCCCCGTTCCGGTCGAGGGTGCCGAGGGTAAGGTTCTCTACGTTTGGTTTGATGCCCCGATTGGCTATATATCTGCTACTAAGGATCTTACGCCCGATTGGGAGAGGTATTGGAAGAGTGAGGATACTAAGATGGTGCACTTTATCGGCAAGGATAATATCGTGTTCCATTGCATCGTATTCCCATCAATGCTAAAGGCTCATGGCGACTATATTTTGCCGGAGAATGTCCCTGCCAACGAATTTTTGAATCTAGAGGGGGATAAGATCTCCACCTCGCGCGGCTGGGCTGTCTGGTTGCATGAGTATCTGGAGGCGTTTCCCGGCAAGGAGGATGTCTTGCGCTATGTCTTATGCGCAAATGCGCCTGAGAGTAAGGATAACGATTTCACCTGGAAAGATTTTCAGGCGCGCAATAATAATGAGCTGGTTGCTATTCTTGGCAACTTTGTCAACCGCGCGCTGGTTTTGACACAGAAGTATTACGGTGGGGTAGTGCCGGAGTGTGGCGAGCTTACCGATTATGATAGGCAGACCATCGCCGATCTCTCTTATGTGAAGGGCTCGCTCGAGAAGAATATCGAGAGCTATCACTTTAGAGAGGCGCTTAAGGATGCCATGCAGGTGGCTCGCATCGGAAATAAGTATCTTGCTGATACTGAGCCATGGAAGGTGGTTAAAAGCGACCCTGGGAGGGTTAAAACGATCCTTAATGTGGCGCTTCAGATCACGGCAAACATCTCTATCGCTATCGAGCCATTTATGCCATTCTCGGCCGCTAAGATCCTCTCGATGCTCCACGTGGAACACTACGGATGGGAGCAGCTGGGTAGTATGTCGCTAGTTGCGGCAGGGCATGAGATCTCGCAGCCAGAGCTACTCTTTGAGAAGATTGAGGATAGTCTTATTGAGGCGCAGCTAGCCAAATTGGAGGCTAGCCGCGAGGCGATCACAATGGCCGAGGCTGAGGTTGAGGAGCAGAAGGAGGAGGTGAGTTTTGATGATTTCCAGAAGATGGATATTCGCGTATCTACTATTCTGGCAGCCGAGAAGGTTGCTAAGACCAAAAAGCTCTTGAAGCTGACGATAGATACCGGTATAGACAAGAGGACGATCGTTTCGGGGATTGCTGAGTATTTCACCCCTGAGGAGCTCGTTGGCCGCCAGGTGTTGGTGCTTGTGAACCTTGCACCACGCGAAATTAAGGGCATCACCTCGCGCGGTATGATTCTTATGGCCGAGGATGCTCTCGGTAAATTAAAGCTCTTGCAGCCTGGCGAGGCAGTTAATGCAGGTGCAGTGGTAGGATAATAAACAGATAATGTTATGAAAAATATTGATTGGTCAAATCTAGGTTTTGGCTATATAAAGTGCGACTATAATATCCGTGCAACATGTAAAGATGGTGTGTGGAGTGATCTTGTTTTGCAGGAGGATGACCATATTAATCTACATATGGCAGCCCCATCGCTCCACTACGGAGCTGAGTCTTTCGAGGGTTTAAAGGCCTATCGTGGCGTTGATGGCAAGATTCGCCTATTCCGTCCGGCGGATAATGCTCGTCGTATGCTCTCTACTTCGCGTAAGTTATACATGGCGCAAGTACCTGAGGATCTATTCGTTAAGGCATGTGTTGAGGTGGTTAAGGCTAATGCCGACTATGTTCCACCTTACGAGTCGGGCGCCTCTTTGTATATTCGCCCTATGCTTATCGGTAGCGATGCCGTTCTTGGGGTTCGTCCCGGAAATGAGTTTTTGTTCTGCGTCTTTGTCTCTCCGGTGGGCGCCTATTTCAAGGGTGGAATGTCACCAATTAAGGTGATCCTAGATGTCGAGCACGACCGCGCTGCTCCACGTGGAACGGGCGATGTTAAGTGTGGTGGAAACTATGCCGCTAGTATTAAGGCTGGTGAGATTGCGCACGAGAAGGGCTACTCTAATGTGCTATATGTGGATGCTTTGGAGCGCAAATATATCGAGGAGTGTGGCGCTGCCAACTTCTTCGGAATCAAGAATGGCACCTATGCCACCCCTAAATCGAGCTCAATTTTGCCATCAATCACCAATATGTCACTTCGTCAGCTCGCCGAGGATATGGGTCTAAAGGTGGAGCAGAGGCAGATCGCGCTTGATGAGCTACCTACTTTTGAGGAGTGCGGTGCTTGCGGCACAGCGGCGGTTATCTCGCCAATTGGTTCTATTTTTGATCCGCGCGACAATAGTGAAATAACCTATGACAACGCCCCTGGAAGGTATTCTCTAGCGATGTATCAGCAGCTTTTAGATATCCAGTATGGCCGTGCCGAGGATAAATATGGCTGGACTATTGTAGTGGAGTAGGGTGCTTTTGTTCCACGTGGAACGATATGTATATAGCGACTGCCTTCGGGCGGTCGCTTTTTTTTGTTGTGTGGATTGGTTTTTCTTGCGGAGTTGCGCTCACGTCATTGCGGACTCTCGTTTGTCATTGCGGACTTGATCCGCAATCTCAAAAATCGTCCGGCAGAGATTGCTGCTCGGAGGCCGCAATGACGTGAGAGATATCCATAATAACGTGGGGTGGGGTGGTTGTTCTGTCGTCCGATTTCAGCTATTCTAGCTGAGCCCCCTGGAGCGATTTTATTCTAAAATCGCCGTTTTGGAGAGGGGGCATTTGGAGGATACCGTGCTCATGCCGCACGGGCAGGGTGCTCAGCACCCATCTGTTTGGTAAATTGTTGGAGTAAGAACGGCTAGCCCCAAACTCGGGGTAGAAAAAAACAGCACCCGTGGGGGTGCAATCCCCACCCGCCGGAGGCAGTTACCGACCCGCCGATCCGCGCGATTACCGCCCAAATCGAACCAGCAGCACATTAATATCCGCCGGCGAGACGCCAGGTATACGCGATGCCTGCCCGATAGTGGTGGGGCGGATCTTGGTGAGCTTCTGTCGCGCCTCGATGGTGAGTGCCTGCATGGCGTGGTAGTCGATACTCTCGGGTATGGCGATGCTCTCGAGGCGTTGCAGCTTGGCGGCGATGGCGCGCTCGCGCTCGATATATCCGCTATATTTAATCTCGATTTGTGCCTCCTCGATAACCTCTGCCGAGAATTTTTTCTCGCTAATATAGCGCGCAAGACGTGGCAGCACACCGCTGAGCCCCATGATGGTGACATCATTTCGGATGATCAGATCGCTCAGCTTGCGCCCCTGCGATAGTGGCTCCTGCCCGACGGAGACGAGATACTCCTCCACCTGGGCGGGCTTAACGCTGAAGTTGCGAAGATATTCGAGCAGCAAGGCGATGCTCTCGCGCTTAAAGTAGAATGCAGCAGCACGCTCGGGCGAGATCAATCCGAGCTCAATTCCCTTAGGTGTGAGTCGAAGATCGGCATTGTCGCCGCGCAGAAGTATGCGATGCTCCGCGCGTGATGTGAACATACGATAGGGCTCGTCGACCCCTTTGGTCACTAAATCGTCGATCAACACGCCGATATATCCCTCCTGGCGGCCGAGCGTGAGCGAATATCGCCCTCTCAGCTTGTTAAAAGCGTTGATTCCGGCTATAAGTCCCTGAGCTGCAGCCTCTTCGTAGCCTGTGGTGCCATTTATCTGTCCGGCAAAGTAGAGATTCTCCACGAGCTTTGTTTCAAGGGTATGGCGCAGCTGCGTTGGCGGAAAGTAGTCATACTCAATGGCATAGCCTGGGCGATAGATATGTAGCTCCTCAAATCCTGCAATTTTGTGTAGCGCAGCATACTGCACATCCCATGGCAGCGACGATGAGAAGCCGTTGAGATAGTATTCATGGGTGTCGCGACCCTCGGGCTCAAGGAAGAGCTGGTGTTCGTTCTTCTCGGCGAAGGTGCGAAGCTTATCCTCAATGCTCGGACAGTAACGAGGGCCGATGCCGCGGATGGTGCCGTTGAAGAGTGGCGATAGTGCGAAGCCGCTGCGCAGCGTCTCATGAACATCGAGCGAGGTGTAGACAAGGTAGCAGGGTAGCTGCTCGGCAACGGGTGAGGTCTCGGCGGAGAATGAGAACTTCGATGGATTCTCGTCGCCATGCTGTGGCTCCAATTTCGAGAAATCTATGGTGCGGCTGTCGAGTCGTGCCGGCGTGCCGGTCTTCATGCGGCCAGCCTCAAAGCCCTGCGCTATAAGCGATTCGGTGACCCCATACGAGGCGCCATCGCCTGCGCGGCCTCCAGCACTCTGCGAGGCTCCGCAGTGCATCAATCCGCCCATAAATGTGCCGCTGGTGAGTATTACCGCCTCGGCCGCAAACTCCACGCCCATCTGTGTGCGCACGCCGCTGATGCGCCCCTCTGTGAAGAGGAGCTCCACGACGCTATCCTGCCATAGATATAGATTCTCCTGCGCCTCTAGCCTTCGGCGCCACTCGGCCGAAAAGAGCGCCTTGTCGCACTGGGCGCGTGGCGAGTGCATGGCTGCACCTTTGGAGCGATTTAGCATGCGGAACTGTATGGTACTCAGGTCGGTAACGATGCCCATCTGCCCACCAAGGGCGTCAATCTCGCGGACAATCTGCCCCTTGGCGACACCGCCCACGGCGGGGTTGCACGACATATTGGCGAATTTGGTCATGTCCATGCTGATTAGCAAGGTCTTAGCACCGAGCTTTGCCGCCGCCATCGCCGCCTCGCACCCTGCGTGGCCGCCACCGATCACAATTATTTCGTAGCTTAAAATCATTATCTATCTTTTATGTGGCAAAGATAGTGAAAAATGTTTAAGTATGTAACTCTAATTAATATAGGTAGGTTGACGATAGCCCCAAAGAGCTGCATAACGGGGATGGGGGCGTGCTCTATCGCCGCGTTGTAGAGGCGCAGCGAGAGGCGGGAGATAGGCTGGTCGAATAGCAGATGGTCGAATTCGCGCGGAGAGAATCCCCGCTTGCGCACCCATTTTTTGATGTTTAGCTTGCCCAGCTCTAGCGAGTAGGCAAAGCTCTCGCCATCGCTCTTGGAGCGAAAAAACTCCGTTACAACGCCGTTTGCTGCGATATAGGATAGGGTCTGCGTGCGGTTGAGATTGTTGGAGTAGGAGTCGGGGTTCTCTAGCCGATAGTGGTAGAGCGGACGAGGGGTGTAGATAATCCTCTTGGCAATATATAGCAGCTGCGAGATAAAGGCATAATCCTCAGCCATATTCACCCCGGGGACAAATTGCAACCCCTCAATAAGTGGGCGGCGGATTAGCAGCCTAGTGATATGGTTGCCCATCAGGTGGCTCTGCTCAAGGATGGCGCAGAGCGAGGTGCGGGCATCTCCCACCCATGGGGCCGGGGTGTAGTGGCTCCTCTCCAGGAGGTGATCCATCGAGGCAAATCTAACGATGTCAGCCTCCGAGGCGAGCGCCAGAGAGAGGGAGGCGGCGACCATATCGCGCTCCACCCAGTCGTCGCTATCGACAAAGGTTATGTAGTCGCCCGTGGCGGCCTCTAGCAGGGTGTTGCGCGCGGCGGCTACCCCTTGGTTTGTCGTATGTTTAATGATCGAAATTCTCTCTCTCAGATGGTTAAACTCACTCTCGATAAGCTCCTCTAGAAGTTCGACGGTGCGGTCGGGGGAGCCATCGTCGACGAAGATAAATTCGCAGTTATGGTAGCTCTGCATCAGCAGCGAGTGGGCAGCCCTGACGATATACCTCTCTGTGCGATAGAGCGGGATGAGTATGGATACTTTAGCGCTCATAGCCATCAACAAGTAGGTTACAACCACGAATATCGCTCCTCGATATGCGCCCATCAATGGTGAATGAGCCATCGGCGAGCAGCACTCCCATATCTTCGCTCTGGATAAATGGCATAGAGTAGCGAGAGGCGAGATCGGTGATGTTTATACCTCCGCGGCGCCCTGCGGCTAAACGCTCCATCGGATCGTTGAGATCCCTCGTCGAGACCCTCATCCATGGCGGTGTGCGGAATATATTCTCGCCCTGCGAGTAGCCCTGCGATGTGAGCTCGGCCATGCCATACTCCGAGTGGATCTTCTCAACTCCAAAGCCGCGACATAGGATCTTGTGGAGCTCGCTTTTGGCTATCTCCTCGCGCCTGCCCTTCATGCCGCCCGTCTCCATTACAATCGTATTCTCTAGCTTGGGGGCATGGATCTCGGCAAGATCCCATAGGGCGTAACTCACCCCGAGCAAGATCTTGGGTTTGGGGTCAGCGGCCATATCGGCAATCAGCTGCTCATAGTTATTTAGGTAGAAGCCGCCAGAGCCGCACTTTGCAATAAGCTTGTCGGCCATATAGATTAGCGAGGATCCTTCGCGCTCAAGATATGATGGGAGCAGGGCGTAGATGCTCCACCCCTCTGTGGCGCCATAGAAGAGCTCAAAGCCCTTGGTGAATGCTCTCTCGTATATCTCGAGCGAGGCCATGGCGTGGCGCGAGGCGATGGTCGATCCGGTGTTGCTGGATGTGAAGATCGCCTCTGGTGGGGCGCTGTGTGAGTATATTAGGTGCGATTTGAATAGCGATATCGGCAGATGCGGTATCTCGGACGAGTGCTCCACGTGGAGCGGATTGCACTCTATTAGCTCTAGGTATCGCTTGTATATTGAGCAATGCTCTGAGACATAGCGAAATGTCTCCATCGCCGCCGCCTCAAACTCCGCCTCGGAGCTGATACTCCATATATTCATATCTTGATCCATACCACAAAGTTATCTTTTTTTTGCGATATATAGAAATGATTGCTAAATTTGTGATAATATTAATATTGCACCAGCGGGGGTGCCATCCCCGCCCGCCGGAGGCAGTTGCGAAAAAACTAAACTAAAACATAAAACCATGAAACTAAAACCAATTCTACTATCAGCGGCGCTACTCGTGGCGCTAAGCGGCGAGGCAAAGGTAAAGCTATCATCGCTTTGGGGCGACGGGATGGTATTGCAGCAGAGCGAGGATGTACTCTTCTGGGGCGAGGCTAAGGCTGGCGCTAAGCTGACAATCACCCCATCGTGGAGCGAGAAGAGCTACACCACCAAGGTGGATAGAGATGGCACCTGGCAGATCAAGATCCCGACAGCGGCGGCGAGCTGCGAGAGCCACGAGATCATCTTCAACGATGGGCAGGAGCTTAAGCTCAGCAATGTGCTTCTAGGCGAGGTGTGGCTCTGCATGGGGCAGTCTAATATGGAGCTCAATATGAAGGGCAATAATAGCCAGCCGATCGAGGGTGCGGCCGAGATGGTCACCCTGGCCAAGGCCGAGAGACCGATTAGAATGTTTAAGGAGACGCTAAATCCATCGCCCAAGGAGCTCGCCACATGCAGCGGTGAGTGGAGGCTAAGCACCCCCGAGAATGTCCTAAACTATAGCGCCACGGGCTACTTCTTTGCCGACTATCTAAATCGGGCACTCGATGTGCCGGTGGGTCTTATCAACGTCAGCTGGGGCGGCTCAACGATCGAGCATTGGATGTCGCGCGAGTGGCTAAGCAAAGTTAAGGAGTATGATCTCTCGCAGCAGGATGCCGGAGAGATGTCGGATAACTCGCGCCGCGATCCTCTCTATGGATATAATGGAATGGTCGTGCCGCTCAAAGGGCTGACGTTCAAGGGGATATTGTGGTATCAGGGCGAGGCCAACCGCTCTGCCTATCAAGATTATGGCGCGCTGCTAGCCTCGTTTGTGGGTGGATTGCGCGAGTTCTTCGATATTGGCACATTCCCATTCTACTACGCCCAGATAGCACCCCTCTCATACCCAACCGATGGCAATAACGAGCGAATGAGAGTGGCCATGGCTGAGGCCGAGAGCACCATCGAGCGCTGCGGAATGGTCACCCTGACCGACGTGGGCGAGCCGATGTGCATCCACCCACGCTATAAGAGGCAGGTGGGGCAGCGCTTTGCCTACTGGGCGCTGGGCGATGCTTATGGCATAAAGAGTATCGAATACCGCTCGCCCAAATATGCAGGGGTAAAGCTTATGCCGGCGGCAAAGAAGATTCCCGTCTCGCTAGGCGTGAAGTTTGACTACGCTCCGCAGGGGATAAATTATGGCAACACCATAAACTCCGAGAATCTCGAGATCGCCGGCGAGGATAGGATCTTCTACCCGGCCGAGAGCACTATTATCCGCGACTCGGAGTATCAGCTTAGGGTGTGGAGCAAGAAGGTGCCCAATCCGGTGGCTGTGCGCTACGCCTTTAAGCCCTATGCCAAGGGTGATATCTTCAATAACTATGGCATCCCGATCTCGACTTTTAGAAGTGATAATTGGTAGTAAATTTGCAAGTTAGCGAGAAAATTACTATTTTGCGCTTAACCCTAAGTAGGGTAAAATAATTATTGGTGTGTTTTTAAGAGTACTATTGGAGAAGAGATTTTTTTGCTATTGAATCGAAAATATAGTTATTCTATATTGAGATTTGATAGTGAAAAATATCGCTCCAAGAGTGCTTTTAAAAATATGGCAATAATTGTTTTTCACTACTTAATACTATCTAAAAACTTTAACCATGAAAGAGCGCATATCGCGTAGAGAGTTTCTGCGCAGAGGTTTAGCCCTAGGGGCGACCGCTGTAGTGGCACCCTCGGCTATTGGCGAGGTGCTTGCGCAGGAGAAGAAGGAGGCGAGTGCTGCGGCGCCGCCACGCAAGGCCAAGAGTGTGATCCTGCTATTTTTAACAGGCGGACCCTCGCAAAATGACACGTTCGACCCCAAGCCTGAGGGTGGACGCGATGTATGTGGAAACTACCGAACCCCAATCGAGACCAATGTAAAGGGTACATTTATCTGCGAAAAGTTGCCGCTTCTGGCTGCCATGGCGGATAAATACTCCATCATCCGCAGCATGAGAACCAACTCTAATGCTCATGAGGTGGGGCAGTATATGATGTACTCGGGCGATATGACTAAGGGCAGCGTCGTCTACCCAGCCTTTGGCTCGGTTCTATCCTACCTCAATCCGATGGGATACAGCGGCAACCTGCCCTCCTATATCACCGTGCCGACATCCTCGGTGCGCTTCAACGAGTCGGGCTTTCTGGGCACTAGCTACAAATCCTACAGCACAGGCGGCAAGCCTGCCGAGAAGATATTCGAGGTGGAGGGCATCTACAGTAGCAAGGTGAGCGACGATGTGCTAAAATACAAAAAGGGGCTTCTGGAGACCATCGAGCACGCCGGTGCCGGAGGGGTGGAGAGCAACGCCGAGGTGGAGCGCCTGCAGGAGCTGCGCGAGCAGAACTACGAGCTGATCCTTGGTAAGAGCCGCGAGGTCTTCAATCTCAATAATGAGCCTCAAGAGCTACGCAACGAGTATGGTCGCGATGAGTTTGGACAGTCGTGCCTAGTGGCGCGCCGCCTTGTGGAGGCTGGCGTTCCGGTGGTGACGGTAAACTATAATGGTTGGGATACCCATAAGGAGCACTTCAAGCGGATGGATCAGCGCCTCGGCACTCTCGACAAGGGTGTGTCGGCTTTGATAAATGACCTTGAGCGCCGCGGGATGTTGGATGAGACTATCATCCTCTGCGGAGGCGAGTTTGGTCGCACGCCAAAGGTTATGTGGGAGCCACCTTGGAACGGAGGCCGCGGCCACCACGGAATGGCATTCTCATTCCTTGTGGCAGGTGGAGGCTTCGAGGGCGGTAAGGTTGTTGGTGCCACCGACGCCATAGGCGAATTTGTTGCCGAGCGCCCTGTGACCCCTGCCGACCTTATTGGCAGCGTCTACAAATTGATGGGAATAGACCCCTATGGTACCATCAAACATCCGCTCTATGGCCAGATCCCGCTGCTGCCATCACTCGGCAAGAGCAGCCCCGGCGAGGGACTTCTGGAGGAGATTTTTAAGGCTTAGCGCTGGGTCGGGAACTGCCCTTCGCGGGCGGCGGCGGGGATGACACCCCCGCTGGTGCTGTTTTTTGCACCCCAAACGCTGGCTTGTGAATAGTCGCTCGTCCTGCAATTTACCATACAAATGGGTGCTGAGCACCCTGCCCGTGCGGCATGAGCACAGTTCCCTCCCGATGCCCCCTCCCCAAAACAGCGATTTTATTCTAAAATCGCACCAGGGGGCTCAGCTAAGTAGGGTAAAACAATTATTGGTGTGTTTTTAAGAGTACTATTGGAGAAGAGATTTTTTTGCTATTGAATCGAAAATATAGTTATTCTATATTGAGATTTGATAGTGAAAAATATCGCTCCAAGAGTGCTTTTAAAAATATGGCAATAATTGTTTTACACTACTTAGAATAGCTGACATCGAGTGAGATTTAGCCCACCAAATAGTAGATATATCCGAAGAAGATGGCAAGGAAGAGCACGCCCTCGATGCGGTCGATCTCGCGGCGTTGGAATGTAAATGCAGCTAGGAATAGAAGCACCGAGCTGAGCAGCACAACGCCCATGTCAATATTGGTCACCGCGCCAAGAGTGAGTGGCGAGATGGAGGCGCTGGCACCAAGAACCAGCAGGATGTTGGCTATGTTTGATCCGATTACATTGCCCAGGGCGATATCCGATTTGCCCTTTATAAGCGATACGAGCGAGGCTGCTAGCTCGGGCATGGATGTGCCGCCGGCGAGCATTGTGATAGCGATCACATTGTCAGGAATGCTATAACGGTGGGCTATCGAAATGGCGTTCTCGAGCAGCAGATCGCCGCCATAGATCAGTGTAGCAAGGCCACCTACAACCATCACCAGCGCGAGCCATAGTGCCATCTTGGGGGTGCTCTCGGCAGCCTCAACCTCCTCAATCGAGGGACGCGAGGAGCGAATTGAGTAGATGATAACGCCAATATATAGCACAAGCAGCAGCAGGCCAAACCAGCGAGTGATCTCGCCTCCGAAGCTTACGAGTAGCAGCACAAGTGAGGCGACAATTCCAAGGGGAATATCGCGGAAGATGTTGCGCTGTGTAAGTGCTACGGGGCGCACCACGGCGCAGATGCCGAGGATTAGCAGCGTGTTGAAGATGTTGGAGCCCACGACGTTTCCCACGGCGATGTCGCCGCTGCCATTCATGGCCGAAATTATGCTGACGACCATCTCGGGGGCGGAGGTTCCGATTGCTACAATCGTGAGTCCGATTATAAACTCCGATACGTTGAGCCTGGCGGCAAGGGCTGCCGCTCCGTCGGTCATGTAGTTTGCCCCGATGAGTATCATCGCTAGGCCTAAAATTAGTAGTAAGATATCCATAATTTATTCAAGTATTATCAAGCTTGCGGCCATGATGGCCATCCCTAGGGCTAGGCCATATATCGAGATATGAGCCTTGCCATACTCTCTGGCGGCAGGGAGCAGCTCATCTATGGCGATATATATCATCACTCCGGCCACTCCCGAGAGTAGCGCCCCGATCAGCTCGGGGGTGATAAATGGCATCAGTAGGGCAAAGGCGATAACACCTCCCAGCGGCTCGGCAAGCCCCGAGAGGAGCGAGTACCAGAAGGCTTTGTGGCGCGAGCCTGTTGCATAATATATAGGTACAGATACCGCTATGCCCTCCGGGATATTGTGTATGGCTACCGCTACGCCCACCGCCAAGCCTAGCGAAGGATCCTCGGCGGCCGAGGCGAAGGTTGCAATCCCCTCGGGAAAGTTATGTATGGCGATGGCTAGGGCGCTCATTAGCCCCATGCGCGTGAGCCCCCTTTTATTGCAATCCGCCCCGAGCTGCTCAACGCAGCGCGCCTCGTGGGGGTTGGTCTCGGAGGGGATTAGGGCATCAATTATGGCAATAAAGCCCATGCCGGCAAAGAGCGCTAGGAGCGAGTAGATGCTCCCCAGGTAGTGGCCATGCGAGGCAATAAGAGCCTCGTTGCCATGATTAAGAAGCTCCACGAATGAGACATAGAGCATCACTCCGGCCGAGAGCCCGAGCGAGAATGAGAGCAGGGTGGTATTGGTCTTGCGCGCAAAGAGAGCCACCAGCGAACCGATGCCTGTGGCGAGTCCTGCGAGGAGCGTAATGGTGAAGGCGAAGCCAAAATTCAAATCTTCCATTTTCTTTAAAATCTTTACAAAGATACCTAATTTTTTGCGAAATGCGCTCTTTTTTTAGCTTTTTGCAGACGAAAGCTGCATTTTCCCAAGCCATCTTAGGAATATTTATGAAAAAATTGTAATTTTGCAGATGTAGGTCATATGAGTATAAATTTATAAAAGGTAAAAGCAAGATGGAACAAAAAAAAGTGCAAGAGCTGCATGATGCTGTTATCCGTTTCTCTGGTGATTCAGGAGATGGAATGCAGCTTACAGGCACCCTCTTTTCAGATACCTCTGCATTGATTGGAAATGGTATCTCAACTTTCCCCGATTACCCCTCAGAGATCCGCGCCCCACAGGGTACGGTAGGTGGTGTATCTGGCTTTCAGGTACACTTCGGTTCAGAGAAGATGGTCAACCCGGGCGACTATTGCGATGTGTTGGTCTCAATGAATGCAGCAGCCCTTAAGGCTAATAGAGTTTGGCTCAAAAAAGATGCCACAGTGATCCTCGATGGCGACACCCTCTCGGACGATCAGCTCGAGAAGGCTGGCTATAAGACAAACGATCCGATCAAGGAGTTAGGCCTTGAGGAGTATAACATCATCATTGCCCCTATCACAACCATGACTCGCGACGCTCTAGCAGGCACAGGTCTAGATAATAAGTCGATGGTTAAGTGCAAGAATATGTTTGCGCTAGGCCTCTGCTTCTATCTCTTCAACCTCCCTGAGGATCACGCCAAGTCGTTCCTCGAGAGCAAGTTCGCTAAGAAGAACCCACTTATTGCCGAGGCAAATAAGATGGCAATCGACGCCGGTTTCAACTATGGAGCCAACACACATTCGTTTGCCAACACATATAAGATCGAGACGGCAACCCTCGAGAAGGGTCGCTATCGTTCGATCAGCGGAAATGTAGCTACAGCGTGGGGTCTATGTGCCGCCGCCGAGAAGAGCTCGCTTCCGCTTTTTTGTGGTTCATACCCAATCACACCAGCAACAGTTATCCTAGAGGAGCTAGCCAAGCGCCGCGACCTAGGTGTTAAGACTGTGCAGGCGGAGGATGAGATCGCCGGTATCTGTACCGCTATCGGTGCTGCCTATGCTGGAAATTTCGCCGTAACAACAACCTCGGGCCCAGGTCTTTCGCTTAAGAGCGAGGCGCTAGGTCTTGCCGTTATGACCGAGCTTCCGCTCGTTGTCGTTAACGTTCAGCGCGGTGGCCCATCTACTGGTCTGCCAACTAAGACCGAGCAGAGCGACCTTAATCAGGCGCTATATGGCCGAAATGGTGAGTGTCCGGTTATCGTACTGGCCGCCTCTTCGCCAAGCGACTGCTTCCACTACGCCTTCGAGGCGGGTCGTCTGGCACTAGAGCATATGACTCCCGTAGTGCTTCTAACCGATGGATTTATCGCCAACGGCTCTGAGCCATGGCTTATCCCATCTATGAGCGACTACCCAACAATCACACCCCCTATCGCTAAGCCATCAGAGGATGGATCTGCCTTTATGCCATACGCACGCAACGAGAAGCTAGCGCGCTCATGGGCATTCCCCGGCAAGGATGGACTTCAGCACCGCATCGGTGGTCTTGAGAAGGATGCCCTTAAGGGCTCTATCTCGCACGATCCGATGAACCACCAGATCATGGTCAACACCCGCGCCGAGAAGGTTGCTAAGGTTGTAGATTACATCCCAGCGCAGGAGGTTATCGGAGATAGCGAGGGCGATCTACTAGTAGTAGGCTGGGGCGGAACCAAGGGTCACCTTCAGAATGCTGTATCGCAGTGCCAGAAGGCGGGTCAGAGCATCTCGCTATGCCACTTCAACTACATCAACCCACTTCCAAAGGGGGTAGAGGAGATCTTCTCTAAGTTTAAGAAGATTGTAGTGTGCGAGCTCAACGAGGGTCAGTTTGCCTCGTACCTACGCCAGAGCATCTCGGGATTCTCTTGCGAGCAGATCAACAAGTCACAGGGTCAGCCATTTACTGTGGTGGAGCTAGTGGAGAAATTTAAATCACTTTAAGGGTAAAAATCATGGAATTTAATTATAAAATAGCAGATTTCAAGAGCGACCAGGAGGTACGTTGGTGTCCTGGTTGTGGAGACCACGCCATCCTTAACGCTGTGCAGCGCGCCTGCGTTGAGATTGCAGATCTTAAGAAGATCCCTCACAACCTATTCACATTCATCTCTGGTATCGGCTGCTCATCGCGTTTTATCTACTATATGCGCACCTTCGGTTTCCACACCATCCATGGCCGTGCTAACGCTGTCGCCACTGGTGTTAAGACCGCAAACCCCGAGCTTAGCGTATGGGTGGCAACTGGTGATGGCGACTCGCTCGCTATCGGTGGTAACCACTTTATCCACGCCATAAGACGCAATATCGACCTGAATATCGTTCTATTCAACAACGAGATATATGGTCTAACCAAGGGGCAGTACTCACCAACCTCAAAGCGCGGTAAGATCACCAAGACCTCACCTTTCGGAACGGTCGAGTCGCCCTTCAATCCCGGCGAGCTCGCTATCGGCGCTAAGAGCACATTCTTCGCTCGCGGTATCGACGGCGATGTGATGCTCACAAAGGATATCCTCGTTGCGGCTGGTTGCCACAAAGGTACATCTGTGGTGGAAGTTTTGCAG
The DNA here is from genome assembly GCA_047178725.1 of Rikenellaceae bacterium. Taxonomy (GTDB): domain Bacteria; phylum Bacteroidota; class Bacteroidia; order Bacteroidales; family Rikenellaceae; genus Alistipes. The sequence goes on from JBCQTD010000037.1 coordinate 17,284, forward strand.
AATTGCGTTATCTTCAACGATAAGACCTTCGCCGAATTTGCCGGCACAAAGGCTCTGCGCCAGGCCAACACCATCATCCTTCGCGATGGCGAGAAGATGACCTTCGGTGTGAACAACGAGAAGGGTCTTGTGCTTGATGGTCTTAAGCTTAAGGTTGTAACCCTAGGCGAGGGGGGCTACACTATCGACAACGTGCTTACGCACGATGCCAAAGAGGAGGATACAACCCTTCACACCATGCTGGCAGCGATGAAATATCCTGAGTATCCCGTTGCTATGGGCGTGATTCGCTCGGTGGACGCTCCGGTTTATGATGTTGAGGTTGCAGCCCAGGTTGTTGAGGTTCAGAGCAAGGCTAAGATCAAATCTATGGATGATCTCTTGACTTCTGGCGAGACTTGGGAGGTTTAATCTCGTAGCCCACAGCTACATTCCTGAAATTTAAAAGGATATATAAGTAGTGTAAAACAATTATTGCCATATTTTTAAAAGCACTCTTGGAGCGATATTTTTCACTATCAAATCTCAATATAGAATAACTATATTTTC
>JBCQTD010000038.1:0-6576 GCA_047178725.1 Rikenellaceae bacterium
AAATTTATTTTCTCTACCCATTTTACAAAGGTAGTAATTCTATGATAATTTGTGCGGTCTAAACGCCTATACCTATCCCCTTTATTATATAATGGACGTAAAAGTACTCAAAAACCTACTCAAAACAAAATTAAGTTACTACACCATATCGCCATACCACATCCCAAAGCCACTGCCAAAACCCACAGCCAAAGAGGGAAAACTCGCAAAAACGACTCAATATAATTTGGTTAAAAATAAAATAAACTATACCTTTGAAAAGTATAAGAGTTCTAATTTCACCCTAAAAATATATAAAAACTAATGGCAAAGATAAATGTCAAGGAGACGGATGTAACAATCATTAAGTTAGACAATGTTGATTACATTTCGCTTACCGATATAGCTAAACACAAATCTGATGATCCAACTGCTGTTGTTAGCAACTGGATGCGCAATAGGAATACTATTGAGTATCTGGGTATCTGGGAGACTCTATACAATCAAGATTTTAAACCCCTCGAATTCGAGGGGTTTAAAAAGGAGGCTGGATTAAACGCATTTACGATGTCGCCTCAGAAGTGGATTGCAAACACAAATGCGATAGGTGTTGTCGCCAAATCGGGACGATATGGAGGAACTTATGCCCATAAAGATATTGCATTTAAGTTCGCAAGTTGGATCTCTGTGGAATTTGAACTCTACTTTATAAAAGAGTTCCAACGCCTAAAAGAGGAGGAACAAAAGCAGCTCGGATGGTCGGCAAAGCGAGAATTAGCCAAAATCAACTACCATATTCATACCGATGCCATCAAGGCAAATCTTATACCCGAAGAACTTACAGCCAAGCAAACCTCTATTGTCTACGCTTCGGAGGCTGATGTTTTGAACGTAGCTCTCTATGGAATCACCGCCAAACAGTGGAGAGCTGCAAATCCTGAGCTAAAGGGTAATATGCGAGACTATTCGACAATCAACGAACTGATCTGTCTATCGAATATGGAGAATATAAATGCTGTGCTTATTGGTGAGAACATTTTGCAGAAGGATAGATTAATAAAACTTAATTCCGTTGCTATACAACAAATGCGAGTGCTCTCGCAAGTTGATAATCGTAAATTATTGAAGTAAAAACCTCATAACTAAAATCATTATGAAGTATAGGTCTCGTATCAGCATACTACTTGCTGTTTTTATATTGAGTGTATTCTCTATACCCCTTTTTGATGGCACAGATAATACCGCAAAGATAATCGCTTTAAGCATACCTTTTGTATTTACATTATTGCTATTTACAACAATTAATTATAAGTAGTGTAAAATAATTATTGGTGTGTTTTTAAGAGTACTATTGGAGATGAGATTTTTTGCTATTGAATTGAAAATATAGTGGTTCTATACTGAAATTTAATAGTGAAAAATATCGCTTCAAGAGTGCTGTTAAAAATATGGCAATAATTGTTTTACACTACTTATTTGTTTTTATTTGGTTTATTTACAGGTAAGCCCTTCGCCTTTATTATTGCCTCATAGTCATCTTGTGCACCTTCATAGCCGATAATCTTAAGTAATTTATCAAATTGATCCCAGGCCACCTCGGGGATATACTTTTTGCGCTCCGACCATGGCAGATGGCGATCTAGTACTTTAGGCAGCTGATAGTATGGACGAGTAGTATCCTTTATGCACTCTCTCTCCCATCGCTCAAGATGCTCATCATAGAGCTTGCGCATCTTCTCTAGCTCTTTGCTGTAGCTCTTTATGCCGGCAAGATTCTCCATCTCGTATGGGTCTGAATCTACATGATATAGCTCCTCGGCAGGCTCAAGAGACTCGGCGAAGTTCCAGTAGATATATTTGGTCTGTCTAGATACAACCGACAGCGAGTAGCAATGGGGTGTACCCCAAACATTAATTAGTGCTATGTTGTCGCGGAATTTAGACTTTTGGTTCTTTACCAATGTGCCAAGAGCCTCACCATCCATATTTTGAGGCACTTGAATGCCGGCATAATTTAGGATTGTTGGTGCTATATCAATATTGCCCGTTGGGATGTCGACGCTCTTTCCGGCGCTCTTTCTCTCGCGTGGATCAACAATAATAAGCGGCGTGCGCGATGCCCACTCATACGGCAGAACCTTGCCTCCGAGGTTGCGCGAACCCTGTGAATAGCCGTTGTCGGAGGTGAAGATTATGATGGTGTTTTTGTCTAGGCCGCTCTCTTCGAGCTTATCGAGAATCATACCGACAGCATAGTCAACGCCATAGATTAGCTGATAATATCGGCGATAGTACTCTTGCATCCTGCCATCGGCGTACCAATCGTCAAAATAGTATAAGAATTGGCGACCCATCTTGGCCTGCGTGGGCAGGAGATCATCGCCCCTTTCGCCCATGTTGTAGGGCTGCTCAAAGATAACACCTTTATATACATCATCAAACATTGGATCGGGGGTCATTGGCGAGTGTGGTGCCTTGAATGAGATCGAGAGAGAGAATGGCTTTCCGCTCTTTGAGGCATTTTCGATAAAGTCGCAGCCAAAGGCGCCGTAGGCTCTGGTCGAGTGTGGATATTTATCTGCATATTTGGCGATATACTTATTCTTCTTAGTCTCGTAATTGGTCTGCACAACGCCGCCTCCCCACTCGTCGAACTCATCGACCGGTAGCAGATCATAGCTATTGTGCTTGTCTCCCGTAGAGCGATCGTCGGTTACGGCAAAGCCAAATTTCCCGGCAAAACCGGTGTAGTATCCCGACTCGCGCAGCACCATTGGGTATGAGCGCTCAAAACTCTCTGTGGGCAGACCGCCAACCAGAAAGTTGCAGCCGGTCTTATACTCATACATGCCCGTCATTACGATTGCGCGGCTAGCCATGCTTATCGAGGTTGTGGCGTAGTGGTTCTTAAAAGAGACTCCGCTCTGCGCTAAACGATCAAGATTCGGGCTCTTGATCTGATTGTTGCCCCAGGCGGCGATGGTGTTGAAGGCTTGGTCGTCGGTAAGAAATAGGATGATGTTTGGTCGCTCTGCGGCTGCGGCTGCGGCTGCGGCCGGGAGCAAAGTGCCAGCTAAAATAGCGTTGCGTAGAAGATGGTTCATAGTATTTAGGGTTTTACGGTTGTTGTAAGTACATTGCGTCGATACTCCTGAGGTGTGCATCCGGTCGCCTTGCGAAATACGCGATTGAAATAGGAGACATCATTGAATCCAACTCCATAGGCGATATCTTTTATATGGCTGCCGCCAACCATCATCATAAGCTGGGCGCGCTGCACACGTTTGGTCTGTATATATTTTATGGGTGATATGCCAATCTGTTTTGTGAATTTGCGGATAAAGTACTCCACGCTCACGCAACATAGCTCGGCTAGTTCGCAAACCTCTATCGGGCGATCTAGATTGCTTCTGATATAGAGTAGTGATTTTGCAATGCGATCGTCGAGCTGCTCGTTTTTGGCTGTGGCATATTTTAGGAAGTGGCTTATTAAGATCTTAAGTATGCTCTCGCTCTCCATCTGTAGGTGAGGAGCATCGTGGGTTGAGCTCGATAGATCGCCTATAAATGTTGTGTGGTTGTCGTATGTCTGTGGGTTGTAGTTGCGCAGGCTTTTGTTTGGGTTCAACTCATGAAGATGTTTTACTAAGATCTCATCAAGTGCAAGAGCTGGTATTTTGTGCTGGAAATTATAGTTCTCACCAATGCTTAGCTCTCCTCCATCATCTTCGTATAGGTGGATGTAGTAGAGCGAGAAGTCTCCATCGCACTCGTAGTGGTGCATGCAGTAGGCTGGTATTATATATAGGTATCCACTCCCAACCTCATAGCTTCCATCCGGCAGATGTATCTTGGCGCGCCCATCCACCGGCAGATATATGCGCGTGAAAGGGCTCACCACCTGGCGGTAGTTCCAGTCGGCGTGGTGCTCGGCATAGCCAATATTTACTAAAATAAAGTTTTTTACTCCTGCCATAGAACAAATGTAGTAAAAAAAATTATCAAATATCAATAATGTCCTATAAATTGTTAATTTTGGATTAGTGTATTAGTAAATATTTTATGAATTTTGTACTAACCAAAACAACTAACTAAATTAACCTTAAAATGAAAACCAATCAGAAACTAGTAACTAAGGAGTTCTTAGTGCCGTTTATTCTGGTCACGATCCTCTTTGCGGCGTGGGGCTTCGCAAATGACATCACAAATCCGATGGTGGCAGCATTTAAAACCGTAATGGAGATATCAACCGCTAAGGCCTCGCTCGTGCAGTTTGCCTTCTATGGCGGCTATGCCACGATGGCTATTCCGGCGGCAATATTTATCCAGAAATATAGCTACAAGAGCGGCATTCTACTTGGTCTCGGCCTCTATGCCTTTGGGGCGCTTCTATTCTGGCCTGCCGCACACTTTCAGCAGTTTGGCATGTTCCTCATCTCACTCTATATATTGACCTTTGGTCTGGCATTTTTGGAGACAACTGCCAATCCATATATCCTCTCTATGGGCTCGCCCGAAACCTCTACACGCCGCCTGAACCTTGCCCAGACCTTCAATCCCGTGGGTTCTCTGATGGGTATGTATGTAGCCTCGCAGCTTATCTTGGCAAATTTGCAGTGCGATAAGCAGGGGGTGCCATTTAGCGAGCTCTCTCAGAGTGTGAAGGAGCAGATCCGTCTAGAGGATTTGATGGTTATTCGCAACCCCTATGTGATTCTCGGTCTTGTTGTGATTATGATATTTGTTGTGATCTTCTTCTCGAAGATGCCAAATACTATTGGAGACTCTAATGTTAGCTTTAAGGAGTCGTTTAATGCTCTTACAGCAAATGTGATCTATCGTGAGGGAGTCCTCGCGCAGATATTCTATGTAGGTGCTCAGATTATGTGCTGGACATTTATTATCCAATATGCTGGTCGCCTAGGCATTCCAAAGGCTGAGGCGCAGATGTATAATATTGGTGCAATGTGCCTATTCCTTAGCGGACGATTTATCGCCACGATGCTTATGAGGTTCGTAAACTCGCGCCTTATGCTCCTCGTCTTTGCCATCTGTGCGATGTGCACCACCGCTGGTGCAATCCTTATCGACGGCATGGGCGGATTGTATTGCTTGATGGCAACCTCGGCCTTTATGTCGCTAATGTTTCCAACGATCTATGGCATCGCTTTGGAGGGGATTGGCAGGTATGCAACTCTCGGCGCAGCGGGTCTTGTGATGGCTATCGTGGGTGGTTCGATTATGCCTCCGCTTCAGGGGTGGATTATCGACCAGAAGCAGGTGTGTGGTATCGCCGCCGAGAACTTCTCGTTTGTGATCCCATTTGCATGTTTTGTATTTATTGCAATCTATGGTTATAGAACTTATAAAATCTTGAAATAATATGGAGATCAAAAAAATTGACCCAGCTCTCGTTCCTCAGCGAGTGTTAAATAATGGGGCGGTAATACCAGCGGTTGGAATCGGAACATTCGGCTCTGATAACTATGACAATGAGACTATAGCAAATGCCGTGAAGGAGGCAATCCGCCATGGTTATCGCCATATCGACTGCGCGGCAGTATATGGCAACGAAAAGGAGATCGGACTAGCGATTAAGGAGCTTATTGCCGAGGGGGTTGTAACCCGCCAGGAGCTTTGGATCACATCTAAGCTATGGAACGATCAGCACGATAATGTGGCCGAGGCGTGCAAAAAATCTATGGATGATTTGCAGCTCGACTATCTTGATCTATATCTTGTGCATTGGCCATTCCCTAATTTCCACGCTAAGGGTGTCTCGGTAGAGAGCCGCGATCCGAATGCTGTGCCATATATTCATGAGAATTTTATGCGTACATGGGGCGAGATGGAGAGGCTCTACGATGCAGGCCTAGTGAGGAATATTGGAACATCAAATGTCACTAAGGCTAAGATGGAGCTTATTCTTCGCGACTGCCGCATAAAGCCAGTTGTAAATGAGATGGAGATTCACCCCCACTTCCAGCAGCCAGAGCTCTATGACTATATGATTGCAAATGAGATCCAGCCAATTGGCTTCTGTCCAATCGGCTCGCCAAACCGCCCCGAGCGAGATAAGACCCCCGAGGACACCGTGCCCATTGAGGATCCAACTATCGTTGCTATTGCCAAGGCGCACGGTGTGCATCCAGCTGTTATCTGCTTAAAGTGGGCTGTGCAGCGCGGCGAGATTATCATCCCATTCTCTGTCAAGCCCGAGAAGTTTATGGCAAACCTCGAGTGCGCTGTTGTTGATCCACTCTCTGATGAGGAGATGGCAGCGATAAAGGCACTCGACAAGAACAACCGCTTTATTAAGGGTCAGGTGTTCTGTTGGGTAGGGGCTGAGTGGCAGGATCTATGGGATGAGGATGGCGTTATTGCACAATAGAGCGGCGCTTTTGGCACTTCCCTGCGCTTTTTAATCCTCACAGCCGTCAGGCTGCTGCGGTTAAAAATGCCTGCGAAGCCCCAAAATCACTCACTCTATTGCACAATATATAAGTAGTGTAAAACAATTATTGCCATATTTTTAAAAGCACTCTTGGAGCGATATTTTTCACTATCAAATCTCAATATAGAATAACTATATTTTCG
>JBCQTD010000038.1:6586-17497 GCA_047178725.1 Rikenellaceae bacterium
CGATTCAATAGCAAAAAAATCTCTTCTCCAATAGTACTCTTAAAAACACACCAATAATTATTTTACCCTACTTAAATCGAGTAAAAAACACATTAAATTTAAATAAAATGAGCAACAAAATGCAGGCAGCTTATCTGCCAGGAGACAGCACAGTAGAGCTAAAGGAGGTTGATATCCCAAAGCCAGGTCATGGCGAGGTTCTTATCAAGATGAAGTCATCGACAATCTGCGGGTCGGATATCCGTTGTATCTATCGCGAGCATGTAGGCGAGGGCCCCGAGGGTTATCAGAATAAGATCTGCGGACATGAGCCATGTGGACAGATCGTTGAGGTGGGTGAGGGTCTTCGCCGCTTTAAGAAGGGCGATCGTGTTATCGTCTATCACATCTCTGGTTGTGGTGTCTGCAACGACTGCCGTCGCGGATTTATGATCTCTTGCACATCGGAGTATCGCCGCGCCTATGGATGGCAGCGTGATGGCGGTATGGCTGAGTATATGCTTGCCGAGGAGAAGGATCTTGTGGCTCTGCCCGACTCGCTAACCTACACCGATGGTGCGCAGGTGGCTTGCGGTTTTGGTACAACCTACGAGGGGTTGGAGAAGATAGGTGTCTGCGGAAATGATGCGGTGCTTGTCGTAGGCCTTGGCCCTGTGGGTCTGGCTACAGCTATGCTCGCTAAGGCTATGGGCGCCGAGAAGGTTATCGGTGTTGATACCGTTCAGTCGCGTATGGATATCGCCATCGAAAAGGGTCTTTGCGATGCTGTGGTTCTCTCAGATAAAGATGCCTTAGAGAAGATCAAGGCGATGACTGGCGGTAATGGCGTCGAGCGCGCCATCGACTGCTCGGGCAACACCTATGGCCGTCAGCTAGCTATTCGTGCAACACGCAAGTGGGGCAAGATCGCCTTCGTGGGCGAGGGCGGCACCGTGGAGTTTAACCCTTCGGAGGATATCTTGCATGCACAAAAGACTATCTATGGCTCGTGGGTTACCTCTATCTGGAAGATGGAGGAGGTCGTTGAGCGCATCGTGCGCTGGGGCATCCACCCCGAGGATTTGGTTACCGACCGCTTTGAGCTGAAAGATGCCTCGGAGGCCTATCGCCTGATGGCTGAGGGCAAGTGCGGCAAGGTGGCTATTGTTTTTGACGAGGAGATAAAATAGATATGTGGAGATCAGAATTTGAGCGTGTGCTCCCACTCTTGGGACACCGCAACTGGATTCTGGTTGTTGATAAGGCATTCCCGTTGCAGAGCGCTGCGGGGATGACCTATCTCAACAGCGCAGAGCCAATCGACAAGGTGCTAAAATATGTAGTTGAGAGCATTGATAAATCATCTCATATTAAGCCAATAATATATACCGATAAGGAGCTAGGCGCGCTAGAGCAGTTTGGTGGCGCCGAGGCCGAGATGGTGGGCACAATCCGCAGCGCGCTAGCGGGCGTCCAGGTGCAGAGCATCCTCCACGATGAGGTCTTTGCCAAGCTCGATGCCGCCTCGAAGCTCTTCAATGTGGTGGTTATCAAAACCGAGTCTACGGTTGCCTATAGCTCTGTATTCATAGAGCTGGATTGCGGCTACTGGAGCGAGGAGAGGGAGCAGAGGCTTAGAGCCTCACTATAGCCATGGGGCAGATATCAACATACACACTTAAGGCCGGTGGCCTTGAAATGGTGGTCACTAACTTAGGCGGCCGTGTGATGAAGCTCTTTGTGCCTGACGCTCAGGGGCGAGTTGCCGATGTGGTTTTGGGCTATAATACCATCGAGGAGTATCTTGATAATAAGGGCGAGCGCTTCTTGGGCGCCGTGTGCGGCAGGTTTGCCAATCGCATCGCTAAGGGGCAATTCTCGATTGATGGCAAGGCGTATCAGTTGCCGATCAACAACAACGGCCAGACGCTGCACGGCGGCCTTAAGGGTCTTGACATGGTTGTATGGAGCGTTGTGGAGAGTAGCGAAAATCATATCCTATTTAAATACATATCGCCCGATGGAGAGGAGGGTTTCCCCGGCAATCTAACGATCGAGATGCTCTATAAGCTCACTCCCCAAGGCGAGTTTGTGATCGAATATTCAGCCACAACCGACAAGCGAACGCCGGTGAATATCACTCACCACTCATTTTTCAACCTGCGAGGTGAGGGTAATGGCACTATCAACGATCATATCTTGCAGATCAACGCCTCAAGGTATGTGCCTATTAATGAGGTTTCGATCCCAACGGGCGAGATCGCTACTGTTGTGGATACCCCTTTCGACTTCCTTGCGCCCCACGCCGTGGGCTCGCGCCTCGACGAGGAGGATGAGCAGCTAGAGATGGGTTCGGGCTATGACCACTGCTTTGTGTTGGATGGCCAGGGGCTGCGCCTAGCGGCCACAATCGAGGATCCGGAGAGCGGCCGCAAGATGGAGGTCTACACCGATCAGAGAGGCATTCAGCTCTATGGAGGCAACTTCTTCGATGGAAAGACCCGCTCCAAGGATGGCCAGGGGAGCTACGACTATCGCGGCTCATTCGCCCTCGAAACGCAAGGTTTGCCCGATGCACCCAACCAGAGCGCATTCCCCTCTACGATCCTCTCGCCCGGCGAGGTCTATCGCCACACCTGCATCTATAAGTTTTTGTAGAGAAAAGTGTGCTATATATAAGCAGATAGGTCGCCTTGCTGGGGCGACCTATTTTTTACGTCATTGCGGCCTGAGAGCCAATCGTGTCCAAAATAAAAAGCCGGTTATTTCCACGTTCGCACCTCGCACCTCGCACCGCGCCTGCGTCATTGCGGCCTCCGAGCTGCAATCTCTAATCACCTGAATATCAAGAGTATTGAGATTGCGGATCAAGTCCGCAATGACGCGCGGGCGACGTGATGGGAGAATATGAAAATATTTTGCATTTTTATTTCGGACACGATTAGATCAAGTCCGCAATGACGAGAGGTCTCCTAGCCGCTAGTCGACTAGGATTATCTCATTGAAGAATGTAGCCCAAGTGTCCGTATATATACAATCAAGGTCTAAATCAACAATATCACTATTTGCAGAGCCTATGTAAAGGGTGTAGGCACTACTATTAAGGAATGTTGTTGATGTAAGATAGCTAGTATCTAGCGTTACGCCGCTCACTGTTGCAACGTATACAGCTGTCAATTTCGCATTCGCAGTAGTAGTCAACTGACCAAGGATGGTGATCTTTGGTAGATTAATCGAAGTTAATTCACTACATGAATGAAAGACAAGTGTCCCGAAAGTTGTGGCTTCAGGGAGTTCTATTGTGGTTAGCGATGTGCAATAACCAAATGCTCTATTACCAAATGTTGTAGCTGCAGGAAGATCTACAGAGGATAGCGCTGTGCACTTATAGAATGCATAAAGCCCAATCTCAATAGCCTCAAGTAGCTCTATGGAGGTTAGATCTTCGCACTCATAGAATGCATACTCTCCAATCGTAGTAGCTTCTGGTAGATCTACAGAGGCTAGCGCTGTGCACCCATTGAATGCGCGATCTCCAATCGTAGTAGCTTCTGGTAGATCTACAGAGGCTAGCGCTGTGCACCCTTTGAATGCATACTCTCCAATCGTAGTAGCTTCTGGTAGATCTACAGAGGCTAGCGCTGTGCACCCTGAGAATGCATACCCTCCAATCGTAGTAGCTTCAGGCAGATTGATGGAGGTTAGCTCTGTGCACCCAGAGAATGCACCAACTTCGATAGTAATAGCTTCAGGTAGTTCTACAGAGGATAGCCCTGTGCACCCAGCGAATGTATAATCTCCAATTGTAATAGCCTTAGGAAAATCTGCGGAGGTTAGCGCTGTGCAATAGTAGAATGCAGACCCTCCAATCGTAGTAGCCTTAGGCAGATCTGCAGAGGTTAGCGCTGTGCAGATATAGAATGCATGATCTTCGATCGTAGTGGCCTCGGGTAGTTCGATGGAGGTTAGCGCTGTGCAATTAGTGAATGCATACCCTCCAATCGTAGTAGCCTTAGGCAGATCTGCAGAGGTTAGCGCTGTGCAGGTATAGAATGCATGATCTTCGATCGTAGTGGCCTCGGGTAGTTCGATGGAGGTTAGCGCTGTGCAATTAGTGAATGCAGAACCTCCAATTGTAATAGCCTTAGGCAGATCTGCGGAGGTTAGCGCTGTGCAGGTATAGAATGCATGATCTTCGATCGTAGTGGCCTCGGGTAGTTCGATGGAGGTTAGCGCTGTGCAATTAGTGAATGCATAATCTTCAATCGTAATAGCTTCAGGTAGTGTTATGGTAGTTAGAGCTGAGCAATAGTAGAATGCAGAACCTCCAATCGTGGTGGCTTTAGGAAGATCAATAGAGGATAGAGCCAGGCATCTCATAAATGCAAAATCTTCGATCGTAGTGGCCTCGGGTATCTCTATTGATGCCACATTAACACAAGCGGCGAGGGCATGCTCTCCAATCTCTGTAGCCGCAGGTATTTTCAGGGTGGTTAATCCCGAGAGACCATTCAGCGCGGACGCTCCAATGGTTGTGGCTACAGGTAGCTCGATGGATAGCGATGTGTTGTCTATCCATGTAAGTGCATTATCAGGTAGTGATAGAAGATTAGGCAGACGTAGTGTGATGTCGTTGGTGCAATTTGCAAGCGCATCTTTTAGTCCGCTGAAATCATCTGTCGAGGCGCTAGCATCCTCAATAATCCAGATATTTGCACTCGTAGGGTAGTTTGTGGCCGAGAAGTCGGCAAGCATCCATGTGGCGGTCACCTCTGGCTCATCTGGGCTTATGTCATCCCAGTCAGAGATCACCTTGCCGAAGCTGATGCTCGTCTCTTTGGTTGCGAGATCTACCGAAAACTCATAGGTGATCTGCTTGCCAGATTGCAGCGTCAGGTCGGTAGCGTAGGAGAAGTCGAATTGATTCGCCCCATCAACGACAACCGTAGCGACAACATTGTTGGCGGCGATTGTCTGCGGTGCGACGATGAGTGAGAAATTAAAGCTCTCACTCGTGCCATTGCCCACGCTTGGGAATGGGGTGATGGTGGTGGCGCTGCCCGTCGCCTCATAGCTCTCAGAGGCTAGATCCACCTGCGCCTGGTTTTTAAGAGAGAATGTAGCGCTCACGCTCGATCCGCTTTTGGCCGCGCCGCCCTCTAGCACCTTGACATTAAGGATAAGGCTGCTCATGGCGTGGTTGAATGCAAGCTCGGGGGTTGCGGCGCTAGTGACCTCGGTTGTAGCAACTAGTAGATCGCTCGCCTCATAATTCTCGGCGCTGCTCTGGTCGGCCTTGGCCTCAAAGGTGCCGCTGAATGGTGCGCTCGATGGATAGGCGGCACAGTAGGATAGCGCCTCGCCCTCGGCTAGCATAATCGGGTCGTCGCTCTTAAAGCTGCTGCCATCATAGCTGTAGATGCCCTGGCTATGCTCTGTGCTATCGGCATAGGCTTTGACCAGGATCTCGTTGCCTGCATCAAACTGATTGTCGGTGACGCGGGTAAAGGCGATTCCGCCGCTGGTGAAGCTCACGCTGCTGCTTTCAGCCTGTGGGGTGGTGGCGCTCGGATCTAGATCGCCATCAGTCTCGTCGCACGCTGTAAATAGCGTTAGCGAGAGAAGAAATAGAAGTTTTCTTTTCATGTTAGTAATTTATTTAGGTGAAACATTAGTGTTGCTAAAGAGCATGCTATCGCCTCCTAAATATCAATATACCACATAAAACAACGGCGTGGGCGATACTTATGGTTGATCGGTATCGCCAAACACCTGCCCCAAACAAGTAAAGCCCACGCCGTAGCGTAGGCATCTCACTCATTGTTAATTGGGGCATTGATTCAATTGGCGATTTTATCAACCCAAAACAATAGCAAAACGCTATAAAGTATAAATATGTCTATCCACTATATTATATCTGGTTTGCGGATAGTTACTGGCAAAGGTATATGATTATAATAAATAATCCAAATGTTAATTGCAAATAAGTAGGGTAAAACAATTATTGCCATATTTTTAAAAGCACTCATGGAGCGATATTTTTCACTATTAAATTTCAATATAGAATAACTATATTTTCAATTCAATAGCAAAAAATCTCATCTCCAAAAGCACTCTTAAAAACACACCAATAATTATTTTACTCTACTTAAAAAAAAGGCCACCTTGCGGTGACCTCCTAAAACAGATTATATATCTTCTACTTCTCGCTCTTCTGCCAAACGCGAATGTAGTCGACCTCAAAGTCGATATAGCCACCGGCCTTCTGCTCGGGGGTGCCGTTGCGCGTTAGCTCCTCCTTGCTCTTTGGCATGCCGTTCCATGAGAAGATCTCCATATCTAGCCATAGGAAGATATCGGTCGTTGCCACATAGCCGTTGTAATCGTCCGCCACCTCGCGGTTCTCCTTAGCCCAGGCGGTTGCCTCCTCGGCCGTTACTGATGAGAATAGTTTGCCGTCGATATAGTACTTGATCCCCTTTTCGTCCCATTCGATGCCATAGATGTGGAAGTCGTCGGCAAATCTAAAGCCGACATCCTTGCGCTCGGTGTAGGAGGGCTGGCCGCGGAGCTTTTTCCAGTCGCGGATCGACCACCATAGCTGGCTGTCGAGGTGCTCTTTGCCCTTGCCGCGGCCATCGCCAAACGACTCGAAGAAGTCAACCTCCAGCCCATTTCCCATCGACCAGAAGCCGCTGGTGATCTGAGCATCAGCCGACTTGCTGCGGATCTCGACATAGCCATATTTGAAGCTGCGGCGGCCAATGATGCAGGGCGCGGTGATATTTTCGTATGGCAGCGGATCGCCAAATACGGGCTTGTGAATCTCCTTGATAAATGGGAAATCGGGCTCCCAGCGCGCCTCGAGCTTTAAGATACCATCTTCTAGGCGGTGGTTGTTGCCCGAAAATTGTGATGGGGCGCGGCCAGTCCACACCTTCTTCTTTGGGTTGTCGGGGTGGATGTAGGTAGGTTTGCCATCGACCATTTTACCCACTATATACCAACGATCCTCGTCTAGTACTTTGTCGTTAAACTCGTCGCTGACATCGGTGTTGAGCACCCATTCGCCCTTGTTTTTTGGGTCTGAATGGGGGGCTAGATTAGCACTTTTTTTTGCCTCGGCGTAGGATAGAGTCGCTAAAATTAACGCCGCTGATAGAATAATTTTCTTTGTCATAATTGGGTTAGTTATGTGTTGTCTGACAAATATATGGAAATTATTTTGATATGCAATAAATTAGTTAAAAAGTTATTTTCAAAGAGTCGCCCGAGCGGTGCATCCCCGGAATACCTTCGCCAAGATAGGCGATGATGGTGTACTCTCTGCCTCGTTTTGCCTCTATGGTGAGGGCGATGTTTGCGTAGCCGGCGGGTGCTGGGTATCTTTTAGAGTCGATGAGTCTATTTTTCGTGTCGTAGATCTCGATCTCAATTTGTCTATCTATAGGTGCACTATAGTGAAGCTCTAGGGCTCCATCTTTGATGGATGCTATATAGATTTTATCATCAAACATCCTCATCGGTTGAGCCTTTGGATTCTCGGCCGATGCCTCCATTAGAGTGTAGGCGCGCACCCAGTCGTAGTAGGTTCTGTTGCGCAGGGGGTCGGCCAGCTCCTCGTCATTTGGCAGCTCAATCCAGGGGGTGGGGTAGGTCTCGGTGACTAGATTTATGCCCATGGGCTCGGTAAAGCGGAACTCGATATCGAATGGATCGCCCCACTTTTTGCGCCCCACAAAGGTGCGATCTTGCCTCTGGCCGTTGTTGAGATAGAACGAGCAGCTCCTATCATCGCGCCACCATACGCCATAGGTGTTGAACCCATCGCAAGGCCTTGATCCACTCTCTATCTTAAGTTTACACTCTTCGATTCTAATATCAAGCTTCTCTTTTTCACCATCAGGTAGTAGCCAATAGTGGACGTTGGAGCTCATCCCCTCTGCAAATCGTGAGCCCGAGAAGTCGCCTCCGCGACCGATGCACTCGCAGATGTCGAGCTCCTGGCTAAAGCGGCCTTTTGTGGCTCCCTCGGCCTGCCTCCCCTCGGTGGGGAAGTTTGCGCCACGTGTTGAGAGCCAGAATGTTGATGATAGGGTAGATCGGCTAGCCTTAAATCGACACTCATAGTAGCCATAGCTCGCTGATGTAGTTTTAGATACCACCGCCGCACAAGATATGTTGAAGTGATTATCGCGGCCATAGGCGCGAATGGTCGTATCGCGCACCATCTTCTCGCCCTTTAAAATTAGATAGCCATCTTCGAGAGCTACATTCTCTCTCGCAAAGAGTCCCGGGGTGCGGCCGATCCAATTTGGGTGGTGGTCGAACCACTTATTATCATCTAACGCCGTGCCGTCAAACTCGTCGCTAAGGAGCTCGTTTACCACCCAGCGGTAGCCCGATGGCGGTAGAGGGATCGACTCTATGGGATCAGAGGTGGGATATGCCCAGGTCGATATATATAACGTTAAGCTAAGTGCTGTAAAAATTACTTTATTCATAGCATTTTGATATAAATTCTCTAACAATCTTGCGCGAGCTCTCCTCGTGCGAGAAGTTAAACTCCGGATGCCATTGAACGGCCTGGATATATCTCTTGCCTGGCATATATACCGCCTCAATGAGCCCATCTTCGGATATGGCTATGGCCTGGAGCGGTGGTGCTAGAGCGCGTATTGCTTGGTGGTGATAGCTGTTTACCGCTAGCTCGTTTTGCCCGAGAAGCTCCATCAGCGGCGAGCCATCAATGATATTGACTTTGTGGCATGGCAGGTGATATGGTGGGCGCATCTGGTGTGATATATCACTAGCTTTTTGGCTAGGCAAATCTTGATAGAGCGTGCCGCCAAGCAGGGCATTGATTAGCTGTATGCCGCGGCAGATGCCCAGTACGGGGCGATCGTGCTCAAGTGCATAGTTGAAGATTGTGCGCTCCAACTCATCGCGCTCATGGCATGGTGCGCCACACTTGCCCGTCGACTCCTGCCCATATAGTGTGGGGCTTATATCGTGGCCGCCGGTGAATAGGAAGCCGCTGCATAATTGACAAAGCTGCATAATATCCTCTGCGCTAGCCTTTAGCGGCAGGATGATCGGCACGCCGCCCGAGGCTCTGATGGCATCTAGATATCCCGGTAGCATCCATATGCTCTCTCTGCTCTCATCCCATAGCGGAATAACTCCGATTATTGGTTTCATAATTAATTGGGTATATATGGCCACAAAGTTATATAAATTGTTGGTTATCGCTGCTTATATTTGTAGGATATTGATATTATTAATATCTTTGAAAGATATATGGCAGTAAATCAACTAAAGGCTGGGGCGGCTCTCTCGTACCTTATGATTGTGGTGAATCTCCTGGTGGGCGTTCTCTACACCCCCTTTATGCTGCGCGAGATGGGGCAGGGCGAATATGGGCTCTATTCGCTGGCGGCTTCGGTGATCGCCTATCTCACACTCCTGGATCTCGGTTTTGGAAATGCTATTATAAGATATACGGCGAAGTTTCGCGCCGAGGGTAAGATCGCCGAGCAGCAAGAGATGTTTGGCATGTTTATGAGGTTGTATCTGCTTGTTGGGGTGCTGGCTCTGGCTCTGGGCGTGGCGTTGATTCTTAATGTAGAGGCGATTTTCGGGGCGGCGATGAGTGGCGACGAGGTTGAGAAGATGAGGATTATCTTGGGGCTTATGTCTCTGAATTTGGCCTTTACGTTTCCACTCTCTATATTCGGCTCGATAGTCTTTGCCTACGAGAGGTTTATCTTTCAGAAGCTGGTGAGCATCGTGCGTATTCTCCTTAATCCGCTGGTGATGATAGTGCTGCTGCTGATGGGCTATAAGGCTATAGCATTGGTTGTCGTGACCACGGTTTTTAATCTCCTCTCGCTGCTTGTGAATTGGTGGTATTGCCGCTCTCGGTTGGATATTACTATCACCTATGGTCGCTTTAATTGGAGCTTTCTCCGCGAGATCTCGATCTATTCGTTCTGGATCTTTCTAAACGCCATTATGGATAGGATCTACTGGAGCACGGGGCAGTTTGTGCTGGGTATCTATAAGGGTACAATGGTGGTTGCCGTATATGCTGTGGCGATTCAGTTGCAGCAGCTATATATGATGTTCTCAAATGCTATCTCGGGTGTTTTTCTGCCCAAAGTAACGGCAATGGTAGCCACAAATGGCAGCGAAGGAGCTGTCTCGGATCTCTTTATTAAAACTGGCAGAATACAATATATTGTACTTTCGTATATCCTCACGGGCTTTGCGCTCTTTGGTCGCTCGTTTGTGGTGCTGTGGGCGGGTGAGAGCTATCGCCAGGCGTATGATATAGCTCTTATATTATTTGTGCCGCTCACCGTGCCGCTTATCCAGAATCTTGGCATTTCGATACTCCAGGCGCGTGGTCAGATGAAGTTTCGCTCGGTGTTATATGTTGTTATTGCGCTGCTTAGCTTAGCCCTTTCGGTGGTGCTGGCGAGGCGATATGGTGGCATCGGGTGTGCTGTGGCCACCGCTTCGGCGCTCTTTGTTGGGCAGATTGTTGTGATGAATATATACTATCACCTGCGGGTTGCAATAGATATAATTGCCTTCTGGCGTGAGATCCTAAAGATGTCTATCGTGCCAACTATACTTCTCTCTGCGGGGTTATGTCTACTGCAAGGTGTGGTGTTAGATCGTATTGGCCTATGGTTTGGCGCGGTGGCTATTTTTTCCGTAATATATATCCCTATGTTTTGGCGCTTCTCGATGAATGTTTATGAGCGTAATCTCATATCGGGATCAGTAATTAAGCTCTTAAGGCGACTTTAAGTAGGGTAAAACAATTATTGCCATATTTTTAAAAGCACTCTTGGAGCGATATTTTTCACTATTAAATTTCAATATAGAATAACTATATTTTCAATTCAATAGCAAAAAATCTCA
>JBCQTD010000039.1:0-17391 GCA_047178725.1 Rikenellaceae bacterium
GTTCTATACATCAGTTGCATAACTAATTCGTAACCTATTGCGCTATGTCCCAACATTCACTTACTGAGGTTTAACGACTTAAACCTTTTTTGTAGATTCTTATTACAAAGATAGCATATTTATTGTATATTTGCCCAAACAACAAATAAAGAAATATGATAAAGGGAGTTATTTTCGACATGGATGGTGTCTTGGTGGATAATATGGATATTCACCGCGAGGTGTTTGCCCTCTTTTGCGCAAGGTATGGTGTGGATGATTGGCGCACAAAATTTGAGCGCGTGGCGGGAATGGGCAACGATGAGATCATGGCCATGCTTATGCCCGCCGAACTTATCGCCGAGCGTGGGATCAAATCCCTTGGCGATGAGAAAGAGGCTCTCTATCGTGAGGTCTATGCCGCCACTATCACCCCAATCGCGGGGCTAAAGGAGCTCTTAGCATCACTAAAGGCTGAGGGCAAGCTCATCGCCGTGGGCTCATCCGGCTGCAAAGAGAATGTGGAGTTTGTACTCAACAGCTGCGGAATCAGCGAATATTTCGATGCCCTCGTATATAGCGATCTTGTGACGCGCTGCAAGCCAGATCCGGAGATCTATAGTATGGCAATCTCGCTGCTAGGGCTTGAGCCAAAAGAGTGTCTAATCTTCGAGGATGCCATAGCTGGAATCACCGCCGCAAAGCGCGCCAATGTGGCTAAGATTATCGCCATCACCACAACCTATGACCGCGAAACTTTGGAGCGCGAGAGCGATGCCGATCAGATTATCGACCGCTATGCCGAGGTTATAGGCAAGATCTAACGCTTGCGATCGTGTAGATAGATCTGCAGGGAGTTGGCAAGATTTTGCCAGATAATATATGCTGTCGGTGCTAGTGCTGCGATGGGCGAGAGAAACATCTGCGCCATCCAGATAGCTAGCACCGTGTTTTTTTGCCCTAACGACTGGCCGCAGGTTGTCATATCGTTATATTTAAAGCCAATATATCGCCCTAAGGTAAATTGGATGATGCAGATCACAAGTGCCACAAAAGCTAGCTGCCCGCCTAGCGAGAGTGATATCTCCGCGGTGTTCTCTACAATATATTCACTAACGCGACCTAGAGTGATAGCCATAGAGCAGAGCCAGAGATAGAATGAGACAAGGCCATGCCCACCGATCCACTCGGCTGAGCGGTGGTGAATCGACTTGAGCAGTTGCGCCAGAAGAAAAGGGCACACAAGCATCGGAAATACACGATAAAGGATCTGCTCAAATGTGCACTCGCCATTACCCCAAAGCGACAAGAAGAGAGGCGCCACAAGAGCAATGATAAAGTTGCACAACAGACTATAGGCAGCTATTCTAGCCACATTAGCCCCAAGAAGCCCACCGATAACCGCCGCCGCCGTAGCGATTGGGGCAAGCACGCAGATCATACCCCCTTGCGCTATAGTCTGCCCCAGGGGTAGCAGTAGATAGTATGCCGCCGCCGAACCAGCGACCTGAAATAGTAGTAGCCATAGGTGCATAATCGAGAAGCTCATATCCCTCACATCGACACGGCAAAATGTGATAAAGAGCATCAGAAAGATAAGTCCAGGAGCAAGAGTAGAGCCCGTAGCCTCATCTAACACAGAGAGTGGATAGTGCAACACCACGCCTGCCACCATAGCTGCCACCATCATCAGCGGTCTCGTGTTTATCTTTATCATCGCTTGCGAATTATTAACATGCCGACGAAGGTTATAGCGGCGTTATATATTAGCAACTCAAAGCCAATCTTGTAGCCAGCATAATGCATAAGTGCCCACTCGCCCACGATACTAATTACGAGCGAGGAGATGGCAACGCAGGGAACAAGCCGATCCTTAACACGAATCTTGGTTAAGATACCAAAGCTAAAGAGACCGAGGATTGGCCCATAGGTGTAGCCGACAAATTTAAAGAGGGTGTTAATCAGGCTTGTCTCACTAAGTAAGCCGACAATAAATATAACCACAGCGGTAGCTGCAGCTATGGATAGGTGTACACGGCGGCGCAACTTTGTGAGCGAGGCCTCATCTCGGTCGCCACCTTTAAGCATATCCAGGGTAAACGATGTTGTAAGCGCCGTCAGCGACGAGGCCGCCGACGAGTAGGACGAGGAGCAGAGCCCAATGATAAACATAACGCCAACGATTGCCGGCAGCCCACTCTCAACTGCGATAAGCGAGAATAGCTGATCGCCACTAGAGGGCAGCTCAATTGCGTGTGCCGCTGCATATATATATAATAGAGCGCCCAGAAGCAAGAATAGCAGAATGACGAATATCTGACAAATAGCGGTGAGCACGATGTTTATCTGGGCATTTTTATAATCTACACACGATAGGTTGCACTGCATCATATCTTGATCGAGCCCCGTCATGGCCACAAGAGTAAACATACCAGCAAAGAACATCTTCCAGAAGTAGCGTGGCGAGGATGGGTCGTCGAAGAAGAATATTTGCGAATATTCACAAGCATGAATCTCGCGGATCATTTCGCCCATGCCCCACCCAAAAGAGGTGGCAATATAATATATGCATAGCACAAGGGCGGAAATTAGACTCACACTCTTTAGAATATCTGTCCAGACGAGCGATTTAACCCCTCCGCGACGCGTGGCTGTAAATACTACCGCCATTGTGAATATGATATTTACCCAAAAGGGGATGCCATAGTGGTCAAATAGTAGCATCTGCATAACGGTACACATAAGAAAAAGCCTCAGCGCCGAGATGGTAAGCTTAGAGATAAAAAAGAGCCACGCCCCCGAGCGATGGGATGCAAGACCAAAACGCTCATCTAGATATTCGTAGAGCGATCGCACCTGCAAGCGATAGAAGATCGGGATAAGCACAAAGGCTATAACCATCTGCCCGACGGTAAAACCGAGCACCATCTGCATATATGAAAACGAATCGGCAGCCACCGAGCCAGGTACCGAGACAAAGGTTATACCCGACATTGCGGCCGAGATCATCGCCATAGCTGCAATATACCAGCGCACGTTGCGCCCGGCGACGAAATAGTCGTTATTTTTCGCCCTTCGAGAGGTGTACCAAGTTAATGATAGTAAAACAGTTAAGTATGCAGCTAAAGTTAACGCTACAGATATTGGGGTCATGTCAAAAAAAATTTGCACAAATATATCAAAAAATATCAAGAAAGGGTTGCAATTTAAATTAATTGTATACCTTTGCAGCTTGAAATTTAATATTGGCTCCTTTATCTGTTTTAATAGTAATATTTTAAGAGGCTATAGCGTTAGAGAAGCGGTTAGGATTTTAGTTAAAAGATAATTTTTTAAATTTAATGAGAACAGAACTCAAAGTTAGGGATTTGACTCTTCGTGATGGCCAGCAGTCGTCGTTCGCCACACGTATGACACAAGAGCAGATTGATCGATGCTTGCCATTCTATAAGGATGCTGGCTTTTTTGCTATGGAGGTTTGGGGCGGTGCTGTACCCGACTCTGTTATGCGCTACCTTAATGAGAACCCTTGGGATCGTCTAGAGAAGATCCATAAGGCAGTTGGGCCCGTCTCCAAACTCACGGCACTATCTCGTGGTCGCAACCTCTTTGGATACAACCCATACACCAATGATATTATAGATGGCTTTTGCCGCAACTCGATCGAATCAGGTCTAGGCATTATGCGCATCTTCGACGCTCTAAACGACGTTGACAACATCAAAGCCACCGTAGCTTCAGTAAAGAAGCATGGCGGCATTGCAGATTGTGCGGTTTGCTACACAATTGATCCACACTATCCACAGCCAACTTTCTGGCAGATGCTACTAGGCAAGAGGGCCCCAAAGCCAATCTTTACAGATGCCTATTTTTTAAACAAGGCTAAGCAGATGGCCTCGCTAGGTGCAGATATGATCACCATAAAGGATATGTCTGGTCTTATTCCGCCCGCTCGCGTTCGTGGCCTTATCGAGCAGATCAAGCGCGAGGTGAATCTACCTATCGACTTTCACACACACTGTACGCCTGGTTATGGTCTAGCCTCGGTGCTAACGGCCATCGTTGCAGGTGTTGATGTTGTGGATACAAACTGCTGGTGGTTCTCGGGTGGTACTGGTGCTCCAGCCGTTGAGCTTGTATATCTATTCTGTAAAAAGATGGGCATTGAGCTAGGTGCTAATATGGAGGCCGTTGCCAAGATCAACGAGCAGCTGAAGGATATCCGCACCGAGCTAGAGCTTTCGGTGTTTGGCGCCGAGAAGCCACGCCAAATTGCATTCAACCCACTTGTAGATACTCTGCCTACTGATGTTGATGCTCTATTCGATGCTGCTATCAAGGCTGCCAAGGAGCGTGACGACGCTCAGGTTCTAGAGCTTTGCCAGAAGATCGAGAAGTATTTCGGCTTCCCAGCCCCAGACGAGCTAGTCCAGAAGGCTGAGATCCCAGGTGGTATGTACTCTAATATGGTTGCGCAGCTTAAGCAGCTTAAGTCGGAGAATATCCTTCCACGCGCTATGGAGCTTATTCCTGAGGTTCGCCTTGCAGCTGGTCTGCCACCACTTGTAACCCCTACATCGCAGATCGTGGGCGCTCAGGCGGTAAACTGCGCCATCGACGAGAAGTCTGGCCGCGCGATGTATACCAACAAGAGCTCACAGTTTATCAGCCTCGTTAAGGGTGAGTATGGCCACACACCAGCCACTATCGACCCAGAGTTCCGCAAGCAGATATGTGGTGTTAGCGAGGAGACTCCATACGACACCTCTAAATATAAGATGCAGCCAAACCCAGAGATTGAGGAGGCTGGCGGCGTGAAGCTTGCCGAGAGCGAGAAGGAGATCCTTCTTCTTGAGCTATTCCCTCTTGTGGCTAAAGACTTCTTGAAAAAGAAGAAGATTGCAGCATTTGAGGCCGCAAAGCCAAAGGTGGTTGCCGAGCCCGTTGTGGAGAAGAAGATCGAGAAGAAGATCGAGATCACAGGTTTTGTTGTAGAGGCACCTCTTCCTGGTAAGATCATCGAGATCAACGTTAAGGTTGGCCAGATAATCGCACGCGATGAAGCTGTTGCAACACTTGAGGCTATGAAGATGGAGAACTCAATCACATCGGATATGGCCGGAACCGTCAAGCGCATCTTCATCACCGAGGGCGATGTAGTAGCTACACACGCTCCACTATTCGAGATAGAGTAGTTTTATCCTCTATAAAATCAAGGCGGCAGAATCATCACAGGTTTTGCCGCCTATTTTATTTGGGTTTTTCTATATCTTTTATTACTTTTGTATACTATGAAAAACAAACCTATATATACCTTTCAAGACGCTGTGAAGCAGTCGGGCCCTACCGCCTTCTCAGCTATGGTCAAGCCATCGGGCTCCACCTGCAACCTCGATTGCCACTACTGCTATTACCTAGACAAAGCGCTCCAATATGGAGGCAAGCAGGCGGTGATGAACCCCGAGCTACTAGAGCTATATATTAAACAATATATCGACGCAAACGATGTGCCCGAGGTGCTATTCTGCTGGCATGGCGGCGAGCCACTACTACTAGGCGTGGACTACTATCGCAAGGCTATAGAGTTTCAAAAAAAGCACGCCGGCGAGAAGAAGATATTAAACACGCTTCAAACCAATGGTACACTCCTAACCGAGGAGTGGTGTGAGTTGTTTGCCGAGAACGACTTCTTGATTGGCATCTCGATTGATGGGCCAAAGGATATTCACGATACATTCCGCCTAACTAAATCACAGCAACCAACCTTCGACAAGGTTATGGAGGGGGTGGAGATGATGCGCCGAATGAATGTCGAGTTCAACACACTTAGCGTTGTGAACAACCTATGCGAGGGGCGTGGAGCGGAGATCTATCGCTTCTTTAAATCTTTGGGTAGCCGCTATATGCAGTTTCTGCCTGCTGTTGAGCACGTTATCGACAAGCCAGGATTTCATCGTCCGCTTATCGTATCACCCGAGACTGAGGGTGCCTATATTGCCGAATGGTCGGTATCAGCTCGAGGCTATGGACAATTCTTAATTGACATCTTCGACCAATGGGTGATCTCGGATGTCGGCTCATACTATGTGCAGATGTTTGATGCCACGCTAGCCAACCACTCGGGCGTAACTCCAGGCGTATGCTCCATGGGCGAGACCTGCGGTGATGCCCTTGTTGTGGAGCACAACGGCGATGTATACTCTTGCGACCACTTTGTATACCCAGAGTATAAGCTTGGTAATATAACCGAGATCTCGCTACGAGAGATATACAACTCTCGTCGCAGAATCGACTTTGGCCTAGCAAAGCGAAATGGCCTACCAAACAACTGCCTGGGTTGCCGCCACTATAGAGTGTGTCGCGGCGAGTGCCCAAAGCACCGCTTTGAGGTGGATAGCGAGGGGTTCAGAAAGAGCACGCTCTGCGAGGGATTGAAGATCTATTTTAAGCATGTTGAACCTTATATGGAGTTTATGCGCGATCAACTCTCAAAGGGTCAAGCACCAGCATGGGTGATGCCTTTTGCTAGAAAACGCATGGGTCTGCCCTTCTAAATGGCACAAAATGTCCTAAAATCCCACGAAAACAGCAAATAAAACCATTAAAATTTTGTTTTTTATTACATTTTTACTTTCTTTGTATAACGATTAACAACTAACTAAAGTATTATGACAGGGACAGTAAAATGGTTCGATAGCAAAAAAGGCTACGGATTCATAACATCTAATGATGGACAGGAGTATTTTGTTCACTTTTCAGGTATTGAGAGTGACGGCTTTAAATCGCTTGTTGAGAAGCAGGCTGTAGAGTTTGAGCTAGGCACTGGAAGCAAGGGCGAACAGGCAATTAATGTCAAGGTGATTCAGTAAACCATCTCTCACTTGAGAGCAGATTAATATGGGGGTAAATCATAAAATGATCTGCCCCCTGTTTAATGATAGGGTGTTAAGTAGGGTAAAACAATTATTGCCATATTTTTAAAAGCACTCTCGGAGCGATATTTTTCACTATTAAATTTCAATATAGAACCACTATATTTTCGATTCAATAGCAAAAAAATCTCATCTCCAATAGCACTCTTAAAAACACACCAATAATTATTTCACACTACTTATTTGTGAGAAAAATCTTTGACAAATAATAAATATATTGTATCTTTGGTGCGGTATAAAAGAAACTTAATCAACAATTAATAAAACACTATGAAAGAAGCTATTGCAATTCTGACAGGTGGCGGACCAGCCCCAGGTATGAATACCGTTGTGGGCAGCGTTGCCAAGACATTCCTCCAGAGAGGTTACAAAGTAATTGGCCTTCACGCTGGTTACTCTGGTCTATTCAACCCAAATCCAATCACAGAGGATATCTCATTCCCTATGGCTGATGATATCTTCAACCGCGGTGGTTCGTATCTACAGATGAGCCGTTTCAAGCCAACTGATAACGATTTCGAGAACAACTTCAACCTTAAATTTTTCACCGATAACAACATCAAGCTGTTGGTTACTGTTGGTGGTGATGATACTGCTTCTACCGCAAATCGTATCGCTAAGTTCCTAGAGGATAAGCAGTACCCTATCGCAAACATCCACGTTCCTAAGACTATCGACAACGACCTACCTCTTCCTGCAGGCACTCCAACTTTTGGTTATGAGTCAGCTAAAGATAAGGGTGCCGTTATCGCTCGCACAGTATATGTTGACGCTCGCACAAGCGGCAACTGGTTTGTTGTTGCTGCCATGGGTCGCTCAGCTGGCCACCTTGCATTCGGTATCGGCGAGGCTTGCCACTACCCTATGATCGTTATCCCTGAGATGTTCAACAAGACTGAGATCACAGTAGATAAGATTGTAAATCTAGTGGTTTCATCTGTCATCAAGCGCAAGCTTATGGGCATGGATTACGGAGGCGCAATGATCTCTGAGGGTGTATTCCACGAGCTTTCTGACGCTGAGATCAAGAAGAGCGGCATCAATTTCTCTTATGACGACCATGGTCACCCAGAGCTAGGCAAGGTATCTAAGGCGCACATCTTCAATGAGATGCTCGAGAACAAGCTTAAGGAGATCGGCGTTAAGGTTAAGAGCCGTCCAGTAGAGATCGGTTATGAGGTTCGTTGCCAGACTCCATCTGCATTCGATCTTACATACTGCTCTGAGCTAGGTATGGGTGTGTATCAGCTATTCTCTGAGGGCAAGTCAGGTTGTATGGTATTCGTAGATGGCAATGGCAACGTTGCTCCTCTATACCTAAAAGATCTTCAGGATCCAACAACTGGTAAAATTCCACCACGTTTGGTAGACATCAACTCAGATAAGGTTAAGGCTGTAGTAAACAACATCCTTTGCTACATCACCGAGGCTGACTATGAGGCTGCTAAGGCTTATGTTGCAAACCCAGAGGAGTATGATTTTGCTAAGATCCTTGAGTGGTAGAGTATACTGCTAAATAAGATTAAGGGCGGCCTTTTGTGGTCGCCCTTTTTGTTTGGTGTGAATTTTGTTAGTTGAGAAAGTGAAAACTTTTAAAACTTTACACCATGAAAAAAAACAGTACAATTATCTGTTCGATGGTTGGCGGCGCTATGCTTAGCACAGCTATCCTCTGTCTCCTGAAATCTAAAAAGGGACGCGAAATGCGCGAAGGAGCACACAAAATGATCCTTGACGAAATTGAGTCTCTTAAAGCTAAATTTCGCTCTCTGTGCGGCTGCACTGATGAAGATTGCCAATGCGACATAAGAGAGCAAGATGGCGAGCAGAGCGAAATTCAACCTCAATCACAAAACTAGCGATGGAGATGAATGGTGGCCACAGCCACAATCTAATGGCGGTATTGGGCTTTCTATTAAGCTCACTACTCGCCTCTTTAATCTTGCTTATAGCGCTTGTACTATGGCTTGGTGTGGTGCTAAATTCAACACCCCTTGCAATGCTGATTGTAGGTGCAGGCTTCTCTGTGATAGCAATTATAATATACCTGGCTCATGTAAGGCCTCTAGTCCGCGAAATCAAACTCCAGATAAAGACTATATATGAAGTTGCAGCACTTGCGCAACAGGGTTACGCTCTAGCTCGAGATTGGGTCGTTTGGCTAATAAAGAATATCGCTCGCACACACTAAGAATCTGTTTAAGTTTTTCTCTCTTAACAAATTAGATGGGAGAAATTTAAACAGATTCTAAGTGTTTAGTGCTAAAGTGTTCTCTGCTTCTTAGATGCCAAAGCATCATACTGCGAGAGAACATCCTTATGTGGCATCTCGGTCAAGTGGCTAACAACCAGTCCCGCTATAAGAGCCAAAATAAAGCCGGGAACAAGCTCATACACACCAGTAACAGATGCTAGAAAATTATTCCAAAGAACCGTCACCAGAAAACCTGTAACCATAGATGCTATAGCTCCCTTGTAGTTCATCCTACGACTAAATAGCGATAGCAGAACCAACGGACCAAAGGCGGCACCAAAGCCTGCCCAGGCATATTGCACCATCGACATTACCGTTTGATTTTCATCCAGAGCCAGGTAGCCTGCAATAATAGAGATTGTCACTATGCAACCACGAGATATGGCAACCTCGGTGCGCGATGAGAGCGAGCTCCTGGTTATGATCTTTACGATGTCATTTGTAAACGACGAGCTGGCGCTGAGCAGCTGCGAGTCGGCCGTACTCATAAGTGCGGCCAAGATGGCCGACAGCAAAATACCGGCGATAAATGGCGCGCAGGTATCTAGCGCTAGCTTAATAAAGATGGTCTCCGCCTCAGAGGGGTTGGCAATAAAAGCATCGCCAAAATAGATGCGCCCCACAACACCTAGAAAGCACGAGGCGAAGAGCGAAATAGAGACCCAAACCATAGCTATTCGCTTTGACGCGCCGATCGAAGCGGGATTCTTTGTGGCCATAAATCTAATTAAAACATAGGGGATGCCAAAATACCCCAAACCCCACGCTAGGTCATTGATTATAGACCTAAACGGTAGACTCTCGCCCGAAGTGCTCATCAATAGGCTAAAATAACCCTCGCCGGCCTGCATCATATTGCGCGCAGACTCCGCAGGATCAACCTTGCCCAGAACCACCATTGGGATAATCATAAGGGCTATAAGCATAAGCATACCCTGGAATAGATCCGTCCAACAGACCGCCTTAAAGCCTCCGATAACGGTATATAGAACCACAATAAGCAGCGTACACAAAAGTGCCGCCTGATAGCTAAGCGATGGGAAGATAATGGCAAAAAGCTTACCTCCAGCATTCAAACCCGAGGCGGTATAGAGCGTGCAAAATACAATGATAATAATGCCGCTAATAACACGAAGCAGATTAGTTTTATCGCCAAATCTATTCTCAAAATATTGAGGAAGAGTGATTGCATCCCCGGCAAGGGCGGAGTAACGGCGCAGCTTCTCGGCCACAAAATGCCAATTCAAAAATGTACCTATAACGAGACCTATCGCTGTCCAAACGCCCGAGGCGGCGCTCAGTCCACTAAGGTAGATCGCTCCTGGCAGACCCATAAGCAGCCAACTACTCATATCAGAAGCCTGGGCAGATATGGCGGTTACCCACTTATTGTTACTGCGGTTTCCTATGATATACTCGTTAAGGTTGTTATTTCTCTTAGCGAAAAATGTGCCCACTGCTATGATAAATCCGAAGTAGACCAAGATGCTTAAAATTGTTGCCATAATATAAATTTTATTTCTAATGGGCACAAAGATAGTGATTTATTCCCAAAATTTAAAAAACGTCAAGTATAAGACTAAACAGATGATCCAATAGAGGTAATTTTCACTACCTTTATCGCCGAAAATATAAAGACACAGCAGATGGTTGGCCACGAAAACAAACTACTCATTATAGTGATGCTAATTTCATACATTGCAGCCACTACATATATTGGTATTAGATATCGAAAAAGCAGAGATAGCGATGATTACTTCCTCGCCTCGCGTTCGCTGCCGGCGTGGCTTCTCTCGATCACCTTTATCGCCTCGTGGTGGGGCGGAGGCTCGGCTATTGATCTGGTGGATCTGGCCAACCAAACTGGCATCAGTACATTCTGGATCTATGGCGTACCGGTGCTCCTTGCCACGGCACTCATGTATCTCTTTGCAGGGGCTATCCGCCGCGCTGCCACCACTACCCAACCCGAGCTTTTAGAGAGCCGATATGATAGGCGATCAGCCTTTATGCTAACTCTTTTTATCATCATCTTTATGACCATCGGCGCAGCGGTGCAGGTGATCGTTATAGGACAATTTTTCGCCTCGTTCTTTGGCCTTAGCTACACCTCTGGCGCCACTATCGGCACCCTTTTGGTGCTCACCTACTCACTATTTGGAGGTTTTCGTGGTGTGGTCATAACCGATCTTTTCCAATTCGTATTCTTCCTCTTTGCCGCCATATTCCTACTCTACAAAGCCTACTCTCTTTCAGGCGGATTTGAGGCACTAAACACACATCTAACCATCTCGCCAATAGATGGATATCAAGACTTCATGCACAACATTGGCGACAATATCGCATATATCCTCACATTCGGCACATCATGGATGGTGCAAGCAAATGTGTGGCAGCGTATCTCGGCGGCAAGCTCCCCACGCGATGCCAAACGAATGATGGCCATCAGCTTCGTTGTATTCATACCGCTCTACATGATCGTAACCCTAACCGGCATGCTCTCTCTGCCAATCTATGAGTCGGTGCCAGAGGGCGGTGTTGTCTCGGCGATGCTCCTAGCCTTAAAGAGCCCTATTCTTAGTGGGGTTATCTTCGTGGGGCTCTGCTCGGCTATTATGTCAACGATGGATTCGATGCTCAACACGGGGGCGATGTCCTTAACATTAGATATATACAAACGCCACATAAACCCCTCGGCCAAGGCTGAAAGTTATGTGGCGGCAGGTCGTATATCTACAATCCTGATTGGCCTTGCAGCACTCTACATCGGAGTTAACATCCGCTCTGTGCTTACCATATCGTGGATCGGAGCTGACTTTATCGCCACCGGAGCCTTCGTCCCGCTGGTGCTGGGCTTTATCTGGAGGCGAGCTACCGCCCAAGCGGCACTCCTGACGATGATCTTCGGGCTCATCTTCTCAAGCTACAACATGGCCGCAGCTCTCGGCGCACCTCTACCCGTGGCCTGGGAGATAGCCTCTGCCGAGCAGGCTATCGTCGGCATTAGCTCCTCGCTTATAATCTTCGTAGTTGCTAGCCTTCTGACCAAACCCGACAAGCATAAGGCTGATGGCTTTATGCAAAAAACCTGGAGCTATAAAGCGGAGTAACAACTTGAATAGTTCATCATCTGATCCACATACGAGGCGGAGTAACTAACCTCCACATCGACCACCCTGCCACTATTCATAACTAGCTCATACTCAGGGTTTACAAAACCATTGTATGGGCGCACACCAAGAGCCTCATAACGCTCTCTAACTTCAGCATGCAGCTCGGGATCTATCTTCACCCCATAGCGCTCGACAAGCTCTGCGGCGGCAGCAAGATCGCCCTCGCTCTTGATTCGCTGCACCTCATGCAGCAGCTCGCCAAAGAGCTCGCGCAACCGTACAAAGTCGTTCACAACAAGATAACGCTTGCCATCTTGCTCAACCCACTCGATAACATTAGCCTCATGCCCAGCCTCATAGCACCACTCGGCGATAAGCTTGCGGTTACGCATGTGCGACTCCTCGAGATCCTTGCCTAGCTCTACTCTTGCAAACTGAGTCATCATGGCGTTGACCATAAATTTTGAGTAATGAGCCCACGCAGCCTCAAGGCTCGGCAGAAGCCCCAGCTCTACCATCTTCTCGTCACCTATATAATATAGACCAAAGAGGTCGGCGCGCGCCTCCTCTAGCGTAGATCCATAGCTCTTAAGCTCTGCACCAGTAATCCCCTCGGCCAATCTGCCCGAACCGTGACCTAGGCACTCATGCAGATCGGTGTGCAGATCATCCGATAGCTTAGCATGCTTTGCTATCCTTAAGCGATCCTCCTCGCGCAAGAAGAACTCCTCATCAAAGCCGCTTCCCATAGCCGCCTCGTGATAGGCCGCTGTTATATTGTCGATAGTCACCGACTTCGAACCACAGTCGCTTCGGATCCAATCGGCATTGGGAAGATTTATCCCAATCGGAGTAGCTGGATAGCAATCGCCGCCGAGCATAGCCACACTCACCACCCTGGCCGAGACACCCTTAACCTGAGGCTTTCGATACTCAGGCGAGATAGGGGCGTGATCCTCAAACCATTGCGCCGCTCCGGCAATCACCTCTGTGCGGTGGCTCGCCTCCTCATTCTTGAAATTAACTATCGCCTCCCACGACCCCTTGCGCCCCAGAGGATCACCATACACCTCTATAAAGCCATTCAGAAAGTCGATCTTACTATCTTTATCCTCCACCCACAAGATGCTATAGCGGTCAAACTCAGCTAGATCGCCCGTCTGGTAGTATCTTATAAGAGATGAAATTATCTCCTGCTGACGAGACTCGGCAAACTCTTTGGCTAGCTCTAGCTCTGCAACAATATGCTCAATAGCTTCACTATACATTCCGCCCACACGCCAAATTTTCTCCTCCAGCTCACCATCCTCGCCTATAACTAGTTGCGAGTTTAGCCCATGCGATATAGGGTGAAAAACGGGCGGATTCTCCTTGGCCGAGTAGAAGCTCTCGACCTGTGCCTGGGTGATCCCCTCGGCGTAGTAATTAGTTGCCGACGAGGCGATCAAATCACACCCCTTGGCGCTATTGTGGCGCGTAGGGTAGAGAGTTGCATCAAAAATCAGATCACCAACCTCTGCTGCATGCTCAATCCCGAATGATATCCGATCGTAGAACGCGCGAGAGAATAAGGGGATAAACTTATCGTTTGCATAGTGGTGGTGAATGCCGCTCGAGAACCACACTCGCTTAAGATACTCCTCAAACGCTCGCCACTCGGTTGTGTCGCGAACGCCATCATAGGCCTTATATATTGACTCTAGAGTCTCTCTAATGAGTAGATTATACTTGAAATTTTGATCGAAGAGTATATCCCTACCCCACTTGGCCGCCTCAGAGAGATGATATATAAGCCTCTTCTCGCGCAACGTTAGCTCCTCGAAGTGCGGCACCCTATATCGTAGTATATTTATATCTGCAAATTGGTCGATTATCGCCTTGTTATTACTCATATTATATATATAATGTTAAAATCAGAAGACAAAGATATGAATTATAATGCATATTTCTTTTCTTTTCTCATATATTGTTTCTAACTTTGCCCACCAACAATTAGTGCATTAACACGACTAAAAAGATGAAGATACACGAGAGCATAGCCTCGCTACAGCGAGAGCTCAAAGAGAAGGCGGGTGCCAAAGTAGGCTTTGTCCCAACTATGGGGGCGCTTCACTCTGGCCATATCTCACTAGTTAGTCGCGCCAGAGAGGAGTGTGATATCGTGGTTGTGAGCCTATTTGTCAACCCCACACAGTTTAACGATAAGAGCGACCTAAAGCACTACCCTCGCACCCCAGCCGCCGATGCTGCACTGCTTGAGGCCGCTGGTGTGGATATGCTCTTTTTGCCTAGCGTGGAGGAGATCTACCCCACCACAGATGAGCGAGTGTTCGACTTCGGAGAGATCGACAAGGTGATGGAGGGTGCTACGCGCGCCGGCCACTTCAATGGTGTAGGGCAGGTGGTCAGCCGCCTATTCGATATTGTCCGCCCCACAAAGGCCTACTTTGGCGAGAAAGATTTTCAGCAGATAGCCGTTATACACGCAATGTGTAAGGTGCTAGAGATAGATGTAGAGATTGTAGAGTGTCCGATTATCCGCGACCAAGATGGTCTAGCCCTCTCCTCGCGCAACGCCCTGCTCACAACCGAGCACCGCGCCGCCGCTCCCGAGATCTATGCTGCACTTAAACGTGGGCTCTCGCTGGTGGGCACACTCTCACCCAAAGAGCTTTGCTGTGAGGTTATATCTAAGGTAGATAGCAACCCACTACTTAAAGTAATCTACTTCCAGGCGGTCGACGCGCGAACACTCCAGCAGGTTAACTCATGGGCAGAGAGCGAGAGTATCCAGGGCTGCATCGCCGTGCAGGCCGGGAATATAAGATTGATAGATAATATAAAACTCAAATAGACAAAGATGAAAATGATGATCGAGGTTCTCAAATCAAAGATCCACCGCGTAAGTGTTACTCAGGCTAATCTAAACTACGTGGGTAGCATCACCATTGATGAGGCTCTTATGGAGGCTGCGAATCTAATTGCAGGTGAGAAAGTTGCCATTGTCAACAACAATAACGGAGAGCGATTTGAAACATATATCATTAAGGGTGAGCGCGATAGCGGTTGCATCTGCCTAAATGGCGCAGCTGCACGCAGAGTCGCTGTGGGTGATGTTATTATCATCATCTCCTATGCTCAAATGGAGTTCGAGGATGCCAAAGAGTTCACACCTTGGATTGTATTCCCAGACACGGCGACAAACAAGATCATAAAATAAGCAGCGATGGATCTGCTGCTTAGCATATTAGCGCTACTATTCTCGCTGCTAGGCCTGCTTGGCGCTATCCTACCCATCCTTCCCGGCCCCGCCCTTGGATATATTGGGCTTATCTGCGCCTATCTCTGCGACCACTCGCTCATCACACCAACTCAGATGTGGATCTGGGCAGGTGTCTGCATCGTGGTAACCATTATAGATTATATTCTGCCGGCCTATATGACCAAGATCTTCGGCGGCTCACGCTCAGGCGTGGTTGGCGCTACGATAGGCATGCTCGCTGGATTTGTTATGTTTCCACCACTAGGCATTATAATCTGCCCCATGTTTGGCGCGGTGCTAGGCGAGATGATCCACGACAAGAGCGACGTAAACCGAGCCTTTAAGGTGGCCGTTGGCTCGCTACTCTCATTTATCGTTGGCTCGGGGCTAAAGCTTATGGTTGCCATATTTATGTCGATGCTCTTCTTTAGCGATATAACGCCTCTGGTTAAAAGCTGGTTTAACTCACTATAAAATGCTAAGCAACATTAAAAATATAATCTTCGACATCGGCGGAGTGCTTATCGACCTTGATCGCGAGCATTGCGTTGAGTCGTTCAAAAAGATCGGTTTTGCCGAGGCTGAGAGGCTAATCGACCTCTACCATCCGGCCGCTATGTTTAACGACCTAGAGAGGGGTAAAATCTCGCTCGAGGAGGTTTGTGATATGATACGCGAGCGCTCGGGCGCTACGATGAGCAACGAGCAGATCAGCCAGGCCTACTCTAGCTTCCTAAGCTCACTTCCCGTAGAGAAGCTCCGACTAATCGCCTCGATTCGAGATAGGGGCTTTAAAACCTATGCTCTGTCAAATATCAATCCACTAGTAATGGATCGCGTCGAGGAGCTATTTGAGGGTGATGGACACCCAATGAGCTACTACTTCGACAAGGCCTATCTATCATATCAGATGAAGGCCCTTAAGCCCGAGCGAGAGATTTACGAGCTTCTGATCGCCGATAGCGGCATCTCCCCCGAGCAGACGCTCTTTATCGACGATAGCGAAAAGAATATCGCCATGGGGCGAGAGATGGGGCTACAAGTATATCTGGCTCAGGGGAAAGAGGATTTTTCGCACCTGTTCAGCGAGACCCTCACTAAAAATTTATAGAAAAAAAGAGGTGCTGGAATTTGGAAATTAAAATTTTTTCCATACCTTTGCAGCCGTAATAAAGAGACGGGGTGTAGCGCAGTCCGGTTAGCGTATCTGCTTTGGGAGCAGAGGGTCCCAGGTTCGAATCCTGGTACCCCGACAAGATAAAGGAGAGGACAAGATCTTCTCTACTCTTTATTCAAACAAAAAAAAGACGGGGTGTAGCGCAGTCCGGTTAGCGTATCTGCTTTGGGAGCAGAGGGTCCCAGGTTCGAATCCTGGTACCCCGACTTAAAAGGAGTGAATTAAATATTCACTCCTTTTTGTTTTTTTAAGTAGAGTGAAATAATTATTGGTGTGTTTTTAAGAGTGCTATTGGAGATGAAATTTAATAGTGAAAAATATCGCTCCAAGAGTGCTTTTAAAAATATGGCAATAATTGTTTTACCCTACTTATAATTCACAAACGTTCGGGTTTAACAAAAAAAGAGGATACCCTATGGTACCCTCTCTCTCGTAATATTTGAATGTGGAGAATATCGGAGTCGAACCGATGACCTCTTGCATGCCATGCAAGCGCTCTAGCCAGCTGAGCTAATCCCCCATTGCGAGTGCAAATATATAGAAATAATTTGAAACTACAAATTTAAACGACTATTTTTTCAGATAAGTAGGGTAAAATAATTATTGGTGTGTTTTTAAGAGTACTATTGGAGAAGAGATTTTTTTGCTATTGAATCGAAAATATAGTTATTCTA
>JBCQTD010000040.1:0-15195 GCA_047178725.1 Rikenellaceae bacterium
TCCTACCCAAGCCTGTTCGGTCACATACCTAAGTATGCTCCCTCGCTGCCTTGTGCACGATCTAAAAAATCTCATCCACCGCTCACACTAAAGCGCGCGGGATAGTCGTGCATAAATCGTGCGATATTTTTCAGATCCTACCCAAGCCTGTTCGGTCACATACCTAAGTATGCTCCCTCGCTGCCTTGTGCACGATCTAAAAAATCTCATCCACCGCTCACACTAAAGCGCACGAAAATCTCCCTCCCGTCATTGCAGGTCTGACACAATCGCACCCGTGGGGGGGTGCCATCCCCACCCGCCGGAGGCAGTTCTCGCCACTCGCCCCACTCACAAAGAGGCTGTTTTGGCACAAAACTGCCCATTGGGGCGTTGGCTCGCGGAGCCAAAACAAGCACAATTTCAAACATGCAACAACAGTTAAAAAACAAAAAAATTTGGTGGTTTAAAAATTTATATCTATCTTGCACCCAAATTGAAATAACAGCCCAAGAGATTGGGTATGATTATAGAGAAAAGTTCGGGGGAGGCGACGGCCAAACCTACTTTAAAGGGTTTTAGTATTTAGGGTCCGTGAGTGATAGAAGTCCATTGGGCTACTGTCCTCGCGGTTTTTTTATCTCCAATAGCAAACAATGATGAAAGAGAGTTACAAGATCATAGTCCTCGATCTAGATGGCACACTGACAAACAGCCAAAAAGAGCTCAGCGAGCGCAATCGCACAACCCTCATCGCTCTACAAGAGCGCGGCATAAAGCTGGCGTTAGCCTCCGGCAGACCCACATACGGAATTATGCCGCTAGCCGAGGCGCTAGAGCTTAAGCGCTATGGCGGCTATATCCTCGCCTACAACGGAGGTGTGATAATCGACTGCGCTAGCGGCAAAGAGATCTACGCCAACACTCTGCCCATGGAGCTTATTGAGCCGCTGTATCGTGGTGCAAAAGAGGGCGGGGCGGTGCTTCTAAGCTATGAGGGTGAATTTATCATCACCGAGGTGGAGGATGATAAATATGTAGCCATCGAGGCGCACCTCAACAAGATGGCGACCCTAAAGGTTGAGAACCTCATGGAGCGCATCACAAAGCCTGTGCCCAAGTGCTTGGCTGTTGGCGAGCCCGAGAAGATCCTCGCCCTGGAGGCCTCGCTTAAGGGGGCGATTGGCGAGAGGATGGGCATCTACCGCTCCGAGCCCTTCTTCCTAGAGCTAGTGCCAAATGGTATCGACAAGGCCTTCTCGCTCGGCAAGCTCTCGGAGCATAGCGGCATCAAGCAGGAGGAGATGATCGCCTTTGGGGATGGATTCAACGATCTGACGATGATCGAGTATGCTGGCCACGGCGTAGCGATGGCCAACGCCCAGGCTATTGTCAAGGAGCGCGCCGATGCTCTAGCGCTTAGCAACGATGAGGATGGCGTGGCGATCTATCTCGAGCAGATAATGGGAGTAGAGCTGTAGATTTTACCCGCCCGCCGGAGGCAGTTGTAGTAGAAAACATTAAACAAAAAATATGAACCTAAAAACCCTAGCGGCGCTAACCATGCTGCTAACCACTTCGGCCATGGCCGCCGAGCGCGAGCGCTCACTAGTAGACTTTTTTCTCCCCATGCCTACCCAATCACCGCTGGCGAGCGAGGGGATCTGGGGCGCGGAAAATGTTCTGCCACGCGATACGACTAATGGATTGGAGGATCCAACCCTCAAGGAGTGGTGCTACTGGGATGGGAGCATCGTGCGCAGCGATGATGGTCGCTACCACATCTACGCCAGCCGCTGGCCGCAGAGTGTGGCGCACTCGGTGGGGTGGAAGGCCAACTCGTCGGCTATGCACGCTGTGAGTGATAATATTATGGGGCCCTACAAGGATCTAGGTTTGATATGGCCAGAGTGGAGGGTCGAGGCTGAGGAGGCCTCGTTCAATGGCATAGGCCACAATGTCTCGGGCTTCAGGATGCACGATGGGCGCTATGGCGTGGTTAGCAGCGAGGTGACCCCTGGCGTGATCTTCGCCTCCGACTCGCCCGATGGCCCATTTGAGTATCTCGGCGAGATTAAATATGAGGCCAACGGCTTCGAGCTTGGGCTTGCGCGCTATGGCAAGGCGCCCTACCACATGTCTAACGTGAGGGTTCTGCCACGCCCCGATGGGCGCTATATGATCGTGGGTCGCAGCACGGCGACCCTCATTAGCGAGAATGGAGTTTTGGGCCCCTACAAGATTATGAGCGGCAGGGTATATGCTAAATATCCCGAGCTGCCGCAGGAGAAGAACGAAGATCCCACGGTGTGGTATAGCGGCGGCATGTATCATATTGTATACAACCATTGGCCATCAAAAACCAGCCACCACTTCACATCCAAGGATGGCATCGAGGATTGGGTATATCGTGGCATAGCATTCAAAAAGGATGAGATAGACATTTTCCGCTACAGCGACGGGACGATCAACAAGTGGGAGTATATCGAGCGCCCCTGCGCCTATGTGGGCGAGGATGGCCATGTATCGCACTTTATCTTCTCGGTAATAGACACCGGCAAGGGGGGCGACAGAGCGGATGACAACCACGGCAGCAAGATCGTCGTGGTGCCATTTGATGGCAAGGCTTTTGACAAATATATGAACTCCTTAGAGTAGAGCGAGCCTCCTATCAATAAGATCCTTCAGCGCCACCCTCTGCTCGGGGGTGATCTGCGATTCAGCAATAAGCTCCGCCCAGCGGGGCTTTGCTGCCTCTAGAGCTTTGACTATCAGATTCAAGGTGCGCTCCTTAACGCCAGAGCTGATCATCGCCTTGAGAATATCCCTGCGCGTGATCCCCTTGCGCTTGCCGTTGATCGTCAGCGCCGTCTCGTCGCCCCGACCTAAAGAGGAGCTGAGGCGTTGGATGGGGGCTAGAGAGCAGACCCCACGGTTAGGCGAGTGCAGAGCTATACTATTCATATCCATCTCATTACAGCCCACAACCCACGAGAAGATAACCACCTCCCAGAGCGAGGCGAGGTCCAGCCTAGCGATCGTTGAGCAGATCTCAACAACCTCCGTGACAAACTCATACGATGGCTCGCCATCGCCCTCGACGATCTCGGCGATGCTCTCGCGCTCGGTGAGCTCCTGCTGCCCCTCGGCGGTTAGTATATTCGCTGCCCTAGCCATCTGCATCAGCAGGCAGCTCATCGCGGGGTCTTTAATTTGAGTCTGATTCATAGTGCAAAGATAACATAATGTTTTGAAATATCCTTGGCTGCCTCCGGCGGCTCAACAACTGCCTCCGGCGGGCGGGGATGGCACCCTCGCTGGTGCAACTCTTTTGCCCCCCGATTTTGGGCTTAGAACGTACGTTCTAAGATTTTACTAATTAATGAGTTGTCACAAATAAATTTGCACAACTCATTAATTAATAAAATTTATCAAACACCTTTGGTGTTTGAACCCCAAATCTAGTTCGTCTCTGAGGCTTGTGAATCCTCGATCTCGATTTATCGTTCGGATAGGGTTTAAATGCCAAAGGCATTTAAGAAACGCTTTAAGCCCTAGACGCCATAAATAACGCACCAGCGGGGGTGCCATCCCCGCCCGCCGGAGGCAGTTGGCTACCGCGAGATCGCCGGAGGCAGTTTACTGCTCGGCCGACAGCACACCGGCGGCCTTCTCATAGCGAGTGTAGGCTAGGCTTAGGTTTGCGCGGGCGGAGATAAGCTCGCTCATACTCTTCTGCCACAGAGCCTTGGATTCGAGGCAGCTAGCTATAGACTCCATGCCGGCAAGATAGCTCCTCTCGCTTAGGCGCATGCTCTGCTCGGCCTGGGCGAGGGTCTGCTCCATAAGCTGCACTTCGATGATAGACTCCTCATAGCTGAGGATGCTCTGCATCAGCTCGAGGGTCATCTTATCGGATAGATCGGCCAGCTCATTGCGCGCGATCTCCACCTCGCGGCGCGAAGCTGAGCTCTTGCGGCGCTGCTCTCCCCAATGAAACAGAGGCACGTTGAGCGATAGGACGGCAGCAAAGGAGGAGCTATTTAGCAGGGGCTGACTGTTTATCTGAGCTCCATTGTAGTAGCCATAAGAGGCCATCGCGGTGAGCGAAGGCAACCCCTCGCTCTTTGTGATTGCCGCCTCTAGGCGCTTGGCCTCTACCTGCTGCTCTAGCATCTGATACTCGGCGCGAGAGGATACGTCTAGAGACCTATCTAGCTCTCCAGCTGCGGCATTGCCATCCACAAGCTCTATATCGACAGTTGTCATCGGCAGCCCCACGATGTAGCAGAGGTTCATCCTGGCAAGGCGCACACCGTTGCGGGCGCGGTAGCTTAAAAGCCTCGCCTCGGCGAGTTTTACGCTCACCTTTAGCTCATCGTTGCGCTCTAGCATGCCGCTCTCAACGCCGCTTTTGACCTGGCGCTCGAGCTCCACAAGAGCCGCCTCATAGCGCTCGGCGGCGAGCAGCTGCGACTCCACCTTTAAAAGGGCATAGAAGGCCTCATCGCTTTTGAGCAGAACCTCCGCCTCGCTCAGCTTACCGCCCAGCTCGGCCACACTCACCC
This sequence comes from Rikenellaceae bacterium, assembly GCA_047178725.1. Lineage (GTDB taxonomy): Bacteria > Bacteroidota > Bacteroidia > Bacteroidales > Rikenellaceae > Alistipes. The sequence goes on from JBCQTD010000040.1 coordinate 4,548, forward strand.
CTATATTTGCTAGAGAGATTGCGCTCTCTATCTTGCCTCCCATATAGATCGGCTGCGTAAGGATGGCGCTAGCTCCATATATTGAGTTGGCCTCAACCTCGAAGTTGATATCTGGCATATAGGCATACTCGTTGAAGATATAGGAGCCATCGGCCGCCACGCCGGCGATGTTGGGCACCAGCTGCCCGGTGGTGGCATCGGTTATGAATGTTGGCAGATAGCCACCCGCGATGGTTGCCTCATACGAGGCGGTGGAGTAGAGATAATTGCCACTAAGCGATAGGTTTGGCAGACGATTAGTGCGATAGGCAGCGAGCATATCTTGTGCGGCGGACACCCTCTCGCGCTGTGATTTTATTGCGTAGTTGCTCTCGAGAGCCATTTTGCGACACTCCTCGCGGCTCAGGGTGCGCGCCGTGGTCGACAGGGCGAGGAGCGATAGGACGAGGGTTATATATATACGTTTCACGTTACTTGATTTTAAAGAAGATGGCATACAAAATAGGGATAAAGATCAGAGTCACGAGCGTACCGAAGAGCAGACCGCCCATAATGGTGGCCGCTAGCGAGCCAAACATAGCATCGGGCAGGAGCGGAATCATGCCCAGGATGGTGGTCAGCGAGGCCATCATCACCGGCCTAAAGCGGCTCTCGGTGCTATCCAGAATTGCCTGCAAAGGCCTCTTGCCGCTGCGGATCTCTAGATTTATCTCATCCATGAGCACAACGCCATTTTTTATCATCATGCCTATAAGACCCAAAACACCACAGATGGCGACAAAGCCGAAAGATTTACCCGAGATCCACACCCCCAGCACAGCACCCACAAAGAGCAGCGGCACGCAGAGGAGGATAATCAGCGGCTTTAGGTAATCCTTAAAGAGCATAATAAGTATGCCGATCATCAGCACAATGGCCAGCGGCAGATAGGCAAAGAGGTTCTTCATCGAGTCGCTCTTGGTCTCATACTCACCCTGCCACTTCAAGCTATAGCCAGCTGGCAGAGGGATAGCCTCAACGGCCTTTGCAATCTGCCTGCGAGCATCCTCCGCCCCCACCGAAGGGATATTATTGGCCTGTGCCCTCATTGCGCGCTGACCCTTATAGCGGATCACCACCGGATCCTCCCACCTAATAGAGATACCATCAATGGCCTGACTAAGGGGTGTAGTTGCAAGGATCGAGGAGATAAGCTCCTGCTCGGAGATGGCACCAGTCATAACTCCCTGAATAGTAGAGCGGTCGAGGCCAGAGATTGATGGCAACATAGCAAAGATCGGAGCACCCTCAAGATCATCTATCGGCTCGCCATCGCTTCCCACGCAGCGGATTATGATCGTCTCGCGATCGGTACCACTATATACCGTGGCGGCTGGCAGACCGTCGGTGGAGCTCATAAGCGAGAGTGCCACATCGCGCCTAGTAAGCCCCAGTTCGCGCGCCAGAGCCTGGTTGTATAGCACCTCCAAAACGGGAACTTTACGCTCCCAGTCGGAGTTGATGAGCATAATATCGCTGCAATCCTCCATGATATCCTGCGCCTGGGCGGTGAGCGAGCGCAAAACCACAGGGTCGGGACCTGTGAAGGTCGCCTCGATTGGGTATTTGTTATACATCAGATTGTAGCGCTTAACCCTGACATAGGCCTCGGGATAGCTCTCGCTGAGGTGTTGCTGCAGGGCGGGGATAGCCTCTACGAGCGCCGCTTCGCTTTTAAAATCCACGATCAGATCGCCATACGAGATGGCCGGCGTGGCGATGCTGCGCACCAGATTGTAGCGGCTCGGCGTGCCTCCCAGCGAGGTTGTGACATGCTCTACATCCTCTCGCGAGAGTAGATATTCGGCTATCTCATCAAGATCGCTCTCGGTTGCGCGCCAGTTGCTGCTCTCGGGGAGCTTATATTCGATGTAGAGCTGGTTGTAGCTAAGATCCGGAAAGAAGCTCTGCGGCAGGGTTTTAAAGATAGAGGCGCTGGCGGCGACAAGAGCTAGGGCTGTGAGTATAGATGTTGTGCGATTCTTTAGGCACCACTCTAGCGTTGAGCGGAGTGCGCCCTGCAACCTGCTGCGCCTCACCACCCTCTGCTCGCGCAGCATACCCTTAGCCATCAGTGGCACGAGGGTGAGCGAGAGAACCCAGCTCAGCAGTAGCGACACGGTGAGCACCACAAATAGATCGCGGATGTATACGCCCGTAGTGTCGGGCGAGAGAAAGAGCGGCAGAAAGGCCATAGAGGCGATAAGTGTTGCGCCGAGCAGAGGCATGGCGGTCTTGCGGCCAATCTCGGTTAGCGCTCTCGAGCGGAGCATACCGCTCTTTTTATCTATTAGAATTCCATCCACAATAACGATGGCATTGTCGACCAGCATACCCATCGCCAGGATAAATGCCCCCAACGAGACGCGCTGCAAAGTACCATCAAACATATTTAAAAATAGCAGCGAACCGAGCACGGAGATCAACAGAGTGATGCCCAGGATCACACCGCTGCGCATGCCCATGGCGATCATCAGCACCAGGATTACGATAGCTATCGACTCGATAAGGTTGATAATAAATTTGCTAATCGCCTCGCCAACCCTCTCGGGCTGGAAAAAGACCTTGTTGCACTCCACGCCGATGGGTATGCTCTGCTGCTTTAGGCGATAGAGTAGCTCTTCGACCTGGGCTCCAACCTTGATGATATCGGTGCCGGCAAGCGCCGAGATTGAGATTCCGATCGCCGGCTCTCTGTCGTAGCTGAGCGCATTGCGCCGCGGCTCAGCATAGCCACGCTCGATGTTGGCTATCTGGCTTAGGCGGATCTTGTCCCCCTCGTGCCCCTTGATGATGAGGTTTTTGAGATCCTCAACGCTCTTATATCTATCATTTACGCTCACCCTAATACGCTGCTCACCGCTGATAAAGTAGCCCGAGTAGACGCTCTGGTTCTGGCCGTCGATCGTCTGCAAGACCTCCACGGGCGAGAGCCCCAGATTAGCCATCCGATCCTCATAGATCGAGACGTTTATCACCGGCTTTAGAACACCGTAGAGCTCCACCTTGGAGATGCCATCCAGAAGCAGCACCTCGCGCTTTATAAGCTCGGCATAGTCGCTAAGCTCCTCATTACTAAAGCCATCCGACGAGAGGGCATAGAACATACCAAACACATCGCCATAGCTATCCATCACCACACTAGAGGATGCCCCATCGGGCAGCGAGGCGGCGGCATCGCCCACCTTGCGGCGAAGGATATCCCAATACTGCTCCACCTCCGAGTCGGGGATGGTCTTATCTAGATCCACGGTGAGGATCGAGAGATCGGCCGACGAGCGGCTCTCAACGCGATTTACGTCCTTCATCGAGTAGATCGCCTTCTCTAATCTATCCGAGACCTGAAGCTCCACCTCGTGGGGCGAGGCTCCGGGGTAGGTTGTGACAACAACCGCCTGCTTTACGGTGATGGCTGGATCCTCGAGCTTGCTCATATCTATATATGAGATCACACCGCCGACGATAAGTATCGCCACGAAGTAGTATACCAGCTTGCTGTTGGCCAGCGCCCATTTGCTAATGTTCATATCTACAAGATGTTACCTACATTAGACTCCGTTGCCTCCTCAAGCGGCTCAACGCTCTGAGACTCATGTAGGCGCGCGAGCCCAGCTGTGATTATAGTCTCGCCGCCACTCAGGCCACTCTTTATAATAGCTCTGCCACCGCTGGTGATCTCGGCAATCTCTACCTCTCTGATTTTAGCCTTGCCATCATCAAATAGCCATACCATGCTCTTACCATAGAACCTCACGACGGCGCTAATTGGGATCGAGATAGTACTCTTTTTGTTTGATTTGTAGCTTAGTTCCACCATGGTGCTCATGCCAGGGGTTGGAGACGTTGCGCCTTTAGATTTAACTCTAAACCTACTCTTATACAGCTGATTAAGATTAGCCTTATGGGTTGTGCCGAGGCTCTCCAGCTCAAAGCTCTCACCCGCGAGAGACTCCACTTTGGCCTTGGCCGCGAGAAGATCGGTGCGCTTAAGGTAATCCTCAGCCGAGATATAGATCTCCACCTCGGGCTCTGAGGATGATATCATCGAGATGATCGGCATGCCGGCCGCTAGGGTCTCGCCCCTGTTGAAGTTGACCCTCTGGATATAACCATCAAAGGGAGCCTTAAGCTCCGTGTCGGCGAGTGCCGCCCGGTGCGCCTCAAGCTTTGCCGAGATGGCGCGCAGGCCGGTTACCGCCTTATCGTGGTTGTTGGCCGAGGTGCTTTCACTCTTATAGAGCTCCACGACGCGATCAACTTCGCTCTTTACGCCATCATACTCGGCCTCGGTGGCGGCAAGCTGCGTGGCGTAATCTCTCCTGTCGAGATAGGCCAAAACATCGCCCTCTCGCACAAAATCACCCTCACACGCCACCACACGCTCTACGACACCCGCCACACGAAACGCGAGATTTACATCCGCCGCCGCTACAACTTTGCCCGGATAAAGCGACACCTCGCGGCTGTCGACCTTGCCCACACTCATCACCCTCACCTTGCGCACCATGCTCTCTTGCTGCGGCCGATTCGCACAGGATGAAGCCAAAAGCACAAGAGCTAAAATTGCTGTAAATTTCATATCTCTATTTTTATTTAATTTCTCTCTACAAAGGTAGAGATTTTAGAGGGGTGGTAAAATCTCATTTTTCGGCAAAAAATGTTCAAAATCGGGCTTTTCGCCCTTTGATATCAGAATATTAATCTCTATATTTGCAATATGGCCTTTTCGATAGATTATATAACAAAAAACCTGCAAGGATTCAGCGAGCTGGAGGAGAGTTATCGACACTCTGTGCGGCTCTCCGCGGGTGGGATTATGATCTGCCTAAATGGCGATTGCACCATTGTTATTGATGCTAAGCAGTACCATATAAATAGATGGGATATGGTGGTGGTATTCCCCTACTCGGTGGTGCAGAGCGTGAGCAGCAGCGACGATTTTGAATCTGTTGTAATTGGGGCTGAGGCGGAGTTTTTCGCGCAGATACAGATCGCCAACAAAAGCGGCTACTTTACCGCCATTAAGGAGCACCCATCCATAGCGCTTCAGGAGGATGAGGTGACAATGCTCCTGGCGCTCCACGCAAAGCTGCTCGAGGGGCAGAGCCTTCATGAGCACCCCTTTCGCAAGGAGATAGATGAGTCGGTGCTAAAGATCATACTCTATGAGGTGGCCGCCATATACTCGCGCCGCAAGCCAAACAGCGAGGAGCCACGCTCGCGCGAGAGCATAATATTTCACAACTTTATCTTCGCCCTATTCAACGATTTTAAGCGCGAACGCTCGCTAGGCTATTACGCCCAGGCGGAGCGTATCACCCCCAGCCACCTCTCCAAGGCCGTCTCGCGCGCCTCGGGGATCTCCGCCTCGCGGTGGATATCGGAGTGCGTGGTCAACAATATGAAGGTCGCCCTGCGCGATAAGAAACGCTCTATCGCCCAGATCAGCGAGGAGTTTTGCTTCCCCAACAACTCCTTCTTCTCGCAATACTTTAAAAAGTATAGCGGCATGAGTCCATCGCAATATCGCGCAAGCATTGATTGATCACAATATATATAATTAATATGATTGGAATATACTACCTGATATCTATAAATATAGCGACTCTGCTTCTATATGGTCTCGACAAGTGGGCGGCGAAGATGCGCTCTCGCCGCATGCCTGAGCGCTGGCTGCTCATGCTGCTCTGCCTAGGTGGTGCGCTGGGTGGATTTATCGGCATCTACCTCTTTCAACACAAAACCCGCAAGTGGCAATTTGTTGCCCTTAGCGCCATCGCTCTGATCGCCTATCTTATCTTGGTGGTGAAGCTTTATTTAAAATAGAATTTTGCTATCTTTGCAATATGAAGAGGCTTTCGCTTATAATCGCAACATACAACCGCTCGGCATGGGTTCTGGAGACTCTCGCCTCGGTCGCCGCGCAGAGTGCCCCCGCTGCGGCGTGGGAGTGCATCGTCGTGGATAACAACTCGAAGGATGACACGCGCGCGAGGGTCGATGAGTTTATAGCGCTCCACGTGGAGCTGGATATAAAATATATACATGAACCTAAGCAGGGGCTCTCGCATGCGCGCAACTGCGGCATCGAAAATTCATCTGGCGAGATTCTAGCAATTATAGATGATGATGAGCTTATCTGCCCCGAGTTTATCGCCGCCTACATCGAGCTCTTCGACTCATACACAGAGGCCGCCTCGGCCGGCGGTAAGATCATCGCGCAGTATCGCACGGCGCGCCCCAGCTGGATGTCGCACCTGCCCGAGCGTGCCATCGCCAACCCTATAGATTTTGGGGAGCAGGTGCGCGAATTCCCCAAGGGGCGCATCCCCGGGGGTGGCAATATGGCTATACGCCGCTCAGTACTAGATAGGTATGGCAACTTCAACACCGAGCTTGGTCGCAACGGCAATAGCCTTATTGGAGGCGAGGAGAATGAGCTCTTTGAGCGCTTAGCGCGCGGTGGCGAGCGATGCTTCTATGCGCCCCGGGCAATAATGTATCACCTGATCCCCGACGAGAAGCTCACGCGAGAATATTTCGCGCGCCTCTGTTATAATATGGGTGTGAGCCAAAAGGTGCGCGCCAAGATCGCCGGGCGCTCGCCTCTGTTTGTGGAGTATTTGAAGTGGTTTGCAGCGCTTGGTTTGGCATTAGGGTATCTGCTGACGCTGCGCCCCGGCAAAGCGCTCTACATTCTGATAATGCGCTTCAATATTCTGTGCGGCCTACTTTAAACATTACTCTGTGCCGCTGAGAGTGTTGATAGGTGGATGAAATTTTGCAGATGGCATAGGGGGCTCTGAAAGGAGCATACTTTGGGTATGTGACTGAAGATGACCCTATGTTATCTGCGAAATTTCGCCGCCTTGCAACACTCTTATTCTCTTAATTTTGAGTCTATAACAATAGTCGTAGGGCCAAGATTTGTGAGCTCGATGGTCATATCGCCGCCAAATACGCCCGTGGCAACACTCTTGCCCAAAAGCTGCTCGACCCTGAGAACAAAGGCCTCATAGATCGGCCGAGAGATCGGCTCCTTAGCCGCCCTGAGATATGAGGGGCGATTGCCCTTCTTGGTCGAGGCGTGGAGCGTAAACTGGCTCACGAGCATGATCTCGCCGCCCGTCTGCATAACATCTAAGTTCATAACTCCAGCCTCATCCTCGAAGATCCTCATCTTGACGAGCTTGGAGGCTAGCCACTCAACGTCCTCCTTGCCATCCGCCTCCTCGATGCCCACAAGCACCATAAGTCCGTGGCCAATCTGCGAATATGGCGCGCCACAATCTGTTAGCTTCGCCTCCTTTACTTTTTGTATTACTAATCTCATGTTTCTCTTTTTGTTTTCGTCCGGTAGGCAACTGCCTCCGGCGGGCGGGGATGGCACCCCCGCTGGTGCGTTTTCTATCCCTCTCGTCATTGCGGCTCGGGGGCAGCAATGAAGCAGGGCGTGCCATGAGCGTAGGTGCAATTCGGATAGGGTCTAAACACCAAAGGTGTTTAATAAATTTTGAGATACAATAGGTTATGCAAATTTATTTGCGATAACATACTGCATCTCAAAATCTTAAAGCAGAGCTTTAAGCCCTAGCCGCCCACTAAAGAAACGCACCAGCGGGGGTGCCATCCCCGCCCGCCGGAGGCAGTCCCCTCCCAAGAGACAGCACACGGATGCAGCAACGAAGAAAATGCGCGGCGAGAGTGCGCAAATCAGCCGCACTTAGAGTAGCCACAAGACATACACACCAGACACCCATCCTGGTAGGCGAGTGACTCCTGGCCACACGATGGGCAGGCGCCGCTGCTCTTGGTGCCATCGGCAATATACTGCTTTAGGGCGCGCTCAACACCGGCCTTCCAGGTGTTGATGCTCTCCGAGTTTAGATGCAAACCATTGATCAGAGAAACAACACTAGCAATAGGCATTCCCTGGCGCAAAACCCCCGAGATCAGCTTGGCATAGTTCCAATACTCCTCCGAGAAGAGGCGCGAGATGCCACCAATGGTGTTGGTGTAGCCATAGCGATCGACATATTGGAAGTCGTAGCGCTTAGTGCGATCCGCCTCGCGCACCTTGATGATAAATCCGCTGTTTACCTTGCGAGGGATATACATGGCATCCTCCTCGATCTTACCGGTGAATACCTCATAGGGGATTCCGTTGTGCAGACCCACGAAGGCGATCCAATCCTCAGATCCATTCTTGAAGCGCACGATGTCGGCAGGCAGCGAGTGTGGGCGCTTAAGCAGGGTAGGGCTCTCGCTCTTTTTGCTCTTTTTGCTCTTCTCGATCAGCACGCCATCGCGGCAGCCATCGCGGTATACCGTTACGCCCTTACAGCCGCACTCCCAGGCGGTGCGATATACATCGGCCACGAGAGCCTCTGAGACATCGTTTGGAAGGTTTACGGTAACAGATATAGAGTGGTCGACCCACTTCTGGATTGCACCCTGCATCTTAACCTTGGCCACCCAGTCGATATCGTTGGCTGTAGCCTTGTGGTAGGGCGATGCCTCCACCCACTCGTCGAGCAGATCGTCGTCGATATCGGCAAGCATAGAGGTGTCATATCCGTTGGCCTCTAGCCACTTAACGAAGTTGTGGTGATATACGTTGTACTCCTCAAACTTCTCGCCGGTCTCGTCGATGAATGTGGCGCTCTTATCCTTATCCGAGGGGTTGATCTTGCGGCGGCGCTTGTATACAGGTCTAAATACTGGCTCGATACCCGATGTTGTCTGCGACATAAGCGATGTTGTGCCGGTTGGGGCGATGGTTAGCATCGCGATATTGCGGCGACCATGCTCAACCATCTGGGCATATAGCTCAGGGTCGGCCTCGCGCAGGCGTGCTATCATTGGGTTGTTCTCCTCGCTCTCTGCATCATAAAGCTTGAATGCACCACGCTCCGAGGCGAGCACCACAGAGGCGCGATAGGCCTCGATGGCCAGGGTTCTCTGCACCTCTACAGCGAAGTCGGTAGCCTCCTGCGAGCCATAGCGCAAGCCTAGCGCTGCAAGCATATCGCCCTCGGCGGTGATGCCTAGGCCGGTGCGGCGACCTATCTCGGCCATCTCCTTGATCTTCTTCCAAAGGTTGAGCTCAACGCTGCGGATATCCTGATCCTCGGGATCTAGGGCGATCTTGTTTATTATAAGGTCTACCTTCTCAAGCTCCAGGTCGATGATATCATCCATCATGCGCATAGCCTTGCCTACGTGCTCCTTAAACTTAGGGAAGTTGAACTCTGCATCGGCAGCGAATGGACGATCTACATAACCCATAAGGTTGATCGCCATCAGGCGGCATGAGTCGTAGGGGCAGAGTGGGATCTCGCCACATGGGTTTGTCGATACGGTTGTAAAGCCGTGGTCGGCATAGCAGTCGGGAATACTCTCGCGGATGATTGTATCCCAGAATAGGATGCCTGGCTCGGCACTCTTCCAGGCGTTGCGTATGATCTTATCCCACAGCTTCTTGGCATCTATCTCCTTGGTGAATTTAGGGCTCTCAGAGGCGATAGGGAACTGCTGCTGATATGGCTTCTCGGAGATCATCGCACGCATAAAGTCGTCATCCAACTTGATCGAGACATTGGCGCCGGTCACTTTACCCATATCGGTTTTAGCATCTATAAAGAGCTCAGCATCAGGGTGCTTGATCGACATCGAGAGCATAAGTGCACCACGTCTACCACCCTGGGCAACCTCGCGAGTGGAGTTTGAGTAGCGCTCCATGAATGGAACAATACCCGTTGATGTTAGCGCCGAGTTGAGAACCGGGCTGCCGGTGGGGCGGATGTGCGAGAGGTCGTGCCCCACGCCGCCGCGGCGCTTCATTAGCTGCACCTGCTCCTCGTCCATACGGAAGATACCTCCATAGGAGTCGGCCGGGTGCTTGTGGCCTATTACAAAGCAGTTCGACAGCGAGGCCACCTGGTAGCCGTTGCCGATGCCGGTCATTGGGCCTCCCTGCGGGATGATGTAGCGGAAGTGATCTAGTAGCTCAAATAGCTCGCTCTTAGATAGAGGGTTGGCATAGCGCTGCTCAATGCGCTCAAGCTCCGATGCTAGGCGATTGTGCATATCCTCTGGGGTTCTCTCGTAGATATTTCCCATAGAATCTTTCAGGGCATACTTGCTGACCCATACGGTGGCCGCCAGCTCATCGCCAGCGAAATAGTCACGCGAGGCGGCTACAGCATCGCTATAACCCACCACGGTAACGGTCTCTAATTTGTTTTTGGTTGACATTATGTTAGTTTTATATATTATTTTCGCTTCTTCTGCCCCACCGTAGGGGTAGTGCGTTACAAAAATCGGAAAATATTTTCTATTTGCCTAGATTTTTCGCTTAAATTTTCAATATATAGTTTCTCACAATTTGTTAACATCCAATAATAGAGAATAGCCTATCTCGGGGGAGAAAAGCCTATCTCATCCCGTCATTGCGGGCTTGACCCAATCGTGTCCAAAATAAAAGGCAGACTATTCCTACATTCGCACCTCACACCGCACCTGCGTCATTGCGGCCTCCGAGCCGCAATCTCAATACAGCTGATATCCAGGCGATTAGAGATTGCGGCTCGGGGGCCGCAATGACGGG
>JBCQTD010000041.1:0-15060 GCA_047178725.1 Rikenellaceae bacterium
CGTCACATCATAACGGATACACAAGGGTCGCTATTGGCAGTCAAAGTACACGCCGCCAATACCCACGATAGCAAATCTGCTTTAGGCGTTATCGAGCAGCTGCGATGGAAGTTCGAGAGAATGCGTAAGATATATGCAGACGGTGGGTATAGAGGCGAGCTTGTGGGTAATGTCAAAGAACAGATGGGATACGATATGGAAATTACACTAAGGAGTGACAAATCGTTAGAGTTCAAGCCATTACCTAAGCGATGGGTTGTTGAGCGTAGTTTTTCGTGGTTTGAGAGCTTTCGACGATTGGCTAAGGATTATGAACGTACCTGTTGTGCTTCTGAAAGTATGATTTATCTCGCATTCATTGCGCTGATGCTTAAACAATTATGAATGGAAAACTTAAACAGTTTCTAAGTAGGGTAAAATAATTATTTTTGGATCTTCTGAAGAAAATTCCACAGAAGGAGAGTTCACAGTAATCCCAGGCTCGCTGACAATTTGTGAAATTTAGCCAAAAATCCGCTGACAAAAGCTATATTTTGAGGCAAAAAACAGGGGGCAATAAAGCCTCATTCTGAAAAATTACTGACATTTTGCTGACAAGATAGAGCAAGAGAAAAGGCCAACTTTCTTATTATCAGAAAGTTGACCCCCAAAAAATAAGTGATCCGGACAGGATTCGAACCTGTGACCGTCAGATTAGAAATCTGATGCTCTATCCAGCTGAGCTACCGGACCATCGACACCTCAGAGCCGAGCTAAGAGAAGCTGCGAACCCAAAAATGCAGGGCAAAGATAATCAAAAAAAATGAATTTCACAGTTTGTAGCAAAATAAATTCTATTGCCTACAATAAATTCTCAATTTAGCATGGCGATTTTCAAAAGGTTCACTATCTTTGCTTGTTATAAATATGAACAAAGTGTCACCAATACTAGAAGGATTAAACCAAGCACAATATGATGCGGTCATAAGCTACCAGCACGCCTCGCTAATTATAGCTGGCGCGGGCTCGGGCAAGACCCGCGTATTGACCGCCAGAATAGCATATATGATCGAGCAGGGGATCTCGCCAGAGAGCATCCTAGCCCTGACATTCACCAACAAAGCGGCCGAGCAGATGCGAGAGCGCATAAAGGGAATGATCTCTAGCGGCGCTGGGCGCTATATCAAGATGGGCACATTCCACTCTATTTTTGCCAGAATCTTGCGCGAAAATGCCGAGTGCATAGGCTTCACGCAGAGCTATACTATCTATGAGCCATCCGACTGCAAAAGCCTAATAAAGAGCATCATAAAGGAGATGAACCTATCGGATGATAAATATAAACCTAATAAGATTCTATCAAGAATATCCTTTGCAAAAAATTCACTTGTAACCCCCGGTGCCTATCTTGCAAACACAGCCTACGCCACGGAGGATCGCCGCGCGCAGATCCCCGAATTTGGCCATATCTACAACACCTACTGCCAGCGCTGTAAAGCCAACGGCTCGATGGATTTCGATGATCTGCTGCTGCAGACCAACATCCTATTCCGCGACCATGCCGAGGTGCTAGCCAGATATCAAGAGCAGTTCAAATATATCCTGGTTGATGAGTACCAAGATACCAACTACGCCCAGTACACCATCATCCGCCGCCTTGCCCAGCGCCATGGCAATGTATGCGTTGTGGGCGATGATGCCCAGAGTATCTACTCATTTCGCGGCGCGCAGATCGAGAATATCATGAACTTTAGAAAGGATTACCCTAAGGCGCTAACATTCAAGCTAGAGCAGAACTACCGCTCAACGCGCACAATAGTAGATGCCGCCAACTCGGTAATCGAGCACAACTCAAAGCGAATGCAAAAGCGATGCTTCTCGGAGGGCGATGAGGGCGAGAAGATCGAGATACTAAAGGCCTACACCGACCGCGAGGAGGCGGAGCTAGTGGCCAACGCCATACGCGAGCGAGCCGCTGAGATAGATGGCGACTGGAGCGAGATAGCGATCCTATACCGCACCAACAGCCAATCGCAGCCGCTAGAGGAGGCGCTGCGCCGCCGCGCTATACCCTACCGAATATACAAAGGCAACTCCTTCTTCGACCACAAGGAGATCAAGGATATGCTCGCCTACGTGCGCCTGGTGATAAACCCACGCGACGATGAGGCCTTCAAACGAATAATCAACTACCCTGCTCGCGGAATTGGAGCTACAACCCTAGAGCGAATTGGTGGCTATGCCGCACGCGACGGTATCTCAATGTGGGAGGCGGTAGACAAGATGGTGGCCGAAGCGCCTACCACACCCGTTGAGCGCACAATCGTAAAGAAGGTGAAAGATTTCGTTGAGATGATCCGCGACGTCTCGCTTCAGCGCAATGAACTATCGCTATACGACTTCGGCATGCTGATCGCCTCGCGATCGACACTCCTACCCTACCTTCGCGGGCTAAACACCCCCGAAGCGCTCAGCGCCATAGACAACCTAGAGGAGCTCCTTAACTCCATGCAGCTCTTCAACGAGCAGCGCGAGGCAGAGATCCGCAGCGGCGAGAGGGAGCAGGAGGAGATAGCCACCATCGAGGAGTGGCTGGAGAGCGTAATGCTTATCACCGACATGGATAACGACCAAGGCGAAGAGGAGAGTGGCAAGATCACCCTTATGACCGTCCACTCATCCAAGGGATTGGAGTACAAATATATCTTTATCGTCGGCGTGGAGGAGAATCTTTTCCCATCTCTTCGCGCTGTAGAGTCGGGCGACATCGAGGAGGAGAGGCGACTCTTCTATGTAGCCATAACACGCGCGAAGGTTGCCGCCACAATATCCTACGCCACAATGCGTTTCAAGTGGGGAAATATGGAGTTCTCTAGGCCGAGCTGCTTCCTGCGCGAGATAGACAAGAGGTATATCTCCACAGGCGAAGGCGTAGAGCTAGAGGCGCGAAGAGAGCGAACAATTGAGAGCAAAGCCGAACCCGTGCGCGCCATCGACGAGCTTCGCAAGAGGTTCGACTATCGCCATCAGCAGCGCAAGAGTACGCCCTCCCCACCACCTCCTCCCACACGCCCAACACCGAATATGCGCAGCATGGGCACAAGGGTAACCTCGAGCGGCGAGACGCAGCAGGTGAGCGTGGCCGGAGGATATGCCGTAGGGCAGAGAGTCTCGCACCCACGCTTTGGTGAGGGTGTGATCGAGCAGATCGACCAACTAGCAACCGATAGCAAGCTGGTGGTTAATTTCGGCGTAAATGGGATTAAAACCCTACTAGCTAAATTTGCAAAACTAACCAAACTATAATGAGGCTAAAGCAGCGATACGAGGGGATCATAGAGTGGTTCTCGGAGAATATGCCCGTGGCGGAGAGTGAGCTTCGCTACAGCAACCCCTATGAGCTGCTAGTAGCCGTATCGCTCTCGGCACAATGCACCGACAAGAGGGTCAATATGACCACCCCGGCACTCTTTGAGGCCTACCCCACTCCATGGCATATGGCCGAGGCGAGCGCCGAAGAGATCTACACCTATATTAAAAGCATCTCCTACCCAAACAACAAGGCGCGCAACCTAGCCAGGATGGCCAGAATGTTGTGCGAGGAGTTCAATGGCGAGGTGCCCGAAGATCTCGATGAGCTACAGCGCCTGCCAGGCGTGGGTCGCAAGACTGCAAATGTCTTGGGTGCTGTCTTGTGGCAGAGAGAGGTCATGCCGGTTGATACACACGTATTTAGATTGGCTGCACGCATAGGTCTCTCGCGCGGAGCTAAAACCCCGCTACAGACCGAGCTACAGCTAGAGAAAAACATCCCCTCACATCTGCTACCCATAGCCCACCACTGGCTAATTCTCCACGGAAGATATGTATGCACGGCGCGCTCGCCTAAGTGCTCGGAGTGTGGAATTAGTGAATATTGTAAATTCTTTAAATCAAACAATAATGAATAGAGTCCTTTGCGCCATCCTCTCGCTGCTGATAATGGCCAGCTGCACCGAGAGCGGAATAGATGAGCCCACCTACACCAACCCCTACGACGATACCGAAACCGATGATGATGACCAGAACAGCTCTACAACTGAATATCTAGCTATCAACCAGGTGGTGGATGCAAGATTAGAGTACTACTACTTTTGGAATGATGAGTACAAAACCCTAGAACGCAATCTGGAGCAGGGCTACAGCGAATTTATGGAGAACACCCTGCTATCGATGGAGACCAACACCCTGGACAAGAAGAAGAACAGCACCTATGGCCAATACTTCCTATACTCATATATTTTACAAACGGGCACCACCACAAGTGCCAGCACCACCAGATCATCCACCAAAACAAAGAGCACATCTTATGGCTTTGTTGATTTTGCTCTAGCTTCACTTGGAACTAGCTACGCCCTGACCATTGATGGCGTATATGGCTCCTCGCCAGCCTCCGAGGGCGGCATCGCGCGAGGAGATATGGTTATCCTAATAAATGGGGCGGCAATAACCTATTATGATGCCAACAGCTTCTACTACTCACTTCTCTATCCCACCCTAGGAGAGAGCACCAGCCTAACGCTGTACAATATCACAACTGGTAGGCAGCGCACGGTGAGCATAACAGCCGAGAGCATCTACACAAGCCCAATCATCCTGACAGATATATTCGAGGTGGATGGCAAAAAGATCGGATACCTCAACTACACGAACTTTGAGAGCGGCTATGATGATGAGCTATGCCAGGTGCTCGACGAGTTTAAAACTGCGGGGATAGATGATCTAATTCTAGATCTGCGCCTAAATAATGGCGGCGATGTGTCGAGCAGCAACCTACTCTCGACAGCTATCGCCGGCAGCTCGGGCACAGACAAAGTATTCACCTACTATGAGTGCAACCCGTCGCGCATGCTCTCGCCCGAGAAGGTAGCTATATCACTTGGCTGCGATTGCGAAAATGGTGATCTTTTCTCAAAATTCGGCGAGAACAATAGCGGCGCAAGCTACGATATGTCGCTTAAGAGACTCTACTGCCTCATAGGCTCGACAACCGCCTCGGCCAGCGAGATGCTCATAAACTCTCTGCGCGGCATCGACTTTGAGGTTACGTTAATCGGCTCAACGAGCGAGGGCAAAAATGTGGGCATGGAGGTGACAACAGCCTCGGCCGGAGGCTACTCCTACACCATTGCCCCGATCACCTTCCGCGCCTACAACGCTAAATGGCTGGGCGACTATGAGAATGGCTTTACGCCAGAGTACTACCTCAACGAATATGACTCATTCTCCGACTATGGCCAAAATGAGTATCTAACATCAAAGGCGATCTCGCTGATTACAGGCAGCACGAGCGCCCAAGCAACAAGATCCTCAGAGAGCCCAATTTTGGAGAGTAGCACTATGCACCGCTCACTATCGGGCGCGTATGTCTATGTTAATCAAAATTAATTACTACCTTTGTAGCTTATTATTACCGCAGTAGAGGATGTTAGAGAAACTAGCTAAGCAGAGCGCTATATATGGCATCAGCACGATCTTGGGTCGCATGCTGGGATACCTGCTTACACCCTACTACACACGTATATTTGAGCCCTCAGCCTATGGTGTTATCACCGATCTCTATGCGCTGATTCCTTTTGCGCTAATAGTTCTAAGCATGGGGCTCGAGTCAAGCTACTTCCGATTTGCTACCAAGGCCGAGATTGCCCACGAAGGCAATATTTCATCTGTTAAAAAGGCTAAGGATGAGCTCTTTGCCACCGCCTGGGGCATAACATCTCTGGCGGCGCTTGTGCTCTGCGCCTTAAGCTTTATCTTCGCCGACCAGGCCGCCGCCCTTATGGGCGAGGTTTATGTTAAGAATAGGCTATACATCCCAATTGTAGCTACAATAATCCTCTTCGACATAGCTGCCACCATCCCCTTCGCGCGCCTTCGCGAGCAGGGCAAAGCTATTGGCTATGTCAGCTTCAAGATGATAAACATCATCCTCCAGGTCGTCCTGGCCATCGCCTTTGGTCTTATGGGTCTCTTCTCCACCGATTTTGGTGTGGGCTGGGCACTCGTAGCAAACCTTATCGCCAGCACCTTGACATTTATGTTGATCCTAACCACCACCTCGGGGATTATACCAAGGATCAAACTAAAGATATTTGTGCCAATAATAGGCTACTCTCTACCACTCCTCGTGAGTGGAGTAGCGGCCACAGCCACCGAATTTATCGACCGCCAGATGATCAAACATATCATCCCCGTCGACTCGATGGCCCAACTAGGCATCTATGGCGCGGTGGTCAAAATCGCCGTTGTGATGACCCTCTTTACACAGATGTATCGCCTGGCAGCTGAGCCATTCTTTCTGGCCAACTACAAAAAGAGCGACTTCGTGGCGATGAACGCTGCGGCAATGAAGTACTTCGTGATGGCCTCGATGTTGATCTTTCTTGGCATCTCGCTATTCCGCAACCTCTTTGCGCTGATCGTTGGCGCAGAGTACCGCGAGGGTATCTACATCCTGCCCGTTGTGCTCGGCGCAAATGTCCTTATGGGCATCTGGCTCAACCTCTCGTTCTGGTATAAGCGCGAGGAGAAGACCCACATGGCTATCATCATCACCCTGGCGGGTCTTGTCGCCTCGGTGGCGCTAAACCTAATCCTCGTTCCACGCTGGGGCTACTATGGCGCCGCCTGGGCTAGATTCTTGGGCGAGGGGGTGATGGTGGCGGTGAGCTACTACCTATGCCGTCGCTACTTCCCCACACCCTACGAAAAGGGTGCAATCTTAAGCTACATCACCCTAGGCATCGCACTATTCTATACTAGCGAATTTTTCGCCCCACATATCGACAATACGCTTGCCAGGATGGCTATAAACATCCTGCTGATAGCAATATATGTATATTATGCCGTGCGCCGCGAAAAGATAGATATAAAGGCTCTGGCCATAAGTGCAACCGCTAAAATTTTACGCCGATGAGATTCGCCAATATCCTTGCAGAGACAGCGCTATGCTCGGCCATGCGCGAGAGCATACGCGGCGGCCGAGTGAGCCATGCGCAGCTCTTTAGCGGAGCGGCAGGCTATGGCACTCTACCCCTAGCGCTATGCTATGTCCAATATCTGCTCTGCCCTTTCCGCAGCGAGGAGGACTCTTGCGGCAGCTGCCCCTCGTGCCAACAGATCGAGCAGCTCTCGCACCCCGATCTGCACTTTATAATGCCAGTCAATAAGCAGGGAAAGAAGAGCGGCGAGGTAATTCTGAGCGAACAATTTCTCCCACTTTGGCGCGAGATAAACGGCGAAACTAATAGCTACTTCTCGCCCGAGATGTGGTTCGAGAAGCTCAATCTTGGCAAGACGCTCAAGGGTGTAATCTCTGCCAAAGAGGCGGATGATATGGTGCGCAAGCTATCGTTCAAGAGCTACTCGGGCGGCTATAAAATTGTGGTGATCTGGGCGGCGGAGCTGATGAACGAGCAGGCGGCAAATAAGATTCTCAAGATCCTCGAGGAGCCGTGGGACAAAACTCTATTTATGCTTATATCTGAGAGCCCTGAGAGACTTCTTCCAACGATCATATCGCGCACACAGCAGCTCGCTGTGCCAAGGATCTCAAACGAGGTGATCCTCGGCGAGCTTGAACGCAGAGGTGTGAGAGATAGCTCGCAGCGCGAGATGATAGCACGCCTGAGTGGCGGAGACAAGATAGAACTTGAAAGAATCACAAGTGGCGAGACGAGCGAGGCGAGAGCCGAAAACTTCAACCTCTTCCGCTCACTCATGCGCCTGAGCTACAACGACAAACATCTAGAGCTGATGGCCTGGGCGGAGGATGTGGCAGCGCTCTCGCGCCAGGGCCAGCTCTCGCTACTGCTCTACTCGGCAGCGATGCTGCGCGAGGCCTATATCATCCACGCCGGGGCGGGAGAGACATCAACGCTCTGGGGCGAGGAGATGGAATTTACCCGCGCCTTTGCACCATTTATAGGCAACTCAAACATAGAGTTTCTCATCGAGCAGATCGAAAGTGCCACCGCGCAGCTGACCCAAAGCGGAAACCCTATAATAATCTTCACGCACTTTGCGTTGATAGTTAGTAAACAGATTAATAGGTTATAAGATGGCAACGGTATCACTATTGCTAGGTGGAAATATTGGCAACACGGCAGCACTCTTCGACAGGGCATTCGCTCTCCTTGAAGAGCGCGTTGGAGGTGTAGTTTGCGCCTCTGCTCGCCACACTACACCCGCCTGGGGCTTTGAGTGCGAGAGCGACTTTCTCAACCAAGCCTTGGATATTGAGTGCCACCTATCGCCGCTTGAGCTGCTAGATATAACCCAGTCGATAGAGCAGGAGCTAGGTCGCAGCTATCAGGCCGAGAGAGATGAAAAAGAGTTAAGCGGCGAGCGCTACTGCTCGCGCCCAATAGATATAGACATACTCCTATGGGAGGACAAAATAGTGGAACACGAGAGGCTCAATATACCACACAAGGAGCTAGCTTTGCGCAGCTTTGCGCTAAAGCCACTAGCCGAGATATGTCCCGAAAGAGTACACCCAAAACTAAGATTAACAATAGCCGAGATGGCACAAAACAGAACCATATGAAAAGAGTATTTACCTACCTATTAAGCCTTTTGGCGCTAACAAGCTGTTTCGAGAGCGTGGAGTACTCCACAAAGATCCTTATGACCCCGATGATGATGGACGAGAGCGGCGACTACATCCCGCTAGATTGGACTGAGGCCTACGCCTTTGTTGCCGACACAGCAATATATGAGTTTGGCACATATGACGAGGCCTACAAGGGCGTTATGAAGAATAAAGAGAGCGGCGCTTCGCTTAGCCCTATCGCAGCAGCCTACACATATAGCATTGCCGACGATCTGTATGCCACCGAGACTCTGGCCATGGATATAGACGATGCCCAGGATATTATCATCCTTGTGCTCGACACTCAGCACGAGGCCTACTGCTATCGCCTCTATACGGTGGCCGAAAACCTTATATATACATATCTCTACCCCACATTCTACCCCTACAAATATGGCAGCTACACCTATGGCGACTGGTGCTATGTTTCACCCGAGGATAGCAGCGACGACGGCTCTATTACCGAATTTACCGTTGTCATCACCCCAATGCTCCAACAGGTAGATGGCGGCACATTTGAGCCCATGTCGGGAACCCTGGCCTATGCCTATGAAGGTCAGATCGACGACTTCTCGTTTGATGTATCATACGATCTCATCTCTTCGGGTGTAATCAAAAGCTCGACAGGGACAACTAAATACCCCGACTACAGCGCCACCACAAGCGGCAATAACCTATCTCTATCAAATATGGATTACAACGAGACAATAGTAATCCTGACAGTAGATACCGTCAATAAGGTCTATTGCTATGGTGAATATACGATTGACGATAACTACGCCACATCATATCTAAGCCTACCTTTCTACAGCTGGATGAGCAGTGAGTACACCTATGGTGATTGGAACTATGTAACCGTAAGTGCAGATGAGTAAAACTCTGAAATTCACACTCCTGGCAGCCTTGCGCAGCGCCGTAGCTCTACTCTTTATGAGTGGGCTACTCACCCGCTGCGCCTCTATTATGACCCCCGATGGTGGCCCGATAGATACCCTGGCACCAGTTATTGTGGCCATGAACCCCGACAACTTCTCTACATCATTCGACAAAAAGAAGATCTATATCGAATTTGATGAGTTTGTGCAGATCAAAGATCAAAGCAAGGAGTTCTACACCTCGCCCAAGATGAAGTACAAACCGGCGCTTAGCACCCGCGGCCGTGGTATTGTTGTGACCATCCGCGACACCCTGCTCGAGAACACCACATACGCACTAAACTTCGGTAGCTCAATTGCCGACAACAACGAGGGCAACCCACTAAACACCATGCGCTATGTATTCTCAACGGGCAAGACAATCGACTCGATGATGCTCTCGGGCTACACCGAGGATAGCTTCAAGTCCGATTCGGTGGGCAAGAGTTTTATATACCTCTTTATCAAGGATTCAGTCGAGCTCCACGCCGACTACGACTCGATAATGTTTAAATACGAACCATCTGCGATAGCTCGCGCCGAGAATAATGGTATCTTCCTGGCACAAAACCTAAAACCGATAGATTACTACATCTACGCCTTTCAAGACACCAACGACAACCAGCTCTATGAGGCAGGCACAGACCTTATAGGATTCCTGCCGGGCAGCTACAACCCATCGCGGATGGAGGATTTCGGATTGTGGTTTGACACCATTCGCAAATATATCGTTGCCGATCCGCAGCTCCACTTTAAGATGTTTACCGACAAAGCCTACTCGCGCCAACTACTAAACAGCAGCACACGCGAGTCGCAACATAAGGCTCTGCTCTACTTCAATGCCGAATACCCTATCATCGACTCCATCCGCTTCGATGCACTCACCACCGAGCAGGTGGTAATCGAACCCTTGTCGTTCACCAAGGATACCATAGCGCTATGGTTTGATGCCCCATCAGAGAGCCTGCCCGACACCCTGCATGGTACTATAACCTTCCATAAACACGACTCGCTAAACAGATTGCTTCCAACCACCGAGCCGCTAGCTCTTGCGTGGAAATATTATATGAGCAAAGAGGAGGAGAAGGAGATCGACAGGCTCGACAAAGAGCGCAAACGCGCGCTGAGTGCAGGCGAAGAGTGGGTTGAACCTAAAAAAGCGAACCCTTTTAAATACCAATTCATCTCCGAGGAGAAGCTCAACCCCGAGCTGGGTATGACCATGGAGTTTGGGCTTCCGCTTCACCAGATCGACACCACGCAGATATATCTCACCTCAACATTCAACGCCATTGTGGAGAGTGTGCCTTTCCGCCTGAGGATGGATAGCTCAAATATGCGCCGCTATCACTTGATGGCCGACTGGAAACCATATGAGAGCATCTATGAGCTAAACATCCCCGAGGGGGCGATAAGCGATATAGCGGGTGATAAAAACGACTCGATTGTAAAGAAGTTCAATCTACTAAAAGAGAGCGATTTTGCAACTGTGAACATAATCTTAAAAGGAGCCGAGAACGACCCCTCAAGCTATATTGTGCAGATAGCCAACAGCAGCGGTAGTACACTCTTCGAAAAGTATGCTCGAGTGGGTGATATGCTAACCTTCAAGTTTGTCCCAGCAGGCGAGATCCAAATCCGTGTCATTCAAGATATGAACCACAACAACCGATGGGATATCGGCTCGCTTACCGAGCGCCGCCAATCGGAGCTCTCGGCCACATACACTCGCAACGGCGAGTCGATCTTCACCACACGCGTAAATTGGGATATCGACCTAGAGATCGACCTTGTTGAGCTATTCGCACCCGAGAATATGCAAAGACTCGTAAATCGACTAGAGGAGCAGGAGCGCGCCCGTATTAAGCAGCAGAGAATTGACGATGCAAACAAACGAAGAAACCAAAACAGCACCAGCGGCGGATTCTTTAACCCAACATCATTTCTATAACCCATGAAAAGAGGACTACTACTTCTAACCGCACTACTCATTGCAGGCTTAAACCTCGCGATGGCGCAACATACCATCGGCCTCTCGGCCGGCTCAGGCATGGCCACCGCACGCCTCTACCCATCAGAGTGGTCATATCCGATCTGGGGCAGCAATACCGCCGGTTTCTCGTGGAGATACTACGGGCAGCAGCAGGTGCTCGGCTGCGTGGGTGTAGATATTGAGTATATGCAGCGCGGCTACTGCTATGTACCCTACGCCTCGAGCTACGACGACAAGGCAGACTTTCTGCGCTACACTCGCACTATCAACTCGATAATGGTTCCCATCATCTGGCAGCCACATGTTTATATGTTTAACCATAGGATTAGACTCTTTCTAGATGCTGCAGCCACCTTTAGTTACAACATGAACTCACACTATGTCAACGAGTTCGCCGAGGCGCGCGGCTGGGATAATTGGGAGGGCAAATACACCTACAAGCTTGCGCGCGACAACCGCTGGGGCTATGGCCTAATGGGAGGCGTGGGTATTGCGGTGCTGGTAAAGCGCTATGAGATCTTTGCACGCGCACGCTACTACTTTGGCTACTCGGATATTCTGCGCAACAGAAATAAATACTCCGACAACTATGTTGACGATCCGGCTGAGAATCCATTTGGATACACCCCTGTTCGCTCGCCAATGGACAATATAACCATAAGTATGGGAGTTAACTACCGCCTATCAAAGGGTGATTTTATCAACTGGAAACAGAAGCGAACAAAGAGAGGCAGCGAACTTAATGAAGGATTTAACTACGTAAGATAAGATGAATAACAACACCGAAAGCACAAGACAACAGAAGATCTCGAAGCAGATCCAACGCGACATTGCGGAGATTATCCAGCGCGACTTTATAGAGACTTTTCGCGGAACCCTTATAACCGTAACCGCCGTTAGGGTATCACCCGATTTTGGCTATGCTAAGATCTACTTTAGCATCTTTCCATTTGATCGCAGCGAGCAGACCATGGCGCTGCTCAAGGAGAAGAATTGGGCTATACGCAAAGCATTAGGCTCGCGAATTAAATCTCAGATCAAGAGCATCCCCGAGATCGAGTTTTTCCTAGACGACTCGCTAGAGTATATCGAGAATATCGACCGCGCCATGAACCGCTAATGCTATGCTGCTCTTTGCCCGTCGATATCTCTTCTCGCCCAAATCGCACTCGGTGATAAACATCATCGCCTGCCTATCGCTCGTCTCGCTCACAGCCCCCGTAGCGGCAGTTATATTGCTGCTCTCGATCTTCAATGGCTTTGGAGATCTAGCCGAGGGCATGGCCTCAGCACTAGACGCCGATCTGCGGATAACCCCAAAAGAGGGTCAATGGATGGAGATAGATAGCCTCTCAAAGATAGGAGACATCTCGGGAATTGAGGGCTACTCATTTATGGCCGAGGCAAGTGTAGCGATCGAAAACAACAAACGCCAAGCGGTGGTAAAACTGCGCGGAGTGGATGAGAATTTCGGCAACATTTCACCCATCACCGAGAGCATCATCGAAGGGGTGTTTCAGCCTCAAATGGCAGATGTAGATCGCCTAGTGGTGGGCAATGCCACCGCCTACAAGCTTCGTGCACATAGAAGCTTAGGCGAGGTGGTCAATATATATGCCATGCGCAGCTCGCCTCTCACGCGATATCTACCCATAGATGAGTACGCCTCCAAAGAGTTAAGAATATCGGGGCGCTTCGCGCTCGACAGCCAAAGCGAGGAGCGCTACGCCTTCACCTCACTACGACTCATGCAGGAGCTCCTATCGGCCGAGGGGAGAGCGAGCGCGGTAGATATAAAACTGAGCGATGGTGCAGATCTAAAAAAAGTGCGCCGCGAGCTAGCGTCCAGCATCGGAGAGGGGTATGAAATAAGAGCTCGCCAGGAGCTAAACCCCACCCTCTACTCGATCATCCGCTACGAGAAGTGGGCAATAATTTTCATCTCGACAATGGTTATCGCCCTCGCCTCGTTCTCGCTAATCGGGGCACTCACGATGCTCATCATAGAGAAGCGCAAGGATAACCTCACCCTGCGTGCCATGGGGGCATCATGGTCTCAAGTGAGACAGATATTCGCCCTCGAGGGGCTACTCATAAGCGGCTCGGCCATTAGCATCGGCGCTATTGTCGGCATAAGCCTTTCACTCGTTCAACAACATCTAGGTGTGATTGAAATCCCCGCCGATAGCTTCATAGTGAAGGCCTACCCTGTCGCTCTAGATTGGGGCGATGTGGCGGCAATCGTCGCTATATCACTTATTGGAGCGGCAACAATTAGTCATCTGGTTGTAAAAAAAATGATACCACAATGAAAAGAGTTTTAACATACATAACCCTAGGTGTGATCCTACTTTCGTGCAAAAGCCAAACTATTATCCCAGATAGGGAGCTGGCGCAGATCTTTCACGAGGTGTTTCTAGCCAACGCCTACACACAAACGCGCCCATTTGGCCAAGACACCATGCGTCTATATGAGCCGATCTTCGAGAAATATGGCTACACGCAGGACGATATCCACTACACCATCGGAAACTTCTCAAAGCGCAAGAGCGCCCGCCTTAGCGATGTTGTGGAGAGAGCCATCGCCTCGCTCGAAAAGGAGGGTCTTGAGTATGACAGAGAGGCCAACATCTTAACCATAGTAGACCGCGCAGCCCAGGATCGACTTAAAATCACGCGACTTGAGCAAGGACGCCTTCTGTTCGACGAGCTCGACAAGCTCGACGAGCTCTCTTTCTCGGTTGAAAATATTGATATTGGCAGCTACTCTATCGACTTTGATTATCTTATCGACTCGCTAGATCAAACCAGAGGCAGCTATGTAACAAAAATATGGTTTGAAAACGATAGCGACACCCTAAAGCGAGAGATCAAGGCCAAGAGCACCAACCTTTCGCGCAGGCGCGTAGCGCACTACTCTACAAACATTGATGTTGAAGAGCCCTACGACAGATTGAGAATTGACGTGGCCACTCCACGCTCTTTCGACGAGAGGGTGCATGTGCAGATTAAAGATCTAAAGGTGCTCTACACCCCCACCGTTGATAATGCCGCCACTATACTCTTTAATATGTTGGTTGACCCAAAACTCTTTAGCGATGAGCTGCTCCCCATCTCAGAGAAAGATAGCCTCTAATCTGGCGCTAGTTGAGGGGGCGGTTATAAAAAACCCCCTCTTGACCATAGATCATAATGAGGTGATAATAGCCATTGATAGATGGGAGAGGGTCGATTCGACACCCTATTGCGAGTTCTACTCGGGGCTTATCTTTGGCTCCTATCAACCCTATACACCAGAGCCCATCGCCCCTCTGCTCGCGCAGCTACCTCGTGCACTTAAAGTTGGCACTAGCTGCCAGCTATATCTACTCTCGGGCATCGACTATGAGAGGATGCAACTCACCGAGCATAGCCAAGTTGAACGTCTACCCTAATAAGTAGGGTAAAATAATTATTGGTGTGTTTTTAAGAGTACTATTGGAGAAGAGATTTTTTTGCTATTGAATCGAAAATATAGTTATTCTATATTGAGATTTGATAGT
>JBCQTD010000042.1:0-14660 GCA_047178725.1 Rikenellaceae bacterium
TTATATAACTTTGACATTAAATAGATGCTTTAATTTAGGACGTTACGGGTTCTTGTCCTAAATTTTGAAGTAAAAAAGAAAAATTAGAACCCACCTTTAAATATTCCAGCTATGGTAAAGATTACAAAGGAGGCAGCCCTGCTCTACCACTCTCAAGGTAGGCCAGGAAAGATTGAGGTTATTCCAACCAAACCTTATAGTACGCAGACCGACCTATCGTTGGCCTACTCACCTGGTGTAGCCGAGCCTTGCTTGGAGATCGAAAAAGATCCCGAGTGTGCCTACGACTATACAGCCAAAGGAAATCTTGTAGCGGTAATATCAAACGGAACGGCGGTGCTAGGCCTGGGCGATATTGGCGCCATGGCTGGCAAGCCGGTTATGGAGGGTAAGGGTCTGCTGTTTAAGATCTATGCAGGTATTGATGTCTTTGATATCGAGGTGGATGAGAAGGATCCCGAGAAGTTTATCGAGACCGTCAAGGCGATCGCCCCAACCTTCGGTGGTATCAACCTGGAGGATATCAAGGCGCCTGAGTGTTTCGAGATCGAGCGCCGATTAAAGGAGGAGCTGGAGATTCCGGTTATGCATGACGACCAGCACGGCACGGCGATCATCTCTTCGGCGGGACTTATCAACGCCCTTGAGGTTGCCGGAAAGGATATTGCTAAGGTGCGAATTGTTGTAAATGGTGCCGGCGCTTCGGCCATCTCGTGCACGAGGCTCTATGAGGCTCTGGGTGCTAGAAAGGAGAATATCGTAATGCTTGATAGCAAGGGTGTTATCCGCAGCGATAGAGAGAATCTATCGGTGGATAAAAAGCTCTTTGCGACGGATCGCCGTGATGTCAACACGTTGGAGGAGGCGATCGTTGGGGCGGATGTATTCCTTGGCCTATCTAAGGGTAATGTCCTCTCGCAGAAGATGGTGCAGAGCATGGCGAAGGATCCTATCGTCTTTGCCCTGGCCAATCCAACTCCCGAGATCTCTTATGAAGACGCCGTGGCTTCGCGTCCCGATGTGCTGATCTCTACTGGCCGCTCGGACTATCCAAATCAGATCAACAACGTTATTGGTTTCCCATATATATTCCGTGGCGCACTCGACACTCGCTCGAAGGCGATAAACGAGCAGATGAAGCTCGCGGCCGTTAAGGCGATTGCTGAGCTTGCGAAGCAGCCTGTTCCCGATGTTGTTAATCAGGCCTATCATGTTAATAATCTGGTGTTTGGTCGAGATTATTTTATCCCTAAGCCAGTTGATCCACGACTTATTACCGATGTCTCTATTGCTGTGGCAAAAGCTGCGATGGCATCAGGTGTGGCGCGCCGCGAGATCACCGACTGGGATGATTATCGCAATCAGCTCAAGCTACTTATGGGGCAGGAGTCGCTGCTCACGCGTCAGATATATGAGGCGGCGCGGCGCGATCCAAAGCGCGTGGTCTTTGCCGAGGGTATCCACCCCAATATGATGAAGGCGGCGGTGATGGCCAAGGCCGAGAGGCTCTGCTACCCAATTCTTCTAGGAAATGAGGAGAAGATCTTGAAGGTGGCCGCCGAGCTGGATCTTAATATGGATGGTATTGAGATTATCAACCACCGTGATGATGAGCTCTCGGAGACACGCGAGCGTTATGCCAAGATGATCACCGAGAAGAGGGCGCGCGAGGGTGCCAACTTCCAGGAGGCCAACGATAAGATGTTTGATCGCAACTACTTCGGCATGATGATGGTCGAGACGGGCGAGGCGGATGCCTTTATTACCGGTGTGTACACAAAGTATACAAACACCATCCAGGTGGCCAAGGAGGTGATCGGCATACGCCCTGGCTTTAACCACTTTGGTGCGATGCATATTCTAAACTCTAAGCGCGGAACATATTTTGTGGCCGACACGCTTATAAATCGCCATCCAGACACTGATACCTTGATCGACATCGCAAGGCTATCGGCCGAGACGGTGAGGTTCTTTAACCACGAGCCGGTGATGGCGATGCTCTCATACTCAAACTTTGGCTCGGATAATGTGGGCAGCCCGCTGCTCGTGCATAATGCCGTGGAGCATATGCAGGAGCGCTATCCAGATCTTCCGATTGATGGTGAGATGCAGGTTAACTTTGCGATGAACAATGCCCTGCGCGATAGTAAATACCCATTCACTAGGCTTGCAGGCAAGAGCGTTAATACGCTTGTATTCCCTAACTTAAGCTCGGCGAACGCCACCTATAAGTTTATCCAGGAGATGAGCGAGACGGAGGTTATAGGCCCAATCCAGATGGGACTCAACAAGCCGATCCACTTCACCGATATCGAGAGCCCGGTGCGAGATATTGTGAATATCACAGCCATCGCGGTGCTCGATGCAATCGTCGAGGAGCGCAAAAAGTAATTAGCTATTCGGGGGCTCTACATTGGTGATAGAGTTCCCGAATATTGTACTGTGTCATACCAGGGATTGCTGATGGTAAGCGTGGTGGAGCCATAGCGGCTATCTACCTCTAGAGTAAAGGTGTAGTCCATAGTCGAGTAGAGGTTGCTCTTGAAGCTAATGTGCCACCCCTGCTCGATCTGCTCGGTTGTGTAGCCGTCGAGTTGGGTTATGGTGTAGTTGAGCAGGATGCGCTGCTGCGGTGGGGTTAAGCCTCTTAGGTAGGGTAGATATATATCGGCTGCATTATCCCATATAGTTAGCTCAAAATTGGGGTTGGCCAGATTGATCGGAGGTGCTGCAAATCCCCCCTGCATCGTGAATGGCTTAAACGAGAAGTTGTGCGATAGCACCAGCGAATCGGTGTAGTGCTCATAGGCGGCCTGCCTTTGTGCGCGGCGCTGCTCGCGTAGTGCACGGCTCTCGGTTTTGGGCGAGCTGAGGGCGTTGCTGCTCTTCATTACGCCAAAGACGCCTGCTGAGAGAATCAAAAGTAGCAAAATTGTGGATAGACTCTTTTTCATACGTATATGTTTTAGATTTTACATTTCTCATTCAAACTCTCTGCCAAAAGTTTAATTTTTGTTATCTTTGTCTAATGAATCGAGCAATACACAAATTTTTATACATGCTGCTGCCGCTTAAGGGCTATCTTAAGGTGGTGAGTGGCATGCTTTTTCTTCTGCGTCGGTTTGGTTGGGGGCGCTCCAACCCCGCCGTGGAGTATATCTACCATCTTGAAAAGATGATCGGCAAGGGGGGTGTGGCTATAGATATAGGTGCTAATTTAGGCTACTATACTCGCGAGCTATCCTCGGTGGTTGGCGCCGAGGGGAGGGTCTATGCTCTAGAGCCTGTGCCGCCCATATTTGAGGTGCTGAGCTACAATGCGCGTAAATGTAGAAATGTTGAGCTATTGAATTATGCTCTCGGCGAGGAGAATTGCCAGGTAACCATGGCCAACGACACGGTGGCCGAGAGTGGCTACTTCGGCACGGGGCAGAATTTTGTGAAGGAGGGCGAGGCATCAAATGCAATTGAATTTAGCGCCCAGATGCGCCGTGGCAGCGAGATCTTCGCCTCGCTAGGGCGTTTGGATCTTATAAAGTGCGATATTGAGGGGTATGAGGTGGTGGTTCTCACCGAGCTGCTGCCCATCATCGAGCGCCATCGTCCGGTGATCCTCTTGGAGAGTGGAGGCGAGAATAGAGCCAAGATGATAGAGCTGTTTAAGGATCTGGGTTACGGCTGCTATACGCTTGAAAATGGTGTGGAGATACCACTCGTGGCTACTTGTGGCAAAGATATTATATTTAGGCCATAGTGCACTTGCTATAGGCAACGAAAAAGCCGACCCCACTTTCGTGAGGTCGGCTCTATTTGTTAACTCCTTAGGAGAATTAAGCCTTGTTGGCAGAACCTAGAACGCTAACACACTTGTGCTTGTAAAGCTTCTTAAGCTCGTCACGAGCTGGGCCTAGGTACTTACGTGGGTCAAACTCAGCTGGGTTTGAGTTGAAGATACGACGAACGGCAGCAGTCATTGCAAGACGGCCATCAGAGTCGATGTTGATCTTACATACAGCGCTCTTAGCAGCCTCGCGAAGCTCCTCCTCTGGAATACCGATAGCATCCTTAAGAGCACCGCCGTTAGCGTTGATCTCAGCAACATACTCCTGTGGTACAGAAGATGAACCGTGAAGAACGATAGGGAATCCTGGGATACGAACCTCGATCTCCTTAAGGATGTCAAAACGAAGTGGTGGTGGAACTAGGATACCCTCAGCGTTACGAGTACACTGCTCTGGCTTGAACTTGTTAGCACCGTGTGAAGTACCGATTGAGATAGCAAGTGAATCAACACCTGTCTTCTTTACGAAATCCTCAACCTGATCTGGCTCGGTGTATGTGTGGTGCTCGGCAGAAACCTCATCCTCAACACCAGCAAGAACACCTAGCTCACCCTCAACAGTTACGTCATACTGGTGTGCATACTCAACAACCTTCTTTGTAAGAGCAACGTTCTCCTCGTATGGAAGGTGCGAACCGTCGATCATTACAGACGAGAAGCCCATGTCGATACAGCTCTTGCAAAGCTCGAATGAGTTACCGTGGTCAAGGTGAAGACAGATAGGAATATTCTTACCTAGCTCCTTAGCATACTCTACAGCACCCTGAGCCATGTAGCGAAGAAGGGTCTGGTTAGCATAGTTACGAGCGCCAGAAGATACCTGAAGGATAACTGGTGATGAAGCCTCAACGCAACCTGCGATGATAGCCTGCATCTGCTCCATGTTGTTGAAGTTGAAAGCTGGGATAGCGTAACCCTCAGCGAAAGCCTTTGCAAACATCTCTTTAGTGTTTACAAGACCTAGATCTTTGTAAGATACCATGTTGTTAAAAATTTATTTGTTTGAATTTGGAAACCTCGTTACATTGCTGCAAAGTTAGCAATTTTTTTTAATTTTTGCTATTAAATTTAGTTTTTTATCCTATCTCAATAAACAAGCCCGACTAACAGTAATGTTAATCGGGCTTGCGAATTATATAAGAGTTAAACTCTACTCCTCTCCCTTCTCCATTGCAGCCTTAAGTGCAGCAAGGCCAGCGATATCACCTAGAGTTGTCTTCTCTACCGATGCGTTGATCTTCTTAACTGAAGATTTTGTAGCGTCGGCAGCGGCACGTCTCTCAGCCTTCTCGGCAGCGAAATCGGCGCGCTTAGCATCATCAGCGATGCGAGTGTGTGATAGAGTGATGCGGCGAGTAGCCTTAGAGAACTCAATAACCTTGAACGATAGCTTATCGCCAACAGCTACTGCTGTGCCATCCTCTTTGGCAAGCTGACGTGTAGGAGCAAAGCCCTCTACGCTCTCGCTAAGAGATACAACAGCACCCTTGTCGTTAATCTCGGTGATAGTACCCTCGTGAATAGAACCGTTAGCATACTGTGCCTCGAACTCATTCCATGGGTTCTCCTCAAGCTGCTTGTGGCCTAGGCTTAGGCGACGGTTATCCTTGTCGATCTCAAGAACTACAACCTCGATTGGAGCACCTACAGATGTGAACTCTCCTGGGTGCTTAACCTTCTTAGTCCAAGATAGATCCGAGATGTGGATTAGACCATCAACGCCCTCCTCGATCTCAACAAATACACCGAAGTTGGTGAAGTTGCGAACCTTAGAGTTGCACTTAGATCCTACAGGATACTTAGTCTCGATGCCCTCCCATGGATCTGGAGTAAGCTGCTTGATGCCAAGAGACATCTTGCGCTCCTCGCGATCAAGTGTAAGGATAACTGCCTCTACATTCTCGCCAACCTTCATGAAGTCCTGTGCCGAGCGTAGGTGCTGGCTCCAAGACATCTCAGATACGTGGATTAGACCCTCAACACCAGCTGCGATCTCAACGAAAGCGCCATAGTCGGCCATAACAACAACGCGGCCGTTAACCTTGTCGCCAACCTTAAGCTCTGAATCAAGAGCCTCCCATGGGTGAGCAGTAAGCTGCTTAAGGCCAAGAGCGATACGCTTCTTAGCGTCATCAAAGTCAAGGATTACAACCTGGATCTTCTCGTCAAGTGTAACAACCTCCTCTGGGTGGCTTACGCGGCCCCAAGATAGATCGGTGATGTGGATAAGACCATCTACGCCACCAAGGTCGATGAATACACCGTAAGATGTGATGTTCTTAACGGTACCCTCAAGGATCTGACCCTTCTCAAGCTTAGACATGATAACCTGCCTCTGAGCCTCAAGCTCTGCCTCGATAAGAGCCTTGTGTGATACAACAACGTTGCGGAACTCCTGGTTGATCTTAACAACCTTGAACTCCATAGTCTTGTCAACATAGATATCGTAGTCGCGGATTGGCTTAACGTCGATCTGAGAACCTGGCAAGAATGCCTCGATGCCGAATACGTCAACGATCATACCACCCTTAGTGCGGCACTTGATGTAACCCTTGATGATCTCGTCGTTCGCAAGAGCCTCGTTAACACGATCCCATGACTTAAGCTGGCGAGCCTTCTTGTGTGAAAGAGCTAGCTGACCGTTCTTGTCCTCGGCCGACTCAACGTAAGCCTCAACCTTGTCGCCAACGGCGATCTCAGGGTTGTAGCGAAACTCAGAGATAGAGATGATACCCTCGCTCTTGTAGCCGATGTTTAGTACAACCTCGCGCTTAGTGACTGATACAACAGTACCCTCAACAACCTCGCCTACAGCAACATTAGATAGTGTCTGGTCGTAGGCTGCGCTAATCTCCTCTTTAGGCTGATCGTAGATGCCTAACTCGTTCTCAAATACGTTCCAATCGAAATTCTCGTTTGAAACAAAATTGTTTGTTCCTTCCATTCTGGAAATTTTTTGCGATACAATCGCTAGTTAAATTGTTAATTATAAATAAATTACACTCCACATAGTCGAAATGTGGAGTGCAAATATACAAATAATTATTGAATAATGTGCTCTTTTTCAATAATTTATTTCGCCATGCGAACCTTGAAGATCGCCTTCTTGATCTTACCCTCGCCGATCATAGGTGCGTGACCATCCTCGGGAAGTAGGATTGTGAACTGATCCTTGCGAAGAGAGTACTGAGTTTGAGGCACATCGTCGAAGAGCTGAACATCCTTTGCCTCGTCGAAATCGGTGATCGGATCGTTAAGATCCTTGCGCTCAGACCAGCCGAAGGCCTCGCTCTCGCCCACAAGTAGCACCTGGATATCGGCATACTCGTTGTGCACCTCAATCTTCGCCTCGCAGCTCTTCTTTAGCTCGCGCTCCATAATGTTTACAAACACCTCGTCGCCGTCGATCGAGTGGCGACCCTCCTCTAGTGATGCTAAGTCTGTTTTAGCAATAAAGTCGAAGGCACACTTCATGCCTGGGCAGAGGTTGTAGTAGAGCTCTGCGTTTTTGAATGAATCTAAGATCATAGTTATAATAGTTTTATGTATGAGATAACGGGGTAGTGGTCGGAGAGTTTGGTTGAGTAGTCGACCTTGTAGCCGAGGCAGTCGAATTCACCCTCCTGGGTTAGTATGAAATCTATGCGAAGCGTATTTAAAAATCCACGAAATGTGTGCGGAAATCCTGTGCCGGCGCTCTGGAAGGTGTCGTTGAAGCCGCGCGATAGTCTATGATAAGAGTAGGAGAGAGCCGTGTCGTTAAAATCGCCGCAGATAATTGTAGGGTGGGGCGAGTCGTAGATTGCCATTGCTATCGTATCAACCTGGCCGGCGCGTAGCTGCGATTGTGAACTTAGACGCGAGGCTATGCTGCGCAGTCGATTCTCGCGTAGGGTGTCGGCTATAAAGTCGCGCGAGGAGAGATATCTATCATCTTCGTGCTGGATGGTGGTCGAGATGAGGTGAATGTTAAAGACCCTTATCGTGTCTGATCCAACAAGCAGATCAGCCCATTGTGTGCGACCGCGCGAGGGAGAGCCCTCGGGGAAGATATCGTTGCCTGTGTCAACCATTTTGTAGCGACTAAGCAGCGCCACATTATCATTTACTGAGCTATAGTAGCGCACCAGCGAGCCCTCAAGCTCCTCTCTGAGAATCTTATCGTCCACCTCTTGAAGAGCCACGACGGATGGAAATTCATCCATAAGATATGCAGTTAGTTTCGCCGTAGACCATTGCCTATCATCGCCTATCATATTGCGCACATTAAAGCTCATCACCTTCATCGTGCCCCGGTAATCCTCCAGGCCGTAGTCATAGCGTTTTTCGATCTTGGCATATCGTGATACTATCGAGAAGCCGCCGAGAAGCACCAAGATTGTTGGGGCGGCGATCCTCCAGCGCCATCGTATTATCCAAAACATCGCTACAGCGAGATTAGCAAGATATAACCATGGCGCGATGAGCCCCATTAGCGGCAGCAGCCGTGAGGAGGTGGGGGGCAGCAGCGGCGATATGAGAACTATGGCCAGCGCTAAAGCTAGCATATAGGAGGCAATCGAGGCTAGGAATCTAAATAGAGCCCTAATATAGCCACCTCTTTTCGCCTCTCTTCTCATAGGTGTGAAATTCAGTTTAGAATCTTATAAATCCGCGATATCTCCAGTAGTGAAGAAGGATAAATCCCCAAAGCATGCCGCCCAGGTGGGCAAAGTGGGCGATGCTAGATAGGCGCCCGGTCATGCCGAAAAATAGCTCGGCCACACCATATAGGATGACGAACCATTTGGCCTTCATCGGGATTGGTGGGATGATAAGCATAATAACAGCGTTTGGATGCATAACACCAAAGGCGAGCAGCAGACCAAATACTGCGCCCGAAGCGCCAACGGTCACACCATATGGATCAAACAGGCCTACGGCGATCTGTATCAAGGCAGCGCCCACGCCACACACCATATAGTATGTAAGGAATCTCTTAGATCCAAGCTCATACTCAAGCGAGCGACCAAACATCCAGAGGGCAAACATATTGAAAAACAGGTGAGATAGATCACCGTGCAGGAACATATATGTTACAATCTGGTAGGCTCTAAAGTAGTGCGAGCCAAGGTCGAATAGCGCTAGATGGTATGTAATTTTGGGAAAAAGCGAGGTCGCCATCAGCGCCAGGCAGTTGATGATTATCAGGTTGAGCACCACGGGGGGTGTCATGGTTCGCATGCGGTTTGTCATAGTTTCAAAAATTTTATCCTAATCTTGATTTTATCTCTTCGATGGTGATCCTTGTCGATATCGCCCGGCCATATGGTGTGATATCTGAGTAGGGGTTTGAGAGCAGCCCAGAGATCATCTCCTGTGCACGCTCTATGCTCGGCGGTGCAAGAGAGCGTGCTGCCGAGCGTGCCACAACTCTAGCGAGAGCCTCGGTGCGGCTCTGCTGCATGTCTGTTGTCGCGAGTGAGTGTAGCAGCTCCTCAATAAGTGGGGCAGCGGATCCTGCTGCTACATCTGCCGGAAGCCCCTCTATATCTATTCGCCCCTCGCCCATAAACTCTATTGTAAAGCCCATCGAGCGTAGATCTTCGATGCTATCCTCTAGCATGGCGTAGTTGTTGTTCTCGATCTCCATACTCTCGGCAAAGAGCAGCCTCTGCGATGGGGCGTGCTTGCCCTGCGATGGATTTGATATATAGTAGTTATATGCAATACGCTCTTTGGCTCTCTTTAGGTCAAATATGGTCAGCACCCCATCAATGAGCGCCGAGGCGTGATAAGCCCCGATCTTGGTCGGGTGATCTATTGTGATGCAAGGCTCAAATAGCTCGGCGCTCTGCTCGCCCTCGGATGCTATTATCTCAAACTCACTCTCGGCGAAGGGTGTCCTTGGCTCTGTAAAGGCCTCGCTCTCCACCTCGATCATCTCCATATTAGAGCTAAGACTCTCCGCCTCAAAGTATTCGTAGGTAGCTCTGCCGCTATCTTTTAGCGATGTGACTTGCGGTTGAGGTGCTTGGTTATAGGGGACATCAAAGCCGGTAAAATCCTCGCTCGGCATGGGGGCTGTGTGGTCTATGTAGCTCTCTGCGAATGGGTTATACTCATCGTTTTGTGAGCTCGATTTTGGCTCAGCATAGCTCTCTCCGGCGCGCAGGATGGGGATCTCAATCGGCGCCGCTTCGTCGAAGCTCATCATCGGCACGCTGCCCGTCTTGGCTAGTGTTTCGCGCACGGCGGCGTTTATGATCTGGAATACAGCATCCTCGTCGGCGAACTTCACCTCTATCTTTTGTGGGTGAACATTGACATCAATTCTGTCGGGGGCAATATCCAGGAATAGGAAAAATGATGGGTTTGAACCCTCTTGGATAAGCTTTTCGTAGCCCCTGAGAACGGCGGCCGATAGCTTCGCTGATCGGAAATAGCGACCATTAACATATAGGTATTGCTCGGCCTTGCTCTTTTTGGCCGAAGCCGGATTGCCGATGTATCCCCTAAGTTTTACGATCGAGGTGTCGGCATTAAGCGCAAGTAGCTTGTCGCGTATCGAGCGGCCAACAACATCCACAATTCGCCCTATGAGCGATGTGGGTTGCAGGCGATATGTTGGGGCATCATCCGAGTATAGCTCTAATCTAATATCGGGGTAGCAGAGTGCTATTCGCTGAAATTCTGTCTTGATCTCGCGGGCGCTGGTCGAGGCTTTGCTCATAAATTTGCGCCTGGCGGGAACGTTGTAGAAGAGGTTGCGCACCAAAAACTCAGAGCCCTCTTTGCATGGGATCTCGCTCTGTGAGCAGAACTCGCCGCCGTGGATTATAGTCTCTGTTCCTAGTTGGTTCTCTCTGCGGCGGGTGTGTAGCTCAACCTGCGCCACGGCTGCTATCGAGGCTAGAGCCTCGCCGCGGAAGCCAAAGCTCTGGAGCGAATAGAGATCTTCGACCGAGGAGATCTTGCTTGTGGCGTGGCGCTCAAAGGCCATGCGAGCATCCTCGGGCGAGAGGCCAATGCCATTATCGACGATCTGGATCAAATCACGCCCCCCCTGGCGGAAGTTGACGCAAATTGTGTCAGCTCCAGCATCTATAGCATTTTCGACCATCTCCTTGACGATCGACGAGGGTTTGTTGACAACCTCGCCGGCGGCTATCTGGTTTGCTATTTGGGGTGGTAGTAGTTTGATTCTGTTGCTCATCGCTAGGGCTCCTTATAGTCGTTTGGCACTATTGTAATCGGGGTCATTGAGTTGAACTCCTCCGCCTCAACAATTTGTGTAGTTGGCGCTTCGCTGAGGCCAAAGGCGGAGATCAACCGAGGATAGATCATCGCCACAAGCCAGCCGGCGATAAGCACAAATGCAAGCATGATCCAAACCCTCACCCTGCCGCTGTTTGAGTTGCTGCGTAGGCGCTCATGTCGCGCAGCACTCTTGCGGCGGATATATTGACCGGGTGTATACTCCTCGGCTGTGCTATCTGATCGGTGGCCAAGCATCTCCTCGCGGCGCTTCTCGCGAGCCTCCTTTTCGGGGTCGTAGTAGCGCGGCGTGTAGTTGAACTTGTTGGCTCGCGTTTTGAATGGTGAGAATCCTTTCATTGTTTTGCTTGTTGTTGCAGATCGTTGCCTAGCAGCTACCTTATCTGAAGAAATTTTTCATCCTCTCAAATATATTCTGATCCTTAACCGAATCTGCCTTTGCAAATGATGGCATATCGGATAGCTTCTCGACTAGGCGCTGCTCCTCTTTGTTGAGCTTTGCAGGGATGGTGATATCCACCACCACTAGAATATCTCCGCGCCCATAGCCATTAACATCTGGCAGACCTTTGCCGCCCAGGCGCAAAACCTTGCCGGCGTGTGTGCCTGGGGCGATCTTGATCTTCGCCTTGCCATCTATGGTTGGTATCTCCACCGTAGCGCCAAGTAGTGCTGCTGTGACTGTGATGTTGAGGTTGTGGATCAGGTCGTTGCCATCGCGAACAAGCTCTGGGTTTGGCTCCTCGACGATTACAACCTGCAAATCGCCATTGATGCCCCCATGTATCGCCGCGTTGCCCTTGCCCGAGACGTTGAGAGCCATTCCCTCGCCAACTCCGGCTGGGATCTTCACCTCGATAATCTCCTCGCCCTTAATTGCCCCCTGGCCATGGCACTTGTCGCACTTCTCGGTTATAACCTTGCCCGAGCCGCCACATGTTGGACATACGCCCTGAGTCTGGATACGGCCGAAGAATGAGTTCTCAACGCGCATCACATAGCCCGAGCCGTTACATGTGTGGCAGGTTGTGAATGATGAGCTATCTTTTGCTCCCGTGCCGCCACACTTGTCGCAGGCGATCTGCTTCGAGATCTTCAGCTTTTTGGTCACCCCCTCAGATATCTCTTTAAGAGTGAGCTTAACCTTGATGCGAATATCCGTGCCGCGGTTGACCCTCGCTCCGCCGCGAGAGTAGCCACCGCCACCGCCGCTGAAGTGGCCACCAAAGATATCTCCAAACTGTGAGAAGATATCATCCATCGAGAAGCCGCCGCCGCCAAAGCCGCCGCCGCCAAAGCCGCCGCCACCAGCTGCGCCCGACATTCCGGCATGGCCATATTGGTCGTAGCGTGCGCGCTTCTGATCATCTGATAGGACATCATACGCCTCGGCCGCCTCCTTGAAGTTATCTTCGGCCGCCTTGTCGCCAGGGTTCTTATCGGGGTGAAATTTAATTGCCGCTTTGCGGTAGGCCTTCTTTATCTCGTCGGCGTTGGCACTCTTGCTAACACCTAATACTTCGTAGTAATCTCTCTTTGACATTGTTTTCCTCTTTTCTTACTCTCCGACTACAACCTTGGCGAAACGCAAAACCTTATCTCCTAGCATATAGCCACTCTGAACCACATCTATGATCTTGCCGCTCTTATCCTCTCCCGCCGCGAAGCGTGCTACAGCCTCGTGAAGGTCGGTGTCGAGCTCCTTGCCGATAGCCTCAATCTCCACCACGCCGCGCTGGCGCATTGTCTCCTGAAACTTCTGCGAGATAAGATTCACGCCCTCGCGAACCGCGACAATATCCTCGCTCTTCTCCATAGCGGCAACAGCGCGCTGCATGTCATCAAGCACGGGCAGGATCGCCTTAAGCACATCTGCGCCGCCGCTCTGCACTAGATCCATCTTCTCCTTGATGGTGCGCTTGCGGTAGTTATCAAACTCAGCTTGAAGACGTAAAAATTTATCCCTCCAGATCTGCTCCTCTGCCGTAGCCTCTGCCATAGTGTCAGTTGCTGGCTCATCGGCGGCTTGCTCCTCTGCCATAGTGTCAGTCGCCTGAGCCTCCTCTGCTGGATTTACGTTCTTCTTCTGATTGTTAACCTCCTGATCTTTAATCTCTTGTGTTGTCATATCTAATTATTTGTTTATCTTTATTTATAGTATATGCAAATCTCTAGCCAATAATGAATATAGTTGGCCTCTTGTGCATATCTGGTTTGGTGGCTGCGCGCCAAGCTTTGATCTCCTTTGTGAGAATACTCTCATTTGGGCCGGTTATATCGGTTGCAACTGTCAGCTTAGTGTGGGGCGCAAGGGCGGTGAGCATCTGCTCAAATAGCTTAACGTTGCGATATGGCGTCTCAATAAATAGCTGTGACTGCCCCTCGTTGTGTGCGCGTGTCTCCAGGCGTTTAAGCGTGCGGCTGCGATCGGGCTCTTTGATCGGCAGATATCCGTTGAAGGCGAATGATTGCCCATTGAGCCCCGAGGCCATAAGCGCCATAAGAAGTGATGAGGGGCCCACAAGAGGCACAACTTTAACTCCAAATCGGTGGGCAGCCTCAACAACTAGTGCACCCGGATCGGCCACGGCTGGCACTCCGGCCTCCGATATTACCCCTGCCGAGCGACCATCGGCTATTAGCTTGACCATATTATCAACCTCTATCCCGGCGCTAGAGTGCTCATTCACTTCGCGAAACTCAAGTGTGTCGATCGGGTGCGAGAGGCCGACCTTTGAGAGGAATCGACGCGCCGAGCGGGTATTCTCAACTATAAAGTAGTCGAGCGAGTCGATTATGGCGCGGTTAGCCTCGGGCATCACCTCAAATGGTGCGCTCTCGGCCGCTATAGGGCATGGAATTAAATATAGTGTTCCTCTCATTTTACTCTTTTGTGTATATTCTCTTTACTCGTTCTGATACGCTAGTGAGCACCTCATAGGAGATTGTGCCCAATTTTTTGGCCATATCCTCGGCTGTGTTGCCCTCAATTGGTGAGAAGATCTTTACTTCGTCTCCCTCCACGGCTTCCGCTATCTCTGTTATGTCTATCATGCAGCTATCCATGCATATACGCCCAATAATCGGGGCGCTCTTGCCATGGACTATTACACTCCACGCTCCCCGCCCAAGGTGGCGATTAAGGCCATCGGCATATCCTATCGGGATTGTCGCAATGCGTGAGTCTTTAGTGGTTTTATCCTCTCCGCCATAGCCTATTGGCGCCCCTGCCGCATGCTCTTTTATCTGGACTATCTTGCTCCTTAGAGTTGATATGGGCTTAAGCCCC
The DNA here is from genome assembly GCA_047178725.1 of Rikenellaceae bacterium. Taxonomy (GTDB): domain Bacteria; phylum Bacteroidota; class Bacteroidia; order Bacteroidales; family Rikenellaceae; genus Alistipes. The sequence continues at coordinate 14,388 of JBCQTD010000042.1, forward strand.
TTCTGGCCAAATCCATAGAGCCCAATTCCCAATCGACAGAGGTCAAATTCGGCGCTAGGGTGGTGGGCTATGGCGGCCGAATTTGCCGTGTGGCGCACAACGGGGTAGGTCAGAGCCTCGGCGAGCATCGTGCTCATCTTGTCGAAGCGTGCGATCTGATTGGTGGTATACTCTCTCTCGGAGGGCATATCGGCGCGGCTTAGGTGCGAGAATATGGATGCTACCTTAATGGTGCCTCTGAGCAGCGAAAGCTCCGAGATGAGCTCTGGCAAC
>JBCQTD010000043.1:0-14276 GCA_047178725.1 Rikenellaceae bacterium
CAATATAGAATAACTATATTTTCGATTCAATAGCAAAAAAATCTCTTCTCCAATAATACTCTTAAAAACACACCAATAATTATTTTACCCTACTTAATTTGTTAAGGATCTGTCACTTCACTTTTCTCTTTTTGCACTCGTTACATAGCTATTGCTATGCGCCTGGTACAAAGAGAGAAAATTAAAGCAACATCTCTCTTAACAATTTTAGCGATAAAAACTTAAACAGATTCTTAGGTTAGTTTGTTTGTATGTTAGATGATGAGGGGTGGTTTCCTTATTATCGCTAGAGTCTCGCCAAAGCAAAGGTTAGGTTGGTTTGAAAGTTCTGTTGGCGAGAACTCTCTCTTTAGAGAGGTAGATGTATCTATCTCTCTATTTTTTTGCCCAAAAGTGCGAAACATATCCTTTTTTATGCTATATTTGTCCTATTGGACTAGGGCTCTATTTTCTCATCCGCCCAAGGTAATTAGTTCTTATTTTTACATATACCTAAATTATTGTGAATATGAAAGATGAAAAACTAAATTTTATGAAGCTTTATCTTCTGCTTTTATCCTGCGCTCTGGCGCTTCCTCTGTCAGCTTCAGCTGGCTCAAAATACCCCACCCAAGGGGTTGTCGCACAGTTTTCGTTCGACACCGATGGCCTCTCCTCGGTTGGCGACTACTACTTTGTCGATGGTTATATCCCCGCGGAGCGTGCAGCAACGCTGCAAGAGAAGAAGGCTGATCTGAATAGGTTTCTGGTCGATGGCGCTTTTGCCTCCAACTACTATGCTGGCCCTACTCATATCGAGATTATGCCTAAGGATTTGCTCTTTTGTCAGCCACAAGTCACCTTCTTAGTGCGTTTAAAACTTGCCGAGAAATTCGCCCATTCGACACTCTTTATGTCGGGCACAACTAAATATCATTGTAAAATCGCAGGGGGAGCCCCCACAGATAATTGTAAAGTTGTATATAGTTGTGCGATAAATAAAGAGGCTGATAAGAGGTATTTCAAAGATTATCGAATTGATCTAGGTATCAAGCGAGGCGAGTGGACAACACTCATCGTCTCATTTGATGCAACTAAGAGTGAGGTCAGATTCACAGCAAATGGTCGTACCGAGACCTTGTATGATCCCGGGATAAATGAGAAGTACAAAAACTCTAGTAAGGAGATTAACCAATACTTGAGGTTTGATGTCAATAAAGGCGATATAGAGGATGATAAAGATCCTGCGCTTATGAGCTATGTGGATGATGTGGTGATCTATAATAGGATCCTCACAGATGATGAACTTATCGCGATTGCTGGTGTTGATGGCAAGTTGGTCACTGTAAAGACCCCGACCGAGAAGCCACGTATGGTTATTATATGGCAAATCACACTGTTCCAGATGGTGTGTGCCGTATTGATTGTGTTGCTTATCTTCTATACTAGCGCAAAGAGATTGTGGCACACCTCTGTCTCCGAGCGGGGCGATGATGTGAAGGCATACGAGCATCTTAAAAATGCCTTTAGCTACTGGGGTTTTGATGCAGATGCAATGGGCGGGCTGCCGCTCTCGTATGACGAGCTCAGCTATCCCGAAAAGAGAAAATATCTAAATAGATCTTTAAAGGAGTACCGCAAGGCGCTATCGGCCGGTGCGCAGGATGAGAAGATTGTTGAGGCGATGAATCTCTTTGCCGATGTGCACAATAGTGCTACGCGCTTTATCTTTGATTGCAAGTGGTGGGTTTTTGCAGCCCCCGTGTTTGCTGTCTATTTCAAGGAGATGTTGGCCAACTTCTTGGCCGGAATAGGTCTTGATATGACCATGAGCTCCTATGTAAACCTCCCCGAGGGGGTGATAGATCAATTCCTATATTTCTCGCACTACTATCTGCCTACGGTTCTCTTCTCGGCTATTGTGGTCTATGTCTCGTGCTATACTCAGCGATTCCATAATGTAAAAGGCACGTGCATAGTTGATAGCGATTTTACCTCTCAAAGCATCAAGGATAGATACTTAAGACCTGCAGGGTGGATCTTGGTCGGTATGGCGCCAGGTTTAGGTATGATCCCTTTGGCGTTGACCCTGGTAGGCATATTTTTTGCTGTAAAAGCGGGTGGAAGTATCGAGACAACTAGGGTTACGACGGTCTATAGCGATGGATCTAGAAGTTCCGAAGATCAGGGCGACTTCTCAGGCGCCGCAGTTATGATCTTTTTAGCGGCAGCGATATTCCTAGCCATGTGGCTCGCGGCGGCATTTGTTATCTATCTATTCCATGTGGTGTTTATATTCTATGTATTTAGGAATCATGTGATACGAAAATTCTGGTAGAGCAAAAAAGTGAGGTCGACCGCTGTGGTCGACCTCTTCTCTTTAATGGGAGATCACTACTGGGCACCTCCGCCAAGTGAGCGGTATAGATCTATCACGCCTTGAATCTCGGCATACTTATTCTCGGAGTAGGTGAGCTCGCTGCTCAGTAGCGACAGCTGTGCGGTGAGCACCTCTAGATAGTTTACATTACCATGCTTAAGGAGCATCTCCGAGCTCTTAACAGCCTTTGCGAGCACCTCCATCTGCAAGAGGTCATATTCGATCTTCTCGCGTGCCCCCTGCCAGCTAATAAGCGCTGTATTCACCTCGATGCCGGCATCAAGAAGCGCCTGCTTGAACGAAAGAAGCGCCTGCTCCTGCTCCGAGGCCGATATCTTAACCTCGGCGCGAAGAACTCCGCGGTTGAAGATTGGCTGCACGAGCGAGCCTATTAGCGAATAGAGCATATCGCCAGTATAGGCTGCCGAGCCGGTGAGTGTGATTGATGGATAGAGCGACGAGCGAGCCTCGGCTGTGGCATAGAATGCTTGGGCAAGGCCTAGCTCGGCGGCACGCACATCTGGGCGGCGGCTGAGTAGCTCAAGGGGTACACCAACCGATAGCTTGTCGGGGAATGATGTCTGCTGCATAGTGCCGCGCTCGATCTTCTGTGGCTCGATGGCAAGCAGCGATGAGAGGCTGTTTTCGAGCTCTTTGATCTGCTGCTTGATAGCCACAATGCTCCTTTTTAGAGATATACGGCTGGCATCGGTTTGCAGCACAGAGGTCTGATTGATTCTTCCGGCGCGCATCAAGGCTGACATCACGCGGTAGTTGTCATCCCAGTTTTCAGCTGTTTTAGTGTTGATCTCTAGCTGCTCGTCAAGAAGAAGAAGCGAGTAGTAGCTGCCGGCTATGGCGGCAATAAGCTCTGTTTCGATGGCCTGCTGATAGGCTTTGCTCTGCTCCATGGCCGCCTTGCTCTGCTCTTTGGCGTTGCGAAGCTTACCAAAAATATCTACTTCCCAGCTTGATGATGCCGAGATAGAGTAGCTCTTAGAGACATCACCAGCAAGGCTTGACGTCTGCCCTGTAGGTGATAGGCTAAGAGATGGAATAAAGGCCAAACGAGCCGTGTGAAGCGCGATCTCAGCCTGCTTGAGGTTCTCGCGTGCTATGTTAAGGTCGGTGTTGCTCTTAAGCCCGGATTCGATTAGAGCCTGCAACTTCACATCGGTAAAGAGCTCGCGCCACGATAGCGAGGCAATGCTCTCGCTCTGATCGGCATCGGCATAGTTGTATAGATTATCTATCTTTTCGACCTCCTCGGAGCGCTCATATTTTGAGTATAGTCCACACCCACTCATTAGCGAGCAGAGTAGGGTGGCTGTTATTATGTTATGTATCTTATTCATTGCTTTAGATTTTTACTCTTCTACTTTTGGCAGTACTCTGGTTGGCATTAGTCGTTCCTGGATATTTTGGAAGATAACAAATAGTGCAGGGACAATAAATATGAGTGAGATTGTGCCGACAATCATACCTCCAACAACACCCACTCCGAGCGAGATATTTCCATTAGCACCTACGCCCGAGGCAAACACTAGCGGGATCATACCAAAGACTAGCGTGAGCGAGGTCATAAGGATTGGGCGAAGTCGGATCTTGGCTGCGGTGATGGCCGATTGGGTAATCGAGTGGCCATGGCGGCGCTGCTCAGAGGCGTACTCAGTAAGTAGAATCGCTGTCTTAGCAAGTAGTCCGATAAGCATTATAAGGCCAGTCTGCATATATATATCATTAGACAGTCCAAAAAGATTTGCAAATAGGAAGCTGCCGAGCAGACCAAATGGCACCGAGAGGATCACCGCCAATGGGATGAATACCGACTCATATAGTGCACACAAAATGAGATATACGAAGATGATACAGATGGCGAAGATAATGTTTGAGTTGCCACCAGCCGAGCTCTCCTCCTCGCGCGAGAGTCCGCTAAACTCAAATCCATAACCTATAGGCAGGGTCTCGGCAGCCACCTCGCGAATAGCGTTGATAGCTTGCCCCGAGCTGTAGCCATCGGCTGGCGCTCCATTGACGGCAATCGCTGGGAAGAGGTTAAAGCGAGCTAGCGATTGTGAGCCATAGACTCTTTTGATGTCGACATATTGTCCTACGGGGGTCATCTCACCCTCGCTGTTGCGGATAAACATCTTGTCTAGCGAGCTCACATCCAACCTATCTTCGATAGGTGCCTGCATCATAACGCGATATAGCTTCGAGAATTTATTGATGTTTGAGGCGTAGCTACCACCAATATATCCCGAGATGGTGTTGAGCACGTCGGATGGAGATACGCCGTTGCGCTTGCACTTGGCAGCATCTACATCAATTAGATATTGCGGATACTTTATACTGAATGATGTCTGTGCGCGGGCAACCTCCTCTCGCTCGTTAAGCGCCTTGAGGAAGTTTGTTGTGTAGAGATCCAGATCTTCAATCGCGCCTCCCTTTTGATCCTGAACATATAGCGAGAATCCATTTGTCATACCAAATCCAGAGATCATCGGTGGGGCGATAACCATAATCTCGGCCGCAGAGATCTCGGCTGTCATGGCGTAGATTTGATTTACGATCGAGGTTACATATTGGTCGTCGTCGGGCCTCTCGCTCCAATCCTTAAGTTTAACGATAAACATAGCGCTTGTAGCACCCGATCCGCCAAGCATGCTCACTCCGACCACCGATGAGTAGGCTTTGATATCTTTTAGGGTTTGGATCTTCTCCTCGACAATGGCCGCTATTTTGCCTGTTTCGTGATAGCTATATCCTGCTGGGGTCTGTATATCTACAAATATTGTACCCACATCTTCATTTGGGACAAGTGCAGTCTTGGTGTTTGTTGCCGAGAAATAGAGACCAACACACGCTAGAAGCACTAGCACGAAGGAGAAATTTTTATACTTAAGGAAGAAGAATACTTGATTCTTGTATTTGTCAACCATCTTGCTAAATGCCGCGTCAAAGGCGATATGGAAGCTGGTCGAAAAGCCAAGTTTTTCACCCTCTTTCATCTCGCGATGAGGCTTCATGATTAGAGCACATAGCGCAGGGCTGAGCGTCAGGGCGTTTACCGTAGATAGCGCCACGGCGATGGCCATCGTCACACCAAACTGTGTGTAGAATGTGCCAGTTGTGCCGCTCATAAAACACACGGGGATAAATACCGCCATAAACACCACCGTGGTGGTAATCAGCGCCGAGGAGATCTCCTTCATGGCATCCACCGAGGCTAAATATGGCGAGCGGTAGCCCTTGTCGAACTTGCTCTGCACCGCTTCGACCACCACAATGGCGTCATCTACCACCGTCCCAATAACCAGGATCAGTGCGAAAAGCGTAAGCAGATTTATACTAAATCCAAAGGCGTATAGGAAGGCGAAGGTTCCAATCAAAGCCACGATAATCGAGATTGATGGGATGATCGTCGAGCGCATATTCTGTAGGAAGATATATACCACCAAGATCACTAGTGCGATAGCCTGTAGTAGAGTAAAGATTACATTTTTGATAGAGGCATCAAGAAAATCTTTAGTACTCATCAAATCAATAGCAACAAGCCCTTTTGGCAGGTCGGCGCGGATTTTGTCCATCTCGGCATCAATGCCCTTAATAACCTCATTGGCGTTAGAGCCGGCTGTTTGAGAGACCATAAGTGTACGTCCGCGGTGGCCATTTACACCTCCTAGAATGTTGTAATCTTTGGCTCCCAACTCTATTGTGGCTACATCTTTAAGGTAGAGCACATCGCCGCTGGGGAGCGATTTTAAAACAATATTCTCAAAATCTATATTATCCTCCAGTCGCCCTTTGTATTTAAGGTCATACTGCAGGGCATTTGTAGAGCCATAGGCTAGTGTTCCGGTTGGATACTCTACATTCTGCTCATCCAGAACAGAGGTAATATCCGATGGCATAAGGCTATATTGAGCCATTTTTTGCGGATCAAGCCAGATGCGCAGGGCATACTCGGGACCTCGAGTGTCGGCCTCGCCAACGCCCGTAACACGCGCAATACGTGGCTCGACGTTGATCTTCATATAGTTTGCGATGAAGATATCATCCAGCGAGTCATCTGGGCTGTAGAAGGCGATGATCTTCAGGTTGCTCGATTGGCGCTTGCTCACCGATACTCCCGATTTTGTCACCTCGGCCGGTAGTAGAGACTCTGCCTCGGCCACACGATTCTGAACATTTACTGTGGCCATATCCGAGTCTGTTCCCTGGCGGAAGAATACGTTGATGCTGACGGATCCGGTGCTAGTGGTGGTGGAGGTCATGTAGAGCATATTCTCCACACCATTGATCGCCTCTTCGAGCGGAATGGCCACGCTCTTTTGTGCAGTCTCGGCGCTGGCACCCGTGTAGGTTGCGTTCACTCCGATTGTTGGAGGGGCAATCTCGGGAAACTGCTCGACGGGAAGCATATTGAGGCCAATGATTCCCATGAACATAATTACAACCGATATAACCCACGAGAGGATCGGTCTATCTATAAATCTTTTGACATTCATAATCTCGTCTCTGTTTATTTGTTAGCCTCTATCTGAGCACCCTCGCGCACAAGTCCAGCACCCTCGGCGACGATTGTATCGCCCGCCTTAAGGCCTGAGAGCACGATATATTCGCGGCCGTTGTCAATCGGCATAACGGTGATCTCGGTAGAGCTCGCCTTGCCATCTATAACTCTATAGGCGAATATCTTATCCTGGATATCAAATGTTGCAACTTTAGGGATTGTTATAACATTGCTATATGTGTTGGTGATCTTTATGCGGCCATTACCACCATCGCGGAGCATCTGCTCGGGGTTGGCAAAGGTGGCTCTCATGGCCACAGATCCAGTCGACTGCTCAATCGTGCCGCTAATGGCATCTATTGTGCCCAGGTGCTTATATTCGGTGCCATCGTTGAGCATCAGAGCCACCTTTGGCATATCTTTGATTAGCTGTTTTGTTGAGCCGCTCTGGCGAATAAGGCTGAGGATTTGCGATTCGGACATCGAAAAGTATATATGCATGCAGCTGTTGTCGCTAACATTAACAAGCGCTTCGCTAGAGGAAGAGCTCACCAAGGCGCCTGTGCGATAGTTTATCATGCCGGCAATACCATCCACCGGGCTCTTGATGTCGGTGTAGGCTAGATTATCCGCAGCAATATCCCTCTGTGCTATGGCTAATGCAAGAGCAGCCTCGGCGGCGGCAAGGGTGTTTTTGGTCACCATATACTCATTCTCGGAGATGATGCTCTCGCCGAGCAGCTCCTGGCCGCTCGTGGCATTTAGCTTGGCTGTGGCCACAGCCGACTCGGCACTCTTGACACTCGCTTCGGCCACCTCTAGGGCTGCCTTATATGAGGTTTGGTCGATGATAAAGAGACTCTCGCCCTTTTTAACCTCGGCACCCTCCTTAAGAAGAATCTCGGTTATGATGCCCGAAATCTGTGGGCGCACCTCGACAAATTCTGCCGCCCTTATCGAGGCTGAATATAGGCGGCTCACATCGCTTGCACCAAGTGCAATAGTCATGGTTTTGTAGCTTTTGGCAGCGCGTGTCGTCTGCTTGGCCGATTGCTCGGCACATGAGCTCACCGCGAGCGACAAGGCCAACGGCAGTAGGAATTTAAGAGATCTTCTCATTTTAATTATTAATTTTTAGTTGACTTCAATTTGTGCTATGCGAAGATATAGAAAGCAAACGTATCCTCAAAACAAATATTCTAAGTTGTGGGTAGAGAGCATAAAAGTGTAGGTAAAAGACAGATGAGAGAATTTGTAATTCTAGCCAAAAGCTATACCTTTGTTATATGTTAATCGACGAGCAAAAAATATTGCGATGGATGGATTTGGGCTTCTATGTGATCTTTGTACCGATCACTCTGTTGTTAATCCCTACCAACCGCTTGATGGAGGTGGATTACATCTTCTTTCTGATCATGATGCTCTATATGGCTGTGATTCACATCATAAATCGCCGATTCAACATCCTCTCGTTGCTTATGCGAGGGCATCGCCAGCGGGCGGTTGGGGTGCTGCTCTTGCTCGTGGCCATTACATACTTTACCAGCTGTATTGATATTCCCGACTATCGTTCCGGCGACGATGTGCCGTGGCAGGCGGTCTTGGATATGAGAGCCAGAACTATAAGGTTGCTCTTCTTTATCGACATTAGTTTTAGTGTGATGTTGGCCTTAGTCATCGAGCTAGGCCGCCAGAGGATCGAGCAGCAGGCGGTGGAGACTGAGAAGAACAAGGCGCGTTTGGCGCTATATAAATCGCAGATTAATCCGCACTTTATGTTCAACACGCTCAACACACTCTATGGGCTCTTTATCACCAATTCAGATAAGACGGCCGAGGTGTTTATTAAGTTTACGGATATTATTAAATATATGTATGCTAACGCCGAGCGTGAGAAGATCTCTATTATGGAGGAGATAAAATATTTGCGTGAATATATCGACCTGCACACCCTGCGCCTGGGCGAGCAGACTAAGGTGGTGTTTAATTGCCATATAGATGATAATAGTGTGCAGATTCCTCCGATGATCTTAATCACCTTTGTCGAGAATGCCTTTAAATATGGTGTCTCGTCGACCGATAGCAGCCAGATTGAGATCTATGCTCTCGTAGAGAGAGGGTGTTTGGTATTTAAAACAAAAAACCGTATCTTTACTCGCAATAGTGGTTCGGAAGGGATCGGCATTGAGAATTGTCGAAAGAGGCTGGAGCTTCACTATGCCGATAGATTTGAGTTGGAGCGAGAGGAGGCGGATGGGCTCTATAATGTAATGCTTAAGATCGAATTATGAGGTGTATAGCCATAGATGATGAGCCGATAGCGCTCTCTATAGTGAGCAATTTTTGCCAGAAGTTGGGCGGGATAGAGCTGTCAACCTACACTCACCCTCTGGATGGAGTTGCGGCTATAGGCGAACTTCGTCCGGATCTAGTTTTTCTGGATATTGAGATGAATGACTACTCCGGGTTAGATATCGCGCGCGAGCTGCCTGAGGGCACACTCTTGATATTTACTACAGCACATGCCTCGTATGCGCTAGATAGCTATGAGGTTAACGCTGTGGATTTTCTCCACAAGCCATTCTCGTTTGATCGTTTTGCCTCGGCTGTAGAGCGTGCGCGGCAGATTGCAGAGATTCTATCTAAGGCCAACTCAACGGCTGCTGAGGCTGCGCAAACGATAACTATAAAGGTTGATTATCAGAATGTTACAATAGATATTGCTGACGTGATATATGTCGAGGCGATGGATAATTATATTAAAATCAACTTTGCTGATAGACGTACAATTGTAACAAAGATGAGCATAAAATGTTTTATGGAGCTGCTGCCAAAGAGGGCTTTTTTGCGCATTCACCGTTCGTTTGTGGTCTCAAAAGCCGCTATTGCCTCATATACAAAGCAGCAGGTTTCGCTCCTTAGTGATATGAGTATAACGCTCCCCGTAGGCCGAAACTATGCCGAGAGTCTCTATTTGGAGATGCTAAATCAGAACTAACCAACTAACCAACCAACAATAGATGAAAAAAGTAATTAAAACAGTAGCAACACTACTTCTGCTAGTCGGCCTTATGGGCTTTGGATGCGAGCGAGAAAGTGTGGATGAGGGGTCAAATTCTGAGAATCCATCTTGGAACGAAGACCTAGACGATGAGGAAGATGATGAGTCTGATGGCACATCAGATGGCACATCAGATGGCACATCAGATGGCACATCAGATGGTACAACAGATGGCACATCAGATGGTACAACAGATGGCACATCAGATGGCACAACGGATGGCACAACAGATGGCTCAACCGATGGCACAGGCGATGGCACAACCGATGGCACAACCGATGGCACAGGCGATGGCTCGACCGACAATCCATTTGGTGATGGATCTACGGGCGATGGCTCTACAGGCAGCACTGGCGGCGGAGTCGAAAATGATGGTAGTGATGGCACAGAAGAAGATGGTGGTGGTTCGGGCTCGACAACCCCAGAGCCGACATTGGATGCCGGTGTAACAACATATACCGCAACACCTTATAATAGCCAAAATCTATATACAAAGGTGGAGGATTTCAGCGATGAGTTTGATAGTGGAGTACTAGATGCGACAAAATGGGATACCCCAGAGGATAAATTTGCCTCGTGGGTATTCGATGCCGATAATGTATCGTTTGAGGATGGCAAAATGCTGCTTACGGCTAAATATGATCCGCAGACAACAAACTATAGTGGCTCGGAAAGAGACTACTACTTCACATCGGGCATGTTGCGCTCAAAGACCACGCGCAAGTATGGTTACTATGAGGCTTGTGTTAAGGGTGCCGATGTTTGGCCTGATGATCCAGATCAGTGGAAGGGCCTGTGTAGCGCTTTCTGGCTCTACAGCAAGGGTATTGAGTGTGATAAAGAGGAGTACAACATCACCTACAACGAGATTGATGTAATGGAGCTGCAGCAGATTGCCAGCAATAAGAAAATGATGGCCTGCAACCTTCACTTATATAATTATCAATATAGTGGCACTACTCTAACCAACACCTCGTGCTCGGCAGGTATGTACCCAACGATGGGGCAGAGCCAATTTGAGGTCGATTTCGATCCCGAGTACGACTACCACATCTACGCCTGCGAGAACCGCCCCGATTCGATAGTTTTCTATATAGACAACGTGCGCGTAGCGGCCAAGCCAAACTTCTTCCACCATCTCGATCAGGGTATGTATGCAACTCTTTCGCTGGGTTTGCGTACACCATATGAGACCTATACGGGTGGCCGCCAGCCGGTGGCGACAACCGAGGAGGAGGCAATCGCTGCCGGATTCCCAATCCCGATGTATGTTGACTATATTAGAGTCTATGAGCGCGACTATGATGATTTTCCTGCCGAGGTCTACTCAACGTTTGATCCAAATACATACGAGCAGTTGTATGAATAGCAATAGATTAAGATATTAAAAAATAGGCCAGCGCCCTGCAAATTTTGTGGGGCGCTGATTGTTTGCCATAGCGCAGTTTATGATCCCTAGATCGTAAGTAGGGTGAAATAATTATTGGTGTGTTTTTAAGAGTACTATTGGAGAAGAGATTTTTTGCTATTGAATTGAAAATATAGTGGTTCTATACTGAAATTTAATAGTGAAAAAATCGCTCCAAGAGTGCTTTTAAAAATATGGCAATAATTGTTTTACACTACTTATAAGCTATATTTGGATTAAAAAATCTAAAAATTATGGCAAGCGTAAAGGTAAAATTTAGAGCCTCGAAAGTAGCGGGCAGGGAGGGTATGATTTATTATCAGGTTATCAATAATAGGGTGATTCGACAGATCGCAACCGAGTATAGAATCTACTCCTCTGAGTGGGATGATGAGGGTGAAAGAGTCTCAGTGTCACAATCTGAAACAGAGAGGGTTAAGCTCTTAACAAACATCAATGAGAGCATAAAGCTCGACCTTTATAGATTGAAACAGATAGTTAGATATCTTGGTAAACACAACCTCTCATTTTCGGCTGATGATGTGGTAGAGTCATTCGGGCAGGAGCTAAAGGGGCAAACCCTCTTTGTCTTTATGCAGGGGGTGATAAGCAGGCTAAGAGAGCTCAGGAAGCAGAGGTGTGTCGAGACCTACACGACAACCCTCAATAGCTTTATGCGCTTTCGAGAGGGCGAGGACCTATTGCTAGTCGACATCAACTCAGAGCTTATGGTCAGCTATGAGGCATATCTGAAATATTCGGGAGTGGCGATGAACACTATCTCATTCTACACCAGAATACTTAGGGCGGTCTATAACAGAGCTGTTGAGCAAGAGCTTATCGAGCAGAAGTATCCATTTAAGAAGGTGTATACTGGTGTAGGTAAGACAGTTAAACGAGCCTTGCCTCTAAAATTCATCAAGCAGATAAAGGAGCTTGATTTGTCGCCGAAGCCCAGGATGGCCTATGCACGGGATATGTTTTTGCTCAGTTTCTACACTCGTGGGATGTCGTTCGTTGATATGGCCTTCTTGCGCAGAAAAGATCTTCAGAATGGGGTGGTTTCATACCGTAGGCGCAAGACTGGTCAGCAGCTACACATTAAGTGGGAGAGGTGTATGCAAGAGATTGTATCGAAATATGAGAGCGAAACTGAGTATCTGATGCCTATTATCACCAGGAGAGTGGGGGATGAGAGGCGCTTCTATCAGAATGAGTTGGCAAAGATAAATCTCCAACTTAGGAAGTTGTCAGAGCTCTTGTCGCTTCAGATGCCTCTGACAATGTATGTTGCACGCCATTCGTGGGCATCGGTGGCCAAGAGTCGGAATGTGCCACTATCAGTAATATCGGAAGGGATGGGGCACGACTCGGAGGCCACTACACAAATTTACCTCTCCTCGCTCGACACGGCAGTAGTTGATAGGGCTAATCGTATGATTTTAAGGTTGCTGGATTGAAGTGTTTAATGGCTCACGAATCTCTCTCTAAGAGAAGCAGCTGCTGAAATTACACTAGCGTCCGCACGATTAGCTCGGAGTCTGCAAAGGCAGCTAAAGTTGAAATTGTAAGAGTTGACTATCATAGCGTTAAGTGTGCAAATGATAAAAAACAAGTAAATAAGTGCTATTTTATTTGGTTTTTACTGCCTATTTGTATACTTTTGCGTATGATTTAATTTCTCTTAGAGAGAGACAATGTGTTTGAGCGTGCTTATGTGTGGTAGAGAGCTAAGGGGTTGAATAAACAACAAAGATGAGTTGCAGGAATGTTTAGCAAGGAGTCGCTGCTTGGTAATTTATAGAGTCTCTTGAAAAGAGAAAGCGCAAATTCCAACCCCCTAATTATTAGGCTCCTAAATAATTTCTTCGTTAAAAATTGCTAAACTTCTGTTAAAAATAACACTAGAGCGGGCTTTTAGTATCAACAAAAAGCTATGTTATAATGTTTTTTCACTATCTTTGTAAATATTTATAGTCTCTTTTCAAAAGACACACCTCTTTGTATGGGGATTTTGGATGTTGAGACGGGAGTTAAATACGGATTTTAAACATCATACTTGATGCTAAAAAAATCATATGTAACTGATATTCAAGCTATAGCATGGATATGGTATTCTCCCCCTTATGTCTTTATATTAAAAAAATGATAGATTATTCAGATCTTGGAGTTGTCTGGTATGCAATGAAGACAACGTATAAAAAAGAGCGAAAAGCCCAAGAGTATCTAGATGCGCTCGGCATTGAGAATTTCATCCCAATGCGTCAAGCGATAGAGACTAAACATGGAAAAAAGAGGGTAGCCCTTGTGCCCGCAGTTCATAATCTGATTTTTGTTAAAACCGATCTTGCCACGCTTATCACCATCAAAAAAGAGTTAAATTATCTGCATAATCGACTTATGCGAGATGGTGATAAATCTCTGCCAATAATAGTGCCATCTGGGCAGATGGATCAATTTATTGATGCAATGACACATCACCTTGAGAAGGTAATCTATATCGACCTTACAGATGCGCAGCTCGAAAAAGGCACGCCGGTGAGGGTCACCGATGGCGATTTCAAAGGCTATGAAGGGGTGCTAGAAAAGATAAAAGGCAAAAGAGATAGGGTAGTTCACGTGATCATTAAAGGTGTTGCGGCCTATAAATTTGAGGTTCGGGCTTGCGATATTGAGAAGATGTAATAATTTAAATTTAAATATGAAAGACTAACTACCCGACAAAAACTCAAACACCCCACGCCCATCGCATAACCGCCCATCATTGTACAGCGCAACGACCAAAGCCTCAAGCCCATATTTCACAAAAGACTTAGCCAAATATCCGTGCTTGCAAATGCGTATTCGTCGAATGTTTTCGTGGACATACACCCCGACCAGATACGCCCAGACAAATGCTAACATCACCAATGATAGCATCTTAGCAAACCTA
>JBCQTD010000044.1:0-14147 GCA_047178725.1 Rikenellaceae bacterium
CAGTATAGAACCACTATATTTTCAATTCAATAGCAAAAAATCTCATCTCCAATAGTACTCTTAAAAACACACCAATAATTATTTTACCCTACTTAAACGTCACATACGATTATAGAAAAAGGCAAACAAACCACACAGTGTTAAGGGGGCTTCTAATAATTCCCCTTAATAACCCAAGATCCTAAATACAGTGAAAAAACCAAAACTAACACTCCTTCCGCTTCTTCTCGCCACAACAGGCGGGGCAAGTTTGGCCATGAGCCCAACAAACGAGGCGAGCCTACAGCGCTCGATTGAGAGCAAAAGCCCAAATGTAATCTACATATTAGCCGACGATCTAGGCTATGGCGATCTAGGCTGCTATGGTCAGAGACACTTTGCCACACCTTATATTGACGCCATGGCCAAGAGCGGGATGCTCTTTACTCAAAATTATGCCGGCAGCTCGGTAAGTGCCCCCTCGCGCTGTTCAATCCTAACGGGCAAGGATAGCGGGCATGGCTATATACGAGGCAATCAAGCAGCCACCAAGCCACCAATAAATGAGGATGGACGTAATTACGGCCACCCACTAGCCCAGGGGGAGGTTACCCTCGCCGAGATATTCAAACAGGCCGGATATCAAACGGCTTGCATCGGCAAGTGGGGATTGGGTGGACCCAATACTACGGGCTCGCCAAATGCCCAAGGATTTGACTACTTCTATGGATACCTCAGCCAGGGCGATGCGCACAAGCACTATCCGACATACCTGCACGAAAACGACAAGTTCGTTGAGCTCGACGGCTCGCAATACAGCCACGATATATTTGAGCAGAAGGCTATGGATTACATCACCGAGTGCCGAGAGAAGCCCTTTTTCCTATATCTAGCATTCACTCTTGTTCATGCCGAGTTGTTGATCGACGAGCAGGAGCTATCTGTCGAGAGAGGGCGGTTTGAGGAGCCTAAGCCCTTCGTGCAGGGCAAATCATCATACGGCTCGCAGGAGAGCCCGCGCGCCGCGTTCGCCGCTATGGCTCGGCGATTGGATCTCTCCGTGGGGCGAATTAACGAGCTTTTGGCCAGGCTCGGGATGGAGGAAAATACACTAGTTATCTTCACCTCCGATAATGGCCCTCACATGGAGGGCGGAGCCGACCCTGAATTTTTTGACAGCAACGGCATATATCGAGGCATAAAACGAGACCTCTATGAGGGGGGTATTCGTGTGCCGATGATCGCCACATGGCAAGGCGAGATCGCCGAGGGCAGCACCTGCGATGACCCCGTCGCCTTCTGGGATATCCTGCCGACTATGGCCGAGCTAATCGGAGTTGAGACTCCGGCCGAGTGCGATGGAGTATCTTTGCTGCCAGCGTTTGGTGGCCAGAGCGCACCTAGGCAGAGGCATCTATATTGGGAGCTAAATCAGCAGGGTGGGAAGCAGGCGATTCGCGTGGGCGATTGGAAGTTGCTGAGGCTCAATACGAAGCTTGCCGAGCAGAGCTACTATGAGCTCTACAATATAGCCAACGACCCCGAGGAGAGCAACAACCTGATAGAGACAGAGCGAGAGATGGCCGCAAAGTTGAAACAAGCGATGGGCGAGGCACGCACCGAGAGCGAGCTCTACACAATATTCTAAGAATCTGGTTAAGTTTTTATCCTCGTCATTGCGGGCTTGCCCCCAATCGTGTCCAAAATAAAAAGCAGGTTATTTCCACCCTCGCACCTCACGCAGCGCCTGCGTCATTGCGGCCCCCGAGCCGCAATCTCTTTCTCGCCTGAATGTCAGCTGTATTGAGATTGCGGGTCAAGCCCGCAATGACGGGGAGAGAGGGCTTTGAAAGAGAATAGAAACAGGGGGGATTAGACTTTTTACCACGCTTATTTTTAACGTTTTAATTGCTTATTTTGGACACGATTGGGCTTGCCCCCGCGCGTCATTACCTCCCCGCAATGACGTGCGAGTGGGTGTTGGCCGCAATGAGGTGGAAGATCAAGCCTAACCTAATCGTCTCAAAAAAAACTTACTCATATCTAGTATATACATCAGCGTTAAACTGGTAATTACCATCTTCATCAGCTGTTTTAAAGTAGGTATTTAGATTATCTTGGTCACAAAATACATAGACATAACTTCCGGCCGAAGTTCCATCCTCATAGACAATCTCTTCGGTGTTATTGACTGTCGAAGTGCCATCAGCATAGGAAGAATTAGCCGATACGTCTAAAGTGTGTGCTGTCTTGAAATAGGTGACACCACAATTATTCATTGCTTCTTGCTTTACAGATGTGGCTTTCGTATAAATAGTCAATGCAATAATGCTGGAGCACCCATTAAATAGTGTGGCTGTAGTCGTAAACGATGTTGATGGATCATCTACTGCTCCAAATGTAACAAACTGCAAGTTGGTGCAATTTAGGAATGTCTCTTGTTTTATATCTATAATACTTGATGGCATTACGACCGAGATCAATTGTTCATTTTCTCGGAAGATTGGATAGTTCTTACCTTGGAATATACCATTTTTTATAGCCAACTCCACACCAGAAATATCCACCGAATAATACCCATCATAGTTAGCCTCGACATAATCCAATGTTACCTGTAAATTAAGTGTGGTTTTATCTACACCCTCAAAGTAGATTGTTGTATAGCCCTCTTCAAGCATATCTATAATTTCGGTTCCTGCCAGCTCGGCTACAGTTGTCCCGCCTGTTGCGTTCTCTTTATAATCTGCATTCGAAAGATCTATCACATTAGCGTTATTTTCATCTCGGCTATCCATATCTTTAACCTCTTGCAAGACGTAGAGCTTCGTGACGCCATCCGCCGACTTTGGGTAGATCATCGCGCGCAGCTCTCGGGTTGAGTCTTCGTTGTCATAGATCTTGCCATCCTCGGTAAACCAGGTATAGTCATCGCCGCTCTGATCAGTGCTGACGCTCTCGAGCCCGCTCTCCGGGTCGTATTCCAGATAGGTGATATCGTCATAGGCGAAGCTTGTCTCGTCGCCAATCTCAAGATCGCCACCTGTGCCTGAGATCATAGTGCTGCTATAGTTGACCGGAATAAACTTCAGCATATCGCCGATGCGTAGGCGCACACGCCCATCGGAGTCGGCGAAGTAGTTGACATTCACCGCGGTGTTGTCGCACGAGCTAGGTACCTTAAACCACACATCGTGGACATCGTCCGAGCCATCGTAGATATCATAATAGAACTCCTTGGCCGAGCTGTAGGCCCCGGCGATATCCTTATCGTAGTACTCAGAGCCGGGGTCAAACATTCCGCTTAGGATCTCATGCTCTTCGATCTTCTCGTTGATCTCATCGTCGGTCGGATCATCGCCCAGATCGCTGAGCACATCGCTCAGGTCTATCTCGGGCAGACTACTTGTCTTCTCGTTGACAAAGCACGAGGTGATCGTAACGCCATTATCCGCCTGCACATATACTGCCGGGTGGTAGTAGTTGTCGTCGGCGCTGTTGGGGTGCATAGTGAAGTTTATGCTGCCGCCGGTGCCGGAGAGGCCATAGCCCGCCATATATACGCGCGTGGTGCCCAGCTCGACATAGTATGTGCCATTGCTAAGCAGGGTCTCGTTGCGCCCATCCGAGCCGCTCACGGTGATGTTGTAGGAGATATTGCTGGCCGGATTGTTGGGATCCTTGGCATCGGCCAGGGTTTTGTAGCCCGGCTTGTCGACCAGGGTTATATTGATGGTGAAGTGGGTGTTGCGCAGGATGTCGTAGGTGAGCTCGCTCCAATACTCCCTGTTGTCTTTGTTGCTATCGTCCGAATCGGCCTGGAGCGGATATTGAGCCTTGAGGGCTATCTTGTAGTAGCCTGCGGTGTCGTAATTGACTGATTTACCCTTGATTATGACATATTGCGGGTTTATGCTCTGGTTCACAGCGCCCGAGTTTGAGTCGTAGTCGCCGCCCGAGTTGGGATAGAAGTAGATAGCCGAGGTGGTGGAGGGGTAGCTCACGCTCTCAACCAGGGGCAGGTAATCTATGCTGTCGCCAAGATTCCTGGGCAGGTTAAACGATTCGGTTGTCTCCTCGCCCGTGGTGCCGCTCACATCGAGCACCGTGCTGCGCACGCGCGACTCCTGGGCGCACTCGATCATATACACCTCGGATATTGCAAACGCCGAGTCCTGGATAGAGACATCCACCTTGGAGCAGACGCGGATCATATCCACCACGGTGCCAAACTTTTCGGCCACGGTATCCTCGTCAATCTTCGACATCACAAAGCCGACCGACGCCATAGGGAAGGCCGTGCTGAGGGATGATGGGTCTGGCGATATTGTGTTTATACTTTCATATTTATAGCTGGAGATGCCCGTCTTTTCGTCATCTTCGGTTACGAAATTTCCCTCCCCGTCTTCAGCTAGCACGGTGGTGTAGTTGCTGTGTTCATTGCCATCCTCGCCGGTATATGTGCCGAACTCGTATATGCCATCCAATCCAACCGACTGGTAGATATAGTCGCCAAAAGTTCCTAGGCCATTTGCGCCGGCATCCTCATCGCCCGGCCTTACATAGGAGTGATCCTCAATATCATACCACGCCTTGGCGGCGTCTAGATAGTTCTGCTCGCGGGGGGTGAGGTTGGCCACAAAGCGCACAAAGGCGGTGCCCTCATACTTCTCGAGCTCGATAAAGATCTTACTATTCTCGTTTACAGAAACCTTAATCTTCTGGATAAGCGGCGACGAGGTGCTATACTCCTCCTTGCCCGCACAGGCATCATCCTCGCCAAAGACGAGGCACCACACCGTTTCGATATAATTCTCCGTCGAGGAGTTATCCGCCGCGCGCGAGCTGACGCTCACCCCATCCATGCCCAGAACGCTGAGGTCGAGCTCCACGCGCAGGCGCCCATCCTCCAGCACCTCGACATTGCTGGCGCCGCTCTCCTCGATTGCCCCCTCGTCGAAGCGCTCGCAGCCCATTAGGGCGGCGGCTATTATTGCGAAAATATATGCTATATGTCTCATATCTATTCTGTTATCCCATCATAAGTTAGCAACACCGAGAAGAGCTGCGTCATCATTCCGCCGCCGTTGCTGATCATCTCCACGCCGATAAAATCGTCGAATTGGAAACCATTATATATTGTAAGGTGCTCCGTGTTGACACTCAATCGCAAGGTATATACCGGGTCGGAGCCCTCTTTATTCACTCCATAGCTATTGTCGCCATTGATTGCGGTCGAGGTGTAGAGGCTCAGTTCTTCGCGCGTGCTCTTTTCTACCTGGAAATCAAACGAGTAGTCCGCGGTCTCCTGGTCGTTATCTATGTCGCCAATAACGATCTTGAAGTATACCGTGCCATCCGCCGAGAAGTTGGTCAGCTTGATCTCGTGATAGAGCGCATTATCCTCCTCGTCGTAGTAGTTGAATGCTGTCAAGCACTCGGTTTTCGGGTCGATATATAGCAGGCGATAGAGGCCATCATCGAGCAGATAGGCATAGCCGTTGCTGCTCCCATATTTGATGCTCGCCTTGGTTGCCCCCTCAATCGCGGAGTGCGCATCCTCGTTGTTGTAGCCATCGGGGTACTCATAGATCGGATCATCGTCGGCAAACGTGGCGGTATTTTTCTCGGTGGCATAGGTGATCTGCTCGGTGCTCTTATTGCCCTCGCCATCCTCCTCGATGCTCAGCAGCGTGGGGACAAAGATCTTATACACATTGCCATCGCTATCGGTGTAGGTATCCACCTCGTTGGTGGTGCCGCTAACGTTGTTGAAATCATCCGTGTAGAACAAAAATCCGCGCGAGGAGGTGATCTCGCCATCGAGCTCCACATGGTGGTGGGGCACGCGCAGGTTGTAGTCGTAGTTGGTGCAGATCATAAACTCGCCATAGAGGCTACCATCATCCTCGTCCAGCTCCGCCTCGATCGTCTGCTTGCTCGAGTAGATGTAGATGTTTTTGTGGATCTCGGCATCCACCTCGGTCTCGGTCCACTCATAGGCCTCGGCCTTAACGGTCATCTGCTCAACATATAGATCGTCAATCTTCTCGGGGTCAAACTCGAAGCTCAGCTTCGTCCACTCGCCCGCGGCCAATGTGCCGCTATTGTCGTATGTCGGCATCGGGATCTCGTTTGACGAGGAGATAATCTCGCTGGTGCCATCAGAGTAGACCACAAGTATTCGCACCTGCAATGTAACCTCGCTAACATCCTGGGGCAGAACGAATATCGCCGTATCATCCACGCAGAGCGCCAGGCTCTCGGTCGTCAGGCAGTTACCCTCATCCACCACCGAGAGCAGCGATTTGCCCTGGGTTATGGCATAGTCGATCGAGGCGAGCGAACTGTCTATCGTCCACTCATAGCCCGTCTGATCGGCTTTGGTGGCGAAGTTCATCTTGCTGTGTATGCCAAATAGGGTTATGCCATTGATGTAGTATTTCGTACCATCTGCAACATCACCCGAGAGCTTGCCATAGAGCGAGAGGCGGCTCATAAGGTGCTGCATATCGAAGGTTATGCTTCCGCTGCTGCTGCTCTTCTGCTCGTCGAAATTGGCATCATAGAGCAGATCCACACTCTCGCTGGCGAGGGCGGTGTGCGTGTAGCTGAAGTAGGGCAGCGCCGCCTTATCCGCGTCGTCCGTTCTCGTTATAGCGCCGTAGGGGGCAAAGGCGAAGAATGTGACGCGCGAATTGGTGTTGTTTGGCCAATATTTATAGGGGTAGTATGTCCAGTCGCTATACACGTCACCCTCCTTGGAGCGCTTGACGAGCTGACAATCCATCAGGGTGGTAAACAGCGAGCTCACATCGGTTATTGTGCAGTAGTCGATGGAGTAGGTATAGAAGGCGTGCAGCTCCATCTCGGCGAAGCTCTCCTCGGTTGCCACCGCGCCCTTGGTCAGCGCCTCGTTATCGAAGCTGATCAGATCGTCGCTGGCGACATACTCCTCCACCCCGAGCATATCGCCGCTCTTGGTGCAGGCGCCGAGCATCAGCGCTAGTAGTGCTATTTTAACTCTGTAATTCATAACTTTTAATCTACATCTGTATTAATCTCCGCGTTATCGTCCGGCTCATCGCCCCACGCGCTCAGGCTCATGGTTATGAGGCTCACCCCCGTCAGCGATATCTTCACATTGTAGGTGTAGAGCGTGTTGACCTGGGTTGGGTATATCTCGCTTGTGGCGGCGTTAGCGATGACTGTGGTTGTTTTGCCGTCAGCCGAGGTTGTTCTGATGTGGTAGTTTATCGTGATTGTCGCCTTGTTCGATGTGTTGGGCAGGATATAGGCGCTGCCTATCTCTATAACATCCTCGGCGTTGTTGGCCATGTCAATGGAGCCGTCTAGCAGCGATATCGCCGTTTTTACCTCGGCAGCGTCTCCCGACTCGTATAAGCCACTCTTATTATAGCTGTAGGTCGCCGCCGAGACTAGCGAGCCATATTTTATAGTGACGCTATTGATCCTGACGTAAGTATTGCTCTCCGAGCCATTGTTCTCGTTGGGGAGCGCCGCGGCAAGCTGGGCGGTGATCTTGATGCCGGTCATAAGGCGGTTGAACTCTAGCTGCACGCCGCCGCTCGTGCTCGTCTTATTCATTGCCTTGGCCACCAGGATGTTGTCCATATTATCCATATCAACCGTGAAGATAACATCGCCCGCCTCGGTCATCTCGAGCGGCGTATCCTCTAGCCCCGCAACGGCGAAGAACGAGAGCTTTCTTATCTCCTCCTGAGGCCAGTAGCTGGGCGGCGAGTAGTACCAGCTGCCGCTTGTTGTGCTGTAGTAGACCGTTTGGTTGTCCATATATAGCATCTTATCGCCGCTCGCCGCCTCGGCCCACGCCCCATCGGTTAGGTAGGCCGAGACTATAAACGAGCTGAAGTCTAGCTCGTCGCTTGTCTCCTCTTCCTCGGTGCCCTCCTCGGTGCGCGTGGTGCTGCGCGTGGTGTAGGAGCTGAAGCCTATCTCGCTCTGCCTCACCAGCTCCACCCCACCCTCGGAGCAGGCCACCATCAGCGCCATCGCTAATGCTATGTATCTACTTAGTCTCATTGTTTTGGCTTTTGCGACCATAGGGCGGTTCAATGCCCTATGGCCTAAGGTTGTCGGCTAATTGCCGGTTTTTTTATAATACTTTGTTGTATTATTTTTTTTTGGGTTACTACACCTGTTCTGCAACTGTTATGGTTACGGTATTGCCAGATGTATCTGTAGTTACTGTATAGTTAGCATTGTTATCATTATCGGTAATGTTCAAACAGTTGTCTGTAGCTGAGTTAAATGTAATTACAATAGTATCGCCCGCATTGAGGTTTGTTGTATTCCCGATAGTTATGTCCGTAGAATCAGATAGCGTAACATTTGTCGCAGACACAGTGAACTCCAATGCCTGGCTATCATCGTCTAGTCTATTTGCAGCTACTGCATCGAACGCTGTTATTATAGTGGTGGCGAACTCGGTGGCGAACGCAGCCGCTGTAGTAGTCCCTGTATCGCAAGTATAAGCATACTCGCTAGCCTCTGTTACGGTTCCACTAATGAGACCAGTGTTCTCGGCAGCCCATTCGGTAAGCGATGTAGCCTTGAAGATGATCTCCGTTGCATCTACTGGGAGGTAGAGCGTGTAGCGGGTGTTGGCTGCGATGGCGCCTAGGGTTACGTTCGGCACGGTTTTTTCGTGAGTGGCGATTAGCACATTCTTGTAGGTCACTGTGTATTCAACTGTGAATGTTGCCTCTGTGCCTGGGATAAGCATGAAGCCTGTGCAGTCGCCTACTGTGGCTGCTACTGCGGTTGTTGTGCTACCTGCGAAAGCCGATGCTGGCACTACGAAAGATAGCTCTTGCTTGCCGTCAGTGCCTTCCCATGAGGCGACAGCAGCATCAGCATTAGCAGCATAGGTGTAAGTACCCATAGTATAAGCATTAACCTTAAGCGAGTTAACAGTGAATGAGTAGTTTAAGCAATCGGTAACACCCGTATCAAACGTAGGCAAGAACTCAACATTAATCTTAGTTAGGGCGTGGGTGAATTTTAGGTTGGCATCTGTGTTGCTGTTGGCTGTTGTCTGATTATAGCTAGTGGCAACAACTAGATCCTCAGTACCGCTTGTGGCTGTGAAGGTAAGCTTTGGGTAGGTGAGGCCGGAGTTATACGATGGGGCTGTATAATCTGCAGAGACACCCGAAGCGCCCAAATCCGAGCTATAAGCAAAGAAGCTAAGCAGGTTAGATGATGGCCAGTAGTAGGTGTTGGCTGATGCCCAATTGTAGCTATCATTGCTACCATCACTATCCATTACAGTCTCGTCAGAGATGTAGGTCACTAGAGCGTCAGAAGATGTGAGGTTACCAAAATCAGATAGAGTTGAGTAGGCATTCACCTTATAAGAGATGAAGTCTGCCTTGGTGCCAGAAACGCTGGAATCAGAGACCAACTCCGCCTTAGTAGTGGTGCCAAGGTAGGTAGAGAAGCCGATGGCATCCTGTAGGTAGATGGGGGTATCCATCACCTCGTTCTTTGAGCAAGAGCTCAATGCAACGGCCATGGCCATTGCGAAAAGTGTGATTTTTTTCATTGTTTTTGATTGATTGTTAATTAGTTAGTGTTAAAATATGTTGTTTGTAAAAATTTGCATTATAGCATAAGGTCCACCTGCTGTTCGTCGCCCCAGCCCGCCACCGTGGCATCGAAGCCGCCGCTCGTGCTGCCAGCCGGCACCACATCGGGCAGGGAGATAGGCTCGTCCTCGCCCGAGAGGCCATAGCCCGAGGTGATGCTTATATCGACGCTCACATCCATCGAGGCCTCCGTGTCGAAATCGTCGGCGCGGCTCGCCTCGCTGCTTGTATTGCTGCTTGTAGCGGTGAGCTTGTCGCCTAGGGTGATGCTCTCGCTGATGGTGGTGCTCTGGTCGACGAGGGTGATATCGAGATCCAGAACGCCATCCCACTCGGCATAGTCGCCAACCACCGAGCTGGAGGTCTGCCCCGGCAGGCCAAAGCAGTCGAACGAGATGGAGATCTCGCCCTCGGTGCTGCTATCATCGGTGGTGCTGCTCGACCACTCTTCGAGCAGGTGCGAGCACATATCGTCGTGGCTTCTCTGCTGCGAGAAGTTGTAGCCCGTGGCCATGCCATAGAGCTTGCCCGTGGCGGAGTAGAAGTTGCCGACGCCGAGAACCTTGATCTTAACGTGGGTGGTTTTGAGCACCACCTGGGGGGTGAATTCGAGGCTTGCGGCGATGAGATCCTCGGTTTTGGTTGTCCCCTTGGATTTGAGCTCGATGCTCTGCATCACCTGGTCGGCGGTGATCTCCAGCCCCAGGTATATCTCGGCGGCCACCTCCTCGGGATCGCGGATTGTATCGTCGCTATCAGACTTGAGCGCCTGGAGTGTCTCGGCGCTGATGGCGCCTATCGAGGCGCTCTCGAAGCTATCCATGCCGCTGAAGCTTACGGTGCCATAGTCGGATGGGATCTGGTTGAAGATCAGTATGCTATATACTCCCTCGGCTAGGCTAACCGTGGCCTCGGCGGTGTTGTTGGTCTGCACGATGGTTGGCGCCGCGCCGCTCTCGGGATAGCAGTAGATGCTCATTCCGGTGGGCGCCTCGCTCATATCGCTCCAGTCGGCGGTGATGGCGACGGACACCGTCGGCTGATAGCTGTAGGTGAGCTCGCGGCGGGTGCAGGCGATCATCGCTAGGGCTAGGGCTAGGGCGCATAGTACTCTACTCATTGCGGCCTCCTCTCTTTAAATTTATGAACCACGCGAGCGAGATCTTCGCCTTGGTGGGGCCCAGCCATGAGTAGTTTCCGTTGTGCTGCCACACTAGGAATTCGTTATCATCCTTGCCCTCGTAGTAGCGATAGTTGGTCTTAAGATATCCAAAGCCTAGCGAGTACTCCATCCTCAGCGAGCCGCTCTTGTTGATGGTGTGGGCATAGCCGGCCGAGATGCCCGAGGCGACGAAAAACTCGCCCTGGTAGCCGTTGCTATTCCATTGCAGATCGTAGAGCCCTCCGCCGGCATAGATGGCGGCAAAGAGTCCGGTGAGCTGCGCGCGGCCATCGCGCGAGCCAAACCAGTAGCGCGCCTCGACCTGCCCCGAGAGGAGCTGCAGGGCATAGCCGTTGTTCTTGCTCACCCACCATGGGCAGATCCACTCGCCGGCGATGCTCCAGCGACTTTTGAATGGTATCTCTAGTTCTATATTTGGCATCATCGCCAGATCGTAGAGCAGGTTTGTCTTGAGCGCAAAGCGCAGCGGCGATCTGCTCTCACGCTCGGGGGCGATGGGCAGCGGCGGCTCGGCGATGGCGGGGAGCTCGATCACTATCTCGGGCTCGGGCTCGGCGATGGGCTTTGGCTTGGCGCGGAAGTAGATGGTCACCACGCTGCTCTGGCGCATATATGGGAAGATATTCTCCTCCATATAGCGATAGGGGCGGCCATAGCGCAGCTCCATAAGGTGCTTGATGCGGCTGTCGACCAGCGTCTGCCATCGGTCGGTGGGCCTTGCCCTGCGCCATGTCTCCTCGGGGATGGTGTTGATTATATCCACAACCTCGCTCTTGTAGGGGGTGGCGGAGGCGAGCACCATCTCGCTCAGCATATCCCATGCAATGCCTCGGTTGTGGATCTGGATAAGATCCTCGCTCATAGAGCATTCGCTGCATAGATATTGCAGCATCGCCTCTGATCGCCTCGCGGCCAGCTTTTGGTTTAGCCTGAGCTCTCCCTCGGGCGAGGTGTAGCTATCTATGGTGATCTGGGTGATTGTTATGGCGGAGTCGGCCGACAGGGCGCCGAGCTCATTTGTCAGGGCTTGGAGTACGCTACTGTTGCCTAGATATGTTGAATCTATGGCTGCTGCTGCGCGGGGGAAGTGGACGACGATCTCTCGTCTCTCCTGCCCCTCTGCCGCTTTGAGCGGAAGTGCTGTTAGCAACACAAAAATTAGTCCTAAAAGTCTTTTCATTAGTTAGTTGGCCTCTATGCTTTTTAGAGGGATGGCGTCGTTTTTTTTGTCTCTCTACAAAAGAGAAAATATTATAACTAAATGGCGATTCAGCCTCCTATATCATATAAAAATTGTGGCATTTACTTCTATAGTTCGCAATTTTCAACTTATTCTACTTTAGCACAAAAATACATTTGTGTGTTTATCTGACAAATAAGTCGTATATATATAAAGTATTTTCTCTTTTGTAGAGAAAAACGAATGAATTATTTGCACTTTAACAAAAAAAGGTATACATTTGTGACATATATTTTCTCTTTTGTAGAGAAGTGAGATTATTGCATTTCCATCGGGTTACTCTGGAACAAAATTATACTCTGAGATAAGCCACAAAGAGAGTGCGTGGAAAGAGTTTTTTTAGTGTGAATAGTTATAAGTAGTGCAAACAATTACTTACTTCCACGAGGTTGTTTTCACTTATGCCAATGAAAGTCTGCGCTCCCTCATAGCCATCGCATTCCGTGCTGCTCTTTTGAGGGTAGCTATTATCTTTTGATAATATTTTCTGCATTCTTCCTTTCATCGGGTAAGACTCATTTACTACTCGTTTTGTTAAGGTTCGGACCTTCCCGACTTTTTTTTTCGGTACTATGTCCTCGGCTGACTTCTCACAACAAGCTTTACTCCGTGCTTATGAAATATTTATCTCAACACGTCTGTGAGACCTCCCCAGATAAGAGTGTAATCTTTCCGCCTTATACCTGCCAGATTTACTATGTGCAGTTCCGAATAGTTATGGGGCTTTGATTTGTTGCGCAATCTCACCCCTGCACTTTAGCCTTGTATCTGATTTCTATTCGTCAGGTCAGACTTTTGCCTCCAGCCTCCTTCAGATTCCACCTCACGATGGACACCCTTGCTTTTGGCTAGACACTTCCCACTATTAGGGCGTGTTCGGGACTTGCACCCTTTAGATTATACCCATGCTGGGCGTACGCAAGAGTAGAGACCAAATTTATTTGGTCTCTGCCGAACGTAAGGGGTGAAGAGCCCAAAGGGCTCAGGTGACAGAGCCTTAGCAAAATAGATGAGAGAAATTTAAACAGATTCTGAGCGGGCTTGCTTTAAAGCGTTAACTGAACACCGATGCCAAGCAGCTCCTTGAATTGCAACGCTGGTCCGCTTGTGCCATCCTCTCGCAGGATGTTTATGGTGTCGTCATACACCAAATTGGTGGTGACAAAGGCGCTCAACCACTTGTTGATCTTTAAATTGATCTGCACCTCCCAATCAACATCGACATTCTGGGCATCCTCAAGATAATTCGAAAAGAGGATCAAGCGCGAATAGAGATTGACATTCTCCATAATATCCTTATTCACAACAGCCTGTAGATTAGCACCAAGCTCGGCAAATGATCTTTTACCGGGGCTAACACCAAACGAGCCTTGATCGGAGAGCAGCTGATCTGCGACAAACACCTCGCGCCAGGTGGCGGGCGTAAGGGTGGCGCTAATCCACGACTTCGGCGTCCATGTCAAACCGCAACCTAAAGTAAGATAGCCCGGAGCCATAAAAGTTGAGACCAGGGTCTGCTCATCATCACCATAGAGATAGCCATTTGCAAATTGAGTTTGGAATGTCATCAATCCACCAAAATATAGATTCTTGGAGATCTCATAGCCATATACCGACGATAGATATATCTTATCGGTGGTTTTGCGTGGCCCCGTAGATTCGTTTTTATTAAATCCATAAGAGAGCTCTAGCCTATTTTCAAACAGATGCTTATCCCTCTTGTAATCTGCCGAGTAGTTAAGCAGGGCATTTATCCCCAATGAGTTTTCGCCACCCGCAGCCCAGTTGCTAAAACTAGCTTGATTGAAGTTGAGCCCCACATTCCCCTCCAGGCTCCATGGCTCCTCGCCGCTCTCTGCCTGCGCAGAGAGCATCTGTGGTGCCGCTATGCTGCATAGCATAGCTAAAATGGTGTACTTTAGTTTCATAATAGTATAATTTTTTAAAATATATCACACCTCTCCACCATCGCCAATTCCATCTTTCAGGCGATAAAATATCTCAGAATCTGTTTAAATTTGCTGAATTCAACCTGCAAATGCAACTGAATTCATAGTTAATATTTGTTTGAATTTTTCATTTGGCGTGAGGTATCCGAGCCTTTTACGAGGTCTAT
>JBCQTD010000045.1:0-13754 GCA_047178725.1 Rikenellaceae bacterium
CTCGGGGATGATTAGGTAGCCACCACCCGCTGCCGAGTAGTCGGTGAGTATGGATTGCAGATTGGAGGTCTGGTTTATGGTTTTGTCGCTCACTAGATTGTAGGCACCAAAGTCGGTGGTTGCATATTTTGCATTGGCGTATATATCCTCCTGCTCATCATCTTCCTGCTCATTATCTTCATTCTCTACACCATCGCCGCCGCCTGTGCTGCCTGAGTTGTCTGTAGATCCATCTCCGAATGGGTTTTCGTTGTCGTTGTTCTCCTCTTCATTGTTGTCCTCATCCTCATTGTTGTCTTCATCCTCATTGTTGTCTTCATCCTCATTGTTGTCTTCATCCTCATTGTTGTCTTCATCCTCATTGTTGTCCTCTTCGTTGTCGTTGTTCTCTTCCTCTTCTTCATTGTTAGTGGTGGCATCAACTATAGTGTAATTCCTTAAAGAGTTAGTAGCGATTAAGAGCGAGCCCGAGTGTGTAGTTATTGTTCCATACTCATTGTTAGTGGTGGCGATCGAGGCGCTGCCTATTGTGCCATATAGCTCAACATTTCCACCAGTAATAATAAGCGATCCTATTATCGCACCAGACTTAATTATAAAGGTGTTAGGCGCACTACAAACAGTAGCCGCAGTTAGCTTGCCGCTGAAATTTATGGTGCTGGATTTAAGCTCGATTATAATGTTTCCGCTACTGGTGCTGGGCAGGGTGATATTTAGAACATCCACCGAGCGAGAGCTCGCGTCATCATTGATTAATAGCGTTGTGCCAGATTCAATGCCCGCTTTAAAGTTCAATGTGCAGGTGACAACCTCGCTCGAATCATCTATCTCCGAGGTGGGAAGCGTGAGTGTTACCGATCCGCTATCTCCGCCCGAGATGAGATCAGTAATAGAGTATGTTGTCGCGCTCTTATCGCTTGTTTGCCCAAGCGCGGATATAAGATCATCTAAAGATTTAACTTCTCCTGTTGTGGCACTCTCATCCGACGGGTTGTTATCTTGGCTGCTGTCCTCTCCACTCTCATCATCATCGTTGTCTAGCTGCCATGATGGCTCATCTTGGTTTGTGCCATCATCTTCGGCCAGAGCATCATCGCAGGAGGGCAGCGCCATTGTGCATAAAGCAAATAGTAGGGGTAAAATCCTGGTGTAAAGGTTAAAATTCATCGTCTTATTCGTGTTGTTGTGTTAGTCGTCTGGGGCTATATGATGGTTAGTCATAAATGGTTAGAGGCAAAGATAATCAATAATTTGCAAATGGGGGTGAAAAAAATAGTCTATTTTGATGCTCAATTTAATTTATTTGTTGTATATTTGCCGTACAAAATTAACGCCCTGCCTGCAAGTGGGGCATTCACTATTAAATATTGTATATTTTATATCATCTATGAAAAAGCACAATTTCAACGCGGGACCATCGATTCTTCCGCAAGAGGTTCTTGAGGCAGCCGCCAAGGCTATTATCGACATTAACGGATCTGGACTCTCTCTGCTTTCGATCTCCCACCGTACAAAGGATTTTGAAGATGTGCTGGGTGAGGCAAAATCGCTGCTCAAAGAGCTCCTGAATATACCTGACAACTACAAGATCCTCTTCCTGGGAGGTGGTGCTAGTACCCAGTTCTTTGAGATTCCCGCTAACTTCCTTAACAAAAAGGCTGGCTACATCAATACTGGTGTATGGTCTAAGAAGGCTCTTAAGGAGGCAAAGCTATATGGCGAGGTTGTAGAGTTGGCATCTTCTAGCGACAAGAACTTTACATATATTCCTAAGGGAGTTGAGATCCCTGCTGATCTTGATTATGTGCACATAACATCAAACAACACCATCTATGGAACTGAGTATCATGCTGACCTAGACTCTCCTGTGCCTTTGGTTGCAGATATGAGCTCGGATATCCTTAGCCGCGAGATCGACGTGACAAAGTATGCCATGATCTACGGTGGTGCTCAGAAGAACCTAGGCCCTGCTGGTGTTGCTTTCGTTATTATTCGTGAGGATTTCCTAGCATCTTCTACTCGTGAGCTACCTTCAATGGCTAACTACAATACTCATGTTAGCAACGATTCAATGTTCAACACCCCTCCAGTATTCCCAATCTTCGTGGTAAACGAGGTTCTTAAGTGGATGAAGGCTGCTGGTGGTGTTAAGGAGATCAACCGTCGCAATATGGAGAAGGCAACTCTTCTTTACAATGAAATAGAGCGCAACTCAATGTTCGTTGGCACCGCCGTTAAGGAGGATCGTTCAAATATGAATATCTGCTTTGTGATGAGCGAGGGCAACGAGGAGCTAGCCGGCGAGTTCATGGAGTTTGCCAAGGGTAAGGGTATGGTCGGCATCAAGGGTCACCGTCTAGTGGGTGGTTTCCGCGCCTCATGCTACAACGCACTTCCAAAGGAGAGTGTCGAGGCTCTTATCGCCTGCATGCAGGAGTTTGAGAATATGCACAAATAATCTAATTAATAGATATGAAAGTTTTAATTGCAACTGAGAAGCCTTTCGCAAAGGAGGCAGTTGATGGAATCTCAAAGATTATCACCGAGGCGGGCTTCGATCTCGCTCTTCTAGAGAAGTATACAGACAAAAGCGAGCTGCTTGCAGCCGTAGCTGATGCTACAGCGCTTATTATCCGTTCTGACAAAGTTACCTCAGAGGTTATCGAGGCCGCGAAGGAGCTTAAGATCGTGGTTCGTGCCGGTGCCGGTTACGACAACGTAGACCTTGCTGCTGCTTCAGCCAAGGGCATTGTTGTTATGAATACCCCTGGTCAGAACTCAAATGCCGTTGCTGAGCTGGCTCTAGCCATGATGGTATTTATGTCTCGCAATCAGTTTACCCCAGGTACTGGTAGTGAGATCCAGGGTAAGACACTTGCCATCCACGCTTACGGTAACGTTGGTCGCCTAGTGGGACTAAAGGGCAAGGCTATGGGTATGGAGGTTATCGCCTTCGATCCATTTATCACCGATGCTAAGGTGTTTGAGGCTGATGGTGTTGAGCAGGTTGGCTCTATCGCTGAGCTATACTCTCGCGCTAATTTCCTTTCACTTCACATCCCAGCTACCGCTGAGACAAAGGGCTCTATCGGTTACGATCTTCTAACATCTATGCCTAAGGGTGCATGTCTTGTTAATACCGCTCGCAAGGAGGTTATCGACGAGGCTGGCATCATCAAGGCTATGGAGGAGCGCACAGATCTTAAGTACATCTCTGATATTGCGCCAGCTGCAACCGCCGAGATGGCCGAGAAGTTTGGCAAGCGTTACTTCGCAACCTCTAAGAAGATGGGTGCTGAGACTGCTGAGGCTAATATCAACGCTGGTCTTGCTGCCGCTTCACAGATCGTGTCGTTCTTGAAGGATGGCGTAACTAAGTTCCAGGTGAATAAGTAGACCTAATTATATATAAGTAGTGTAAAACAATTATTGCCATATTTTTAAAAGCACTCTTGAAGCGATATTTTTCACTATTAAATTTCAGTATAGAACCACTATATTTTCAATTCAATAGCAAAAAATCTCATCTCCAATAGTACTCTTAAAACACACCAATAATTATTTTACCCTACTTAGGTGTTGAGCCTATCAAGATATTTTAATGGGGTGCTATGATATAAAAGTCGAGCGCCCCCTTTTACTAACAGAAAATAACCTAAGACCTATGGTAAAGATCAAACCTTTTTGCGGTATTCGCCCACCAAAGCAGCATGCTGCCGAGGTTGCTTCACGTCCTTATGATGTTCTAAACTCTGCTGAGGCGCAGCAGGAGGCTACCGAGCGCTCACTTCTTCATATTATTAAGCCCGAGATCGACTTCTCGCCAATTATCGACGAGCATTCTAAGGAGGCTTATGATAAGGCGATGGATAACTTCAAGCTATGGCGTGCGAACGGCTGGTTAGAGCAGGATTCTGAGGAGCACTACTACATCTATGCACAGACAATGGATGGCCGCACTCAGTATGGCCTAGCTATGTGCTGTCACTTTGATGACTATCTAACTGGCGCCATCAAGAAGCATGAGCTAACTCGTCCCGACAAGGAGGAGGATCGCATGATTCACGTTCGTAATCAGCAGGCAAATGTTGAGCCCGTATTCTTTGCATATCCTGATAATGACAAGATCAACGAGATTGTATCTGCTTATGTTGCCAGCAACGAGGCTGATTATGACTTCACCGCTGAGGATGGCTTTGGTCACCACTTCTGGGTGATACGTGATGCTAAACTTAATGCCGAGATCACGGAGATCTTTGCCTCTGTACCAGCGCTCTATGTTGCTGACGGTCACCATAGAACCGCTGCCGCCGCGCGCGTTGGACAGGAGAGAATGGCAAATAATCTATACCACACGGGCGAGGAGGAGTATTGCTACTTCCTAGCGGTTTCGTTCCCCGCCTCGCAGCTTAAGATTATCGACTACAACCGCGTGGTTAAGGATCTTAATGGCCTTACGCCTGCCGAGCTCTTGGAGGCACTTAGCTCATCGTTTGATGTTGAAGAGATGGGTGCCGATATATACACACCTGCTTCGCTACACAACTTTGCGCTATATATGGAGGGCAAGTGGTATAGCTTCACAGCCAAGGAGGGCACCTATGATGATAGCGATCCGATCGGCGTGTTGGATGTTACGATCCTCTCTAATTTGGTTTTGGATAAGATCCTCGGCATCGACGATCTTCGCACCTCTAAGCGCATTGATTTCGTTGGTGGTATCCGTGGCCTTGGTGAGCTTAGCCGCCGAGTGGATAGTGGCGAAATGGCCGCGGCCTTTGCGCTTTACCCAGTATCAATGGAGCAGTTGATCAACATCGCAGATACAGGTAATATCATGCCTCCAAAGACAACTTGGTTTGAGCCTAAGCTTCGCTCGGGAGTTGTGATTCACTCTTTCGAGGAGTAGGAGATAACCAAATAATATCTAGGGGGCTGCTTAAAAGTAGCTCCCTTTTTTTCTTATGAATATGAAATATAATAGAATAAACTCTGCGGATAGTAGATATTTTAAGGATGCATGGCTGATATATATATCTAGCTTTCCACGTAATGAAGTGCGCGACATGGGGAATCAGATCTTGATTTTGCCCAAGGACAACTACAATTTTATAGCAATAGAGCGAGATGAAGTTGTGGTGGGAATCATCGGTTATTGGCTCTTCGATAGCTATATATATGTCGAACATCTGGCCACATCAGAGCGAGTGCGCGGTGCCGGAGTAGGCGGCGTTGTGTTGGACTATCTAAAGAGTTTTCAAAAGCCAATCCTGTTGGAGATCGAGCCGCCAGTAGATGATTTGACCACTCGCCGCAAGGGGTTCTATGAGCGGGCGGGATTTGTGATAAACCCATACCTACATACGCATTCACCCTACCATATTGATTCCGGTAGGGTGAAGATGAATATTATGAGCTACCCCAGGATGTTTACTAAGGCGGAGTATGATGCCTTCTGCCGCTCGCAGCAGGAGATTATGCCTCGGCTGGAGCTTTAGGTTGTGGCTTAGACTCTGATGTCG
The DNA here is from genome assembly GCA_047178725.1 of Rikenellaceae bacterium. GTDB lineage: Bacteria > Bacteroidota > Bacteroidia > Bacteroidales > Rikenellaceae > Alistipes. Next base: position 5,523 of record JBCQTD010000045.1, read on the forward strand.
CACCCTCGCTCTTTGGTTTTCTGCGGAAGTTGCGACGTTTTTTGCTTGGTCTCTTCTCTGTGCTTGCGCCCTCAGTTACCTCCTCAGCCTTCTTGGCTCTATCAGAGGGTCGCTTAGTGCGAGAGCTGCCGCCCTTTTTAGCCCCGCTGCGTGATCTGCCGCCCGAGCGCGAGAACGAGGCCTCTGGATTATACTCGGGAGCCTCACCAAGCTCGGCGGGCATCTCTAGTCGCGGAACTTCGCGCTCGATAAACTTCTCGATGCGGTGGAATTTACCCTGCTCCTCGACGTTCACAAAGGTGATGGCGCGCCCCGTGGCACTAGCGCGTCCTGTGCGTCCAATACGGTGGATATAATCCTCCGGGTCGTGTGGTACGTCGAAATTAATAACCAGGCCAATGTCATCTATATCAATACCGCGAGCCACGATGTCGGTAGCAACTAGGATGTTGATCTTGTCATTCTTAAAGTCAAGCATCACCTGCTCGCGTTTCTCCTGTTCAAGATCCGAGTGCATAGCGCCAACGCTTAGCTTCATGCGCTTAAGCTGATAGTTTAGCTCCTTGACCTTAAGCTTTGATGATGAGAAGATTATACTCTTGCGCTTGTCGTCGGCATTGCTAAATAGGGCATTGACAATACCTAGCTTCTGCCTCTCGTGGCAAATGTATATTCCCTGATCTATCGACTCGCTTGGCTTTGAGATTGCGATGCTGATCTCGGTCGGATTATTCAGAATCTGCTTCGAGAGCTGGCGGATTTTAGGTGGCAGGGTGGCCGAGAATAGAATTGTTTGGCGCTCCTTTGGCAGGCGTGCCACCACACGCATGATATCGTCGAAGAATCCCATGTCGAGCATACGATCCGCCTCGTCGAGTATAAAGCACTCCACGGCCGAGAAGTCGACATAGTTGAGCTCCATGTGGGCAAGTAGTCGTCCTGGTGTGGCAACAACAACCTCTGCACCGCTGCACATTCCTTTCTTCTGCACATCCCACGTCTTGCCATCGCCACCGCCGTAAACCACGGTAGTGGAGATCGGTAGATAGTATGAAAAGCCCTGAAATTGGGTGTCTATTTGCATTGCCAGCTCGCGAGTTGGCACCATAATTATAGATTTAATCTTCCCCTCAACATACCCAGCGCTATTTTTGCTATCCATCAAGCGGCTTAGTAATGGCAGGGCGTAGGCTGCGGTTTTGCCGGTTCCCGTCTGTGCGCAACCAATCAGGTCGTCACCGCGAAGGATTACCGGGATGGTCTGCTCCTGCACGGGAGTCATGGTCTCAAAACCCATCTCCTCGATGGCGTCAAGGACGTCGTAATCTAAATCTAGCTCGTCAAAATTCATAGTTTCCTCTTTATTGCCTCTATTTTATAACCTCTCCTATAAGTGTTGCCGATGATGCGGCTGTTATCTTTACCTGTAGATAGTCGCCACTTTTGGCATCTCCACGATCAAACACCACCACTTTATTCTGCGATGTGCGGCCAAACATCTGCTCTTTGCTTCGCTTCGACTCGCCCTCTACTAGCACCTCAAACTCTCTGCCTACATCGCGAGCATTACTCTCGGCCGAGAGCTGGTTCTGTAGGTTTATGATCTCCGTAAGGCGGCGGGTCTTTGTCTGCTCATCCACGTCGTCGCTCATATTTTTCTCGGCATATGTATTGGGGCGCTCAGAGTATTTAAACATATATGCAAACTCATAGCCCACCTCGCGCATTAAAGATATGGTCTCGGCGTGCTCCTCCTCACTTTCGCCACAAAAGCCAGCAATAATATCGGTTGTTATGGCACAGTCGGGTAGGTGGTGACGGATAGCTGCGATACGGCCAAGATACCATTTGCGGCTATATTTGCGGTTCATTCTATCAAGCACCGCCGTAGATCCAGATTGAGCAGGCAGGTGTATCGCACGGCAGATATTATAGTTCTCAGCCATAACCTCTAATAGCCCATCGCTCATATCCTTTGGATGGGATGTGGCGAAGCGAACTCTAAGTAGTGGCGAGATCTTGGCCACCTTCTCGATAAGTGCCGGGAAGTCGATCTCGTTGTATGAGTATGAGTTTACATTCTGCCCAAGGAGTGTCACCTCGCGATAACCATTCTCGAATAGGGTGGTGCACTCCGAAATGATGCTCTCCACATCGCGCGATCGCTCGCGACCGCGAGTGTAGGGCACAACGCAATAGGTGCAGAAGTTGTTGCAGCCACGCATGATTGCCACAAAGGCGCTAACGCCTCTCTCGTCGAGCCTGACGGGATTTATCTCGGCATAGGTCTCCTCGATTGATAGCTGTACATTTACACTATTGCCACCCCCCTGTGCGGCGCGAAGTAGATCCGGCAGAGTGCGATAGGCATCGGGGCCCGCAACTACATCCACGCGATTTTCACCCTCCAAAAGGCTCTCTTTAAGGCGCTCGGCCATGCAGCCAACTATGCCGATAATAAGCTCTTTATTGCTTTTGCGATAACGCTTTAGCTCGCGTATTCTGCCCCATATTCGCTGCTCGGCATTGTCGCGAATAGAGCAGGTGTTGATTAGAATAACATCCGCATCTTGAGCTTTATCACAATAGATATATCCGTCTGCCTGCAGGATTGAGAGGATGATTTCACTATCGCCTGCATTCATTTGGCAGCCGTAGGTCTCTATAAATAGTCTTTTGCCATCGCCCGTTACTGGACGTAGATTGTTATATTTGAAATTCAATTTTCTCGGTTTTGGCACAAAGGTAAGAATTTAAACGGATTCACGAGTTGGATTTTAAAAAATCTTGCGTGAGGTTGTGCAAATATCCAAATTTTTTCTACCTTTGTATAGCTTGATTTGTATAATTGGAGCGAATTAACACACTATAAAGAGTGTTAATTTGCATTAAAATAGAGATTTAAAAGGCTAGAAGAGCTTCTAGTCAAATAGTAAAATACAATATGATTATAACAATATTATCCGTAATCAGTTTGATGGTTCTTGCTTATCTATTAGGCTCTATCCCGAGTGCCGTTTGGATAGGGAGGCGCTTCTATAACATTGATGTTCGCGAACACGGTAGTAAAAATGCAGGGTCAACTAACACCTTGCGTGTATTGGGGCGCAAGGCGGCACTACCTGTATTTATTTTGGATATTTTGAAGGGTTTTATCGCAGTCTCTCTTTTCGGATTGCTAAGTTATGATAGCAATATAAGCGATGTGTGGATTGTTAATTTTAGCATCATAGCAGTCTTTATAGCAGTCCTGGGGCATATATTCCCGATCTTTGCAGATTTTCGTGGAGGCAAAGGTGTAGCCACACTTGTGGGCGCCGTTACAGGCATCTTCCCTTCGGTGGTTTTGCCTGTGTTTGGTGTGTGGTTACTTCTGCTTATAATTTTCCACTATGTATCTCTCGCCTCAATGGTGGCGGGGTGTTGTTTTCCAATATTTACACTTCTATCTCCAGCCGCAAGTGAATCCTTAGCATTTGTAATCTTTGCATTCTGTGTTGCGGGTCTACTTATTTGGACCCATAGGACAAATATTGAGAGATTGAAAAATGGCACGGAGTCGAAAATATATCTGTGCAAGCCAAAAGAGAAGGGTGAACAATCCTAAAGATGCAGATTGTATCCACGCTTACCATCTATATAGGCGATGATGACTCAGAGGGGGGGGGTAACCACCTTTGTCTGCAAAAATTGCAATGAATTACAAACCTACAATAATGTGCTGCCAGGCTACATTAATGTAGGTTTATTTTGTGCCCGATAAATCAGTTATTAAAATTTCTAAAAATACATCTATTTGTTTTATAGGTCAATGTACTGTTTGTATGACCTCATGCATAGTCACATAAAACTTTATGGCACACTCTTTGGTCTAAAGGTGTTAGAGTTTAAGATGGATGACTATGGATACAGATTTTTTCACAACACTACTATTGACTGGCAAATTGGCGATATTCTCTACCGCCACGCTTTTTGTCGTCTCTTTGCCTATTGCTTATGTATTGGCATTTAATCGTTTTGTTGGGCGTGCTGTAATTGAGGCGCTTATCTCGATGCCTATGGTTTTGCCTCCTACTGTATTGGGGTTCTATCTACTTATAGCATATAGTCCCAGCTCCCCATTTGGCGGAGCTTGGATATCAATATTTGGGCAAGGTTTAGCCTTTTCGTTTGAAGGTATTTTACTCGCCAGCGTACTATTTGGGTTGCCATTCATGGTGCAGCCGTTGCAGAGTGGATTTATGGCCATCCCGCAGTCGTTATCAATGGCTGCACAGACTCTTGGCAAGTCTAAGTTTAATATTTTTTTTAAAATATTACTTCCTAATATGATCCCATCTATTGTCTCGGCAATCGCTTTAACCTTTGCTAGGACGATTGGTGAGTTCGGTGTGATAATGATGGTGGGTGGCAATATGCCATCTGAGACTCGCGTGGCTTCCATTGCAATTTATGACCAGGTGCAGTCTCTCAACTTCGAGGCGGCAAACCAATACTCTATGATTTTGTTCTGCATATCACTCGTTATGCTCACAATAATTCAGACATTCAACAGAAAAGATAGGAGGCGAGATTATGCTAAAAATTGATATAGAGCACCCAATGCTCACATCTTACGGCCATTCGACCCTAAAGGTTGATATAGAGATTCCTCGGGGTGAATTTGTATGTCTTAGTGGCGCTTCTGGTATTGGAAAGAGCACTCTTTTGCGCATGGTCTCTGGGCTCGTCAAGCCGAGATGGGGGGAGATTAGTTTTGAAGGTGAAAGTTGGTGTAGCACATCGCATCATAAATATGTGTCGGCTCGCAAACGGCACACGGCGCTTATGTTTCAAGATTATGCACTCTTCCCAAATATGACCATCGAGGAGCAGATTCGCTATGCGCAAAGAGGTGCAAACCCAGAACGAGTGGCACAGTTGTTAGAGTCGTTCAACCTCGCAAAACTGGCTTATCGTCGTCCATATCAAATATCGGGTGGCCAACGGCAGAGAGTCGCGCTGGCTCGTGCTCTGGCGTCTGAGCCTACGATGTTGTTGCTTGATGAACCTTTATCGGCTCTTGATAAAGAGATGAAGCTCTCGTTGATGGAGCAAATTAGATCTGCGCATAGATCTTTGGGTAGCGTAACACTTATGGTGTGCCACAATGAGGAGGAGATTAAAACAATGGCCACATCGGTTCTACATTTCCGTTGCGAAGGGCTACAAAAATGTAGAATCAGCGAAGATCTTGAGTTTACTGAAAACACAAAACGCATAGCATTTGAAAATATTTTTAATAAACCAGGGCGATCTAAGCTACTTATTCTAGGCACTTTGTCTCAAAAAATAGAAGAAAGGGGTCGTTTGAGTAACACTTTTGGCACGCGTTATGCAACATATTAAGAAAAATTAAGAAAACAGGTTTTATAAACACTTTTAATATTTAGGTTATGAGAAAGATTGCAATTTATGGAAAGGGTGGTATCGGTAAGAGTACCACAACACAGAACACAGTGGCCGGATTGGCAGAGATGGGGAAAAAAGTAATGGTCGTAGGTTGCGATCCAAAGGCGGATTCAACACGCTTGTTGCTACATGGTTTGGCTCAAAAAACTGTTCTCGACACACTTCGTGACGAGGGTGAGGATATTGATCTTGATGATGTAATGAAGACCGGCTTCAAGAACACAAGCTGCGTGGAGTCTGGTGGCCCAGAGCCAGGAGTTGGTTGTGCAGGTCGTGGTATCATCACATCTATCAATTTGTTGGAGCAGTTGGGCGCTTATGATGATGACAAGCATCTCGACTATGTATTCTATGATGTGTTGGGTGACGTAGTATGTGGAGGTTTCGCAATGCCGATCCGTGATGGTAAGGCACAGGAGGTTTACATCGTTTGCTCGGGTGAGATGATGGCCATGTATGCCGCCAACAACATCTGTAAGTCAATCTCGAAATTTGGCAAGGTTGGAACAGTTCGTTTGGGAGGCTTGATCTGTAACTCTCGTAAGGTAGACAATGAGGCAAACATGATCGAGGAGTTTGCTAAGAAGTTGGGTACTCAGATGATTCACTTCGTGCCACGCGATAATATGGTTCAGCACGCCGAGATCAACCGTAAGACAGTGATCGACTACGCCCCAGACCACGCACAGGCTGACGAGTATCGTTCACTAGCCCAGAAGATCAACGACAACCAGATGCACGTGATCCCAACGCCACTTGAGATGGAGGAACTCGAAACATTGTTGGTAAGTTTTGGAATCATGAACTAATTTAAAAAATCAGAGAATTATGTATTTGTTAAGAGCAATAGTAAGACCCGAGAAGTCGGCAGTAGTAATGAAGGCGTTGATGGACGCAGGATTCCCCGCCGTTACTAAAATCTCAGTATATGGACGTGGTAAGCAGCGTGGTATCAAGGCTGGTAACGTAACATACGATGAGCTTCCAAAGGAGATGTTGATGATTACAATCAAGGAGAAAGATAAGGATTTTGTTATCGAGACGATTATGAACTCAGCTCGTTCGAGTGCAACAGGTCAGTTCGGAGATGGTAAAATCTTCGTTACACCCGTAGAGGAGTGTTACACTATCTCTTCAGGATTTATGGAAAAATAATTAAAGCAGATCACTATGAAGTTAATAATGGCAATAATCCGTATCGCCAAGATGGCCGAGACAAAGGCTGCTTTGTCAGAGGCTGATCTACCATCGTTCACAGCACTTCCAGTTGTGGGGCGTGGAGTGGGTCACGGCGATAAGGAGCGTGCATCGGGCATGGATCCTGAGCACCACGAGCATATCCAAGATGTGCCACGTTTGAAATCTAAGCGTATGATTACACTCGTTGTCACCGACGAAAAGAAGGATTTGGCTGTGGAGACAATAATGAAGGTAAACCAGACAGGCAAGAGTGGCGATGGTAAGATCTTCGTCATCAACACATTCGAATCAGTTCGTGTCCGCACTGGTGAGACTGGAGATGTTACACTCGATTAACAGAAGAGACTTATGAAAGAAGAGACAAAAATATTACCAGATTTTTCGGAGTTTGCAGAGGCTGTATCTGAGAAGTACCCGAAGAAAGTGGCTAAGAAGCGTACTAAGGCGATCGTTATAAACGACCCTGATCTGATCCCTAAGATCCAAGCCAACGTGCGCACCGTGCCAGGTATCATCACACAGCGTGGTTGTACCTATGCAGGTTGCAAGGGAGTTATTATGGGTCCAACTCGTGACATCGTGAATATCACACACGGACCTATCGGTTGTGGTTTCTACTCGTGGCTTACACGACGCAACCAAACTCGTCCAGAGACAGATACAGCGGAGAACTACATCCCATACTGCTTCTCGACAGATATGCAGGACTCAAACATCGTATTCGGTGGCGAGGAGAAGCTAAAGCAGGCGATCCGTGAGGCGATGGAGCTTTTCCACCCAAAGGCGATCGGTATCTTCTCGACTTGCCCAGTGGGACTTATCGGTGATGATGTTCATCGTGTAGCTCGTCAGATGGAGGAGGAGTATCCTGGAGTAAATATCATCGGATTCTCTTGTGAGGGTTATCGTGGAGTGTCGCAGTCGGCAGGTCACCATATCGCTAACAACCAGCTATATAAGAACTGTATCGGACATGATGACACCGTTAGCAACAAATTCAAGTATCGTGTGAACCTACTCGGTGAGTATAACATCGGTGGTGACGCATTTGTGATTGAGGACTTGTTCGAGCGTTGCGGAATCGAGCTAATTGCTACAATGTCTGGTAATGGTACTATCAACAAATATGAGCGTGCTCACACAGCCGATTTGAGCCTTGTGATGTGTCACCGATCTATCAACTACGTGGCTGAGATGTTGAACACTTCATTCGGTATTCCATGGACTAAGTGTAACTTCATCGGAGCTGAGGCTACTGCTAAATCACTTCGCAAGATTGGAGAGTACTTCGAGGATCAGGAGCTAATAGACAAGATCGAGGAGGTGATCGCAGAGGAGATGAAGCGAGTAGAGGCAGCTGCTGCTGAGGCTCGTAAAAAGAGTGTTGGCAAGACCGCTATGTTGTTCGTCGGTGGATCCCGTGCTCACCACTATCAGGAGCTATTCAACGAGTTGGGCATGACAATCCTTGCTGCTGGATATGAGTTTGGTCACCGTGATGACTATGAGGGTCGCCGTGTGATTCCAACAATCCAGATTGATGCCGATAGCCGTAACATCGAGGAGATCACAGTCTACAAA
>JBCQTD010000046.1:0-13729 GCA_047178725.1 Rikenellaceae bacterium
TGTCATTGTGCATAGCTCGGCAAGGCACTCCGTTGTTGCGTGACCACTGGTGTGAACTCGCTCGATGTTGGTGAATTTTGACAGGAAATTTACGTGGTTGTCGTTGCGTGTTGAGGCTCTATCGAGGTAGCCACTCCACATTGAATATACAGCCAGCATTTCACTCTGAGGAAGGCTGTTTATCGCCATCTCCGTGAAACGAGAGTATTTGCCATCATACCCATTTGGGCGCACCATCATACAGAATCCCTTTGCTCGCATCTCATCTAATAGCCCATCTTTGGGGAATAGCGATAGATTGTCAAATTTGTAGAGGTCGGAGTGTATGTCCACGAAAATATCCGCCAGATACGTCTTTGCAAGCACGGATATTTGGCTAAGGCATTTGTGAAATATGGGCTTGAGGCATTGGTCGCTGCGCTCTACAATTATGGGAGATTATGCGATGGGCGTGGGGTGTTTGATTTTTTGTCGGGTGGTTAGGAAAAATTTAAACAAATATTAACTATGAATTCAGTTGCATTTGCAGGTTGAATTCAGCACTAATAAATATTAGGGGAGGTGATAAATCTCCCCTATAATCTCCCAAAAAATATGAAAAAGCTAATAACCCTGTTTATAGGAACGATGTGTGCGTTGAGTATATACGCACAAGAAAGAATAATAATTTTGGATAATGGCTCACTTCAACGAAAAATAGCTATTTCAAACACAGGAGTGAGTTCTACATCCTTGCTACTCAAAGGGCGTGACGAGAATTTTATTAACAGAAGTAGAGAGTTTTTTTTTACGATAAATGAACGAGAGTATAACGGTTTGCAGGAATGGAGTGTGGAGGATATAAATAGCACTACGTCTAAGGTTGGAGTGAATCATACTCAAATTATATTGGCCGAAAAGAGTGCAACTCCAGCTTTTCGTATAACATTAAACTATGCACTTTACCCAGGTCTGCCACTGTGTCGCAAATGGATAGATTTTGAGAATATCGGATCTCAGGATATTAAGATAGAAAATCTAAATATTGAAGACTTAGATAGCAGACTTTATTCTGTACACTCTGTAGTCTACAATAACTACGCACGTATGAAGCATCTAATGAAATACGAAGGGGATTGGGACGATGCCGTAGCTGTTGTGCATGAGGTTACAAGTCGCAGCGGAATAGCTCTTGGTAATGAGGCAATGAGTGTATTGAAAAGAACTGCTTATCATACGACAGCTAATAATATAGAGATAGGATTAACACACAAGGATTCAGACTATCCATTTAGAAAATGGTTGCGACCAAATGAAAAATGGAGCAGTCCAAAGACTTTTATTTGTCTTTATAATAATACTGATGATGGATTTAGCGTCATAAATAATGATGTAAATAAGTTTGTAACTAATTTTATGGGCAATAAAGTAATTGAGCGCAAAACAAAGCCTACATTTGTGTATAACACTTGGTATCCTTTTAAAAGTTTTATAGACGACAAGTTAGTGCGAGAAACAGCAAAAGCTGCCGCAGAATGTGGCATACAAGAGTATGTGATTGATGACGGTTGGCAATACAACGAAAACAGAGAATCTGCAAAGAAGGGAGCAGGACAGAACTATGGCGATTGGTTAGTGGACTTAAATAAATTCCCTGATGGACTAAAGCCAACATTTGATTATATCAAATCTTTGGGAATGAAACCGGGTTTGTGGATTACCTTAGCCTCGGCAAATACAGACTCTAATGTTTACAAAAATCACCCCGAATGGTTTGTTGAAGGGAAGGACGGAGACTATGTTAACTTGCATACTCCCGGCAATAATACTCTTCGCACGGCATCATTTGGAACAGGGTGGGTGGATTATATCAAAGGTGTAATTCTGCGATTAGTTAAAGAATATGGCTTAGAATATGCTAAATTAGATTTGGCGGTTGTTACAAGTGCTTACTATAACGACATTGAGCATACTGGCTCTTACGCCACCAACCACCCTCAGTATCGAGACCAAGCGGAATCGTTTATTGTGTTTTACGAGAATCTACTGAAACTATTTGACGAGTTGCACGAGGAAGCACCAGATTTATTTATAGACTGTACATTTGAGACAGCTGGTAAGACCCAGCTAATGGATTATGCTATATCGAAACATGCCGAAGGAAATTGGCTCTCTAATTTTGTTGGCAATGCCCCTTATGGTTCGCTCAGAGTTCGACAAATGGCGTGGTGGAGATCACCAGCTCTTCCTGCTTCTTCATTGGTGATTGGTAATATGGCAATGGATGATCCCAATTTTGAGCTCACGCTCAAGTCTTTAATAGGAACACTTCCCATTGTTTTGGGAGACCCACGAAAGCTATCAAGTAGTGAAAAAAAGGATATTCGCAAATGGTCAGATTGGATGAAAACAATGCAAAACAAACACGACTATATGAACTTTAGAAAAGATTTGCGTGGCTTTGGAGAGCCTAAAGAAGGCTACTGGGATGGTTGGCAGCGATTAAACTTCAATACAAATAAAGGAGGTATATTTGGAGTGTTTAAGCAGGGTGCAATCGATGATAAGCGTTTGGTTGTCTTAGATGATTTAAACCCACAAACTACCTACCTTATTAAAAAAGCCCCAACGAATCAAATTATATACAAATCAAGTGGCAAGGATTTAATGAACAAAGGATTTGAAGTTAATCTTTCAAAAGAATTTGATGGTGATATTTTTGAAGTTTGCGAGGAATAAGTAAGAGAAAAGAAAATTTAATAGATTTATTGCTGTCCTTGTTTTATGAAAAAGGACAGAAAAAAAAGGGCTAATTCCACGAAATGCGGAGTTAGCCTTTTTTTGCAACCGTCTCCGCAACGACGTAAAGTAATCGTCTCCACAGTGACGTACTAGGAGACCATTGCAAAACATCTGTTTTGCTCCACTTTAGAGAGCGTTGATAGGTGGATGGAATTTAGACGATGGCACTGTAAGCTCTGAAAGGAGCATACTTAGGTATGTGACTGAAGAGATTTAAGTGGTATCGTTTAAATTTCGCCGCCTTGCAACGGTCTCACAAGATAAAACACCAGAGCCGACTATCCCCACGATACTCGGCTCTGGTGTTTTTACTGGTCAGATTGCCCCCACCTATCAGGCAGACGATCTCGCAGTTTTCGGATGCGGTGTTCAGCGGTAGTTCAGCGAGTCGGTTAATAATATATAGAAAACTTAAACAGTTTCATAGTATGTAACCTTTTATTTTATGGCTTTGATAGTGACAGTTTCTGTTGCTAAGCTATCGGAAGTTAGAGTCACTGTTGCGTCACCAACTTTGCCGTTAGATTGAACGTAGATTAGTAGTCTGCCTTCGTGTGCATTGCGATTCTGCTCTTTGAAGTTGCCCTCATAGAATAGATTGCCACTATCCATACCGATGAATTTAGCTGAGCCCGAGACTTCAACTTTCACATTGTCGGTTGATGTTGGATTAAGTACACCGTTTTTATCAGTCACCTCTACTTCAATAATCGATACGTCGTGACTGTCAGCTTTGATCGTTGAATGGATGACATTTGCTTTAATTTCACTAGCCATTGCAGATGTCTTTAACATATCTTTAGTCACTAATTTACCATCTCTATAACCATAAGCCTCTATCTTGCCAGCCTTATAAGGCAATTTGTAAGCAACATAATACTTATCCAAGTCAACTTTTCTGCGACCCATAAATCTGCCGTTAACCTTAAGATTAACTTCATCACAATTGCTATAAATATTGACAACAACATCTTCGCCCTTAGTCCAATTCCACGACCTAGTATAAATCAATTCAGGATTTTTGTTCAAAACAGCTGTATAGGTAATACCATGTTCATATATATATTTCTCAATCTCCTGCTCGCCACCTGCAACTGCAAGTTTCACCTTTGGAGCCTCATTCCAGCAGCACTCAAATAGCAATCCCTCTTGACGTGGGTTGCAATTAACATCAAGCATTGCAACTTGCCAGCCACGTTGCGGAGTCACTCTCGTCTCGCCCAAGTAATCACTACCAACGTATCTCCCTACGAAAAATCCATCGGCAATGGTCACAAGGATTCCCGACACCATACTCAAAAGCGTTGGCATAAGTATCTTTAGGTATAACTTCCCGATGTCGGCTCTGCCCCAATCAATGCTGTCTCTGTGTGTCATAAATGCAAAATGTTTCAGGTGCAAAGGTAATAGCTTTATTATTTCCTATATGAATTAAATATGGTGCATTATTGTGTAATTCGTGCAAAGTGATTATATTCGCAACTATGGAGCAGAATAGATGTGGATTTCAGATAATTGAGCACAGGTCGCTGGAGCTGCCTACGGGGTATATCTTCATCGGCTCGATCTCGATGCTGAGGTGTGTAAGAGGATCGGCAACGGTCGATCGTGATGGCTTGCTCATCACCTTTGCGGCTGGGTCGCATATCTCGCTGTATGAATCGTCGATGTATCGAATTTGCGAGGCTACCGAAGACTTTGAATATATCGAGTGCCGAATGGATCTCGACTTCGCGACGGAGCTTTATCCCTATATCGACAATAGTGGGTGGAGCGTATTTGAGAATAACAATTCGCTCGTAGAGGGGGTATCGGAGGGCGATTTGTTGGGGCTATATTTCCAACAGCTATGCAATATATACGCAGATGAGAAGATGCAATACAGCCGCCAAATTGCGCTCCACACAGCGGTGAGTTATATCCTGTCGCTCTACAATAGATTGCTAAAGTGTGGCACTCTCACTAAAGAGAACGCCACACCAGTATCAGTTAATTACAGCTCTATGGTAGACCACTTCTACTACCTCTGCTCGACACATCACACATCTCAGCGTAACATAGATTTCTACGCCAAGATGCTCAATATCAGCAAACGCCACTTATATAACATCATCCAAAATTCGACCGACCTAAGCCCCAAGCAGATATTAGATGGCTTCGTTATTGCAACGATAAAGAAACTACCGCTCACCACCTCGCTAACAATTCAGCAGATAGCCGAGCATCTTAATTTTCCCGACCAATCAACCCTCCGCCAATTCTTCCACCGCAAGATGGCTCTCTCGCCATCTCAGTATCGAGGTGGGGTGAAGTGATCTAGTGTGATTTAGAAGATCTCTCTACTATCTCCTCCCTGCTTACGCCCGCCTCTGCCACAACACCCGGATGAATGCCTGACTAAATGAGATTATGTAGTCTGCACAAAGCCGAGAAAGTCAGCGAATAAACATCACAAAAACAAGATACCCAGGATCACTAAGTAGAGTGAAATAATTATTGGTGTGTTTTTAAGAGTGCTATTGGAGATGAGATTTTTTGCTATTGAATTGAAAGTATAGTGGTTCTATACTGAAATTTAATAGTGAAAAATATCGCTCCAATAGTGCTTTTAAAAATATGGCAATAATTATTTTACCCTACTTAATTGCGACCCTGGGCACCCCTCTTACTATTAAAACAACTCCTAAATCTCCTCGCTATACTCTAAGTCGACAACGGCAAGTGTACCGGCAGGAACGCTAACGGTGATCGAGCCATCCTTGATCGAGATCTTCTCGCCAGTGAGGATATTCGTGGCCGAGGTGGGGATCTTATTTTGTAGCTTGATTGTGGCTGTGCGCTGCTGAGGGTCGATATATCCAGGATCGACAAGCACCAGGCGAGCCTGCTTCTTGCCCACTCTAAATAGCGACCATGAGGCGCCATCAACCCTGGCGAGCATCTTGCTGGCACCGCTCTCCACGGCTCCGCTCATGGTTGGATAGAAGGCCTCGCCGCCAAGCTTCTTTTTGCCCACAATGCCATATCTAGCATCGGTTACAAAGTAGTCGGCTCCGGCTGCCTTCAACCGCTTCTCGTCGTCGTAATCCGTTACGGCGATCATGCCGTTAGGCATCTTAGGGATAAAATTAAGCCAACGATAATCTACTCCCATAGCCTTAGAGTAGTCGTATGAGGGCACATCCGCGCCGCACCAATGCACGCCGGCCTTGGCGATAACATAGTCATCATCCATCACATCATACTTCATCACATCGTGGCCGTTGTTTACGCTGTGCTCAAGATACTCCTCGTCCATATCCTTAATAAGCATATATGAGCTAACCGAGAGGATATCCTCGCGCTCGATGGCAGGGATCACACCCGAGGCCATAAGTGCAAAGAGCACGTTCCATCCTGGCTGCTCGATATAGGCGATCGAGAAGATCACACTATAGCGGCTACCGTATGCTGCCATGATCGCACCATTGCGAAGATATGGCGAGACGGAGCGCTGACCGCCAGGCGAGAGTGGGCGCCACGAGGTTGGGTTGTCGTCCACCAGGCGCATAGCATAGTCGTCGACATAGCCACTCATCCACATTCCCACGCGTCCCGAGAAGTTTAGATCCTGTAGGCGATTGTTGGTATCCTCAGCCGCTGGGACAAGGATGTCGCTATATTTATTTGAGAAGAACATCTCACGCCATAGCTCCGAGTGACAATCCGCTGCCCAGAACATATTCTTATAGCGGAAATATAGCTTTGCAGGCGAATTATTCTCTGTGATAACCTTATGCAGGCGTGGCACATACTCGCTCACGAAGTGCACAACGCGTGGGTCGCTCGTGTTGGCCATCTCGGCATAGAGGAATCCGCGGCAGTAGTTTGGCGCCACCTTAACCATCTGCTCCATGGTCTCGATCTGCACGATAAATGGATCGCTGCCGTGGCCTGCCCATAAGATAAATGGTCGTTTCTCCTGCTCCATCTTCTTGGCTAGTGCTATGATATCCTCGCGCGAGTCGGTATATTTGCGGCGCTTATCAACCTTTAGGGCATCCTTGCCTATTAGATCAACCATATATTGACGATCGGTAGACTCGGTGACATTTGGCTGCTCGATGAAATCAATCTCGTTGCCTGTTAGTGCCATGATGCGAGGGTCAACCTTCTCGGGGTTAAACGCCATCTCATAGCGGAGCTTTGATTTGCTCTGATACTCTGGCATCTTGAAGCTAAGGCTCTGCTCATAGAGCTTTAGGATATTATCCTCCACCTCGCGCTGCAAGCCCATAAATTCATGCTTTGTCTCTACCCAGTTGCTCTGCCCAAGATCAAATGTGTATACCGAGTTATCGCCTCCGATCTGACCCAGGCCAAAGAGAGTTCCCGAAACAGGGTCAATGGCGAAATCGTTGAAGATAACCCCACGGTGGCGCTCGCCGCTCTCCTTGATGAGCTTTCCAGTGTTGTCAACATGGTATAGCAAGCCTCCAAACTGAAGCACAATCTCATTTTTATATGGCATAAGAGAGCAACCAATGCCGTGAGCATAGCGCTGCTTAGCCTTAGACGAGCCCAAGAATGAGATCCCTCTCTTGCACTGGCCATCTATTGAGAATACGGCACCACCCGCATCATCTGCGAATACGAGCACCTCATCGAGGCCATCGCCATTAATATCGGCCACATCAAACTTGTGCATCATCATGCCCCCCTTTGGCTGCAGCTTTGTCATTGAGCCCGAACTTAGTGTCTTTTTGCTCTTCGGGTCGATAAAGCCTAGGAATTGTGATCCTGCCTTATCGTGCTTTAGTGTAAATACAAAGAGCGACTCCTTGCCCTTCTCAACAAAGCAGCCACTCGCGAGCACACGCACAGTTCCATCTACCGGGGTCTCCGACAGCAGCTTGCCCTTAGCATCTAGCTCATAAAGGGTATAGTTGTTTCCGCCGGTGAAGATCCTAAGATCCGCGCCGCTGCCCACAACCGCTATCTCCGAGAGGCGCACTGTTTGCTTGGTCTTGAAGCTCCACATAAGCTTGCCCTTTGAACTCCACGCCGTAACGGTGCCATCACCACGCACGGCGAGCAGATCATCGCTCTTGTCGCCATCCAGATCCACCACCTCGATCTCGAAACATACCGATGGGTTGGGGCTCTCGTTGCGCCAAATCTTCTTGCCATCAAGGCTGTAGCACGATACCGCGCCATCTATTTCACTTATGTATAACACCTGCTTTCCGCCTACCGTGCCCACCTTTCCGCTGCGAAGGCCTGCCCCCTCGGTTACAAAGCTAGCGACTGGCGCAGCCATAGTTAGCGCCATTGCCATCACGGCTAGTGCGCTCAAAATTAATCTTCTCATCTTACTCTATTTAGGTTTAAATTTTATCCTTATACTCCAAATCTATTATCGTCAGCGATCCAGCCCCAACTCGAGCTTTGATCACTCCACCCTCGATCTTTAGCTCTCGGCCGCTGAGAATATCCCTCGCCGCGATGGGCTCCGCGCCTTGTAGTTTAATCGTGGCTATGCTCTCGGCCGGATCTATATATCCGCTATCGACGAGCAGTAGCCTGGCGTGGTGATCATCTATACGGAATAGCGACCAGGCCGCACCCTCAACTAGCAGCGGCAGAGCCTCGGCGCCTCGATCAATCGCCTCGCGCATGGTGGGGTAGAACGCCTCGCCCTTAATCTGCTTGCCACCCTTTATCCCATAGTGGGCATCGGTTGTAAAGTAGGGCTTACCGGAGCTTTTAGCCGCCTCGGTGGTGGTTATGCCAACCATCCCGCTGGGCATTGGCGGCAAGAATGAGAGCCAACGATACTCAACGCCCATGGCGCGCGAGTAGTCCCAGGCGGCAGTCGCGGCACCCGCCCAATGAATACCCGCCATAGCGATCACACCATCCAGATCGGCCGGGTCATACTTCTCCATATCGCGGATGTTATCTATGCTGCGTGAGATATATTTATCATCCAGATTCTCAACTGTCATATACGATCCAACAGAGAGCAGATCCTCGCTCTCGACAACAGGTATCGCCCCCGAACTAAACAGCGCGTAAAGTAGATTAAAACCGTGGCCATCAAGATATTTAATGTCGTAGATAATGCCATATCGCGCACCATAGGCCGCCGCTAAAGCGCCATTGCGAAGATAGGGTGATACGGAGCGTTGACCGCCGGGCGAGAGTGGTCGCCACGAGGTGGGGTTGTCATCCACTAGGCTGATTGTCATCTCGTTAACCAGGCCGCTTGCGACGAGCCCCACACGCCCTGCGAAGTTGATATCCTGCAAGCGGTTGTTGGTATCCTCGGTCGAGAGAACGATTATATCACTATACTCTTTTGAGGTGAAAAGCTTGCTCCACAGCGGACGATGTACGCCGCTTGCCCAGAACATATTCTTGAATCTAAAGTAGATCTTCGCCGCCGATCCGCACTCCTTAATCTGCTTTTGCAGTTGTGGGATAACCTTATCTACCAGATAGATAACTCGCTTATCTTCGACCGACTCCATCTCGGCATACCAGAAGCCCTCGCAGCATGTTGGTGCTACTTTTATGATCTCTAGCATCGTCTCGGGTTGGATAATAAAGGGGTCATTACCATGCCCCACACCAGAGATAAAGTGGATCCCTTCGCGCTCCATGCGTGCCGCCTCGGCAACAATCTTCTCTCGCGAGTCAACATACTTTCTGCGCTTATCGCGCTCGTCGGCCTCCTCGCCTATAGCTGCAATCAGCCCGGTGCGCGGGGTGCTCTCAGCCGCTCGCAGATCCTCGGTTAGGATCAACTTGCCGCCATCTAGGGCTAACACAGCGCTATCTATCGCCTCCTCGCTGATGGCCGATAGGATGTATGGTTTCTCTGATTTTTTTTGATATAAGGGTAGTTTAAAGGCCAGAAGCTGATTATAGAGCGTATCTAGGTTTTGCTCCACCTCCCTGCCTATTCCATCTAAAACATGGTCGACTTCGATCCACCGCTCGTCGCCTATTACGAATCGGTAGATCGAATTGTCGCCACCAACCTGCCCTAACCCCAGCAGGTTTTTGTTCTCCTTGTCAAGGATTATGTCGTTGAAAATTATACCTTTATAACGCTCGCCACTCTGCGCTTTAAGCTTACCATCACTGCCAATATGGTAGATAATTCCTCCATATTGCATTACTACTCCATCTCCAACCCCCTGCAGTGATACACCCTTGGTGTGGGCATATCGCTGAGGCAGAGCAGATGGGGCGATATACTCAAACACCCTCTCACACTCACCACTTATCGCCACCACAGCTCCGCTTGTGTTATCTGTAAAGAGAAGCAGATCATCTCGCCCATCACCATCCATGTCGCTAACGTCAAAGTCATATAACATAAGGCTACCTTTGGGTAAGAGCTTTGCAAGCTGCGTGCTCTTTATTATCTGCTTGCTCTCAGGATCCATAAATCCAAATAGAAGCGAACCAAATTTATCGAGCTTCATGGTGTACACAAAGAGCGATTGTCTCTTTGCATCACAGAAGTTACCAGCTTCTAGTTTTCGTATCGAACCCTTAACTTTTGTCTCTGTGAGTAATTTACCTTTACTATCTAACTCATAGATAATGTAGTTATTACCACCCACGTATACTCTCTTTTTATTACCCACAGATACAACCGCCAAATCGACCAATCGCACCTGATCTTCGGGTTTTAAGTGCCATAACAAAGCTCCCTCGGGGCTCCATGCCCTCAGCGAACCATCTCCGCAAACCGATAGGAGCTCATCGTCTCCATCGCCATCCAGATCCGCCGCCTCAATCTCGAAGCATACCGCCGGTGTTGGATTCTCCACTCGCCATATCATCTCTCCTTCGGTGCTGTAGCAGCTCACTGCGCCATCCACCTCCGAGAGGTATATCACACTTTTGCCGCCAACCGAGGCCACTACACCATCTCTCAAACCCCTTCCCTGAGTTGAAAAACTCTGCGCCGATGATGAATCAACGCTTATCAACGCCACTACAAACAGATGCAGCAGTGCTGATAAGCGGTGCTTCGGCTTAAAATTCATCAGTTTAGGTTTGGTTGGTTGGTTTGGTAGTAGCCGCTAAAATCGACTGCAATACAAATATAGTAAAATAATTATTTACAGATACATTTCTGATGGATATATTTGCAAATAATGATGCTGACCGACATATTTGACACTCACGGATACATTTTATGGTTTTCATCATTGATGGATTGATCCAATCACCTCACATAGAGCCTGCTTCATTGCGGGTGAATGGTGAGTAAAGAGTAAAGAGTAAAACACAGAGTGATAAAACACCTCAGCGGGTATGCTTCTCGCGCGGCAAAAGAGAGTCTCTTTATATGGAAAATGGGTAAAAAAAGTCACCAGAAACTCTGATGACTCGATTAGTAGCGGGAGAAGGACTCGAACCTCCGACCTCCGGGTTATGAGCCCGACGAGCTGCCAACTGCTCTATCCCGCGATATTTGTTTGACAAAAGTATAGTAAATAATCCATTAATGCAAATATATTGCAATATATCTTTAATATTAAAAAATCAAGACTTGACCCTCAACCAGTTAGAGAAAAAATAATGATGGGCAATAGGGGGAAATAGTTGATAAGATAAAATATATTTTCTATTTTTGTATCTAATGTGTGGTTAATAACTTTATAAAAGAGAGATGATAGATAGTTTATTAAATTGTTACAGGGCATGCTCAAAAAACAGGAGGCATAAAAATCCTATTCTAAGGGCTATCTATGCTATTGGTAAGTTGCTTAGCTCGGAGATTGCGCTACTTTATGCACCAATCCACTTTAGATTATTTTCTCGAAATAATTCACTCGCAGATAATAGTTCTAAGGGAGCAAAAGTAATCGTCTCGCTCACCTCTTTTCCTGTGAGAATCAATACTTTATGGATAGTTATTGAGTCTCTACTTCGACAGAGCTATCGAGCAGATAAGATAGTTCTAACACTATCAAAAGAGCAGTTTAAGGATAAAACATCTCTCCCAAAAAGTCTACTCAGATTACAGAGCAGGGGGCTCGAGATCAAGCTGATAGATGGCGATATACGCTCCTACAAAAAGTTCTTCTACTCTATGCAGCGCTATGCGGACGATATTATAATAACAGTAGATGATGATATAATCTATCCGCGCGATATACTCTCGGCTCTTATCGCAACCCATAGAGATAATCCAAATAGCATCATCGCCACTAGGGTGAGAGGGATAAAAAATAGCGATAGAGGGGAACTTTTGCCATACACACAATGGAGGGATAACCATCTCGACGGAGAGAGTAAAAACTACATTCAAATAGGTGTTGGCGGAGTTCTTTACCCGCCATACTCGCTTTATAAAGATCTGCTGCGCGATGATCTTTTCCTAAAATTGGCTCCATTTGGGGATGATCTATGGCTCTTCACAATGGCACGATTAAATGATCGTAGTGTGCGCCGCGCCTACTTTAATCCACACCTTTTGGGATTAAGGATAACGAAAAATGTAAATCTATTCCACACAAATAGAGATCAAAATCAGAATGATGTGCAGATAAGATCTTTGAGAGAGTATTATAAATCCGAGCTCGGCATCGACCCTTTTGAGTATATCGAAGAGGACTAATATAGCTATTTTAAGGTATTGATAGATCTTTAATTAATAATTAAATTTGCCGATTAAAAATAATGCATTACATGACAAACTATCTTCGCGAGCTTCTCTTTACATTAAACGAGATGTCGCCATACCTTATCTTAGGTTTCTTTATCTCTGGCCTACTCCACGTCTACGTACCCAAGAGCCTATATGCACGATTTCTGCACCGCAAGGGTTTTCGCTCGGTAATGGGTGCAGCCCTGCTAGGAGTGCCTCTTCCGTTATGCTCGTGTGGGGTTATACCCACAGCTATATCTCTAAAAAAGGAGGGTGCCTCCTCTGGCGCAACAGTCTCTTTTCTGGTGGCCACACCGCAGACTGGGCTCGACTCTATTCTAGCCACCTACTCGCTTCTGGGACTTCCTTTCGCTATTATACGACCTGTGGCGGCATTTATAATTGGTATATTTGGCGGATTATTTGTAGATAAATTTGGTGGCCACGAGCCAAAGAAGATAGATTTTTCTAAATTCACACTCCAGGGGCAGGAGCCAAAAAAGTGCAGCTGCGGCTGCTCACACTCATCTACTCAGCCTCAGAAAAAGAGCCTAGGTGCGGCACTAAAATATGGATTTGTAGATATGATGAGGGATTTTGGAAAGTGGCTAGTGGTAGGACTTTTAATCGCCGCCGCCATCACAGCCTTTATTCCCGATAGCCTCTTTGAGCTCTTTAAGGATCACTATGCACTCAATATCCTCCTAATTCTACTTATCTCAACGCCGATGTATATCTGCGCCACGGGATCAATCCCGGTAGCCCTATCCTTGATTCTAAAGGGGGTATCACCTGGTGCCGCCTTTGTGCTGCTTATGGCTGGCCCCGCCACCAACTTCGCCTCTCTCATTATCCTCAACAAAGAGCTTGGATTGAGGAAAACTATAATCTATCTAACAACAATTATCATTGGAGCTGTAGGCTGCGCGCTAATTATTGATTTCGTTCTGCCTCATGAGTGGTTCTCATCTCTTATGCCTATGGGTGAGTGCCACCACCACGAGCATAACCACGACGGTTGCACACATGGGCCACTCTGGTTTCAAACATCAATGAGCGTACTCTTTATTGTTTTGTTTATAAACTCAATGATTAGATCTGGCAAGAGATAGGTATTTTCTTATAACCTCGTTACATAAATGATCCACTTCATTGTGGTTTATATTCGCTCTTTATAATACTCCCCCGACTTTAGACAGCATTCTCTTAACTAATAAGATATATCCCTCTCTTCGTGTCGGTTAATATTATTTTTATTTCGCTGGTTTTCTTCTCTCTTTTTGCGCATTTCGG
>JBCQTD010000047.1:0-13034 GCA_047178725.1 Rikenellaceae bacterium
AGTTTTACCTCTCTTTCCTCTCTGAAAAAATATTTTATCTCATTCTCTGCAACTTCCCAATTCCTCAGTTGCATTTACAAGTTGAATTCAGGTTTTATTCATCTATTTTGTTAAGGATCTTTCTCTTATCCTCTCTCTTTTTACAATCCGTTACATAGTCCCGCTATGCGCCTCTTGTAAAAAAAAGAAAATATAAGCAAAATCTCTCATAACAAAAGCAAGCGAACAAAACTTAAGTAGTGTAAAACAATTATTGCCATATTTTTAAAAGCACTCTTGGAGCGATATTTTTCACTATCAAATCTCAATATAGAACAACTATATTTTCGATTCAATAGCAAAAAAATCTCTTCTCCAATAGTACTCTTAAAAACACACCAATAATTATTTTACCCTACTTAAACAGATTCTCAAAGTTAATAAAATATCTCATAATCCAGAACTTCATACGCCATGATTGTAGAAAAAAAGCGAAAAACCCATAGGCAGAGAGATTACCATCCCATAAAAGTGGCTCAAATCAGCATGCCAACATTAACTATGAATAGCATTCTCGCCCCATCCCAAAAGACATATATTAATGTTAATTAATAACTACATATAGTAATTAAGCACTATTCAGAATCTGTTTAAGTTTTTCTGCTTAAAAATGCTATGCGCTATTTTGCTTTGATTTTGGATTTTGATATCGCAGCTAATAGCGGGCTATTTGCAAGATAGCAAAATTCAAAAGCGAAGTGAAAGAACCTTAGCAATTTAAGCGAGGAAAACTTAAACAGATTCTTATAGTTGTTTCATACCTACACTATACCACTTTCAGCAGGATAATACCTATATATAGCTATTGCTCACCCCTCGACTATCCTATAACTTTGCCAAAAGAAAAATTGCAAACAGATATCTATATATAATGAGGAAAATTTTACTATTACCAATGCTTCTAACGGCATCAATGTCGTTTGCTCAGAGCCAAGAGGATTACCAGGCACTACTGAAAAGAGTCGAGCAGCTGGAGAACCAAGCACAAGAGGTTGAAGAGACAAAGAAAAAGGAGTCGAGATTGACATTCGGCGGATATGGCGAGATCACAATGAGTCAACATATGTATAGCGATTCGTGGAAGAGATACTCTGCCCCCGCGGTGTATGCCGACGATGAGGGGTATGGCCGAGTTGATATCCCGCATGCGGTATTTTTTGTAGGCTATGATTTCGGCAAAGGGTGGTCTTTTGGCTCTGAGATCGAGTTCGAGCATGGTGGTATTGAGGCCGCCGTAGAGCTAGAGCAGGAGGAGAATGGAGAGTATGAGACAGAAGTTGAGAGAGGTGGCGAGGTGGCCCTAGAGCAGTTCTGGATCAACAAAAGCTGGGGCAAAAAGATCAACCTCAAGATGGGACATATGGTTATTCCTGTGGGTCAACTCAATAAATATCACATGCCAAACGAATATTTTGGAGTCTTCCGCCCGGAGGGCGAGGCTACAATTATCCCCTCGACATGGCACGAGACGGGCGTAAGCCTATGGGGCACAGTTGGCGATTGGTCATACGAGGCGATGGTCGTTGCGGGTCTCGACGCAGAGCGCTTCGATAGCTGGGGCTGGATCGCATCAGCCTCGGGCTCTCCCTATGAGTTTACTATTGCCAACACCTATGCTGGAGCCATCAGAATTGATAACCATAGCATTAAGAATCTAACCTTGAGCGCAAGTGCATATTTGGGTAATAGCGCCTCTAACTCGCTAAAAGATAAATATAGCGACGATGTTAAGGGCTTGGTGACACTACTATCATTCGATGGAGTTTACCGCAGCGATAATTTCATAGCTAAGGCGAATGTATTATATGGCACGCTGGGCGACTCATATGAGATAACAAAAGGCAATTCGAGCTCGGGCACATCATCAATGTCATCGGGTCTGCCAGTTGCAAAGAGCGCCTTGACCTATGGCGCAGAGGCAGGCTACAACATCTTTTCATTCCTGCCTAAAACTAAGACTCAGAAGCTCTTTGTCTTTGGTCGCTATGAGTTCTATGACTCGATGTACGCTGTCGAGAGTGGAGTGACAAAGAAGGGATATTACTCGCGCGACTGCATCTCGGGCGGTATCAACTATAATCCAATACCTCAAATTGCAATTAAGATGGAGTACCAGAGTCGCATATTCTCATCCTCGTATAACAACGAGAACACCCTTGCACTGGGATTTACTTATACTGGCATGTTCAAGAGATAGCATCAATTAGAATACTATTAAACAATTAAGTAGTGTAAAACAATTATTACCATATTTTTAAAAGCACTCTTGGAGCGATATTTTTCACTATTAAATTTCAATGTAGAATAACTATATTTTCAATTCAATAGCAAAAAATCTCATCTCCAATAGCACTCTTAAAAACACACCAATAATTATTTCACACTACTTAAACAATTACTTATAACAAATTAAAAAATGAAGAATTTATTCAAATTCACAATGGCAGCCTTCGCATTGGCTGCAGTTGTAACTTTCGCATCATGCTCTGATGATGACGATCAGACAGGTACAGTTATCAAATTTGAGGTCGACGAAACAGTCGTTGGCTCTGATGTACTAGTGGCATATGTCGACAATGTTGTGATCCCTCGTTATGAAAACCTTGCCGAGGCTTCAAAGACACTATACAATGCTGTGGATGCTATCACAGACGCCGATGCCACCACACAGGCAAGCCAGATCAAAACAGCTGCCGACGCATGGGTTAAGACACGTCTTGCATGGGAGCGTACCGAGGCCTATCTATTTGGTCCAGTTGATGATTACGCTATTGACCCAGGTATCGACTCTTGGCCTTTAGCCCTCGCCGACCTTGCTGATTTTATCGCTGACAAGCCTTTGCCTTCTGCAATCATGAATGACAATGGCGAGATGAAGGGCTTCCACACAATCGAGTTTCTTCTATTCAACGATGGCGCTGAGAAGAGTAAGCTTGACTCATTCACGCTTACCACTCTTGCCGACGATCTAGGCACCGATGTAAGTGGTGATAAAAATAAATTGCAGACATACCAGGATGATCTAAACGATCTCGACTTTGATGAGATAAAGAGTTTCTTGGTGAGCATTACTGCCGAGCTATATCGTAATACTGCACGCCTAGTTGCTGAGTGGGATAGTATTGATAATCAAAAAGTTAAAGATGCATTGTCGACACTACCTTCAGAGTATGCTGCAGCCCTAGTTACTAATGGCGGTGGTGATTATCGTGCGAATTACATAAACGCTGGCGACGAGGATGAGAGTAGCTACTCTGATATAAAAGATGCACTTAGTATCATACTTGAGGCTGCGGCTGGTATCGCCGAGGAGGTTGGTGATGTGAAGATCAAGGATCCATACACATCTGGAAATGTTCTTGATGTTGAGTCTTGGTTTAGCTGGAACTCTGTAATCGACTTCACCGACAACATCGTTGGTATCAAGGAGGCCTATTATGGCTGTATCACTTCTGCAGCCTCTGTGACTGTTAATTCTTCTAATGTGGTTACGTTGAACAATCCAGCGTTTGTTGCAGACGATGATTCTATCAGCGCATATATCGCTTCAGCTAGCGAGGATCTCGACGAGGCTATCAAGGATGCTATTGATGAGGCTATTGTTGCCGTTTCAAGCCTTGAATATCCATTCAGAAATAACCTTGATAGCGATACTATTGATGACGCAATGGAAGCTTGTCTTGCCCTGCAGTCGGCACTTGAGACAGCACAGGAGGCCATCAATAATGGTTTCTATATAGAGTAAAAATTTAAAAATATATATATGTTACATTCTAGAGTGATATTTAAAAATATAGCTCTAATGACTCTCGCTACAGGCATGTTTGCTGCCTGTAGCGATGAGTCGTTAAATGAGAGCGTGGATCTAGATAACCCAATGGGCTATCCCGACGAGTACTTCACCGGAGGTGTACTTGGTACAACAACCATCAATGGAAACTTCTGCTTTGAGCAGCCAACAGCCTCAGTATCAAATGCTGGGTTGAGTAGCGATTTCCTGCATGGCGAGTCATTCTTCGAGGATTATTTCTCGTCGGAGACCAATGAGGGCTTTCCAATGTCTGGCCGTGGGCCTGTTTCGATACGCACAGCGTGTATTGATTGCCACCCCGGTTATGGGCACGGCAAACGTGTTGAAACATTCAGCACCGCCGACAATGGCAACGGCTACCTATTGGTGGTCTACAATAGTGGAAGCGATGGATACTTTGGCGAGTCGAGCGAGACAATCATAGATGGTCGAATCACAGGCCCGACATGGACAGATGGAACCACTGACAACGCCTATATAGCAGAGCTTACAGGTATGCCTCAAACGCAGAGCATCGCTCCATTCCCTGCGCCGCTCGATGAGTCGAAGATTACGATCAGGTGGGAGAAGTTCACCGATGAGCATGGCAATGAATTTGAGGATGGCACCAAATATGATTTGATATATCCAGTTGTTGAGATCCCATCCGATGCAATTTACTATGTTGGGACCAAGCAGATTACCGATAGTAGTGGTGAATCATACTTTGCTGCAATTGACAACCCATCAAAGTATGAGGTTCGACTCGAGGCTACGATCGGCATCTATGGCACCGGTCTTTTGGATGCCATTACCGAGGAGGATATCGACGCAGAGGCAGCCTCGCAGGCTAGCGAGACTTGGGGCGGTCGTCGCGGTAGTGATATCGTACAGCTGGATGGCACTACTCGCAAGGGGCGCTACACCTATGCTCTCTCGCGTGGTACACTACAGCATGGGCCTGGCTCGAATGCCTTGTGGAATATCACCAATGTCACTCGTGAGACATCGAACCTGCTCTATCGTTCAAACTACTGTACGACAGCCTACGCAAATTCGGTAATTGGTGATGAGGATGTTATGGAGGCTCTTAAAAATCACAGCTACTACAATTTCCTCATAGCAGATGGAGATCCAACCTCTACGGAGTCAAAGAATGCAGTCTACAACTATCTTATGTGGAACAACGCCTACACGGGTGGTAAGCTAACATCGGCAAACTACGCTGGTTACATCACTGAGGATACACAGAAAGCGGGCGAGATGGATCTCGATTCATACACACAATTTATGGTTTGGCACCGTGGTTTGGCCGTCCCATCGGCGCGCAACGTCGGCACAGAGCAGTATGAGCAAGGCAAGGAGCTATTCTCCGATATGGGCTGCGACAAGTGCCACCGCCCATCATGGACTACGGGCGCTGATGATTATGTTGGCGACAAGGATATGGTTGGCAAGCTGCCAACATACCCCTACCAGAAGATTTGGCCATACTCTGACATGTTGCAGCACAACCTAGGAATGGTTAATAATATCCGTACAGGTTGGTGTCGCACAACACCACTTTGGGGACGTTACCTAAATCTTGTGGCTAATGGCGAGAGCTCTCGCCTACACGATATGCGTGCTCGCAACGAGGAGGAGGCTATCATGTGGCACAAGGGTCAGGGTAAATACTCTTCGGATCAGTTCCGCAAGCTCAATTCCGATGAACGTGCTGCGGTTGTTAAATTCCTACAATCAATCTAAGGGATGGTAAAAAAGGTGGCCTTTATGCTATATCTCATAATAACGGTGGTGCTTGCGAGTGCCACCGTTATTGAGCATAGCAAGGGGACAGAGTTTGTTCAAACGACTATTTATGGCGCCTGGTGGTTCTATGCCATTTGGGGTGCGATGACACTATTTGCAGCTACTTATGCTCTTCGATCACGCCTAATCCGAAATCTGCCGGTTTTTATGCTGCACGGCTCCTTTGTTGTTATGCTGTTGGGGGCTATAACTACTGCGCTAACTGCCCAGAGGGGAGCTATATATATTGAACGCGGAGGCACTACTAGATGCTATACGGATGATAGTATGCAGGAGATTGCGCTGCCATTTTCCGTCTCGCTGAGTGATTTTAAGATAGAGTATTACAGCGGAACTAAAGCTGCGGCTGATTATCTCAGCCACCTGATATTCGAGAGTGATGAGGCTCAGAGATATGAGACAACGGTTTCGATGAACAATATCGCCAGCTACAAGGGGTATCGTTTTTATCAATCGGGGTATGATGCATGGGGAAGTAGACTTGCCGTTAGCCGCGATGTGTATGGGATTCCGATCACCTATTCGGGTTATCTACTTATGGCCTTATCGCTTGTTTTAATGCTTATATCGCCTCGCGGAGCCTTTCGCAGGCTATTGAACTCCCCCATTCTGCGCAAAGCGGCATTCTTGGCCATACTCTCTATCTCTAGCTTCGCGGCGCAAGGAGCCACAAATACTCATCCGCGCACATTGAGCAAAGAAGAGATCGAGCTGCTGAAAGATATTCAGGTCGTACACAACGATCGGGTGATGCCTCTAACCACCTTGGCGCACGACTTTACACTCAAGCTACTTGGCAAGACTAAGTATAAAGGAGCATCCGAGGGTCAATTCTTTTGGGGCTGGTTGTTATTTCCAACCGAATGGGAGGGCGAGGATATTTTTGAGGTGCCGTTAAGTGAAAAGCAGCGCTTCTTGGAGCTAAGAAGGATCTCTAATTACTCCGAGTTCTTCACAGAAAAAGGGTTGTATAAACTAAATCACTATATACGATTTACAGATCAAAAGAGTCAACCGGCTCTCTATAAAGAGCTAATGAAGCTCAATGAGAAGGTGCAGCTTGTCGCAATGCTTCGTAGCGGCGCAATGCTTAAGATATTCCCCTATCGCGATAGCGAGGGCCATATCACATGGTATTCACCCATTGATGAACTGCCCGAGGAGATGGACAGAGGGCAGGCGCTTTTTATTAAAAACAGCTCCGAGATGCTGCTCGCCTCCGCGGCATCGCCAAATATGGATGAGTTTGAGCTTATAGCAACGAAGATAGTAAAATATCAACAAAGATTTGGCGAGGAGTCTTTAGTTCCCAGCTACAAGGTGCGAGCAGAGCAGTGGTATTATGCCCTCTCCATCACAAAGATCCTATATAGATTTAATCTAGCATTGGGGATCTTAGGAGTTATTTTATTGATCCTCTTTTCAAGGAGGCCTAAAGTTGAGAAGACAGTTGTCCGGCTGCTTAAATGCAGCATGATACACGCGGTGTGCCTTTTGGCTCTATCTATAGGGTTGAAGTGGTACATAACAGATCGCATGCCTCTAGCCAACGGCTATGATACGATGATATTTTTAGGTTGGTGTGTCGCGGCAATCACGCTTTACATGAGTCGATCTTCATCTCTATTTACCGCCATGGGCACGCTGCTCGTTGGTTTTACGATGCTTGTGGCCACCATTGGTGGAATGAATCCTCAGATCACACCACTTATGCCGGTGCTAAATTCACCATATCTCACCACGCATGTCTGCTTCATCATGCTCGCCTACACCCTCTTTGCCTTTACATTTATCAACGGGGTGCTGGCCACGACTATTGCACGCAATAACAGAGATTTAATGGAGCGCTTAACGATATATAGTCGTATATTTCTGCTGCTTGGCATATCCTTCTTGGCTGTAGGTATTTTTATCGGGGCAGTATGGGCCAACGTCTCATGGGGTAGATATTGGGCATGGGACCCAAAAGAGGTGTGGGCTCTTATTACAATGATGCTCTATGCCATACCGCTACATGGGCGATCAATTAAATTACTGAGTAAGCCAATAGTATTTCACCTCTATCTAATGGTGGTATTCGCCTCAGTATTAATGACATATTTTGGCGTAAATTTCATATTGGGAGGTATGCACTCATATATTAACTCATAAAAATCATAAAGTATGTATAAGGTAGGAAAGTATTATCCTAATGACGCAATGAGCGATTTAATCTGCGACAACTACCCGATGTTGCTTGTTATTAGCCGCTTTGGCATTAATCTCGGGTTTGGCGACGATTCAATTGACACGGTTTGCCGCAACAATAGTGTGGACACCTACACCCTGCTCTCGGTTGTGAATCTTCTAATTTCGCCCGACAAAGAGAGGTTTGAGATTAACCATGAGCAGATATCTCTGCCATCTGTGATACAATATCTGCATAACGCCCACAAATATTTTTTGGAGTATCGCCTACCTCAGATCCGCTCTAAACTTATCGAGGCCATAGATAAAAATAGGGATGTCTCGGTGGCCATATTGAATTACTATGATGAGTATCTGCTTGAGGTTCGCAAGCACATGATGTATGAGGAGAATAGACTCTTCCCCTATATTAACGATCTCTCTAAGGGCAAAAAAAATAGCGTCTATAACGTTAGCGAGTATAGCAAACACCACGACAAGGTAGAGTCTAAGCTCTCTGAATTTAAGAGCATAATAATAAAATATTATCCTGCAAAAACTTCCAACGCACTAAATAGCGCTCTATATGACATATTTACCTGCGAGCGAGATTTAGCATCACACAATGATATTGAGAATTATCTTTTAGTTCCGACGATTAAATTTATCGAACAAAAAAATAGTGGTGAAGATGAGTGAAAGAGTACATATAATGATAGCAGAACCATCGTCTATTGTTAGATGTGGATTATCTACAATATTACAACAATCACGTAGTATTATCTGCGAGATAGTGGAGCTAAGCGATCTATCCACTCTATTATCTGGTATATACAGCTACAATAAAAGAGTTGATCTGTTAATTGTCAATCCATCTAGCATTGGCTATTTCTCACCATCCATGCTCAAAGACAATCTCGGGAATGAGGAGCTAAGAGTAGTGGCACTACAGAGCGGGTTTGTTGAACCTAGCATGCTCAATAATTACGACCTCGTAATCTCCACCTATGATGCCATAGGCACAATCACAGAGAAGATAGAACAGCTGATAAATTCCGATAGTGAAACGCTCAAAAAAAAGGAAGAGCTCAGTATTCGAGAGAGGGAGATAATTATTTGTGTGGTGAAGGGAATGACCAATAAGCAGATAGCAGATGCCCTCTGTTTGTCTACACACACCATCATTGCCCATCGACGAAATATTGCCAACAAGCTACAAATACACAGCCCATCAGGACTCACAATCTATGCTATCGTTAATAAGTTGGTAGATCTTTCGGAGATTAAAAATACGATTAACCAGAGCAAAGATGAGGAGTAGATCATTTTAGAGAGAAATTTAAACAGATTCTAAGGGTAAAGCAATGATCTTCGCCCGGCATTTAGAAAGGAGCGAGAGCCCTCTAGATAAATAATTTAATTTTTATTGTAAAATATTTGGATAACCTTAATTCATACACTATCTTTGCACCTGATGGCAAATAGAACTCCAAATGAAGTTGTGGAGAATCTACAGCTATCTTAATCAAAAAGTAGAGATATTAATAGGTATTCGCAGCTACTTATTAGAATATATCTGCATGTTCAATTATTGACTATTCGCAGCAATAGTCAAGCAAAGTATTCAAGTATGAAACAAGGAGAAAAATTACAATACGCGGGCAGGATTTTGCGCCGCGAAAGGGGTAGTGATGCCGAATTTGAGCAGATAAGCGACCTGGCACCATACGGCATCGCACTCAGCCTTCAGAGCCCGTCGGGCATCGAGGCGCATCGCTTTAAGATATATAAGGATGAGGATTGCTTCTACACTGAAGCTCTTTCGACCACAGCGCTCTGCGGAAGATACCTTCTTGCCGCTGCGCTCATTCTGGATCAGAGTGCTGTCGTGGCGACAAACCAGGCGGAGGTATATATCGAGAGGAGTGAGCTAGGTCGCGATATTGCAGCTATGGCAGAGAGCACAACTCCACAAGAGGAGAGCGCCACAACGGGCTCTATCGCCACGGGCGAGTGGGAGTATCAGATAACCATTGCACAGAGCGGCAGCGATGCCGCGATCGGGGCATGGCCTGAATTCCATAATGAGACGACTTTTATTATGGGAACGATGCTTAAGGGCGATCCTTTCACCTATGAGGATTTTTCGGATGAGCAGCTGGCCGGAATTCAGGCGCCACTTATTGAGGTGGCCGAGGCTGCCCAGGCCGCCGAAGATGAGCGCCAAGCTGCCGAAACATCAAGAGGCGCAGCAGAGGCGTCGAGAGCCACGGCCGAAGGGGCGAGATCAGCAGCAGAGAGCTCCCGATCGGCAGCAGAGGCTGCGAGAGCAGCGGCTGAGACCTCGCGCTCATCAGCAGAGGCAGCCAGAGAGCTCGCCGAGAGCGAGAGAGCCTCAGCCGAAAGTATACGCCAAGAGTTCTACTCGGAGGCTGAAGAGCTAGTTGCTGGCAAACTCAACATCTCCGATATAGCCCAAGCGATGGGCGAGAGCGAGAGCGTGCCGATGTCGCAGGCGGCCGCGAGCACGAATTTCCTATCGAAGTACAGCGCCCAGCTGGAGGATCTCTTGGCCTATGGCATCCAATTCGACACAACCATCTCCTCGCCCACATGCACACGTCTGGGCAATATGTCGCTACACCGCACGCTGCCGATTCAGAGCAAGATGCTAGGATGTCTACTGGATGATGATGGCCAGGTGGTGAAGTATCTTCCCTCG
This sequence comes from Rikenellaceae bacterium, assembly GCA_047178725.1. Taxonomy (GTDB): domain Bacteria; phylum Bacteroidota; class Bacteroidia; order Bacteroidales; family Rikenellaceae; genus Alistipes. Next base: position 10,530 of record JBCQTD010000047.1, read on the forward strand.
AGCAGCTGGGTAGATTCCACTCGCGATGGATCCCAGGGGCAGGTGATGGTGGAGATACCGGAGCACTATCGCAAATTTGTCTCCGATGGCACGGCGAGGCAGGTGTGGATATCGGAGCACCCGATAGATGGTTATCACAAGGTGGGCAAGATGTATGTCTCAGCCTATGAAGCATCGTTTAATCGCACCACCACAACCCTTGCATCGGTGGCCAACTCTACAACAGAGTATCGAGGCGGCAATAACACATCTGACTGGGATGATACCTATCGCTCGCTCTTGGGCAGGCCTGTCAGCAATATCTCGCTAACCAACTTCCGCGCATACGCCCGCAAGCGCAAAACGGATAGCACCGAGTGGAACTGCTATACATATGAGGCTCACAAGACTCTCTTCTGGCTCTTCGTTGTGGAGTATGCTACACTCAACTCGCAAGCAACACTCAACACAGAGCTTACATCGGATGGCTACAAGCAGGGCGGCCTTGGCGATGGCCCCACGACGGTAGGTTCAACTGATTTGAGCACCTTTAATGGGAGCAATACGTTTATCCCATGCGGGTACACCGATGGGCTAGGCAACGGAACGGGCGAGGTGTTATATGAGGTCTACGATGAGACCAACGATGTTACTATCTCAACCTATGCCAATCGCTATCGCGGCATAGAGAACCCCTTTGGCCACGCGTGGAAATGGGTTGATGGCATCTTAATAGATGTCCGCACGGATGATTATGATGGCGACTATGCAGGTCAAAGCCGAGTCTTTGTAGCCTCAGATCCGACCAACTTCGCAAGCCACTCGACGCTCGCAGAGGGTTACGAGGGCTATGAGTTCAGAGGTCTACTGGCGCGCACTTCAAATTCGTATATCAAGGAGGTCATCTTTGGTAATAGCGGCGATATTATAAGCGAGCTTACAGGCGGCAGCTCCTCTACTTTCTTCTGCGATCAGAGCAACACCGTACTAACAAGCTCCTCTTTGCGTGGGGTAGAGTTTGGCGGTCGCGCGGCTAATGCCTCTGCCGCAGGCCTCTCTTACTTTGATTCAGGCACACCCAGTAGCTACTGGGCCGGTATCACCTCGCGACTCTGTTTTCATCCTGCTGAGGTGATATAACCATCTCATACTGCACAAAATTAAAGTGCGCACTTCGGCTGTAAGTGCGCACTTTTTCATTAACTAGATCATCCTCTACATCGCGCGATAGATCGTCATAATCTGCCACGCTATCTTGTCCCAATCATATCTAGAGATATCATATTCGACCGAGCAGCGGTTGCTATTAATTACCGAGCCAAGTTTCTTCGCCAGCGCCTCAACATCGCCCACCGGAAAGTAGCACTCATCCGGCAGCGCGACCTCTAAATTAGCGGAGATATCACTTGCAATAACCGGCAGAGAGTAGCTCATCGCCTCCAAAAGCGAGATGGGCAAACCCTCATGCGAGGATGGCAGAACAAAACATCTCGCCCCCGTGAGCAGAGAATGGAGTTTTTCGCCCTTGATAAAACCAGTTAGCACCACCCCGCTCTCACGCGCCTTTCTCTTGAGCCACACCGAGTATTCATCCTCGAAGTCGGCATCGCCGGCTATCACTAATTTGTAGCCTTTGGCTTCGACTGCGGCAAAGGCATCTATCAAATGATGCAGATTCTTCTCCGGCACGAAGCGACACATTGCAAAGATATACTTCCCTTTTTCTATACCTAATTCTTTGAAATACTCGGGTGCATCACAGCGATTTGGGGTCGGAACACCATTATAAATAAGATGGCAATCTTGGCGGTTGTACTTCTCCTTCAATATGTTGTTTATCACCTCCGAAATCACTATCACCTCGTTGGCATATTTTGCGCCCATTCTCTCGCCTAGCATCAAGATTCGCTTTGCGACAAAACCCCATTTATCACGGTCGTAGTCGGGCCCATGGTGGGTAAAGACAACTTTCAACCCCAAAAGTCGAGCGACTGGAGCAAGTATTGCTGGCCCAATTGCGTGGATATGCACAATATCAGCACCAAGCTTTTTCGCCTTGAATATCGCTCGCCAAGTATGGATAATAGCCTCAAACGATTTTCTCCCGGGGGTCTCAACATCAACAAGATCAATGCCTTTGTAGCTTATTAGAGCGTCCTGAACATAGCTTTTGCGACGAATTATTACAACCTCATTTTCCTCCATTGAGGCGATACGAGGAAACAACTCCTCACAATGGGTCTCGACACCACCCATGATGTTGGGGATGCCTCGGGTTCCTGTAACTACGATTTTCATAAGGTATAATTTCAGACAAATAGCTTATCTATTTCTTAGAGCTAATTGCCTTAAGTAGAGTAAAATAATTATTGGTGTGTTTTTAAGAGTGCTATTGGAGATGAGATTTTTTGCTATTGAATTGAAAATATAGTTATTCTATATTGAAATTTAATAGTGAAAAATATCGCTCCAAGAGTGCTTTTAAAAATATGGCAATAATTATTTTACACTACTTAACTAAGACTG
>JBCQTD010000048.1:0-12009 GCA_047178725.1 Rikenellaceae bacterium
TTTCAGTATAGAACCACTATATTTTCAATTCAATAGCAAAAAATCTCATCTCCAATAGTACTCTTAAAAACACACCAATAATTATTTTACCCTACTTAGACTTGATTTTAATCCATAATTTTTATAAATTTGTGGAATAATTCAAGACTATTAGCGATGTTTTCTCTTCTATATTATATTTTCATGGTGGTGCTATGCACGCTGCTGCTCGTCTTATCGGCGGTTGCATTGGTGATCTGTGCTCCATTCGATCCTGCTCGCCGCGTTGTGCACGAGCTATCACGTTTTGTAGTAAAGATCTTTTTCGCAATCCCCCCATTTTGGAGGTGGCGCGTAGTGGGGATGGAGAACATTGACCCCAAGAGGAGCTATGTTATTATCCTTAACCATAATGCTATGCTGGATATCCCATCACTATACGCCCTTCCGTTAAATTTTAGATGGGTCTCAAAGCGCCAGGTATTTGCCACGCCATTCTTTGGTCAGCTGCTTGTTCTGCATGGCGATATCGCCATCGAGCGAGGTAATGGAGCTGTGGCGATGGCCAAGGTGATCGAGCAAGGTAAGATGTGGATATCGCGCGGGGTCTCTATCTCAATGTTTCCCGAGGGGACAAGATCCAAGGATGGCCAGATCGGGAGATTTAAATCCGGAGCATTTAATCTAGCCAAGGAGGCGGGGGTGGAGATCTTGCCGGTGGTTCTCTCCGGCAGCCGTGATATGATAAAGGATAACTTCCTATTTAGTTGGCGACATGAGGTGATCCTGAAAGTCTTGCCACCCATCTCGGTGGAGAGGATCGAGGTAACAGAGCGTAAAGAGTTAATCAACGAGGTTCGCGAGCAGATGCTCGCCGCCTTTGAAACAATAAGAGGATAGATATATGGCAGAGTTAAAATTAGAGGCTAATAGCAATTATGGCGATGATGCAATCATCACCCTCTCGCCTCGCGAGCATATTCGATTGCGCCCTGGTATGTATATTGGTAAGCTGGGCGATGGCACCCAGAGTGATGATGGTATATATATCCTAATCAAAGAGGTGGTGGATAATTCGGTCGACGAGTTTATTATGAATGCCGGAAAAAGGATCGAGATTAACATCGCTGATGGGGTGGTGGCTATTCGCGACTATGGTCGTGGTATTCCACTAAAATCTCTCTCGGCGGCGGTGAGCGAGATGAATACTGGTGGTAAATATGGCGGCTCGGCATTTAAAAAGACCGTGGGTCTGAATGGTGTTGGTGTAAAGGCTGTCAATATGCTCTCAAGCGAATTTATCGCTCGGTCGGTTCGCGATGGCGAGGCGCGAACGGTGAACTTCGAGAAGGGTATCGAGATTAGCGATAGGTGGGAGAGTGGCGTGAGCGAGAAGAATGGAACCTACATCAGCTTTAGGGTTGACGAGGAGATCTTCGGCTCATATAGCTACAACCTAGAGTATGTCGAGCAGATGGTGCGCAACTACACCTATCTCAACTTGGGGCTCACATTCCTATTCAATGGCAAGAGCTATCAATCAAAGAATGGACTTCTGGATCTTTTGAATGAGAATATGACCGAGGCGCCGCTATACACCCCGATACACTTGTCGGGCATGGATATAGAGGTTGCAATAGCGCACGGCACGGGATATGGCGAGAGCTACTACTCATTTGTAAATGGCCAGTACACGCCGCAGGGCGGAACTCACCAGGCCGCTTATCGCGAGGCTATTGCGAAGGTCATAAAGGATTTCTATCGTAAGGATTATGATCCGTCGGATATTAGAACCTCGATCATAGCAGCTATCTCAGTAAAGGTTACCGATCCTGTTTTTGAGTCGCAAACAAAGATTAAGCTCGGATCGAAGGAGGTTGAGCCGGGTGTTTCGATGCGCAACTTTGTGATTGATTTTCTATCACAGCAGCTCGATAACTTCTTGCATAAAAACTCTGAAACGGCACAAATTCTTCAAAAGAAGATCGTCGAGAATGAGAAGGAGCGCAAGGCTATATCGGGCATAAAGAAAAAGGCTAGAGAGACCGCGAAGAAGGTCTCGCTAAATAATAAAAAGCTGCGCGATTGTAAGGTTCATCTAACCGACAAGAACCCTCTGGCGGAGCAGACCATGATATTTATTACAGAGGGAAATTCCGCCTCGGGCTCTATAACCTCTAGCCGCGATGTTAGGACGCAGGCTGTCTTTTCGCTGCGCGGTAAGCCGCTAAACTGCTATGGACTAACCAAGAAGGTCGTATATGAGAATGAGGAGTTTAATCTTCTGCAGGCGGCGTTAAATATCGAGGATGATATGGATAACCTGCGCTATAATAAGGTGGTAGTGGCTACCGATGCCGATGTTGATGGTATGCATATTCGATTGCTGCTTCTGACATTCTTTTTGCAATTCTTCCCGGATGTTATCCGTGGTGGTCACCTCTTTATTTTGCAGACACCTCTATTTAGAGTTCGCAATAAGCGCGAGACAATCTACTGCTATAGCGACGAGGAGCGTGTGAATGCCATCGCTAAGTGTGGTAAATCTGCGGAGATCACCCGATTTAAAGGTCTTGGAGAGATCTCGGCCGATGAGTTTAAGGGCTTTATTGGCGAGGGGATGAGGCTCGACAAGGTGCGCATGACAAAGGATGATCCGGTAAACGACATGCTGGAGTTCTATATGGGCAAGAATAGCTTCGAGCGCCAAGGCTTTATTATTGATAACCTTAAGGTAGAGGAGGATGCTCTACCCGAGACAGAAATTTAACCACTATGAGTGACGAGATAGAGATTGGACAGGCGGCCGAAGAGAGCACAGGCCGTGTAGCGCCGAAGAGTAAATTCAGTAAACTCACAACAGAGGATGGTGGAATTAAAAAGCTCACGGGCATGTATAAGAGTTGGTTTTTGGACTACGCCTCTTATGTGATCCTGGAGCGCGCTGTGCCGCACCTTAATGATGGATTGAAGCCCGTGCAGCGCCGTATACTTCACGCCATGAAGGTGGTCGATGATGGCAGGTTTAATAAGGTGGCCAATATCGTTGGTCAAACCATGCAGTATCACCCACATGGTGATGCCTCTATTAAGGATGCACTTGTGCAGCTTGGGCAGAAGGATCTGCTTGTTGATTGCCAGGGAAACTGGGGTAATATATTAACCGGTGATGATGCAGCAGCAGGCCGATATATTGAGGCTCGCCTCTCGAAGTTTGCCCTCGATGTGGTCTTTAACCGCAAGACTACCGACTGGATGCTATCTTACGACGGACGAAAAGAGGAGCCGGTAACGCTGCCAATTAAATTTCCGTTGTTGCTTGCGCAGGGTGCGGATGGTATCGCTGTGGGACTAGCTTCGAAAATATTACCACACAACTTTATTGAGCTGATAAATGGCTCGATAGCCCATCTGCGTGGCGAGGAGTTTACTCTCTTGCCCGACTTTTTAACTGGCGGGCAGATGGATGCCAGTAGATATAATGATGGCCTGAGGGGTGGTACGGTAAAGGTGCGCGCGAAGATCTCAAAGATTGATATGCGCACGCTTGCCATCACCGAGATACCATACAACACCACAACCGAGTCGATCAAGGAGTCGATCATCAAGGCCAACGACAAGGGCAAGATCAAGATCAAGAAGGTGGATGATAATACCGCCGAGAAGGTTGAGATCATCGTGCAGGTGGCCAACGATGAGTCGAGCGACAGGACGATAGATGCCCTATATGCCTTTACCGATTGTGAGGTTTCGATTGCGCCAAACTCATGTGTGATCTTGGATAACAAACCGCTCTTTTTGGGAGTAAACGAGATGCTTAGGCGATCAGCTGAGAATACGAAATCTTTGTTGAATCTAGAGCTCAACATCAAGCTAGCGGAGCTAAACGAGGGGTGGCATGCCGCTTCACTGGAGAGGATATTTATTGAAAATAAGCTATATCAACTAATCGAGGGTTGTAAAACTCGCGAAGAGGCCTATGCGGCAGTAGATGGTGGACTTGAACCATTTAAAAAGCTTCTGCGCCGCGAGGTTATCCTTGCAGATGTGGAGCGCCTAACGGAGCTTAAGTTTATCAGAATATCGCGCTATGATAGCGACAAGGCGGATAACGAGATTAAGTCCATCGAGGAGCAGATCAAGGAGACTAAATTCAATATAAAAAATATAGTCAACTACACAATCGCCTACTATGAGCGCATACGCGAGAAGTATGGCAAGGGTAAAGAGCGCCGCACCGAGATCAGAGAGTTTGATATGATCGAGGCTACAAAGGTTGCCGTTACCAATGCTAAGTTGTATGTTGATAGGGCGGAGGGCTTCTTTGGAATTGGTAAATCTATGAGCTCGTCGGAGTTTGTGGCTGAGTGCTCGGATATTGACGATGTGATCGTAATGACTAAAGATGGCCGCTATGTGATAACTAAGGTTAGCGAGAAGGCCTTCTTTGAGAAGAATATCTACTATATAGGGGTCTTTAAGCGCAATGATGATCGCACCATCTACAATGTTATATATCGTGATGGCAGGGGTGGCCCAATCATGATGAAGCGCTGCCCGATTAAGGGTGTAACTCGTGATAAGGAGTATAACATAACAAAAGGGAGTGCGGGTAGTGATATACTATACCTGTCAGTTAATCCAAACGGCGAGGCTGAGATATTGAAGATATACTTCAAACCACGCCCACGCTTAAAGAAGCTTATTGTAGATCTGGACTTCTCTACTTTGGCCATCAAGGGTCGTGCAAGCCAAGGAAATCTCTTCTCGCGTTATGGTATCCACAAGATAGTTGTAAAGGAGAGGGGTGTGTCGACTTTGGCTAGCCAAAATATCTGGTATGATCCGGATGTTCGCAGGCTTAATGTCGATGAGCATGGAGAGTTGCTAGGCGAATTTAAGGGAGAGGATAGGCTTGTTGTATGGACGGCAAAGAACCAATACTATATCACCGGCTTTGATATTATGCAGCACTTCCCCGACGATACGACTAGGGTTGAGCGATACGAGCCAGGAGCGACATATTCGGTCTGCTATTTTGATAATCAACAAGGTTTCTACTATATGAAGCGTTTTGAGCTTGAGCAGAGCGATAAGCTGCAACCATTCTTGGGCGAGGATGCTTCGGCGGAGTTGATCGCAATATGCTCTTGGCAGGGTGCTCAGCTTAAGGTTAGCTATAAGGGTGCGCACGCTTCGCGACCTGCGGATATGGTTGATGTAGATAGCTTTATTGGTGTAAAAAGCCATCGAGCTAAGGGCAAGCGAATATCGATCTATGAGATCGGCTCGCTGGAGTATATTGAACGAGAGCCTATAGAGGAGCCAGCCGAGCCGGTCGATTTCGAGATAGAGCGCCCAGAGGAGGACGCCACGGAGATGGTAATAGACACAACACAGCTAAATCTATTCTAAATGAATATATTTTTGATAGGGTATATGGGCAGCGGCAAAAGCACTATTGGCCGCAAACTCTCCTCTAGGCTCGGCGTGCCACTTGTGGATACTGATGCCGAGATTGAGAAGATGGAGGGGATGAGCATATCGGAGATCTTCGAGCAGCACGGCGAGGAGTATTTTCGCCTTCGCGAGAGGCAAATGCTTGAGGCCGCGGCGCAGCTCAATCAGCCAACTATAGTCTCTACTGGCGGCGGACTGCCCGTGTGGCGAGATAATATGGAGAGGATGAATGAGCTCGGACTTTGCGTATATCTTCACAGGACAGCAGAAAATATAGCCTCGCGCCTTAGTCCACGAGGACGAGAAAAGCGCCCAAAACTGAGGGGGCTCAATGACCAGGAGTTGGTGGAATTTATGAGATGTGGGATCGCAGAGCGCGATGCAATCTACTCTAAAGCCTCCTTACGTATAGCTGCCGAGTGTTATGATGATGAGGCGATTTTGGATATAATTATAGCTCATATTAATGAATAACAACCCCATAGGAGTTTTTGATTCGGGTATAGGTGGCCTTACGGTGTTGAGTGCAATTCGCGACCTATTGCCTAATGAGAAGCTTATATATCTTGGAGATGGAGAGAACTGCCCATATGGCTCTCGTCCTAAGGAGGAGATTATGGGCTTAGTATTTGCTGCCGTGGATCATCTACTGGGTATGGGGTGTAAGATGGTCGTTTTGGCATGCAATACGGCTACTGCTGTAGCGATCGAGGCTCTTAGGGATAAATACCCTGAGACTCCATTTGTGGGTATGGAGCCAGCAATTAAACCGGCCTGCCTTACGACAAAGAGTGGAGTTGTGGGGGTGATAGCAACACGAAGAAGCTTAGAGGGGGGATTATATCGCTCCACGGTGGCTAAGTATGGATCAAATATTGAGATAATAGAGGATTCAGCTCGTGGCTTTGTGGAGCTGGTCGAGGGCGACAACGAGGATGCCGAGGAGGCGAGGAGTGTAGTGTGGGCTGCGATATCTAAGATGGTAAAGGCAGGTGCCGACGAGATTGTTTTGGGGTGTACGCACTTCCCCTTTTTGCTGTCAACAATACGCTCGCTAGCACCCGATACGACTATAATAGATCCCGCCCCAGCCGTGGCGCGCAGGGTTCAATCGCTTTTAGAACAGAGAGACATATGCTCATCTAGCCCAGAGGGTGGAGATACCATCTTCGCGACCTTTGGCCAAGAGAGCTATTTGGAGCGGTTAAAGCAGAAGGCAAAAAGATACAATAGTAAATTATAAAGATAAGAATATGTCAAAGACAAAAACAAATAGGAGAGAAAAGGCCACATCGGAGCGCTCAAATAGCGAAGTTAGTAGGTGGTTATTAGGCTTTGCACTGCTGAGTATAGGGCTCTTTGCTCTTGCCTCGGCGTTATTCTACTTTGCCCATTGGAAGGCCGATTTTGCGCTGCTAAATGGTATAGGTAGCGATAACCCCAATTTTGACCTGCTGGAGTTCTCAAATCCCTGCGGCGGTGGCGGTGCGTGGATTGGCGATATATTGATTGGACGCTCTTTTGGGGCTTTTGGCGTTGTTATACCTATATTTATTCTGCTAATAGGTCTTAAGATTCTCCGCAAGCAACCTCTCCGACTTCATCGAATGGCACTAAGCTCGGCCATGCTGTTGATCTTAGGCTCGCTATCTCTTGGCTTTATCTTTAAAGAGTCGCTAGCGATCTTTAATAGTGGTTTAGGTGGAGCATATGGCATCTCTATTGCTGCGAGGCTATGTGGCCTGATTGGTTCGGTGGGCATCGCAATTCTACTTATTTGTGGCTGGGTTGGCTTTGGTGTATTCGTAAATCGCAACTTTATCAATACGGTTAATGCCGCAGGGCAATCGGCGATAAATAGGGGTGGTAAAATAGTCGATATAGTCAAAGATAAAGTATCTAGCAGAGGGCACACCAAAGAGAGTATGCTCCCAGAGGAGACCACATTTAATGCACATAGCCGGGAGGAGGAGCCCTCTGTGGCGGAGGTTGATGCAATAGATCAAAAGGAGGTTAAAGAGCAGCAGAGCCCTATCGTGGTTGAGCACCCGGAGCAGGATGATATGTTGGTTGTTGTGGAGGTAGAAGAGAGCGCTTCCATCGAGAAGATAGAGCCGGATCTGGAGATCGACAGAAGATGCGTAGAGGATGAGGATCTAGCTGTTGTAGATATTGTTGAGCCTCAATCTGGATTGGTTGTTACGGTAGAGGCGAATATTGCGGCGCAGCTCACCGAAGATGAGGTTGACGATATGGAGTTATATGATCCACTTCGTGACCTAAATAACTATCAGCATCCACCTGTAAATCTACTAGAGGATTATCAATCGAAATCAGAGGTGAGCGACGAGGAGATCTATGAAAATAAATCAAAGATCGAGGATACGTTAAAACATTTCGGCATTCCGATCCAGAGAATTAAAGCTACTGTGGGACCAACTATCACCTTATATGAAATTGTTCAGGCTCAGGGTGTTAAGATATCTAAGATTCAAGGTTTGGAAAATGATATAGCACAGAGCCTAAAGGCTTTGGGAATTAGAATCATAGCCCCAATTCCAGGACGAGGAACTATCGGAATAGAGGTGCCAAACCGCAATAAGCAGGTGGTATCTATGCTCTCATCTGTTAAATCTGTTAAATTCCAGGAGTCAAAGGCCGAGCTTCCGATCGTAATAGGTAAGACAATACAGAATGAGAATTATGTATTCGACCTTGCAAAGATGCCCCATCTATTGGTAGCGGGAGCAACCGGCCAGGGTAAATCGGTTGGATTGAATGCCATAATCACCTCGCTCTTGTATCGCAAGCATCCAGCCGAGCTTAAGTTTGTGATGATCGACCCAAAGATGGTGGAGTTTACACCATATAAAAATTTGGAGCACCACTTTATGGCCAAGATGGAGTCGGAGGAGGAGGTTATTATCACCGATCCAAAGAAGGCTGTATATACTCTAAATTCGCTTTGCGAGGAGATGGAGAGTAGGCTTAAGCTCCTATCTAAAGCTGCCGTGAGAAATATCGTTGAGTATAATAATAAGTTTATTTCAAGGCGGCTAAACCCTGATAAAGGACACTACTATATGCCCTATATTGTGGTAGTGGTGGATGAGTTCGCAGATCTTATCATGATGACACGCGAGGTTGAAACTCCTGTTATGCGCCTTGCCCAGAAGGCTCGAGCCGTGGGTATTCACCTTATTATCGCCACTCAGCGCCCAGATGTGAAGGTCATCACCGGTGGTATTAAGGCAAACTTCCCGGCGCGTATTGCATTTAGGGTGATGCAGATGATAGACTCTCGCACGATTATCGACCAGCCGGGAGCTAATCAGCTTATCGGTAGGGGAGATATGCTCTTCTCGAAGGATGGCGAGATGACTCGCATACAGTGCGCTCTAGTTGAGACCGATGAGGTGAATAGGGTAGTAGAGCATATATCTTCGCAGCAGGGCTACACTATGGCATATCGTTTGCCAGATTATTCGCCCGAGTCGGGTTCGGAACAAGATATGGGAAGCGAGAGCGGCAGCCCGGTTAAATATGACTCTCTATTTGCCGAGATAGCCCGTGCTGCGGTGGCTAATGGTTCTATCTCAACATCAGCAATCCAGCGAAATTATGAGGTTGGATTTAATCGTGCTGGAAGAATTATGATGCAACTAGAGCGAAGTGGAATTGTGGGCAAGCAAGAGGGGGCAAAACCGCGCGATATCTACTTCCACGACATCACATCGCTTGAGGCCAAGCTTCAAGATTTAGGAGTTTTCTAAGATGAAGAGATTAACCATAGCGACCCTTATGATATTTGGCACTATCTTTATTAGTGCTGCCGAGGATCATGTCGAGCTATTGCGCGAAAGTTTAAAAAAACTTGGCGATAGCTATAGTGTCGATCTTAAGCTCAATATGCAGGGGCATGAGTTTGATGGCGGTTATGCCATTAGCGGCGATAGCTACTATATGCAGATCGGTGAGAGGCAAGAGTATTATGGAGACAAGAGCATTCGCTATGAGGTGACACACGCCCTTATGGAGGTGGTTGTAGATACGCCGCCAAAGAGCCCGATAACGTTGATGGATGATCCCGTTAACGCCTTTGCAAATCTATATGAGCAGTTTGAGTCGGAGATGTCAGGATCTACATTAATTTTAACATCAAAAGATCAGGATGGACTTATAGTCTCAATAGAGTTAACCCCAAAAGAAAATCTCCCCCGCGTGATCTCGTATGAGATGGATGGCGAGCGCGTTAGTATTGAACTTGGGCGATTTCGTCAAACCAATGGGAAAATTAAAAAATTTGAGAAGAGAGACTACCCAGAGTTTGAAATTATAGATCTCAGATAAAATAGTTGCATAAAACTTGATATTTTTTAGTTTTATAACTACCTTTCAAATCGAAAAACATTTTAATACAATTTGAGTCATGGATAGCATAAAAGGTACAATTACAGAGCAGAATCTGCTCAAATCATTCGCCGGTGAGAGCCAGGCAAGAAATCGTTACACATACTTTGCTAGTGTAGCTAAAAAAGAGGGGTATGAGCAGGTGGCAGCAATCTTTCTTGAGACCGCCGAGCAGGAGAAGGAGCATGCGAAGAAATTCTTTAAATTTCTAGAGGGGGGCGAGGTTGAGATCACAGCGTCATACCCGGCCGGAAGAATCCTCTCTACTATTGAGAACCTAGAGGCCGCTGCTGCTGGCGAGAATGAGGAGTGGTATGTAGCCTATCCTGAGGCTGCGGTTATAGCCGACAGAGAGGGATTCCCGGTGATTGCCGAGTGTTTTAGAAATATCGCAATGGCCGAGAAGGAGCATGAGCGCCGTTATCTTAAGCTCCTTGAGCGTGTTAAGGCTGGATATTTCACTCGTGAGGAGCCAATCACATGGCAATGTCGCAACTGCGGATACGTCCATGAGGGTTCAGAGACTGCTCCAGAGCTATGTCCTGCGTGTCAGCATGCCCAGGGCTATTTCGAGCCTCGTCGCGAGAACTATTAGAGCACTTAGGCTCTCTGATTTTTTTAATGGTAATGATGTGAAAAGCAGCTCACCAGGGTTGGATATTGTGATTATGTAGCGTGAGATAGAGGAGTACTTCGGTACTCCTTTTTTTTGTATAACCTACTCTGTAGTGAGTATTTGCCTTTAATTAAGTAGTGTAAACCAATTATTGCCATATTTTTAAAAGCACTCTTGAAGTGATATTTTTCACTATTAAATTTCAGTATAGAACCACTATATTTTCAATTCAATAGCAAAAAATCTCATCTCCAATAGCACTCTTAAAAACATACCAATAATTATTTTACCCTACTTAGCTTGCCAAATACCATAGCTTATTAGGGTATTTTCTACACGCTCGGCAAGCTACACTAAAAATACCCCAATAAGCGAAAGGGCGTTGCCCCTCTCGACACCCCAATGGCAACGTATCAGCTGAAGCCATAAATCAACTAAAAAACCAATCAGCAAGTTTGTGTTTCCGTAGGACGAAAACCTCTTTTTAGCCCGATGGTTAAAGCTGCAACGCTCTATTTGTTCACTCGAATGTAGTGATAATCTCAAAGAATACCCCTCCCCCTTTGTGCGCAAAGGTACCGACAAATCCAACCATTCAAGAGTATATAAACTGCGCTCCACGCAGCTCTTGAGTGGCTGGATTTCTTGTTAAATGCTGGTCGCTACCAAATGTGAATGGGTTGGTGTGGGTGAGGAAATACAAAATAATGTTTGGTCACACATAAATAAATCGCTAACTTTGTAATTGGTTAGCAGAGAGAAAACTGCTTATCGAATAAATATTATAGCGTTTGCTATTGTTTGAGGTTCAAGAAACGACCAATTTTATCAGCCCAAAAACAATAAGTCAAATGCTTACGCTTGGCGTAGGCATAACTTATTGGGCTGTGGGTGCTTGGTCGTACCTTTGAACCGATGGGAATTGTCTGCGCCTTTTGTTGTTTAACCCTTGCCTAATACGAATAATTGACTTGTATAGGTAAAATAAATTATTAATCTGTATGGAATATATCTTAAATGAGTTGCTATCTCTAACTGATGATGAAATTAAAAGATGGAAAGACCACAAAGTGAAAATAAGATTAAGTGACGGTTCTACTATTATTGATTATATAACTGGATTCAATGTTGCTGCGAATACTCCAAATCTAATTTGCGGATTTATTTTAAAGTCTCAAAATATCTCATTTCACAAAATCACCCATATAACAATCATATAAATATACTAACTATGTTTACTATAAAAAAAGCCACTTTAATACTATTGTTTATTTGCGCAAACATAACAAATTCTGTATCTCAAGTTATTACAGCAAAGTTTAAGCCAATGACCTATGAAGAAATGGCACAGCCAGTACGAGAAGCCTCATACGCATACAATAGAGCTCAAAATTCGTTCGATGAAAACCTATTAAAAGCAACGCAAGAAATTACATCTTCTAGCGCTAATTATGCAATGGCAGGAATGTATTATAAAAGATGCATTGACCTAAACAGCAGATATAATAATAATTTATACTCAGACATAGGTGGGCTTTTGTATA
>JBCQTD010000049.1:0-11536 GCA_047178725.1 Rikenellaceae bacterium
CAGATAACATCGTGAAGGTGTAGAGAGCTGCAGCAGAGATACTTTATAGCTAACTCCAGCCTTAAACGATGGGCGCGTCTCGGTGTCAAAACCCAAAACGCTATGTGCCGAAAGATCGCTGCACGCCGCCTCAATCTGCTCGTCGCTATCCACCACCACAATATCTCCAGCAAAACGCAGGGCTGGCAGTGCGGCGACATCATCATTACTTATTTTAGCTTGTAGCTCTATACTCTCTAGCATCATATGTTTCAATATAACAGACAAAGATAGGAAAATTTTCTTATAAACTCTTTAAGGGGAGTTCTAATTTCTCCCAAAATTACTTTCGAGCTATTAACCACCCCCTTTCGATTTTGCAAAAATCGGGAGAAATTAGAACTCCCCTTAAGAATCTGTTTAAGTTTTTTTCACCCTATAGAAAAAGCCATCCACCAACTCTATACGAGACGAGGCAAGCAGCGACGAGATATGTTCGGTGATACGCTCTTGACCTATCTCCAAGGCATCTATCAACGAGCGAGCATCCATCTGTCCATCACCTATGGTGGCGATTATTCTATCGGCAAGAGGCTGCTCTCTAGTGCTTTGTGTATCTTTTGATAGACAGATGTCACACACCCCGCAAACATCGCTACTCTCAACGCCAAAATATCGTTCTATCATTCGCGAGCGACACTCACTACTATTTCGCCCATAGTCGATCATTCGCTCTAGTCGCTGGCGATTATTCTCTTGCCGGTGCGAATAGCTCTCGGGCGAGATATATAGATATCTCTTCTCAACACGATCACGCCCTACGATAATCTGTGCCTGGGCATTCGATCTCACATAGTAGATGTATCCCATCTCATGCAATCTCTCCAGCATCCGGCGCACATCCTCTATGGGCATACCCATCCACCAAGCGATCTCGCTCTCATCCGTGCCCTGCCCTGAGAAGATCTTCTCGCTGCTAACTATCCTTGAAAAGCCCGTAACGAAATCACTCCACTCTCTACTCTTATCGCGCAGAGCAAAGAACGCCTCACGCGAGGCCAAAATTATCACATTGCTATATGGCCGATCTAGATCAGAGTAGTGTAGATAGTTGTTGGCCGACAAGATGCGAAGTGCAACAAACACCTCCCGCACCGAATATTTAGTTGCAGAACTAAACTCGTAAACATTAAATGGATATCGCTCTGCGCAACCATCACCATAACAGACCCCTAGCGCCCCACAGATCTGATCGTAAATCTCCTTCAGCTGCTCGAGTGGCGGAAACTCCAAAGCCTGCAAGCGAGCATAATTAGCACCATCCATCTGGTTGTACATTAACACGGCATAACTTCTTCTGCCATCACGCCCTGCCCTGCCTGCCTCTTGAAAATACTCCTCTAAAGAGTTAGGCATATGATAGTGCACCACAAATCGCACATCGGGTTTATCTATACCCATACCAAAAGCACTTGTTGCAACCATAATGCGCACACTCCCATCCATCCACTCCTCCTGACGAATAGCACGCTCGGTGTAGGGCAAAGCAGCATGATAAGAGGAGACTGTAGCTATCCCCTCGCGCTCGATATAGGCAGCCAAACGATCACACTCCTCGCGCGAGCGAACATACACTATCCCCGAACCAGCAACACGCTCTATTATTCGCCTAACAAGCCCATCACGATCCTCGCTCCGGCGAACTGTGTAGATAAGATTCTTGCGACGCAGCTCTCCTAAAAATCTCTTTGGCTCGCGCAGCTCCAACCTCTCAACAATATCGTTTAGCACTTGAGGTGTAGCAGAGGCAGTCAGCGCCAAGATAGGAACTTTAGGCATAAGATGGCGCAACGATACAATCTCCAGGTATGCCGGTCGAAAATCATGCCCCCAATGCCATATACAGTGAGCCTCGTCGACAACAATAAGCCCGACATTCATACGCTCCAAACGAGCGAGAAACAGCTTGGAGCGAATACGCTCGGGGGCAATATATAGAAATTTTATCTTTCCATATATACAGTTATCTAGCGCCACATCTATTTGGCGATAGCTCATGCCTGAGTGCAGAGCAACAGCCGATATACCCCTCGCACGAAGAGCATCAACCTGATCCTTAATAAGCGAAATAAGCGGCGAGATAACCAGGGTTAAACCACCCCGCACAAGTGTCGGCACTTGATAGGTAATCGACTTTCCAGCGCCAGTGCTCATAACAACCAGGGCATCTTCGCCATCGAGCACAGAGTCTATAATCTCCTCCTGCATAGGACGAAATTCGCCATAGCCCCAATACTTTTTAAGGGCATCCAAAGGCGACAATATACTCTCTGCGTTTTTTTTCATGCTACAAAGATATGAGATTTTAAGAAATATTCACTACATTTGCCTAGGATAAGCCACACTATTATGCGACTTAGAAGATACATATCACTAATACTACTGCTGTTATTTACATCGGCAGCAAGTGGCTGTGATTTGTGTTCCGTTCTCTGCCCGCCTCATAATAGCTGTCATTGCTCGGAGCATAAGTGCGAGGCCGATGGAGAGTCTCACTTTGAGCACACTAGCCACAAGTGCAACATAAACAGCTATAAAACAGATGTTTACATAGCACAAACCATCACCCCGAGTCCGTTTAGGAGGATTATCACAACAACGCTCCATGCCCTTTGTAATGGCTCTTTCGAGTTGCAAAAAAATCCACCTCGGCATCTCGCCAACAAGAGACCGGAGAAGATCCCCATAATAGAGGATAAGCACCTGCTATCGGCTCGCACTCTACGGGCTCCCCCAAGTTTGACTTAGAATCTGTATAAATTAGATTCTTATAAGTAGAGTAAAATAATTATTGGTGTGTTTTTAAGAGTGCTATTGGAGATGAGATTTTTTGCTATTGAATTGAAAATATAGTTATTCTATATTGAAATTTAATAGTGAAAAATATCGCTCCAAGAGTGCTTTTAAAAATATGGCAATAATTGTTTTACACTACTTATGATATCATATTCATAAAGTCAAACCAACAAAATCATGATAAAAAATATATTTATAATCACACTCGCTGTGATTACACTCTCTGCTAGCCGGAGTTTTGCTCAAGAGGTAAAAGGCTCTGTTGTCGACAGTGGTGGCCAAGTACTCATCGGGGCAACCATCTACTGGGCAGAGACCAACATCGGCACAACAACATCAACTGATGGCAAATTTGATATACACCGCGTAAAAGGGCATGACAAGCTAGTGGCCTCGTATGTCGGCTATATTAGCGACACGATCACCTCGCCGCAAGGCATAGCCACATTCAAGCTCAAAAGCGAAGGGGTCGGCATAGAGAATATTGTGGTGAATAGCTCCATCGGTGGCAATTTCATCAAGCACGGCAGCCTAGCCAAGGAGGAGACTATCTCCTTTGCCGGACTCTGCAAGATGGCCTGCTGCACGCTAGCCGAGAGCTTTGAAAATTCGGCAGCGGTGAGCGTTGGCTATAGCGATGCCATATCGGGAGCAAGACAGATCAAGATGCTGGGACTCACCGGCACATACACACAGATTCTAGATGAAAACCGCCCAATAATGCGCGGGCTTAGCTCGCCGTATGGGCTTAGCTACACCCCTGGCATGTGGCTCAACTCGATCCAAGTATCGAAGGGCATCTCTTCGGTTACAGCCGGCCATGAGGCGATCACCGGACAGATCAACCTAGAGTACCGTAAGCCGACCGACAGCGAGAGGCTATTTCTTAATCTATATCTAGACTATGAGTTGCGCACCGAGATAAACCTCTCGTCGGCCATGCCTGTAAGCAAAGACGGCAAGCTCTCGACGGTTGTGCTATTTCACGGATCTATGGATAATGAGATAACCACAATGGATAGCAACGCCGATGGCTTTAGGGATATGCCCAAGAGCGATCAGCTAAACCTAGCAAACCGCTGGAGCTACATCGCCGATAGTGGTGTGCAGCTGCGCTGGGGCTTTAAACTCGTGGAGGAGAACCGCCTCGGTGGGGATATTGATTACCAGGAGTCTATGCGCGAGAAGATGTACGATAGCGGAATCTATGGCTCGCAGATCAACAATCGCTCGGCAAATGGCTATATCAAGGTCGGCATGCCTGTTGGAGCAGCTGTATACGATGGTGAGCTTGGTGAGGAGTTTAGATCCAACATCGCCCTTGTGGCCGACTTTGATCACTTTCATGAAGATGCCTACTTTGGGCTCAACGACTATAACGGCGAAGAGAACTCGATCTACATCAACCTTATGTATAATCACTACTTCTCAGCCCGCTCGTCGATGGTAGTAGGCGCCTCATCGCTCCTACAGAGCTACAGCGAGTTGCTACTAAACGACACCCCATGGATCGGGCGCAGCGAGCTGTTCAATCTCTCGCGCGATGAGAGTGAGGTGGGCATATATGGTGAATATACCTATAATATTAAGGAGAAGCTCTCTCTTGTCGCTGGGCTTCGCGGCGACTACAACAGCCTCTTCGATCGCACATTTATAACCCCACGATCACATATTAAGTGGAACATCACCCCCACCACTACCCTACGTGGATCGGCCGGACTGGGGTATAGAAGCGCCAATGTTATCACCGACAACATCGGAATCCTAACCACGGGGCGCGCGCTGGTGTTTGACAACGGCACCGACTTCGACTCGCAGGAGAAGGCTCTTACCTTAGGTGGTAGCCTCACACAGCAGATTACCCTTATAAACAAAAAGGATGCCACCATAAGCGTCGATTACTTCCGCAGCGAGTTCTACAACCAGGTGGTTGCCGATCAGGAGATGGATGCCGAGAGCATCCACATCTACAACACCGATGGCGACGCCTTCACCGACACCTATCAGATCGACTTCACCTGGACACCGATCGCGCGCTTGGATATATTCGCCACATATCGCTACACAAATAGCGAGATGACCATCAACCGCCTAGATGGCTCCACGGCCTCTGTTGAGCGCCCGCTTGTGAGCCGCTACAAGACGCTACTCAACATTCAATACGCCACAAACATGCGCCGCTGGACATTCGATGCCACAGCGCAATATAATGGCCCGAGCCGCCTACCGACACAGGATGGAGATCTAAGCAATAGCTCTTTCTCGCCATCCTACCCTATGTTTTTCGCACAAATAAGCAGGCGTATAAAGGCGTGGGAAATATACTTAGGTTGTGAAAATATAACCAACTACAAGCAGGAGAGTCCAATACTTTCGGCCGACGAACCATTCTCTAGCGACTTTAACTCATCCCTTATTTGGGGGCCACTCAAGGGGCGCAAGTTCTATTTGGGTGTAAGATTTAACTTATATTAAAATCAGAATATCATGAAGAGATTAATCTCACTATGCGCTATCCTAGCGCTAACGATCGGCATCGCTGCCGCAGAACCTAAGCCAAAAGCCAAGAGCGAGGTTGTAACCACATGTTTTATCACCTCGATCGACTGCGAGGGTTGCACCAAGAAGGTTATGAACACCATCCCATTCGAGAAGGGGGTTAAGGATGTAAAGGTAGACCTAAAGAAAAAGGAGATCCTAGTAAGCTACGACAAGAGCAAGAACAACCCCGAGGCTATTATTGCCAAGCTTAAGAGGCTTGATATCAAGGCCGAGGTTAAGTAGTCAAGCGTATAACATACAAAAAAAAGATGTCTCAGAGCCAAATCTGAGACATCTTTTTATATATTCGAATCTTACTACTGAAGAGCATCAACCACAGTATCTGGGTTGTAGTAGCCCTTGGTCTGCGAGATAAACTCCTTCTTCATCTGCTCCAATAGCTCTGGCTTCGCTTTGGTGACATCCTTCATCTGTGTTGGATCCGATTTAAGATCATATAGAGTGAAATCCTTAACGATACCAAGCTCATTGCCGGTCTCGTTGCGCTCCTCGCCGGTAAATGGCGGCACTAGAGCATAACCGCCCTTACGGAAGGCCATACGACCTGTAGCCTCAACGATGAAGTCCTCGCGACCCTCACCTGGCTTGCCCATAAAGAGATCAAGGTGGTTCTCAGTATCAAGACCGCCAGGGACTGGCTGGTCGATAATCTCAGCAAATGAAGCAAGAAGATCTAGCTGCGAGATAAGAGCATCCGATACTCTTGGCTGGATGTGACCCTTCCAATAGATAAAGAATGGAACACGAGTGCCTCCCTCGAATAGACTATACTTACCACCGCGGAATGGACCATTTGGCTTATGGTCACCAAGCAACTCAGCAGCGCCATCAATATAACCATCATTAAGCACCGCGCCATTATCACTCGAGAAGAAGATGATCGTGTTCTCTAGGATACCCTCCTTCTCTAGCTTTGCAATAAGCTCACCTACACACCAATCGGCCTCAACGATAGCATCACCACGAGGACCCTGGGTTGTAGCACCTACGAAACGAGAGTGTGGCGTGCGTGGCACATGTGGCTGATGTAGACCATAGTAGAGGAAGAATGGCTCATTCTTGTTCTCTTCGATATAATCCTTAACCTTATCAACAAAACAATCTGCCATATCCTCATCTACCCAACGAGCAGCATTTCCACCCTTCATATATCCGATGCGAGGGATACCATTATGTACGGTGTTGTTATGACCATGAGCCCACTTAAGGGTTGTCATAAGCTCTGGATTTGTGATAGCGGTTGGCTGGGTGCCAAAGTTCTGGGTGTAGCTAACCTCTAGTGGGTCATTTGGATCAAGCCCCACAACCTTGCAATCCTCTACATAGACTGTTGGCACGCGGTCTACAGTTGCTGCGATAAGGAACGAGTAGTCGAAACCTATATCGTTTGCACCCGGCACAACCGGTTTATTCCAATCTGGCTTGCCATCACCCATGCCTAGGTGCCACTTACCGATAGCTGCGGTCTTATATCCAGCGGCACGGAACATCTTAGGCATTGTAAACTGATCTGTGCCGATAAGCAGCGGAGCATCTCCAGCTAGGATCTTAGCACGAGGGTTTTTCCATGGGTATGCTCCGGTAAATAGAGCATAGCGCGATGGTGTGGATGTTGCCGAGGTGGCGTGTCCGTCGGTAAAGCGCACTCCGTTATTTGCAAGCATATCAAGATTTGGAGTCGAAAGCCCGGTGGCACCATACGCACCCATATCTCCATAGCCTAGATCATCGGCAAGGATTACGATAACATTGGGTAGACTCTTAGCCTCTGGGCTCTTAGCACATGAGGCGAGCGACAAGGCGGCCGCTCCTATAAGTATTGGTTTGTTCATGTTAGATAAATTTTACCCAAAGATACTCATTTTAGCTGTAACTACAAAGTTTTTATCCATTTTTTATCTCAAAGCCCGATATCTACTCCATATAGTTGTCTGAGGTGTAATATTACAATAAAAATATTGACTTTAAATTTTGTTTATAATTAAAAGTTAGTACCTTTGTCCAACCGAGAACAATATATAATGGTTGATATTGAGAATAGAGCCGAGCGAGCCAAAAGCTTGTTCAAGGATGATGGCTACAACTGTTGCCAATCTGTCTTGCTGGCCTATAGCGATATGACTGCGCTCAGCCACGAGGCTCTGGCCACAATCTCTGCCCCATTTGGTGGTGGCATGGGAAGGCTAAGAGAGGTTTGCGGCGCGGTGTCGGGCATGCTGATGGTTAGCGGCTTTTGCGAGAGGGCTCACGACCCAAAAGATCGCGAGGCGAAAAAGCGCTCCTACGCTACAGTTCAACTGCTTGCCGAGGAGTTTAGCTCGCTTAGTGGATCCATCATCTGCCGAGAGCTTCTCAGCGGAGATATACTTAAAGATCGCTCGTCGGTGCCTGAAAAGCGCAGCGAGGAGTACTACAAAAAGCGCCCATGCGCAGAACTTGTAGCCCAGGCGGCAAGAATCGTCGGTCATTACATTAATGAACGCGAGGCGAAAGATGAGAAAATTAGCGGCTAAAGAGCCGAAGCATTTTAAATAATTAATTTCAAAGAGTATGATTTATTCACATGAAGTTGAACACATGTGTGTTGTAAAACAAGGACAAAATCACGGTTCTGCTCCAATTCCTCAGGAGGGAAAATGGGTAAAGTCAAAGGAGATTAAAGATATTTCTGGCCTTACTCACGGTATTGGATGGTGTGCACCTCAGCAGGGCGCTTGTAAGTTGACCCTTAACGTTAAGGATGGCATCATCCAGGAGGCGTTGGTCGAGACAATCGGTTGCTCGGGCATGACCCACTCAGCCGCTATGGCATCAGAGATTCTTCCAGGAAAGACTTTGCTTGAGGCACTTAACACAGACCTAGTTTGTGACGCTATCAACACCGCTATGCGCGAGCTATTCCTACAGATCGTCTACGGACGTACACAGTCTGCCTTCTCTGAGGGTGGTCTTCCAATTGGTGCTGGCCTTGAGGATCTTGGTAAGGGTCTTCGCAGCCAGGTTGGTACTATGTTCGGCACCCTAGCTAAGGGGCCTCGCTACCTTGAGATGGCCGAGGGTTACTGTACTCGCATGGCTCTTAACGCCCAGGACGAGGTTATCGGTTATGAGTTTGTTCACCTAGGCAAGTTCATGGAGTCAATCGAGAAGGGTAAGGATGCTAACGAGGCTTTGGCTGCTGCAAAGGGTACTTATGGCCAGTTTGCTGACGCTCCTAAGTATATCGACCCAAGACACAAATAGTATTAACGCATTACTTGACAGTATATAAAATTTAAGATTATGGCTTTATTTGAAAGTTATGACCGTCGTATAGACAAAATCAATGCCGTATTGAACCAGTATGGCATCAGCGATATCAACGAGGCTAAGGCTATTTGTGATGCTAAGAGCATCGACCCTTACACAATCTGTGAGGAGACTCAGCCAATCTGCTTCGAGAATGCAAAGTGGGCTTACGTTGTAGGTGCTGCTATCGCAATCAAGGAGAATGCAGCCAACGCTGCCGAGGCTGCCGAGAAGATCGGCATCGGTCTACAGGCATTTTGTATCCCAGGATCTGTAGCTGATGATCGTAAGGTAGGTATCGGTCACGGTAACCTTGCTGCTCGTCTACTTCGCGAGGAGACTAAGTGTTTCGCATTCCTTGCAGGTCACGAGTCATTTGCTGCTGCTGAGGGTGCCATCAAGATCGCCGAGAAGGCTAACAAGGTGCGCCAGGAGCCACTTCGCGTTATCCTTAACGGTCTTGGTAAGGATGCTGCTCAGATCATCTCTCGTATCAATGGCTTTACCTATGTTCAGACTCAGTTTGACTACTACACTAGCGACCTAGCTGTTGTTCGTGAGGTGCCTTACTCTACCGGTCTTCGCGCTAAGGTTAAGTGCTACGGTGCTGACGATGTTCGCGAGGGTGTTGCTATCATGGCTAAGGAGGGTGTTGATGTGTCAATCACTGGTAACTCTACAAACCCAACTCGTTTCCAGCACCCAGTAGCTGGTACATACAAGAAGGAGTGCATGGAGCAGGGCAAGAAGTACTTCTCTGTAGCCTCTGGTGGTGGTACTGGTCGTACTCTTCACCCAGATAACATGGCTGCTGGTCCAGCTTCATACGGCATGACCGACACAATGGGTCGCATGCACGGTGACGCTCAGTTTGCTGGTTCTTCTTCAGTTCCTGCTCACGTTGAGATGATGGGATTCCTTGGTATGGGTAACAACCCAATGGTAGGTGCTACTGTTGCCGTTGCCGTTGCTATTGAGGAGGCTACGAGGTAATAAAACCGCTCGGCCTAAAGCCGACAATATACTTTTCAGCAGATTGGGCTTTTGCCCTCTCTGCTGTTTTTATATCTATTAGCTATTAATTGATATTTTTTAAGTAGGGTAAAATAATTATTGGTGTGTTTTTAAGAATACTATTGGAGATGAGATTTTTTGCTATTGAATTGAAAATATAGTGGTTCTATACTGAGAATCTGTTTAAGTTTTTCTCACTTAAATTGCTAAGGTTCTTTCACTTCGCTTTTGAATTTTGCTATCTTGCAAATAGCCCGCTATTAGCTGCGATATCAAAATCCAAAATCAAAGCAAAATAGCGCATAGCATTTTTAAGCAGAAAAACTTAAACAGATTCTGAAATTTTATAGTGAAAAATATCGCTTCAAGAGTGCTTTTAAAAATATGGCAATAATTGTTTTACACTACTTATTAGATTTGTAGACTAACCAATCTACACAACCAATGAAGATAACCTATGCCCTGCTTCTATTAGCTCTCACACTCCTGGCCTCGTGCAACAAAACAGAGAGTGTAAAGCTCGCCACACCTAGCGAATCGCATTCGCTTTAAGTGCCTAGAGGCTGTCACCGCGGGGGTGGAGATTAGAGATATTCAGGTCTACAACTGCAAGCCTTATGAGAATCTAACAAGAGAGTAGAGCTAAACAATACGGCGGCTTATGCTACCTGGGAATATGTGAGATCCATCAAAAGTGGGTATATTCACTATCCCAGGGCGCTTGCCTACCTCTATTGTTCCAGCCCACGACTCTATGCCGAGAGCCCTCGCTCCACCTATTGTTGCCCAAGAGATGATCTCCTGGAGCGGAATTTCGGGGTAAATCTCCGCTATCTTCAACATCTCACCGACCATTGATATATCCCAATTTGAGCTGAGGCTATCGGTGCCAATCGCAATTGCCACCCCACTCTCTCGCAGCATATTAAGCTCTACCATGCGCGAGGCGATATAGTAGTTCGATAGTGGGCAGATAACCACCGTTAGGCGATCACCCAATATATCCTGCGCCCTTTGAATATCCTCACGCGTAGCATAGATGGCGTGCACCAGGATTGAGGATGGTCTCTCGGCCGAGAGCGAGGCAAAGAGGCGATCCGACTCACCATCGCCACCCATCTCGATAGACTCCTTGTAGTGAATAGAGAAGATGCCTCGCTCGGCGCAACATCTAGATAGCAGATCATCCCTCATCGAGTAGCTGGCATGAGGGGTAATCGAGGCGTTATAAAGCTTGAGGCAGCGCTCTTTACCTCCCTTCAAGATCGCCTCGCTATCACTATTGCTACCATTAAACAGCTCTACGAAAGTGTGATAGTATATCTCGCTCTCTCGCTTTATCTCATCCACATAGTCATTATTATTGTGATCTCCAACAGCCACAACGCCCTCGTAAAACATCTTCTCATCTACCCGCTTTGCGGTGGCTATCTTCTCCTCTAAAGTTGTAGATTCACTCCGTTTGCACTCTATTATAGATCTAATAAATGCTGGCAGACCGCCGCCTGGCGCAATAGCTCCCTTCAAAAAAGAGTACTCCAGATGAGCGTGGGCATTTACCATCCCAGGAATTAACAGACCGCTATAGTGCTCAGCCTCATCATCATCTATATCCCTGCCGAGGCTTACAATCAAACCGCTATCATCTACCACAATGTGCGGATGTGAGATTATATCGCCGCCGCTAATCATATAGTCTGCCGTTATCTTTCTCATAATTAAAAAAACTATTTACGACAAAGATACAAAAAAAATGTAAGAGTAGGAAATTTGGGGCAACATAGTTGAAAAAGAGTTGGTTTTGATATTTTGGGTAGGTGGCGTTAGGTCAGGATAG
>JBCQTD010000050.1:0-11206 GCA_047178725.1 Rikenellaceae bacterium
AATCGAAAATATAGTTATTCTATATTGAGATTTGATAGTGAAAAATATCGCTCCAAGAGTGCTTTTAAAAATATGGCAATAATTGTTTTACACTACTTAAGCAGAAAAACTTAAACAGATTTTAGTTTGTTTATTTATTTTATGCGCGAGTAGACCCCATCCATCTTGGCTGAGATTCTCTCCGTGCATAGATTTCCGATGCTGCCTACATGGGTGTGGTGCACCTCTTTAGTAGGGGTATATTCGCCGCGCTGCACCTGCATGCCAACGCTCTTGTAGGCCTCGCGGAATGGCATGCCCTCCATGGCTAGGCGGTTGACATCCTCCACTGTGAATAGATAGTCATAGCGCTTCTCGTCGAGGATCGACTCCTTGATCTGGATATGCTCAAGCATAAAGCAGCACATCGAAAGAGAGCGGCGAAGCTCCTCGGTTGCCGGAAAGAGGATATCTTTGAGTAGCTGAAGATCGCGGTGATAACCTAGCGGTAGGTTTGTTAGCATCATCGAGATCTCGTTTGGAAGTGCTTGTAGGCGGTTGCAGCGACCACGCATCAGCTCAAAGACATCGGGGTTCTTCTTGTGGGGCATAATACTTGAGCCGGTAGTATATTTGTCGGGGAAGCTGACAAAAGAGAAGTTCTGGCTGTTGAATAGACATACGTCCATTGCAAATTTAGCAACTGTTGAGGCGATGGCAGCCATGGCGTAGGCTGTGGCACGCTCGCTCTTGCCGCGGCTCATCTGTGCTGCGACAACGTTGTAGTGGAGTGTCTCGAAGCCGAGTAGCCTGGTTGTCATCTCGCGATCCAGAGGGAATGATGATCCATAGCCTGCGGCCGAGCCTAGTGGGTTTTGATCCACAGTCTCATAGGCGGCAGCGAGTAGGCGCATGTCGTCGATAAGACTCTCGGCATAGGCGCCAAACCATAGACCAAACGACGATGGCATAGCCACCTGAAGGTGTGTGTAGCCTGGCATCAGCACATCTTTATGCTCTTGGCTTAGGCGCTGTAGGCTGTCAAATAGAGCCTTAGTGTCAGCTGCCATTGCGCGAATCTCATCACGCAGGAAGAGCTTAAGGTCAACCAAAACCTGATCGTTGCGCGAGCGGCCAGAGTGGATCTTCTTACCCACATCCCCCAGGCGGCGTGTGAGTAGCATCTCAACCTGAGAGTGGATATCCTCCACACCCTCTTCGATCGAGAAGTTGCCCTGCTCAATCTCTCCCTTAATATTCTCTAGCTCAGCAAGTAGCACCTTAAGCTCATCAGCCTCTAGTAGGCCAATGCTCTCAAGCATGGTGATGTGAGCCATCGAGCCCTCGACATCATATTTTGCAAGGCGCATATCTAGTTCGCGGTCGCGACCCACGGTGTAGGTCTCTATCATCTGGTCGGGCTCGAAGCCTTTACTCCATAGTTTCATAGTAGTTGATTAACTGTTTTATAAACTCTTTATACTTTTTAACGCCCTCCTCTAGCTCCGCCACGTAGAGATATTCATCTGCTGTGTGCGAGCGAGCCGAGTCGCCGATGCCCATCTTAAGCGAGGGGTAGCTCATAAGCGCCATATCTGATGTTGTGGGTGAGATATAGCTCTCGGCGCCCATCTTGCGTGCTGCACAAAGTAGGGGGTGGCTCTCATCTAGCGCCGAAGCGCGTATTCTTGTCGATCGGGGTTTGATCTCCGATTCAAGTTCGGCGGCGAGGATCTCCACAACCTGTTCGTTGGTGTAGGCATCCGTTGTGCGGAGGTCAACCACAAAGTGGCAACTGTCGGGTACAACATTGTGCTGCGTACCGGCCTCGATCATCGTTGTTGCGATATTTATCTCGCCCAATATTTTAGAGCATCGCTCAAAGCGAAAGTTGCGCAGCTTGGTGATATCCTCCACTGCCTTGTATAGCGCGTTGATCCCCTCGCCGCGTGCTGCGTGTCCACTCTTGCCCCTTGCTATGCAGTCGAGCACAACCAACCCTCGCTCACCGATGGCCGCCTGCATAAGTGTTGGCTCACCAACGAGCGCCATATCGACCATATTAAGCTCCTCGCCAAGCGATCGGATTCCTCCCTCGCCCATAACCTCCTCCTCGGCGGTGATCGCTAGTAGTAGGTTGAACGGTAGCGTCTGCTTATGGTAGTGGTGAAATAGACTAATAAGGCCAACCACCGAACCGCCAGCATCGTTGCTGCCCAGGCCATATAGCTTGCCATCTTCGATGGTGGGCTCGTATGGGTTGCGCGTGTAGCTGGGCGATGGCTTTACTGTGTCGTGGTGCGAATTGAGTAGCAGGGTAGGGCGCGCATCTGGGTCAAAGCCCTCGCTGTAAGCAATCACGTTGTTGCCCAAGCGCTTTGTGCTAATGCCACGCTCCTCTAACCACGAGGCGATAATATCTGCCGTGGCGCTCTCCTCGCGTGAGGTTGAGGGTGTGGCTATAAGCCTTCTGAGCAGCTCTAATTCCATTATAGTATGTTTGTACCTGAATCCTTAAGTAGATCGTCCGAGTGCTTGATGCAGACCCTCTTTACACCTTGGGATACGGCCTTAAGTGCATTCTCGATCTTTGGGATCATGCCTTTATTTATCACTCCCGACTCCTTTAGAGGTGGGTAGCTCTCGGCGGTAATCTCGCGGATAACGCTATCATTATCCTCCACATCACGCAAAACGCCGCGCTTCTCGAAGCAGAAGAGTAGATCTGTTGCGTCAACTCTAGAGGCAGCTAGCGCCACCGATGAGGCGATAGTGTCGGCGTTGCTGTTGAGCAGAGTGCCATTGCCGTCATGAGTGATGGCGCAATATACTGGTGTGATGCCGCCGGCGAGCAGGTGGCCTATGAGCGACTCATTCACCTTGGCTGGGTCGATATCGCCCACAAATCCAAAGTCGATAGGGTTGGCTGGGCGGCGGGTAGCTTCGATTGCATTTCCATCCGCACCGCTAAGGCCGATGGCATTGCAACCTGCGGCCTGCAA
Source organism: Rikenellaceae bacterium (assembly GCA_047178725.1). Classification (GTDB taxonomy): domain Bacteria; phylum Bacteroidota; class Bacteroidia; order Bacteroidales; family Rikenellaceae; genus Alistipes. The sequence goes on from JBCQTD010000050.1 coordinate 2,982, forward strand.
TTTGGCCACGATCTCCTTATTTAGCAGACCTGCGTAGGTCATAACCACGATGTCAAGCATAGGCTTGTCGGTGACCCTGCGACCATCAATCATCGTAGTCTCTACATTCATCTGCTTAGCTAGACGAGTGGCGATCTTGCCACCACCATGCACCAATATTTTAGGCGAAGGAAGCGCAGCGAAGTTCTTTACAAACTCCTCTAGCGCCTCGGGTGAGTCGATCACATTTCCGCCAATCTTAACAACGGTAATCTTACTCATCCTTTAGCCCCTCCAACATTCGTTTGATAACAACCTGAGCCGAGATCTCGCGATTAGCAGCCTCGGGGATCACTAGCGAGCGAGGCGACTCGATCACCCCGTCGGTAACGATCATATTGCGGCGCACAGGCAGGCAGTGCATAAAGTGGGCATTGTTTGTAAGAGCCATCTTCTCCTCGTCGACAGTCCATGATCTGTCGCGCGAGAGCACCTTGCCATAGTTTGGGTCGCTGTATGCAGCCCAGTTTTTGGCGTAGATGAAGTCTGCACCCTCAAATGCCTTGCGCTGATCATACTCGATCTTCGCGCCGCGGGTGAACTTCTCATCAAGCTCATACCCCTCAGGGTGGGTGATGACGAAATCATAGCCAGCCTCAACCATCCACTCGGCAAATGAGTTTGGCACAGCCTGAGGTAGCGCATTTGGGTGGGGTGCCCATGTAAGGACAACCTTTGGCCGCTCTACTGTTTTGTGCTCCTCGATGGTGATAAGGTCGGCAAAGCTCTGAAGTGGGTGGCCGGTGGCAGCCTCCATGCTAAATACGGGGCGGCCAGAGTAGCGGATAAACTGCTCAACGATCTTCTCGCTGTAGTCATCCTCCTTGGACTTAAACTGCGCGAAAGAGCGCACGCCGATAACATCGCAGTAGGAGCCCATCACCGGGATAGCCTCCAAAAGGTGCTCGGCCTTGTCGCCATCCATCACCACGCCGCGCTCGCTCTCAAGCTTCCAGGCGCCCTGATTTACATCCAGAACCATAACATTCATGCCAAGGTTCATCGCCGCCTTCTGTGTGCTGAGGCGAGTGCGCAAGCTTGAGTTGAAGAATATCATCAGCAGGGTCTTGTTACGACCTAGATCGGTGTAAGCAAAGCGATCTTTTTTTATCTCTAGAGCCTGCTTCACCGCCTCGCTTAGAGGTGTGATGTCGGCTACGGTTGTGAACTTTTTCATTAGGCTAGTGCTCTCTTAATAATTGTAATAAAGTGGTCGGCCTCCTCCTTTGAAAGGGTTAGCGCTGGCAGCAGTCGCACGGTGTGTGCACCTGCGCCGCCGGTGAATACCCTATGCTCGAAGAGTAATTTTTTGCGAAGATCGGCGGCTGAGCCCTCGATCTCCATGCCGATCATAAGGCCGCGGCCGCGCACCTCTTTGATCTCGGGGATCTGCTTTAGCTCCTCGATAAGGTGGGCACCAACCTCCGCTGTATTGGCTATAAGCTTCTGCACCTCAATAACCTCCAGTACGGCGATAGCGGCTGCGCAAGCTAGGTGGTTGCCACCAAAGGTTGTGCCTAGCATTCCATACCAAGGCTCGAAATCTGGCGAGATAAGCACTCCGCCGATCGGGAAGCCGTTGCCCATACCTTTAGCCATAGTGATAAGATCGGGACGGATGCCAGAATATTGGTGCGCGAAGAAGCGACCCGAGCGGCCATAGCCCGACTGGATCTCATCTAGAATAAGCACTACACCATTCTCGGTGCATAGCTTGCGCACACCCTGCAAAAACTCATCCGTTGGGATGTGTATGCCTGAAACTCCCTGGATACCCTCTACGATCATGGCGCAGAACTCTCCGCTAGAGAGCCTCTCTGCCACAGCCTTAAGGTTGTTTAGCTCCACAAACTCCACATTATCTGTCTTGTTGAATGGAGCGACAATCTTTGGGTTGTCGGTCATGGCTACAGCGCCCGATGTGCGGCCGTGGAACGCCTTGCCTAGTGCCAAAACCTTCGCTTTGCCGGTCTTGAATGAGGCTAGCTTGATGGCATTCTCGTTAGCCTCAGCGCCAGAGTTGGCCAAAAATAGCGAGTAGTCATCGTAGCCCGATAGGCGGCCGAGCATCTCCGCAAGGCGAGCTTGAAGCGAGTTCTCCACCGAATTTGAGTAGAAGCCGATCTGCTCGAGCTGCGAAATAATAGATCGCACATAGTGTGGGTGGGTGTGGCCGATCGAGATCACGGCGTGGCCGCCATAGAGATCTAGATAGCGCTTGCCATCCCTATCATATACATAGTTACCCTCGCCGCGAACGGGCTCGATGGGGTAGAGTGGGTATACATCAAAAAGTTTCATCTGTAATGCTTTGTTAGAATCCGCTTGGCTTAAGACGGAGACCCTCCGCCTCGTCGAGGCCAAACATTAGGTTCATATTCTGTACCGCCTGACCCGACGCACCCTTTAGTAGGTTGTCGATCACGCTCACTACATGTAGTTTCTTACCGTGCTTTTTAACCGATACGATACCCTTGTTGGTGTTTACCACCTGCTTAAGGTCTGGGTACTTCTCGGTGTAGTGCGTAAATCTGGCATCGGCGTAGAAGTTCTTATATAGCGTTGAGGCCTCCTTGTCGCTTAGCTCCGAGTTGATGTAGAAGCTAACGAAGATGCCGCGCGCAAAGTCACCACGCATTGGTACGAAGTTGATATCCTTGTCGAAAGTGGGCTGCATATTTTTGAATGTGCGACCAATCTCGATAAGGTGCTGGTGTTCGAAGCTTTTGTAAACAGAGATGTTGTCCGAGCGCCAGCTAAAGTGAGTGGTAGACGAAGGCTTAACGCCCGCGCCGGTAGAGCCGGTTAGGGCTGTGATATGCAGCTCGTCTGTAAGCAGTCCAGCAGCGGCAAGAGGCAGCACGGCGATCTGGATGGCCGTGGCGAAGCAGCCTGGGTTGGCAACACGAGTGGCCGCAGCGGCTCTCTCGCGGTTGATCTCGGGCAGTCCATATACAAATCCGTTGCTCTCGTCGCGGAAGTCCTGCGCTAGGTCGATGATCTTAACTCTCTCGGGAACGCTAACCTCTGAAAGGAAGGCGCGGCTCTGGCCATGGGCCGAGCAGAGGAAGAGGGCGTCGATCGCCTCCATATCATAGCCCTCGCTAAAGTGAAGGTCGCTCTCGCCGATCAATCCACCATGCACCGAGCATACAGCGTTACCTGCATTGCTCGATGAGTGGACGAATACTATCTCTACGGCAGGGTGATGGACGAGAATTCTCAATAGCTCGCCCGCGGTGTATCCTGCTCCGCCTATTACTCCAACTCTTATCACTACTCGTTTCTCTTTTGTACGTTATAGAAGATCTTCATCTGGTTGCCAAGGATCTTCGTAAAGCCCTTAACATCGTCGGCGCTCCACGCCTTGTTCACCTCGCCATACTCGCCGAAGTCGGTCTTCATAAGATCGAACGGAGAGTCAACGCCCACAAGTGTGTAGCCATAAGGACGAAGTGTAAGCTCCACGGTGCCATCAACATTTACCTGCGAGTGGTCAAGGAACTGCTCGATATCGCGCATAACTGGCTCTAGGTATTGCGCCTCGTGTAGGAACATGCCATACCATGTTGATAGCTGCTCCTTCCAATATAGCTGCCATTTGGTTAGGGTGTGCTTCTCGAGCATCTTGTGTGCTGCGATGATAACGATTGGGGCGGCAGCCTCAAAGCCTACGCGACCCTTGATGCCGATGATCGTATCACCGATGTGCATATCGCGGCCGATACCGAACTTAGAGCAGATGGCCTCAATCTCGCGAATGGCGTCTACCTTATTATCGTAAGTCTTGCCATTGATTGCTGTGATCTCGCCCTTAGCGAATGTTAGTTTAAGGCTCTCCTCACCCTGGGCTGTTATCTGGCTTGGGTAGGCACTCTCTGGGAGTGTCTGCTCAGAGCGAAGAGTCTCCTTGCCGCCGATGCTGGTGCCCCATAGACCCTTATTGATAGAGTACTCCATCTTCTTAAAGTCGGCCTCATAGCCGCGCTCCTTAAGGTAGTTGATCTCATACTCGCGTGTGAGAACCATATCGCGTGTTGGGGTGATGATCTCGATCTTTGGTGCTAGGATCTCGAACGTTAGATCGAAACGAACCTGGTCGTTACCTGCGCCTGTTGAGCCGTGAGCTACGGCTTCAGCCTCGATCTGCTTAGCATACTCGATGATGGCGATAGCCTGGAAGATACGCTCAGATGATACCGAGATAGGGTAGGTGCCGTTGCGTAGGATGTTGCCGAATACCATGTAACGGATGCTCTTCTCGTAGTACTCCTGCTCCACGTCGAGTGTGGCGTGAGAGACAGCACCCAGAGCTAGGGCACGCTCCTCGATTAGAGCAAGCTCCTGCTTGTTGAAACCACCCGTGTTGGCGATGGCTGTATGTACCTCATAACCGCACTCCTCGGTTAGATATTTTACACAGAACGAGGTGTCAAGACCGCCGCTGAATGCTAAAAGAACTCTCTTTTTTCCCATTGTTTTGATTATTTTAAGTTAAATATTTTTTGCATTTTATTTTTTAGTAGCATCATATATGGCGCTAATCTCTTCTGCTCCTCGCCCCTTTTGACCTGTCTCTTGGGGTCGTAGAGCATACCAGTGCATAGGCACATGCGGCGCTGGTTGCGCTGCAGGATGTCGTAATTTTTGCAACCCTGGCAACCCTGCCAGAAGGTCTCATCGTCGGTCAGCTCCGAGAAGGTTACCGGAACATATCCAAGGTTTGAGTTGAGCTTCATTACCGGCAGCGATGTGGTGATACTAAAGATCTTAGCCTCCGGAAAGAGCTTGCGCGCTAGCTCAAAGGTCTTATCCTTGATCTTGCCCGCCAGGCCAATGTGGCGATACTCAGGATCGACGATAAGTCCCGAGGTGGCTACATAGTCACCATGCGACCAGCTCTCGACATAGCTAAAGCCGATAAGCTTATCGCCATCGAGTGCCACGACGGCCTTGCCGCCGGTGATCTTCTCCGAGATATATTCGGGCGAGCGTTTTGCTATACCCGTGCCGCGTTGTAGTGCCGACTCGTAGATGAGTGTGCAGATGTGCTCAGCGTGGCAAGTGTGTTTCGCCTCAGCAAACACAATGATAATATTATTATCCATCCTATATTATTTGTTACTTCTGTGTGCTCTCATAACCCCCTTTATCCTCAGTAGGGAGTGTATTAATGTGTCGACAACGCCTACGCTAGGCACCTCGACGCTAAGTGATCCCGATACTGTTCCATCGCCTCGTGATATTAGCGAAATAGCTCTAAGGTTTAGCTTTAAATCGCGCGATATCACCTCGGTTATCTGGTTTGTTATGCCTGGTGTATCCTTGGTTACCATCGCCAGGGTTACCCTAAAGGCGCCGCCCGTCGACTCTCGCCACTTGGCGCTCACCACTCGGTAGGGGTACTTCTCCCTAAGGCGCATGGCGTTGGGGCAGTCGCAGCGATGAATGGTTACACCCGTGCTTATGGTTATAAAGCCAAATACACCGTCGCCTTTTATTGGGTTGCAGCACTTGGCTAGCTTATACTCCATGCCACTCAGCCCATCCTCGATTATTAGCGCATCCTCCTTTTTAGGCTTCTGGCTTGTCTCGCGCCTAGCGTGTAGCTCGCGCTTCGATCGCTCTAGCTCGGCGGCAGCCGCCTTGCGCTCTTCGTCTGCCTCGCCCGAGATCTGGCGCACTAGGATATCCTTTATTGATGCTATGTCGACCCTCTCGTCGGCGATCATATCATAGAGCTCGATGCCGCGCTTGACCTTGAAGTGTTTGCAGAGGTAGGCCACAGCCTCATCCATGGGGATGGTTAGCTTCCAATTCTTAAGCTTGCGCTCAAGCTCCTCGCGGCCTATCTTCGAGCTGCGCATCTTCTCCTCGCGCAGATATGCTTTGATCTTGCCGCGCGCCTTGCCCGTGACCACACTATTTAGCCAGTCGGCCTTGGGTGTTTGGTTCTTCTGAGTTAGCACTTCGACCACATCGCCGCTGCGTAGCTTCTCGCGGATCGAGGCGGCGCGTGAGTTGATCTTTCCTCCGACGCACTTCGAGCCGATGTTGGTGTGTATATCAAATGCAAAGTCGAGAAGGGTTGCCCCCTTTGACAGCTTGCGTATATCTCCGTTTGGTGTAAATACAAATATCTCACTCGATGATGGTGTGGCATCAAATCGGTCAGCTATCGAGTCGGTGGTATCCTCCATCAGCTCGCGCAGCCTCTCGAGCCACATCTCGGCGCCTACTCCACCCTGGTTCACACCCTTGTAGCGCCAATGGGCGGCGATACCGCGCTCGGCAACCATGTCCATCCTCTCGGTGCGGATCTGTATCTCTATCCATTTGCCGCTGCCACCCATAACGGTGGTGTGGAGCGACTCGTAGCCGTTCGATTTTGGGATCGAGATCCAATCCTTCAACCTCTCGGGGTTTGGTGTATAGCAGTCGCTCACGATCGAGTAGGCGAGCCAGCACTGCTGCTTCTCCTGCTCGGGCGGGCAGTCTATTATTATTCTAATGGCGAAGATATCGTATATATCCTCAAACTGTATCTTCTGTCGCTGTATCTTATTCCAGATCGAGAAGATAGATTTGGTGCGGCTCTTGATGTGGTACTTTACACCGCTTACAATAAGCCTCTGCTCTATCGGGATGATAAAGTGGCTGATAAACTCTAATCTAGCGCGCGCTCCCTCCTCTAGCTTGGTCGAGATCTCCTTGTAATCCGATGGCTCAAGAAAGCGTAGGGCGATATCCTCAAGCTCAGACTTTATGCTGTATAGACCTAGCTTGTGGGCAATCTGGGCGTAGAGGTTAAGGCTTTCCCAGCTCTTCTTGCGCCACTTGTCGGCGGGGAAGATCTCTAGGTGGCGCATCACCTCCAGCCTATCGGCCAGCTTGATGAGTATAACACGTGGATCGGTAGAGTAGGAGATGATCATCTCGCGGAAGTTCTCCGCCTGCTCGCTCTCGGCGTTAAGCTTGATCTCGGAGATGTTGCATAGCCCCATGGCGATGCCTAGCACCTCGGTGCCGAACCTCTCTGTTATATCGTTGCTTAGTGATATGAATGCCTCGCTATCTCCATTTTTATGGGTGAGGCGAATAAGGTCATGGAGAATTGCCGCGAGTGTGGAGTTGCGGCCTAATCCAACCTCTTCGATTACGATCTGAGCTACATTCACACCGTGCTCAAGCATTGGATTGCCATCATATCTGGAGAGACCCGACAGTCGCTCCGTGGCAAAATCCAACGCTTTATCAACTAGGGTTTGGCTTGTTGTAGAGAAGTTTTTTCTCACCAATCCCCGTAGATTATCGTAACGCTTCGGGATCATAACGGAGGCAAATGTACTTAATTTATTTTAGAAAATAGCACGTTGTTGATGTTAATTTATAAAAGTTCACTATTTTTGAGAAAATTTTAATTTTCGACTCTATGAAAACCTATGTGCCAACTATCGCTGAGGAGGTTGCAAACTCCATATCGCACGGTGTAATGTCTCTCCTGATGCTCCTTATGATCCCCTTTGCAGCGGTTTGGGGCTATAATCAGGGGGGCGCGCTAGACTCTGTTGGGGTTAGCACCTTTGCTATCTCTATCTTTTTGATGTTTCTCTTCTCGACACTCTATCATTCGATGTCGCCCACATCAAAACATAAGGAGATTTTCCATATCCTTGACCATATATTTATATATGTTGCCATTGCGGGGAGTTACACCCCCATAGCGCTCTCGGTGATAGGTGGATGGCAGGGGTGGCTGATTGTCGCCTTGCAGTGGTTGATGGTGATCTTTGGGGTCTTTTATAAGTCGCTCTCGCGCCGCTCGATTCCGGCCTTGAGTCTTACGATATATTTGGTGATGGGGTGGACTCTGGTATTGTTTTTCCCGCTCTTTCTTGCCCATGCCTCTACACCTCTACTTATTTTTATAGGCATCGGCGGCCTGTTCTATACCGTGGGTGCATACTTCTATGCCAAGAAGGGTTTCTTGCACCACCATCTGGTGTGGCACCTATTTATAAATCTGGCGGTTATATCGCACTTTATAGCTATAGTTTTCTATATCTAAGTAGTGTAAAACAATTATTGCCATATTTTTAAAAGCACTCTTGGAGCGATATTTTTCACTATCAAATCTCAATATAGAATAACTATATTTTCGATTCAATAGCAAAAAAATCTCTTCT
>JBCQTD010000051.1:0-2894 GCA_047178725.1 Rikenellaceae bacterium
TAAGTAGGGTAAAATAATTATTGGTGTGTTTTTAAGAGTACTATTGGAGATGAGATTTTTTGCTATTGAATTGAAAATATAGTGGTTCTATACTGAAATTTAATAGTGAAAAATATCGCTCCAAGAGTGCTTTTAAAAATATGGCAATAATTGTTTTACACTACTTATTAGCGATATTATGATGAGAATGTCTCTTTAAAGTAGACCCCGCCCGCACTTTTTAATCTCGCCCTGCTGGGTGAGCGCCTGGTTAATCTTATCCAAGACTCCATTTATAAAGGTGCCACTACTAGCGGTTGAATAGAATTTAGCAATCTCAATATACTCATCCATAGTCACCTTGACCGGAATCTCGGGGAATGATGTAAGCTCTGTCATCGCCACAATCATGATAAGTGTATCAATAAAGACAATGCGCTCAACATCCCAGTTTCGGGTGAATTTGTCTATATACTCCTCGTTTTTGCGATACCCAATTAGAGATTTCTGGAACAGATGGCGAACAAACTCTAGATCATCATCGCTCTTATACTTCTTCATCAGCTTGATATCCGTATGCGATGGGCGTATTGAAGTAAGCGTACGGATAACCAGCGGCAACACAAACACCAGATCTCCGCTCCACATAATAGAGTGCTCCTCTACAACCTGGTCAAACATCTCCGAATTTTGCACTATCTCAACAAAGAAATACTCCCAAAGAGCAACATCCTCCCTCAGCGAGCGCTCCTCGGAGAGCATATATTTTTGATACTCCTCGCTCGATTCTAGAGCCATGAAAAGAGATTTTATCAGCTCAGGATCACGCTGCCAATTAAGCTTGCGCGAGGTGGTGATATCCACCACAGTATCACCGTCGGCAACAAGTCGAGAGACGGTATTATCGACAAACTTTGTATTGGGGTTAAGATCCTCATAACTGGCCAGATGTTTCTTTGCGGCGATCTCTTGGCGAGAGCGAGCATACGAAACTAAATCAGATGGCAAAAGCAAAAGTTGAAGATATAGGTCGTATGATTTATCAATTGAGGTGAGAAGGCTCTTTTCAGATGCCATCATATTATCGCTGCCTGACAGCAGGTGGCTATATAAGGCCTTAATTACCTTGATGCGGAGTACTCTTCTACTTAACATAGTCTATTAACTGTTTCAATAATTATTTCTCTCTCATGCCTCAATTCCATAGTGCTATCGTGCCAAGCCATGAGAGATAGACTCAGACAAAATAGATCTTCAAAATTAGCTACAAATCAAACAGTTGATAAGAACGTGCTACAACTATGTAAAGTTGAGCTACCAGGACTCGAACCTGGAACGACAGAACCAAAATCTGCTGTGTTACCATTACACCATAGCTCAATCCGCTGCTCGTAAGCGAGTGCAAAGATAGATTATTTTTTGAAATTGACAAAATTATTTATTAAAAATTCGTGGCGCGTTATTTGTATTTCTCATTCGCATGAGAGAGAATATAGAGAGTCAAATATGTAAAGTAACTCGTGCTCATCGCACTATGGATTGGGCGTTACTCTACCTGCGGATCTTCACGGGTGGACTTATTATGTTGCACAACATCGCCAAAATGCAAAATTACAATGTGGTAATATCATCCTACCCTTCTGCTTTGGGTCTCTCCGGCGCGGGTTGGTTTACGATTATTGCCGCCATTGAGCTCACTTGTGCCGTAGGGCTAGTTGTTGGAAAAAGGGTGCGGACTGCTGCCGCCACTCTACTTGTCTGCGGCATTGCTACTGTGTTGCTCTATTTTAGCCGCGTATCGGGTGATACACTCGAGCTTTCGGCGCTCTACGCATCCATATTTATACTTTTCATCATCACCGGAGGTGGGCGTTATACAATGGATGAGGTTAATAAGTAGTGTAACACAATTATTGCCATATTTTTAAAAGCACTCTTGAAGCGATATTTTTCACTATTAAATTTCAGTATAGAACCACTATATTTTCAATTCAATAGCAAAAAATCTCTTCTCCAATAGTACTCTTAAAAACACACCAATAATTGTTTTACCCTACTTAGAGTTGGAGAATAGCACCTCAAAAATTAGTTATTTAATATTAAATTATTAACTTTGCCACTTGTGGTAGCATTGTGCTACCATATAAATAAATGAAAACCTATGAAGAGATTGATATTTACACTTCTGCTGTTTGCAAGTAGTGTAGCAGGAGCGAAGGCACAAACAACCTACAAAAAAGTAGAGAATGTGGAGGTTTTAGATCTTTATGGCAAGCCAGCGGTTCTACCAGAGTTTGGCAAAAAGAACCTTATGATTTTCTATGTAGACCCCGACAGGGCGCGCCAAAATCATGAATTTACCGTAGAGCTTGAGGAGAATAAACTAGCCGAGGGCGAGAACCTCCTTGGTTTTGGCGTAATGAATCTTAAGGATGCCCCAATGATCCCCAATGGACTAGCCAGAATGATGGCTCGCGCCAGAACAAAGAAGAATAAGGCTCTAATTCTTTCGGATCAAGATCGTGTTATCTCTAGAGAGTGGGATCTTGGCGATTGCAATAACAACTTTATAATTATGCTCATCAACCGCGAGGGCGAGATTCTCTTTATGAGCCGCGGCGAGCTCACCGAGGAGGAGAAGACAGAGTTTTATCGTGTGCTTAAAGATTTAGTATAAGTAGGGTAAAACAGGTGGCCAGCGTCTTAGGATCTGGCCACTTTTTATTACTCTTCTGAGATCACCTCCCTGCAGAGCACTCCACCTCGAAAGGTGTTGACACATGGGTGTAATCAAAAAAGTGTCCGACTAGCTTTGCGCTAATCGGACACTTTAAGTAGGGTAAAATAATTATTGGTGTGTTTTTAAGAGTACTATTGGAGAAGAGATTTTTTTGCTATTGAATAGAAAATATAGT
>JBCQTD010000051.1:2904-10950 GCA_047178725.1 Rikenellaceae bacterium
TATAGTTATTCTATATTGAGATTTGATAGTGAAAAATATCGCTCCAAGAGTGCTTTTAAAAATATGGCAATAATTGTTTTACACTACTTAATTGACCTACTTCTTTTTGGCGGTAGGCACTAGATTATAAGGATTCTGATAATCGCAAGCCTTGCCTTGGTATGGATAGGTCTCGAAGATCTCGCCATTGCCAAACATGCGAGGATCGCCACTCTCCTTAAGCTCCTTCTCCATCTGGGCACAAAGCTCCTTCTTTATAGAGGCATACTTTGCATCGTATGCAAGATTGTTGATACAATCTGGATCCGTTTTCATGTCGAACAGCTGCTCCTCTGGGCGCTTGTCGAATGCCATCTGATAGTAGATATAGTCGCTATCGGCTGGACGAAGGCTTAGAAGATAGGTCTTAGTTGGAGAAGCATCACAGTTCTTGTAGCCATACTCTGGGTTGCCAGCTGGCCAACGATCTGAACGATAGTTCTTAACATATAGGTAATCAGCATTACGGATGCCGCGAGCCGGATAGGCCAAATCGACACCATCCTCGCTAGCACGGCCAACATCATGGCGCTCCTTGCATAGAAGTACGTGATCGCGCGAGGCGTCAATCTGTCCGCTCTTCTTAGCCTTCAACACATCAAGGAAGCTACTACCGCTCATCTGGGCATCAGGCTTGAGTCCAGCAACCTCCATTAGAGTTGGTGCAACATCCGAGAAGGCGATAAAGTCCTCGATCTTAGTTCCAGCCTTGATCACACCATTCCAGTATACGATAAACGGAACGTGGAATCCCTCATCATAAAGCTGAGCCTTAACGCGCGGGAATGGCATACCATGGTCGGAGGTGATAATAATAAGTGTATTCTTCAACAGACCGCGATCCTCAAGCGCCTTGACGGCGCGACCGATGTGCATATCATACCACTCCACCTCAATTGCGTAATCTAACATATCACCGCGAACAATCTCATTGTCGGGCATACATGCACGAGGTGTCACCGACTCTAGAGTCTTAAGTCCCTCCTTTTTCCAAGAGTCCTGCTCATAGGAACGGTGTGGCTCATAGGCGCCCAACCAGAAGCAGAAGGGCTCCTTTTTATCATTTGCATCGAGGAATTTCTCGAAGTTGGCAGCATAGTCGATTGTGTTAATTCCCTTATATGGTGCCTTTAGCTTCACCTCATTATATAGTGGGCCAGCAGGGTTATGCTCGGTCTCATATACACCTGGCCCCCAGCCCTTACCGGTTAGACCTACATGATAGCCATTCTCCATCAAGATGTGTGGGTAGAACTTAAACTCAGCAGGGAAGTGGCAGAAGTGGTTAGTCGCCTCCTTAAGCTGCCAGCTGTGCATGCCCGTAACGAGTGTTGCACGCGAAGGGGCACTCTTGGGGTTTTGAGTAAAGGCATTCTCGAAGATCGCACCCTCTTGAGCCAATTTGTCAATAGCTGGAGTCTTAGCAAATGTACCTCCATATGCACCCAAAGTCCACATAGATGCATCATCTGCGATACAGAACAGAATATTAGGCTTCTGCTTAGCGGCACTAACCGAGAGCACCGAAAGCGAGCCCAGGGCTGTAATCATTAGATTTCTACTAATCATAGTTGTTTTTGTTGGTTTGATAATTTTACCAAAGGTAGTGTTATAAATCCTAAAATCAAAATATATAGAACAAAAAAAGGCAGCTAGTATTTACAACTGCTGCCCTTTTCTATATTAGATTGTGGTTTATACGCAACCCTGATCCATCATGGCATCTGCCACCTTGATAAATCCGGCGACGTTGGCGCCATTTACATAGTTTACAAAACCATTCTCATCGCGACCATACTTAACGCAAGCCTCGTGGATAGAGGCCATAATACCATATAGCTTCTCATCAACCTCCTCTGGAGTCCAGGTTAGGCGAAGTGAGTTCTGGCTCATCTCAAGACCAGAAGTTGCTACTCCACCAGCATTAGATGCCTTACCAGGAGCGTAAAGGATCTTGCTATTAACAAATACAGCGATAGCCTCTGGTGTAGATGGCATATTCGCACCCTCAGCAACACATGTACAGCCATTTGCAACAAGCACCTTAGCCTCAGCCTCGTCAAGCTCATTCTGAGTAGCGCATGGAAGGGCTACATCACACTTAACACCCCATGGGCGCTCGCCTGGGAAATATTTAGCCTCTGGATACTTCTCTACATACTCCTTGATTCTGCCGCGCTTAACATTCTTAAGCTCCATAATATACTCTAGCTTAGCAGCGTCGATACCAGCTGGATCATAGATATAACCAGCAGAGTCAGAGAGTGTTACCACCTTGCCGCCAAGCTGGGTAGCCTTCTCGGTAGCATACTGAGCAACATTGCCCGAACCAGAGATGACAACGATCTTGCCCGCGAAAGAGTCCTCGCGCGTTGCAAGCATCTCCTTAGCAAAGTAGCAAGTGCCGTAACCTGTAGCCTCAGGACGAAGTGGACTACCACCCCAACCGGCACCCTTACCAGTAAGAGTACCTGTAAACTCGTTTCTTAGGCGTTTGTACTGACCATACAAAAAGCCGATCTCACGACCACCAACATTGATATCACCAGCCGGCACATCCGAGTTAGGGCCAATATGGCGCTGAAGCTCAGTCATGAACGACTGGCAGAAGCGCATAACCTCATTATCTGATTTGCCAGCAGGGTTAAAGTTTGAACCTCCCTTGCCACCACCCATAGGTAGTGTAGTTAGGCTATTTTTAAATGTCTGCTCAAAAGCTAGGAATTTCAAGACTCCAAGGTTCACCGATGGATGGAAACGCAAACCACCCTTATATGGGCCGATAGCGCTATTCATCTGAACACGATATCCTTTATTGATCTGGATCTCACCACTGTCGTCAATCCAAGGCACACGGAACATGATAACGCGCTCTGGCTCTGCGATACGCTCCAGAACCTTCATCTTCATATACTTTGGATTCTCAAATAGATAAGGTGCTACGGACTCTACCACCTCATGGACAGCCTGGTGAAACTCTGGCTCGTTTGGGTTCTTGCTCTTTATATCGGCCATAAAGGAGTCGATATAATTCTTAACTTCTTGATTCATTTTATAATTTTTTTAGGTTAATTCGCATCATTATATATTTAATATGATATATAATGAAATCGTGCAAATATAATAAAAATATCATAAATTCACAAGAAAATCAAGGGGTTTACTTTTAATTTGTATTTAAACCCACCTTGAAATATAAAATTAAAACTAAGTAGGGTAAAATAATTATTGGTGTGTTTTTAAGAGTGCTATTGGAGATGAGATTTTTTGCTATTGAATTGAAAATATAGTTATTCTATATTGAGATTTAATAGTAAAAAATATCACTTCAAGAGTGCCGTTAAAAATATGGCAATAATTGTTTTACACTACTTATTATATTGACCTTTTTAGTATATAGATTTTAATATTCCCGCAAGGCGAATTCCTGCCTTAAGTAATTGACTTTCAACAATAGGTGTGTATTTCGCGAGATATTCATAATCTATCCTGCTATTAGGTTTTGTGTCGCGATAGATCTGATCGGCGAGCTCGCGGCTCTCATCAAACCAATCTTCCAAATTTGAAGATAGAATTTCATCAATCTCCTCCTGCGAGAGACGATCTATCTGCTCACCCCACTCGGTATAGCTCCACTCATGCGCACTCATTACCATATTATAATCCCACGCCGCGTGCAGACTTGTTGAGTTATAAAAAAAGGATATAGGCACACTATTACCACCCTCATCTTCGGCGCGGCCTGCATGGAGTGGCTGATGCAGATCGCCAACGATATGAATTAAAATTTTGAGATCCACAGCCCTCTGCTCCACCGTAAGATCATCTCCTTGCAGAGATTTAATCAGATAATCTATCGCCCACACTACAACGCCATTATCAGCACTACTCCTACCCTCTCGTTGATCCACATTCTTATAGTGCCACGAGCGAGTATAGGCAAACTCCTTTGTATATTTTGCATTATCAGCCCACGAGGCGTAGTAGACCATAGATCGGCCGCCAAGATCGGCCTCAATCTTGGCATTTATCACATCAGAGAGATGGCGCGAGGCAATATGAACGATCACATCATGACCCCTCTTGCCCCACGCCATACCATTATATATAGGCGCAACAATTAGCAGTAAAGTTATTATCGCGCTATAAAGCCTCATATTACTGATTCATTGTAGCCAGGAACTCCTCGTTACTCTCGGTCAGGCTCATCTGCTTCTGCAAGAACTCCATCGACTCAACCGGAGTCATATCTGATAGGTATTTTCTAAGTATCCAAGTACGATTCAAAACCTCGCGCGAGAGGAGCAGATCCTCGCGGCGTGTGCCAGAAGCGATCACATCCACCGCAGGGTATATACGCTTATTAGCTAGCTTTCTATCGAGCTGCAACTCCATATTTCCCGTGCCCTTAAACTCCTCGAAGATAACCTCATCCATCTTTGAGCCGGTATCAATAAGTGCTGTAGCGATAATCGTAAGCGACCCCTTCTCCTCCGTGTTACGTGCCGCGCCAAAGAAACGCTTAGGCTTATGCAGAGCGTTGGCATCCACACCACCCGAGAGAACCTTACCCGAAGCGGGCTGCACCGAGTTATAGGCGCGTGCTAGGCGTGTGATTGAATCGAGGAATATAACCACATCATGACCACACTCGACCATTCTCTTAGCCTTATCAAGCACCATCTCAGCAACCTTAACATGCCTAGAGGCCTGCTCATCGAATGTAGAGGCGACAACCTCGGCCTTCACATTTCTGGCCATTTCGGTAACCTCCTCAGGGCGCTCGTCGATCAGAAGTACAATCATATATACCCCCGGATTATTATCTGCAATAGCATTTGCAATAGATTGCAGCAGCATAGTCTTACCGGTCTTTGGCTGTGCAACAATTAGTGCACGCTGCCCCTTGCCGATAGGCGAGAAAAGATCTATAATTCTATTAGATAGGCTATTATGCCCATTGCCGGTGAGCTTAAATTTCTCGCTCGAGAAGAGCGGAGTCATATATTCAAATTGTACTCTATCACGAATATACTCTGGAGTGAGACCATTAATCTCGGTCACCTTCACTAGCGGGAAGTACTTCTCGCCCTCCTTTGGCGGACGAATTGTTCCACTAACAGTATCACCCGGCTTTAGGGCAAACATCTTTATCTGCGATGGGGATACATACACATCATCCGGCGAATTAAGATAGTTATAATCGGCCGAGCGCAAGAAACCATATCCATCGGGCATAACCTCCAAAACACCCTCACCGGCGATCTCGCCCTTGAAGTCATCCTTGGTGATTAACTCTGACGGAGCCCCCTCCTCAGAGTTGCTCTCGGTGTGAGAATTATGTGCGTGTCCACCCTGCTGACGCGGAAACTTCTGCCTTGGATCACGCCTCTGCTTCTCCTTGTCTTGTCGATGCTCCGCATTAGATTGCTCCTGGGCGGGCTGCTCTGTCGACTCAGCCTGCGGTTGAGCTTCGCTCTTGTCAAACAGAGATTGAGATGGGGCTGGAGCCTCCTTTGGCTCAATATTCGGCACAACCGCCTCGACACGAGGTCTACGTCCGCGCCTCTTGGGCTCTTGCTCTACAGCCTCTGCCTTTGCCGCCTCGGCCACTACAGCCGGCTCGCTATCTATTGGCTCAACCGCAACCTTAGGCTTACGTCCGCGGCGCACGCCCTGTCGCGCAGCAGCAGGATTTGCCGCCACCTCTTTGATCTTCTCAACAAGCTCTCCTTTGCGGATATTCACATTATTGACCCCCATAGCGCGACCTATGGTTTTAAGCTCCGCCAGGCTTTTGCCCTCCAACGCCTCTAAATCTTGCATTATAATAAATATAGGTGATTAACTTGCGGCAAGAGACACCGCCAATGAATAACTCTGCAAAGATAGTACAAAATTTGATATAATCAAAAAATATCCGCTTTTTCTAATTTGCACCAATCGCTACAGCCCACGATGTCTCGAGCCACTCATCCTGGAATTTTGTGCTAGGGTCGCTTGTTGTGACGCCTGAATAGTAGCTGATAGGCTTCAATCCATAGTTTGATCCAAGCGCTGCGTAATAGTAATCGGTGTGATATCTACCGCCCTCGGGGAAGGTTTTATCAAATTGCGCGGCAAACTCCGCCTTAAGCTCATCATCATCGCACATGGCGAGAATATATTGCTCAAGATCGTAGAATACATGGTCATCCAGCCCATCATAGACCTGCAAAGTGCTGCCGCTTGGTGCACTATCGCTACTGCTATATATCCTACTGGCAACCTCGGCGAGAGCCTCAAGCTCGCTAGTTACACATAGTGCAACGCAAGCTACAGGGCAGTTATCCGCCCCTATATTGTAGAGTACATTATAGTCGTAATATGCCCTGCATGCCCCCTCCAAATCGGCCGTTGAGCCACTATCCTCAAAGAGCTCTGGCAGCAGCCAGCAGTATGGCATGCCATCACCCATCACCTCGCATGGTGAGGCGACGATATAATCGGCTCTGTTGCGAAGGTTATAAAGCGCCTCCACCGAGGACATAAAACATGAATCGAAGATGATATAACCAAACTTCACACCCGTATCATAGAGCGCCAGGCGCAGATCAGATATATCCATATAGCCATCCTCAGAACTACCCAAGAATCTAGTTACATACTCTCCCGTCGACTCCCAAATGGTATTTAGATAACGATCGGTGACAGATTTCACATAGGGGTGAGACGAGAGCACCCATCCCGTTGCGTGGCTGCTCATAATAAGATTATACTTTTCGGCCGGAGCATACTCCATCGCCTCTGTAATGACCGAAGTTAAAGTCGCTCCATCGAGCGAGGGCGAGTCGCTATAGGGTTTAATCTGCACATGCTCTGCCTGGCCCCCTGAATAGCGCAACTCATATAGTGTGCCGGATGAGCTAGTCTCAGTTAGATAGTATAAAAATCTACCATTGCCCAGCGCACCAGACTCTACTGCCTCCTCGGCGCTTAATATATTCTTTTTGTAGTATCTGCTCAGATCGGTGCCGGCAAAGTACATTATCGTAGTCTGCGGCGTTGGGCTATCTGGATCGGGGTCTGGCGTTATTTGAGCAGAGCCATCATCCCCGTCACACGAGGCGAGCACCACCACAAGCAACAACGTGTTAATTACTCGTAAAACTATACTCATTATCTATACTCCCTAGGTTTTAAATTATTAAACTGCCACGTTCTATCTCGCTTATAGGTGACGCTATCTGGCTTGTTCCAATATATTCGGCCAAAGTCAAAGTAATATCCTCTAACTCTCTTGCCATCAACATCTATCGGCTCCAAAATAGGCATAAACTCCACCGTGCGGCTGATAACCCTAGCCTTTTGCGGATTGAGCCCCTTAGAGCTAAGTAGATCCGAAGCGTGTGTAAACATCAAGATATGTTTAGCATCACCCTTATCCACGCCGCCGCCCGAGCTATCTATAGCCGAAAGGATCTTCTCTACCCTATCATACGCCTCTCTCTCTCGCTGCTTGGCGCCTATGCCACCATAAGCATAGGCCATAAGATTCCAGATCTGCGGATTGAATGGATCGAGCTTTAACGCCTCTCGTCCTGCGATAATAATATCCTCTAACTGACCCACGATAGGATTATCAAGCTCCAAGCCCGAAGCTAGAGTCAAGAGCCTATCCATCGAGTGGTTGACGCTAAGTGGTTTGTACTCCTGCTGATAGGCATAACCATAGTAGAGATAATGATAGTCGCCCTCTGTTAGAGTTGTGTCGCCCATCTCAAAGCGCGCCATCAAATTGGGATAGTAATATTTAGATTGTGAATCATCTATCTGCGCAACAATCATCGTCTCATCAGGCACAGCTGCCCAAAGAAGCATCGGCAATAAAATTAATATGGTGGCAATCTTTTTCATTTTTATTCTAAGTAGGGTAAAATAATTGTTGGTGTGTTTTTAAGAGTGCTATTGGAGATGAGATTTTTTGCTATTGAATTGAAAATATAAGTAGGGTAAAATAATTATTGG
>JBCQTD010000052.1:0-9419 GCA_047178725.1 Rikenellaceae bacterium
TCTCAATATAGAATAACTATATTTTCGATTCAATAGCAAAAAATCTCTTCTCCAATAGTACTCTTAAAAACACACCAATAATTATTTTACCCTACTTATTATGCCATTATATACACAAAAAAAAGCGACCCGGAGGCCGCTTTTTCTATTATGAAATGATTATTACCACTTAGCAGGGATAAATACACTCATCTCATACTCGCCACGGTTTGACCAAGCGTAGTAAGGGATATACTTAATCTTAACTGGCTCGTAACCAGCCTGGATTGGAGCGTAAAGCTCGCTCTTGTCGAATGAGTTCTTTCTTACAAGGGCATCAGCGGTGATAGTCTTAACACCACCAAGTAGGTTCTCCTCATACTTAACATCAAACTTAGTATCAAGAGGCAAGATCAAATTGTCGATCTTAACCTTAGCTGGAAGATCCTTACCCTCGATACAGTAAGCCAAAGGACCATAAGAGATAGCAACCTGGTTGCGAACCTCCTCTACCATTGGGTTAGCCTCGTTGATGATAGGACGCATTGGCAGGTTAAGGGCGATCTTGTCACCATTGCTCCACTTGCGGTTGATAACTGCAAAGTTACCAGCAGCAACATCCATCTTAGTACCGTTGATAGATACACTAGCGCCCTCAGCCCAAGCTGGGATACGTAGCTTAAGTGTGAACTCAGCGTTCTTAGCGCCACCATATACCATATTGATATCCTCAGACCATGGGTAGTCGGTCTTTTGAGTAAACTTAACCTTCTTGCCTGCGATCTCGGTGTTGATCTCGTTGCTACCGTATAGGGTTACGAATAGAGTGTCATCCTTCTTTGCATAGGCATACTCCTTGCTCTCGGCTAAGAAGCGAACAACACTTGTTGGGCAGCATACACAAGTACACTCCTCAGTCCAGCGCTGGTGGAAGTCAAGCGAAAGGATATTGTGATCAGCACCATACCATCTTAGAACGTTGGTGTAGAAGTAGCTCTTACCATCTAGCTGCATAGCAGATAGGTTGTTGTAGAAGGCCTTCTCCATTACATCTAGATACTTAGTCTCGCCGGTTAGCATAAAGAGTCTCCAGCTATAGTATGCACCATAGTATGTAGCACAAGTCTCATTGTAGGCTGTAGCACCCTGGATGTGGTATGGCTTACCAAATGCCTCGTGTACACACTCTGTAGCGTTGCGAGGAGTCTCCGAACCACCGCGGTGTACGTTACCGATACCGCCAGTAAACGAAGCCTTGCGAGCATAGATGTCTGTCCAGATGCTCTTAAGCGACGATAGAAGCTCGGCATCGTTAGTCTCAGCTACATAATCGGCTGCACCTATATATAATACTGGACCCAATACTGCGTGACCTACTGCGCGAGTCTCCTTGCGAAGCTTAGTGTCGTTCTGGTTCTGAGTCTTACCCTTGTTGTGACCACGACCAGTGATAAAGCGGTTAGCTAGCTTGAGATAGCGCTCCTCGCCGGTTGTGCGGTAAAGCTCCATGATACCCATGATCTGTGTAGGGTTGAAGTCTACATCAGCAAGCTCAGGGGTAACAACTGCGAAATACTTATCAAGATAGTCACCTACGCGGATAGCAGCATCCAAAAGGGTGCGATCGCCAGTTACACGATAGTGAGTACAAGCTAAGGTTAGAAGGTGACCCATGTTGTAGGTCTCATGCATACCTGTAGCCTTGAAACGCTGTGTATTCTTAAATGGCTTATTCCAAGCACGCTCTGATCCTGTCACACCAAAACCGATCTGAGTGTGAGTTGTAGAGTAACCATCTTCGGCAATTGAGCGAGCGATATAAGAGGCCTTCTCGTTGATCTGCTTTAGTAGCGCTGGGTCTTTAGTTACAGAGTATACGGCAACCTGAGCCTCCAACCACTTGTAGTAGTCTCCATCCTGCCAATAGGTACCCTTGAAGCCATCACCTACCTCAGTCTCACCGGCCAAGATCTTAAAGTTGTTCTCCGAAAATCCCATAAAGTACTTGTACTGAGCTGGCACTAGATTTGGCATTACCATATCAAAGCGATCTTTCCAGAAACCCTCAGTCCACTCTACCTCACCGATGTTTACACCGCGAGCAGCTACATGGGCATCCTTGGTAGCTCCCACATAGGCCTTATCCTGCGCTACCGCTGCAAGCATAGTGGCCGATAGGGCGATTGTTGCAATTAGTTTTCTTTTCATAAATTTTAAGTTGTATTTTAGATTAGTATTAAATTATCATCTTAGTTGTGTGTTGTCTGACAAATATACTACTTTATTTTATAAATCAAAAAGTTTTTTAAAATTAAATTAAATTATTATTAATAATCTCATTGCTATATCACTGAAATATTGGATTTTAAGAGATTTTGTGGGTATTAAAAAAAACTTGATACTATAAATATCAACTACTCTCAGCACGAATATTTCAATTGAATCATATCAAAGATAGGAATAATTTGAAATAAATAGCTATCTTTATACCAGAAAAACACAACTAACCTAAAAAAGAGATAACCACAACAGCTGAAGCTGCAAGCTCATGGAGGCGAACCACCACACAGAGGCAGCAGATCGAGATAGAGAAGAACAACAATTAATCAATAACCTAATAATAAAAGATGAAAAAAGGACTATTATCTATTTTAGCCCTCGGCGCTGCGATATTCTCGCTTAGCGCACAAGAGGTAATTCGTATTGCACCCTCATCGGGCGATATGACACCTGTAATTCGCAAGGCCATTGAGAGCACCGATGCAAAAGAGTTGAAGATCATCCTCGAGGAGGGCGAGTACTTCTGCCGCCCGGAGTATGCATTCGAGAAGTATTGCGCTGTAACAAACCATGGAAATGGCCTCAAGAAGATCCTATTCCCTATGATTGGATACAAATCTATCGAGATCGAGGGTAATGGAGCCAAGTTCAAATTCCATGGCCAGATCATGCCGTTCCTATTCGAAGATTGTGATAAGGTTACCCTATCCAACGTGACTGTAGATTGGGACGCTCCATTCACTATCCTTGGCGAGGTTGTGGCTGTAAACCCTAAAGAGGGGTGGCGCGAGCTAAAGATGATCACCGAGGGCTATACCTGGAAATACGAGAAGGGCAAGATGCTATTCCCCAATATTGATGGATTCAACTATGAGTGCCTAGGCAGCACGCTTCCATTCGACAAGGAGACTAAGCGCGTTGTAGCAGGTGCAATTGATACATACAGCAACCCTACCAAGATCGAAAAGATGCCAAATGGCAACTTCCGCTTCTATGAGAAGGCTAGATACTACCCACCAGTAGGCTCTCTGCTTAGCTCAAAGGGTGATCGCCACAACGACCGCTACTCGCCAGCTGTGGAGGTCAAGGCTTGTAGCAACATCCTGCTTGAGGGTATAACTGTTCACCACGCCCCAGGCATGGGATTCCTATTTGAGAAGGCGACCGACATAACTCTTAAGAACTCTAAGGTTGTACTTCCAGAGAATACGCCTCGCGTAATCGCCTCTACGGCCGATGCAACCCACTTTGCAAACTGCCGCGGCGAGGTTCTTATCGAGGGTTGTCGCTTCGAGAATATGTTGGATGATGGAACAAACGTACACGGCACCTATGTTGAAGTTCACAAGGTTCTTGATAGCAAGAGCGTGATCGTTGAGCTTAAGCACTTCGAGCAGCTTGGCTTTGTATTCACCGAGCCAGGGGATGAGATGTGGTTTATCCAGCACCCATCGCCAGCACGTCTTGATCAGGTTTGCACCGTTGCTAAAGCTAAGCTTCTTAACGAGCGCTTCACTCAGATCGAGTTTACAACCGACATGCCTGCCCTCATCAAGGAGGGTGATCTACTTGAGAACAAGACTTGGAACCCATCATTTACAATGCGTGGCTGTACAATCCAGAACCACCGCGCCCGCAATGTTGTGCTTAAGACCCCTCTTAAGACTGTTATCGAGGATAACTACTTCTCGGGCATGATGTCTTCGATCCTATTCCGTGGCGAGTCGTTCTTCTGGTACGAATCGGGCGTTGTTGAGGATGTCCTAATCCAGAACAACACTTTCCACAACGTTGCCGACTGCGGCACAAAGCATGGCGTTATCTATATAACTCCACGCCTAGGCAAGGATTTCGACCAGAGCGAGTTGTATGATAAGAATATCCGCTTTATCAACAACACAATCGACACATCTAACCCTAAGCTAGTTTGGGCTGATCGCGTTGATGGATTTGAGTTTAGCGGCAACAAGATCACCATCAACAACGATATCGTGCCATCATTCCCAGACGACCCAACCTTCGAGCTGATCAACAGCAAGGATGTGGTTATCAAGAATAACACATACAAGGGTCGCGAGGTTAAGTTCGAGGTGGACGAGACATCTAAAAAGAGTCTTATAGTGAAGGGCAACAAGGGCTTTAAATATTAAAAACCAAAACTTATGCAAACAAAAGAGCGACCCCCGTAAAGGAGTCGCTCTTTTGTTGATCTATATTAAGGAGGATGATTAAACCTCGTTAGAGTACTCGGCAAGCTCTCGATCCGAACCAGCCACAAAGCCACCATATTGCTCATCGTGCTGGCTTATATCTAGACCCACAGCCTCGCTCTTTTCTGAGACGCGCATTGGGATCATCTTATTTGTAATCCAATATAGGGCGTATGTTACAATAAATGTATATACACATACCAAAACCACAGCTAGAATATGGATAAAGAACATCTTAACATTTCCATCAAGCAGACCATCGACAAATACGCCTGTTAGGATTGTACCAAAGATACCACCCACACCATGTGTTGGGAACACATCAAGAGCATCATCCACGCGGGTTTTATTCTTCCAGTGGACTGCCGTATTACATACAATAGTTGTCAAAAAGGCGATAAATACACTCTCGCCAACGGTAACATATCCAGCCGAGGGGGTGATGGCAACCATACCTACCACCGCACCGATAGCGGCGCCCATTGCCGAAGGCTTACGTCCGCGCAAGCAGTCGAAGAAGATCCACACTAGCATCGCAGTTGCAGAGGCTGTATTTGTATTTAGAAACGCCTTGATAGCGGTGCTATCGGCAGCCAGTGACGACCCAGCATTAAAACCAAACCAACCAAGCCATAGAAGCGAAGCTCCTAGGATTACCAACACGATATTGGCTGGAGTGTGAGGCTTATTGGCATCCTTTCTGCGCCCCAAAAAGAGAGCACCAGCAAGAGCCGCGACACCCGACGAGGCGTGAACAACGATACCACCAGCAAAGTCGATAACACCCATCTGGCGCAAGAAACCATCGGGATGCCATGTCCAGTGGGCAAGTGGGCAGTAGACAAAGATACAGAATAGGATCATAAAGACTAGATAGCCCGAAAAACGAACACGCTCGGCAAACGATCCCGTAATAAGTGATGGGGTGATTATCGCAAACTTCATCTGGAACAGAGCATATAGCGCTAGCGGGATTGTTGGTGCAAGGAAAGTATCCACCTTAGCACCCACATTATTGAACATAAAGAATGTTCTCGGATCACCAACAAAGCTACCTAGCGAATCTCCAAAGGCTAGCGAAAAGCCAAACACAACCCAGATCACACTCACCACGCCCATAGCAATGATACTCTGCAAAACAGTCGAGATCACATTCTTCTGACCAACCATTCCGCCGTAGAAGAACGAAAGACCCGGGGTCATCATAAGTACAAAAATAGTGGCCGTTATCATCCACGCCACATCGGCCATCTTAACGCTCTCGCTCATCTCCCACAGCCCGGGCTGCTCAGGAGCAAAAAGCCCCAAAAGGCTAATGACGACCATTATGGTCATCAAAACATACCATCTCTTTTTTACCTTCATAGATTTAAAATTATATAATATTTTAGTGAATTTTAGCAAACAACCACGCAAATATAGGAAAAATATTCATTTTTCTTGATGATCTCATGCGAAAACCACGTTTTAGAGGATACTTGCCGATATTCACACTATAACAATATGTAGGTATAAACGTCCATAGTTTTACCCACTAATGGTAGTTGCAGCGAGTGTAAAATAGCCCTACCTTTGTAGCTGTAGACGCCATTCTACTTTGAAATTTATTAAAATGCTAAATTCGATTGATTTTAGGTAGTAAGCCATACTAGAATCAACGAGCCTAAATTACTGAAAAGGTGCAAGTGAGCATCGTTTCAGTAATTTTCGTATCGGCATATATCAAGAAAAAAAGACCCACTCATTAAATGAGCGGGTCGATATAAAGATCAACTAGATATCTCTAGAAGTTGTACTGCACCATTGTGTAGACTCTATTTGCCGAGGCCCGGCTGCGATCGTTATTTGTGCGCGATCCCCATAGATACTCGGCCGATAGCTGCACGCGAGGTGTTATGCTATAGAATATATTTGCAAAAGCGTACTCTCCCTGGCGGTAGTCGTCGGCGGCAAAGCGCGAATCATCACCCTCGACATTCACAACCGAGTAGCCAGAAGATACAAAAGTTTTAGCATTCAACTGCACCATCGCCGAGGCCTGCCAGCCATAGATGAAGTTCATCGAAATATCAGAAGCCCCATTTACTGTTGCGTCCAATCCAGCACCATAGGTGTCTTGGATATAGTTGCTGATACCCTCTCCACATGTTCCGCTATAGTATAGCTTAAGGTGTTTGCATAGGCCAATCGAACCACTCAGCTGCGAGCCCCAAGCGTTAAGGTTTAGGCTCTGCTCTGATGAGACGTTGTATAGTGGAATACTCTTATAAAGACCCGTTAGTCGCAGGTGGCTATCGCTCCAGTCATACTGCACATAACCGATAAAATCGGGCATATAGCTCTCCTGGTAGAGGTATTTATCACCCAAAGTCGATGACTCATAGTCCTGATACTCAATAGCTCCACCTAAAACCAACTTATCCTCCAAAAGCGGCTTCACATATCTAATCTGCGTGGCATAGATAAACGGTCCAACATTTGGCCCCTGGAAATCTATGTTTGGCGAAAGCGAGCCGACATCACAAAAAGTTGTATAGTCGCGTCCTAACTGAAAATCCATAATCGCGATATAGGCCATGCGCACACGTGGTGTATAACTACCCACATCACCACCTCGCATATCCATATTAAGGCAAAGCTTCACATCGCCAAACTTCTCGGTGCGTGCAGCGCCAACCACCTCCACTCGCGAGGTTGTAGCATCTAGATAAAATCTGCGTTGATCATCATAGCCACCAGGCACAGAGATCAATGATGGTATGAAATCTGGATGGTCGATCGAACCATTGAAGTCGTAGCTCGCCTTCATATTGATATTTCCGCTAAGCGACAGCGAATATTTCCCAGATTTAGATGTGATCTTTGCAATTGGCTGCACTGTGTCTAAAACCACAGCCTCACCGCGCGCAACATCAACATGCTGAATAGCACTCTCTTGGGCGTTCGCTGCGAGTAGCATTGCAAATGTAGTAAATAGTAGTGAAAATCTCTTCATTAGTGTTTTATTGTATATTGAGTTTAAATCAGAATCGAAAAAAAATCCCGGGAGTCACTGACTACCAGGATTTTGCAAAATATTACTTCGGCTAAAGGTGATCCCGCTGGGGCTCGAACCCAGGACCCCAACATTAAAAGTGTTGTGCTCTACCAGCTGAGCTACGAGATCTCCGATTCCAATCAAATCGCCACCCTATAAGCAGCTCTCCTTTTTGGTGATGCAAAGATAGATATTATTTTTATAACTACCAAATATTAGCATGTAATTTATAGCCACTAATAGGGCTATTCAACATATAGAACCAGTCCCTTGAGGTACTCCCCCTCTGGATGGTAGATATTTACAGGGTGATCGGCAGGCTGCGTAAGCTGGTGCAAAATTCTCACTTTGCGCCCCGCGATTGCCGCTGCCGAGAATACCGTGGTGCGAAAAAGCTCCTTAGAGACAGCCTGCGAACATGAGAATGTGAAGAGTATACCACCACTTTTTATCTGCGAAAGCGCACGCGCATTAAGCCTCTTGTAGCCCTGCATAGCGTTTCCTAGTGCCTTGTGATGCTTAGCAAAGGCTGGCGGATCGAGGATAATCATATCATATTTATCTCCAATATTTTTAAGATACTCCACAGCATCCACAGCAATAGAGCTATGAGCCACATCCTGCCCAAAATTCAGAGCCATATTCTCATCAGCGAGGCGAACAGCACGCTCAGAAGAGTCTACCGAGCAGACCTCCTTGGCTCCACCCGCCAATGCATATACAGAGAAGCCACCCGTGTAACAGAATGTGTTGAGCACCGTGCGCCCCTTGGCATAATGGCCAACCAGCTCGCGGTTGTAGCGCTGATCTATAAAGAAGCCCGTCTTCTGGCCTCGCTCCCAGTTAACCCTGAATTTATGTCCATTCTCCTTAACCACGATCGACTCACCCTCGGGCGAGTGCCCATAGAGATATCCATCAACGGCATCAATATTAGCTTTAAAGGGCAGCGTCTGCTCGCTCTTATTATATATGGAGTCGATTCTATCACCATAGACACTAAGGATAGCATCGGCAATCTGCTTGCGAGCATGATACATACCCACAGAGTGGCATTGAATCACAGCCGAGCGGCCATACACATCTACGACAAGCCCAGGCAGAGAGTCTCCCTCGCCATGAATGAGGCGATAGCAGCTAGTATCCTCACAATCAACAAGCGATAGAGCCTCGCGCAGCTGATATGCAGCACGCACTTTACTACTCCACCACTCTTGATCCAGGCTCTCACCCTCGAACGAGAGAACGCGAACGGCGATAGAGCCGATCTGATAGTGCCCCGTGGCGATATACTCACCTCCTTTGGTGATTATATCTACAATATCACCCTCGTTGAGCTCACCATCTACCCTCTCGATTGCACCCGAGAATGTCCATGGATGACGGCGAAGAAGCGACTCCTCCTTGCCTTTTTTTAAGTATATCTTAGCTCTTTTCATCTCTTTTTTTAATTGTTAACAATCTCTTATAAATCTCATCACAAGCCCAGGCATCGGTTGCAGCGTAGAGCTGCTGCTGGGGAGTCAAGCGCTGCGCCTCCCAATTGCTCAACCTCTGCGCTTTGGATATTCGCCCACCCAAAACTATAGCCGACATCTTTCTGAGGCTCTTCTCCTCAACACCCCATTGCGAAATTATAGCCTGCAGATCTACAAACCCACGGTCTTTAAAGAAGCGCAGAGAGCGCAGAGAGCGGATATCTCCTGCAACATCCGCCCCAAGCTTTATAATATTGGGATTCTCTAATATTGCCAAAATAGGACGCAAGAGTGCTATTTTGCATAGCCTAAACAGATAACATCGTGAAGGTGTAGAGAGCTGCAGCAGAGATACTTTATAGCTAACTCCAGCCTTAAACGATGGGCGCGTCTCGGTGTCAAAACCCAAAACGCTATGTGCCGAAAGATCGCGGC
>JBCQTD010000053.1:0-9300 GCA_047178725.1 Rikenellaceae bacterium
TATTTAGAATTAAACCACTGATAGATAGATAGATAGATAGATAGATTTCAAAAAAGAGTTTGATTTATTGAACTTTTTTATATAACTTTGACATTAAATAGATGCTTTAATTTAGGACGTTACGGGTTCTTGTCCTAAATTTTGAAGTAAAAAAGAAAAATTAGAACCCACCAATAGAAAGTAGCAACCCATGGAGCCAAAATCTCGCGGCCTTGTTGTGCGCGCCACCGGCAGCTGGTATGATGTGCTCTTTGAGGGAGCAATCTACCCATCGCGCCTTAAGGGTCGCCTGCGCCTTAAGGGCTCGCGCTCCACATCACCCGTTGTGGTGGGCGACTGGGTGGAGTTTTCGCCCGAGGGGGATCAAACCTATGTTATCGAGAGCATATGCCCAAGGCAAAACTACATTATCCGCCGCGCCTCAAACCTATCGAAGGAGTCGCACATCATAGCTGCGAATATCGACCGCGCCATGCTTGTGGTGACCCTCTTTTCGCCCGAGACTGCAACCGAATTTATCGACCGCTTTTTAATCACCTGCGAGGCGTATAAGATCCCGGCCACGATACTGCTAGCCAAGTGCGACCTACTTGGCGAGCACCGCGAGGAGGTGGAGCTATTTCGACACACCTACGCCCTGGCCGGATATGAGGTGATGGAGATATCGGCACGCGAGGGGATCGGCATTGAGTCGCTAAGGGGTATGCTCAAGGATAAAACCACCCTTATTGCGGGCAACTCGGGAGTGGGCAAATCGACCCTTATCTCAACCCTAGAGCCTGGGCTCGAGATCCGCACCGCCGAGATATCGCAGAGCCATAATAAGGGGCGACATACGACTACATTCTCTGCTGTATATCCACTATCGCAAGGGGGATATATAATTGACACACCAGGAGTTAAGGGCTTTGGCCTGCTAGAGATCGACGATCGCGAGCTGTGGCACTACTACCCCGAGATGCTCTCGATAGGTGATGGTTGCAAATTTTTCAACTGTACCCACACACACGAACCAAAATGCGCTGTAATTGAGGCAGTTAAGGAGGGGCGAATCGCCTACACGCGCTATGAGAGCTACCTAAAAATATTGGACGAAGATGACAAATACAGAAAATAATATAGCATTCCTTCGCGAGAGGATCGAATATCTGGCGGAGTTTATGACCCCCGAGCGCCTAGAGACCCTAAAAAAGACTCTCTCGATGCGCACCAAGGAGATGACTATCCTCACCGAGAACACCTTCCACTCGCAGAACGCTAGCGCACTGGTGCGCCATTGCGAGGCGTTTGGTCTGCAACATCTGCACGCCATAGAGGATCTATGCCACTTTAAGCCTCATGTAGATATAGCACGCGGCTCAGATAAGTGGATCGACATAAAGCGCTACACAAACACCACCGATGCTCTAGCGGCGCTTAAAGCGGAGGGCTACAGGATCGTGGCCACCACGCCTCACCGCGAGGATCACACCCCGGAGAGCTTCGACGTGGCGGCCGGTCGCTTTGCCCTAGTGTTTGGCACCGAGCACGCCGGAATATCGGACGAGGTGAAGGCTGCGGCGGATGATTTTGTGCGTATTCCCATGTGCGGCATGGTCGAGAGCCTCAATGTATCGGCATCGGCCGCCATCCTAATATATATGCTCTCCGAGCGTCTGCGCCAGAGCACCGATGGCTGGCAGCTAAGCGAGGAGGAGAGCGCCGAGATACTCTATCGCTGGATGCTTTCGAGCATAAAGGATTCGGAGAGGATACTTAAACGTAAATTTGAGACCATATAGAGATGCATATCCTACGACAACAATTTCTGGCTCATGTGGCGCAGACCTCACCATCGCCCATGCTTATTGAGGTGGTGCGTGCCGAAGGGGTATATCTCTACACTCCAGAGGGCAAGCGCTACTACGACATGATCTCCGGCGTATCGGTGAGCAACGTCGGCCACTCAAACCCCAAGGTTGTGGAGGCTGTCCAACGCCAGGCGGCCGACTATATGCACCTTATGGTCTATGGCGAGATCGTCCAGAGCCCACAGGTGCGCTACGCAAAGCTCCTTGCAGAGCATCTACCCGCGCCCATCGACTCGATCTACTTCCTAAGCTCGGGCGCCGAGGCTATTGAGGGGGCTCTAAAGCTAGCCAAGCGCTACACCCACCGCACCGAGATGATCTCCATGCGCCGCGCCTACCACGGCTCAACCCATGGGGCAATGAGCATGATGGGCGCCCCCGAGGGGGAGGAGTGGAAGGGGGCGTTTCGTCCGCTGCTGCCCGATGTGCGCTCCATTGAGTTTAACTCGCTAGAGGATCTCGAGCAGATCACCACCCGCACCGCCTGCGTGCTGAGCGAGGTTGTACAGGGCGAGGCTGGCGTTCGCCTTCCGGAGGATGGATATCTTAAGGCGCTGAGAGATAGATGCAACCAGGTTGGCGCGCTGCTTATCTTCGACGAGATACAGACCGGCATGGGGCGCACGGGCGAGCTCTTTGCCTCAAAAAAATATGGTGTCACGCCCGACATCATCTGCCTGGCCAAGGCCTTTGGTGGCGGCATGCCGCTGAGCGCCTTCGCCTCAAGCGGCGAGATTATGCAGAGCCTGCAACACGCGCCCGTCCTTGGCCACATCACAACCTTCGGCGGCCATCCCGTTTCGTGCGCCGCTGGCCTTGCTGCGATGGAGTATATCCTAGAGGAGGGGCTGCTTGAGACGGTTGAGCAGAAGGGGGCGCGCTATGAAGAGTTAATCTCAGCCCACCCCGCCGCAAAGCAGATCCGCCGCTCGGGACTTCTGATGGCCATTGAGCTGGGCGAGAGCGAGCTGCTATATAGACTAATGGAGATCTTCAAAGAGGAGGGAATCCTCAGCGACTGGTTTCTATTCTGCGACACAGCCTTTAGAATCTCGCCGCCGCTGACAATCACCCTCGAGGAGGTTGAGCAGAGCGCCGCGCTGATAATAAGCTGCTTAGACAAACTAACTAACAACTAGATATTATGAACTGGGACTACGATCTTTTTCTTTGGCTCAACTTCGATGGTGGGCTGCTGATGGACTACTTGATGCTATTCGCCTCATCCCGCGTGGGGTGGGCGCCGATCTACCTGCTGATCCTATATATGCTTGGCCGCAAAGTGGGCTGGAGGAGAATGTTGCTATTCATCTGCATGGTTGTGGGCGCTGTTGTTCTGGCCGATATGTTTGCCGGCATATTCAAACATGTCGGTGTGCTCAAATCGCTCGCGCCCGACTTCCCGGCACGTCTGCGCCCGATGTACTGCACCGATCTCGGTGGAGTGGTGCACGTTCTAACCAAAGGCGGCCTCTATGGCACCGTATCGGCACACGCGGCCACATCCACAGCCATTTGCATACTCTCGTCGCTCGCCGTGCGCCGCTGGTGGCTTACGCTAGCGCTTATTGCTCAAACGCTAACAATCTGCTATTCACGCATATATCTCGCCTACCACTTCCCGCAGGATATCCTTATCGGCATCGCCGTAGGTATCGTCTCGGCTGCAATCATGGCGATCATAGGTGTGCAGATAGAGAAAAAACTACCACCAATCGGAACACGATAGATGCAAGAGAGTATTTCAATCGAGGAGTTTGACTACCCCCTACCCAGCGAGCGCATTGCAAAATTCCCCCTCGCCGAGCGTAGCGACTCCAAGCTGCTTCACTACCACAACGGCACGATTGCCGACCGCAAATTCTCTGATATAGGCTCGCTCCTGCCCGAGGGCTCTCTCCTGGTTTTCAACAACACCAGGGTTATCCGCGCACGCCTAGAGATGAGAAAGCAGAGCGGCGCACGGCTAGAGATCTTCTGCCTAGAGCCCCACGCCCCGGCCGACTACGAGCGTGCCTTCGCCGCCCGCGGAGAGAGCGAATGGTGCTGCATTGTGGGCAACCTAAAGCGATGGAAGAGTGGCGATCTGCAATCAAAATTCATCCACGCCGGGCGCGAGCATGAGCTCACCGCCACCATGGTCGAGCGCGGCGAGCGCGAGCATATCATCCGCTTTCGATGGTCGGCACCGCTGACATTTGGTGAGGTTTTAGAGGAGCTAGGGCGCATTCCTATCCCCCCATATCTCTGCCGCGAGAGCGAGGCGCTCGACACGGTTCGCTATCAGAATGTATACTCAAAATATGAGGGCTCGGTAGCCGCACCTACCGCCGGGCTACACTTTACCCCCGAGCTAATAGCCTCACTCGCCGAGCGCAGCATCACAACCGAGGAGCTAACGCTACATGTCGGCGCCGGCACATTTCTTCCGGTAAAGTGCGACAACGCCACCGAGCACGAGATGCACACCGAGCACTTCGAGGTGCGACTTGGCCTGCTCCGCTCTCTGCTAGCCCATCTTGGAGCTGTGACGGCCGTGGGGACAACATCCGTGCGCACCATCGAGTCGCTCACCGCCTTGGCCTATCGCCTGAAGCAGAGCGGCACACCCGATCTCGCGCGCCCCGTATCGCAATGGGAGCTCTACTCGATTGAGGCTGATTTTGGCGCCGAGGAGGCTTTAAATCTTCTTATCTCATATATGGAGCAGGAGGAGATTGAGAGCATAAAGGCGGCGACGCAGATTATGATCACGCCGCTGGGCTATCGCTTTAAAATTGTGAAATATATCGTCACCAACTTCCACCAGCCCAAGTCGACGTTGCTGCTGCTCGTCTCGGCATACGTGGGCGAGGATTGGAAGCGGATATATGACCACGCCCTTGGGAGCGACTATCGCTTTCTGAGCTATGGCGACTCCTCGCTGCTGATGGTTGATCTTTAGTGAGTTCCGCCACATCATTACGGGCTTGAGCCAATCATCTCCAAAATAGAGACGCACCTGCGGGGGTGCTATCCCCGCCTGCCGGAGGCAGTTGCCGCCCCTCGCCCCACTCACAAAGAGGCTGTTTTGGCGCAAAACTGCCCATTGGGGCGTTGGCTCACAGAGCCAAAACTCGGAGGCTGCAACAAAAAAACGCCCGGAATCAATCGACTCCGGGCGCTCTATTTTTGGGATAGGCTCTACTCCTTCAACCCCTTTTCGTACACCTCCAAGGCGGCGCCAGTGACACCGGCAGATGAGAAACCACCATCGTGGAATAGGTTCTGCATGGTAACCTTGCGAGTAAGATCCGAGAATAGCGAGATCACATAGTCGGCACACTCCAAAGCTGTTGCATTACCTAGCGGAGACATCCTCTCAGCAAAATCCATCAAGTTGCCTAAGCCCGCCACGCCACTACCGGCCGTTGTTGGGGTTGGCGACTGCGATACTGTGTTGATACGGATATGCTTCTCATGGCCATAGATGCAGCCGAAGCTACGGGCTATAGACTCCAAAAGCGACTTTGCATCAGCCATATCGCCATAACCATAGAATGTACGCTGGGCAGCGATGTATGTTAGCGCCACGATTGAGCCCCAATCATTTAGGGCATCCTTCTTGCGAGCAGCGGCAATAGCCTTATGGAATGAGACTGCTGATATATCCAAAGTCTTAGATAGGAATTCGTAGTTTAGATCGGCATAAGGCAGACCCTTGCGCACATTTGGCGACATGCCAATAGAGTGTAGCATAAAGTCGAACTTACCACCAAAATGCTCCATGGTCTTATCCATTAGCGCATCAAGATCCTCGACGCTAGTGGCATCGGCAGGTACAACGATAGTGTTACACTTCTCTGCTAGCGAGTTAATTCCGCCCATTCGTATAGACACCGCGGTGTTTGTTAGGACGATCTCTGCTCCCTCCTCGGCGGCACGCTCGGCCACCTTCCAGGCGATTGAGTGCTCATTTAGAGCGCCAAAGATCAGACCCTTCTTTCCCTTCAATAAATTGTAAGCCATATTATCTTCTATTAAATGTTGATGCAAAAGTAACAAAATTATTTTATTTTGTCCTATCTTTGTAAGGAAATATATCAATGCCGTGAGTTTTACAATAACCATACTAGGCTCTTCGTCGGCCAAGCCAACCCCCGGGCGACACCACTCGGCACAGGTGGTAAACATCTGCGAGCAACACTATCTGGTGGATGCCGGCGAGGGTGTGCAGCAGCAGCTTATACGCATGGGTATCAACCCCTTGCGCCTGCGAGGGATCTTCATCTCGCACCTGCATGGCGACCATCTTTTTGGCCTATTCCCGCTGCTCTCGACCCTCGCACTGATGGGGCGCAAGGCTGCGATTGATATATATGCACCCCACCCTTTCGGCGAAATTTTAGCCTTTCACAGAGAGTATCTTCTTCAAGATATACCCTATCCCATTGAGTGGCACCGAGTTGACACCACCTCAAACGAGCTGATTTTCGAAAACCGCACCATCGAGGTGTGGAGCATACCGCTGCGCCACCGCCTCCCCACCTCGGGATATCTCTTTCGCGAGAAGCTCCCGGAGCTCAATGTCGACAAGTTTAAGATCGCAAAATACAACCTCTCAATAGCCCAAATCACCGCCGCCAAGCGAGGCGAGGCGATAACAACGAATGAGGGCGAGAGGATCGAGAATAGCGTGATCACCTACCTACCCCACCAGCCCAGAGCCTACGCCTATCTATCGGATACAATCTTCTCGGCGCGCGCCGCGGAGCTATGCCATGGAGTAGACCTACTCTATCACGAGGCGACATACAGCGCCAGCGAGGCGAAAAATGCCAAGGCGCGCGGCCACTCCACCACCCACCAGGCGGCAAAGTGCGCACAGATGGCCGAGGCCGGAGGGCTAATAATTGGCCACTTTTCGACTAGATACAAAGATCTCTCGCCCCTGTTGGAGGAGGCCAAAGAGATATTCGCAAATAGCCACCTCGCCATTGAGGGCGAGACATTTAAAATAGAGAAGAGACGATGACAAAGGCCGAGATACAACTAATAAAATCGCTTGCCGACAAGCGTGCGCGCGATGAGCAGGGACTATTTATCGCCGAGGGCGAGAAGCTAATCGCAGAGATCGCCGCCTCGGGGCTCACCATCCGCAAGCTCTACACACTAGAAAAGAGCCTTCAGAGGATGGAGCGCGAGATCGTATCGCCTAAGGAGATGGAGCGCATATCGCAGCTCAAGAGCGCCTCTAGTGCTTTGGCCATAGTCGAAATACCACAGCATAATCTAGATATTGCATCACTAAAGGGCAAGCTAACCCTAGTTTTAGATGGCGTGCAGAACCCCGGCAACCTCGGCACTATCATTCGCTTGGCGGATTGGTATGGCATAGAAGATATTGTATGCTCACCAACCTCGGCCGACAGCTACAACCCAAAGGTGGTGCAGGCGAGCATGGGGGCAATAATCCGCGTCAGGGTGCACTACACGCCGCTACCTCCATTTTTAGAGAGCGCTCAAAAACATGGCCTTGCGATCTATGGCACAGCATTAGACGGCGAGAACCTATACAAAGCCGAGCTACAAAACGAGGCTCTGATAATAATGGGCAACGAGGGGCGCGGCCTCTCGCCGGAGGTGATCGAGATGGTTGATCGCAAGCTCTTTATTCCGCCCTATCCGGCCGATCGCATGGGATCCGAGTCGCTAAATGTTGCCATCGCCACGGCTGTGATCTGCGCCGAATTTAGGCGAGCGAAAAAGTAGCACCATATTTGCAAT
This sequence comes from Rikenellaceae bacterium, assembly GCA_047178725.1. Lineage (GTDB taxonomy): Bacteria > Bacteroidota > Bacteroidia > Bacteroidales > Rikenellaceae > Alistipes. Next base: position 7,617 of record JBCQTD010000053.1, read on the forward strand.
AGCCTATAGCAACTTTTAAACTATAAGCTATGAGAATCACAGAGATCCTAGCCCGCGAGATACTCGACTCGCGCGGCAATCCAACCGTTGAAGTAGAGATCACAACCGAAAGCGGCGCCTTTGGTCGCGCCTCAGTCCCCAGCGGAGCATCCACGGGCGAGCACGAGGCGCACGAGCTGCGCGACGATGAGCCCGAGCGCTACATGTCGAAGGGGGTTCGCAAGGCCGTTGAGAGCATCCGCCACACCATCGCCCCGGCGCTACTGGGATGTGATGTTACCGACCAGCGCGGCATTGATGCACATCTGATCGCCCTAGATGAGACCCCCAATAAATCAAAGCTCGGCGCCAATGCCATCCTCGCCGTATCGCTAGCGGCGGCGCGCGCGGCGGCGGAGTATCTTCAGCTTCCGCTCTATCGCTATATTGGCGGCTGCAACGCCCACCGGCTGCCGCGCCCGATGATGAACATCATCAACGGCGGCTCACACTCCGATGCCCCGATCGCCTTTCAGGAGTTTATGATCCGCCCCTATGCCGAGAGCTTCGCTGAGGCGCTAAGGATGGGAGCTGAGATTTTTCACAACCTCAAGTGGCTAATCAAGGCGCGCAACCTCTCGACCGCCGTGGGCGACGAGGGCGGTTTTGCACCAGCACTTGAGGGTACGGATGATGCTCTCACTCTGATAGTCGAGGCGATAAACTCCGCCGGCTACAACCCGAACCGCGAGCCGGGAATTGGCAACGTCTCTATAGCTCTCGACTGCGCCGCCTCGGAGTTTTACAAGGATGGCGAGATCTATGACTACACCTCCTTCGAGGGTGGGCATGGCGCTGTTTTCACATCCGAGCAGCAGGTGGAGTATCTGGAATCTCTTATCGAGAAGTTCCCCATAGACTCGATCGAAGATGGCATGTCCGAGAGCGACTGGGAGGGGTGGGCAAAGCTCACCGAGCGACTGGGCAATCGTTGCCAGCTTGTGGGCGACGATCTGTTTGTGACAAACACCCTCTTCCTGAAGCGCGGCATTGAGAGCAATTGCGCCAATGCTATCCTAATAAAGCCCAACCAGATAGGCACGCTCACCGAGACTCTCGACACCATAGATATGGCACAGCGCGCCGGCTATGCAACGATCATCTCGCACCGCTCGGGCGAGACTGAAGATAGCTTTATCGCCGACCTGGCGGTGGCCACCAACGCCGGACAGATAAAGAGCGGATCGCTCAGCCGCTCGGATCGCATGGCCAAGTACAATCAGCTGCTGCGCATCGAGGGCGAGATTGAGGGCGATGAGATGTAGTTCTTTTTTCGGGGCGGCAACTGCCTCCGGCTAGGAGGGAACTGCCTCCGGCGGACGGGGATGGCACCCCCGCAGGTGCGGTTTTTCTCACGGCACGACAAACTCAGAAAAGCACCCGCGGGGGTGCCATCCCCGCCCGCCGGAGGCAGCCCTCGACCATTCGCCCCACTCACAAAGAGGCTGTTTTGGCACAAAACTGCCCATTGGGGCGTTGGCTCATAGAGCCAAAATTCGGATACTATTGCGGACTTAACTCTCGCCTGCGTCATTGCGGCCTCCGAGCCACAATCTCTAATTATCTGAATATCAGTCGTATTGAGATTGCGGGTCAAGCCCGCAATGACGGGAAGAGAGGGCTTTGAAAGAGAATAGAGATAGGG
>JBCQTD010000054.1:0-1434 GCA_047178725.1 Rikenellaceae bacterium
TTTTTCCTAAAACAAATCTAAAACATTTTGCTCAAAAAACCAAAAATATCGGCAAATATCTGCTTGTTTATTTTTCAAAATCGCCTTTATACGCTCTGAGAGGCAGAAAGTTACAAAATGATAAAAGTTAGTGCTCAATGTCTGGGGGCGTGTGGTCGCAAGTTCGAATCTTGTCACCCCGACTACTGAAAATCAGCGAGTTAGATGCAATATCTGCTCGCTGATTTTTTTCGTTGCTAAGTGTGGAGATAAAAAGGGGGCTCGCAGATGTCGGCGAGCCCCCTTGAATAGGTCTATTTACGTAGATCTGCTACTGCTCTTGAATGATAGTGAAGTTCACATAATCGTAAAGGTATGTGATGCCATTATCCTCAGTCTGGAGCTGAAGAAGTGCACGGCGCTCTCCATAGTTATACGTACTAGAAGTGTCGTCGTAGGCGTCAAGCTCAACCTCGAAAGATTCGCTGCCATAATATACCTTGTTGGTATCAACGTGGCACCACGAAGCGTCATCTGAATCGACATATGTTACCTTCCATGTAGAGGGCGATGTGACATTTAAGTAGTGTAAAACAATTATTGCCATATTTTTAAAAGCACTCTTGAAGCGATATTTTTCACTATTAAATTTCAGTATAGAACCACTATATTTTCAATTCAATAGCAAAAAATCTCATCTCCAATAGCACTCTTAAAAACACACCAATAATTATTTTACCCTACTTATGGTTACGGTCTGCTTGGCGTTGCTAACTGTTTTGTCAGGCACCCCAACAAAATTAATAGAGCTTGTATTCATTATATCAAGGCTGTTCTGCGAGAAGAAGAAGGCGTTGTCTATAGTCTCGCTAGCTGTGATGATGCTCAAAGTTGCTGTGCGCACTTTCTCTGATACATTGACCTCAAGGCGATACTCGATCTCCTGAGCGCCTGCGACTCCCGACATTGCGTCGAGCGCAAACCAATCGTCGCCGCCAATTACAGCGGCATCAATAGTCCAGGCCTCAGTTGCGGTAAATTTAATTGTGCCTCTTACTGCACCTGATGTGCCTATTATCTGAGAGCTGCTGATGGTGATGCTGTTGGTCTCGCCGCCACCTGTCTCATCGCCAGTTGAGCTATCTCCAGTTGAGCTGTCTCCGGTCGAGTCATCGCCGGTTGAGCTGTCTCCGGTTGAGCTGTCTCCGGTTGAGTCATCTTGGGTTGTGCCATCTGTTGTTGGTAGCCCCAACTCGCTGAGATCAAGCTCTCCGCAGCCAACGGCTAGTATCGAGACTAGCAGCATGGTGCAAAATAGTTTTGAAATAGAGTAAATTTGTCTTTTCATTTGAAATGTTTATTAATGGATTACTAGTGATGCGTTAACTTTTTAAATTCAACTGTAATTGATTGATATGTAAATATTTGAAGCTAATATTTGAATAAACGATTTGA
>JBCQTD010000054.1:1444-8007 GCA_047178725.1 Rikenellaceae bacterium
GACTTGATCCGCAATCTCTTAAGTTGTTAATACTGAAAGTGTTTGAGATTGCGGATCAAGTCCGCAATGACGCACGAGCGAGTTTACGCATCAGTACTATTAAGAAAAAAATAATAAAATGGATTTATGCTATGATTTCGATAAAATAGAGATAATTTTATACCTTTGTTGTGTAGGAAAAATATAAAGTATAGTTTATATGAGTGTTTTAAAAGGTCTGGTTTTGCTACTTGCAGCGTTTGCCATAGCCTGCGAGGTGGACGAGACGGTAAATTACATAGATGATTCGTATGGCGAGACAGGGTTGCTGACCCTCTCGGATGATGACCAGAAGCTAACGCTATTGAGGGGGCTTGCGGCTGATGGCCTCTCGTCGATAGATATTCTTGTGCCCGTAAAGAGGAGCAATGAGAGTCCGGCGATCATAATTGAGCCCGACGCTGAGGAGTGGGGCGAGGTGGAGTTTGTCGGTAAGTCGGCCTTTGAGAGCGAGAATTTTAGCTTCTATCGCTATCGCCTCACCTCCGAGGAGTCGCTGCCCGAGGCTCTTCTTGCCGATAGTGTTGCCTCGTTGAGCTATTCGATTTTGGTTAGTGATGATGAGGGTAATGCCCTCTCTCTGCCTCTCTCTGTCTCGGTGATTCGTCCGGCGGTGATCTTTGTCCACGGTCTGGCTAGCAATGCCGCCACATATGATCCGATGTTCGGCTATATTCGCCCGATGGGTCTCTATATCGAGGAGGCGCTCTATGCTGCGGATTACTTCACCACCTCGTGCGCAAGTTATGCTACCAACATAAATGTTGTCCCCGAGGCGATAGCCTACACTCGCGAGGCTTTGCGTGACAGGGGATATGTGAATGAGAAGTTCACCCTCGTGGGGCACTCTATGGGTGGAATCTTAACAAGACTATATATACAGAACGAGGCAGTCGATTACCCCTATGCCGGCGATATTCTAAAGATCATAACCATCGACACGCCGCACTCGGGCTCGCAGCTGGCCGACTTTGCTCTCTCGCTTGGCGATAGTGAGAGCATCCTTCGCATCTTCTCCTCGATGGGGGCGATTGTCGATTTGGCTGTTGAGAGCGAGGCGACAAAGAGTTTGAATGATAGCGAGAAGCTAGCGGCGGCCAACGCGCTGAAGATCCCGACACATGTCATCTCGGCGCATATTGGCTCGACGATGGATGTGGCGCAGCTTGTCAAGGATAAGCAGTATCTCTTTGCCCTGACCACATACCTCTTGAATGCTGTAGGGCAGAAGTACATATATGGTGATGACTCTAGTGATCTGGTGGTGCCGACGCGCAGTCAGCTTGGCGGCGTGGAGGATACATGGCGGACGAATTATGTGACCACATACTCCAACGAGTGGCACTGCTCGGTGCTCACTACGCAGCAGACGGCCGAGGGTATTGTGGAGCTACTCAATACCGCTAGTTCGGATGGGGCGAGCTTCGCCACCGATGGTTTTGCCCCCGAGGCACTTAGCTATACAAGCGAGGGTGGCGTTAGCCTGGTTAGCTCCGAGGCTCTGCCTGCAATGTCGACGATTGAGAGTCAGCTCTTGGTTGGGGTCGATGCTGATGGCAATCTTTTGCAGGCCGTATATGATGATGAGCCAAGCGAGTTGTTAGCTTTGGATGATGAGTCGGCGGTTGTTTGTAAAATATATATTGCTCGCCTAAATAGTGGAGAGATATATTACAATGTTGTAGATAATGAATAATCTCTCGAAGCTATTTTTGTATAGAAAAAAGCTTATTGCACCACGCATTGAGCTTCTTTTGAAGATCCTGGGCAATATCTCCGTTGTCGCATCGGCTCTGTTGCTCGTCACCATCGTGTTTGAGTATGGCTTTATAGTCTCAATGGAGGAGTATGCAGTTATCGGCAAGATATATCGCTATGTGTGGATTATATTTCTTGTAAACTCGCTCTCGCACCTGATTCTCGATTTTAAGAGTACTCTGCAGCAGTATGGGCGCCTCGCCTGGTTGATGACCATTCTGCTCTATTTGACTCTTTTGCCGCTGCTTGCGGCTGATGTTCATGCTCGCCTCCTTTCATCTGTTTTGCACTTTCTCGGCGGAGGCCTCTATCATACTGTGGTGCTATCGGTGCTGGCCTTTTTGCACCTCTCGGATTGTGTGGTTAAGCTCTTGGGCAAGAGGGTGAACCCCTCGTTTATCTTCGCCATAAGCTTTATTGTGATAATTTTAATCGGCGCAGGCCTGTTGATGCTACCTAAGGCGACCTACAGCGGGATCTCATTTATTGACGCACTTTTTACATCGACTAGCGCCACCTGTGTCACAGGCCTATCAACGGTCGATCTCCCTGCTGTTTTTACCCCTATTGGCTTTTCGATTATCTTAATCTTGATTCAGATCGGAGGTCTAGGTGTAATGACCATCACCAGCTTTTTCGCCCTATTTTTTATGGGAAACACTTCGCTCTGCAACCAATCGCTTATTAGCGAGATGGTGAGTTCGCGATCGCTGGGCTCGCTAGTCTATACGCTGCTTAATATTTTGGGTTTTACGCTGGTTATTGAGGCGGTGGGTGCGGCGGCGATATTCTCCGATATTCACGGGAGCATGGGTATGAGCTTGAATCAGGAGATTGCCTTCTCGGTGTTCCACTCCATATCGGCATTCTGCAACGCCGGCTTCTCGACCATGCCCGGCAACCTGGGCAACGAGATGCTGCTTAGCGGTCATAATCCGCTCTATATCGTAGTTTCGGTGTTGATCATTCTGGGAGGTATAGGTTTCCCGATCTTGGTAAATCTCTATGAGTGGAGTAAATATTTCATGCGCCGGCTCTATGCAAACCATATAAAGCGAACACACTCCATGCAGAGGCAGGTGCACATATATGATATTAATACAAAGATTGCCGTGGTGATGAGTCTTATCTTGGTTGTTGCGGGTAGTGCGCTTATTGGGGTGCTGGAGTGGAATGTAGCCTTTGCTGATCTGCCTATTGTGGATAGATGTGTACAGTCGTTTTTCACTGCCGTATGCCCCCGAACGGCTGGTTTTGCTAGCATTAGCATGGGTTCGTTTACCATTCAAACCATCCTTTTGATGCTCTTCTTGATGGTCATTGGAGGAGGTTCGCAGTCTACGGCCGGTGGTATAAAGGTCAACGCCTTTGCGGTTATATTGCTAAATATTAAGTCGATCATAACCGGAAGCGAGCGCGTGACGATCTTCAATCGCGCGCTGTCGATGGATTCTATTCGCCGCTCAAATAGTACGCTTGTGCTCTATATACTCTTTGTCTTTGTGGCGGTGTTTCTTCTCTCAATCTTCGAGCCCGAGGCGCCTTTAATGTCGCTCCTCTTTGAGGCTATATCGGCGCTGAGTACCGTCGGCTCAAGTCTCGATTTGACGCCAACGTTGGGGTCTTATAGTAAGATTATTTTGATCTTTTTAATGTTGCTAGGTCGTGTGGGTGTGCTCACCATAATGGCTAGTGTGATAAGACAGAGCAGAAGTAATAATGTGGAGTATACAAGTGGAAATATCATAATAAATTAGTAGGTATGAAGTATATAGTAATAGGATTAGGAAACTATGGGCAGGTTTTAGCCAAGGAGCTAACAGCTCTACACCACGAGGTTATCGGCGTGGATAGAGATCCAGCGAATGTAGAGATGGTTAAGGATAGTATCTCGACCACATTTATTTTGGATGCAACCAACGAGGCTTCGCTCTCGATTCTGCCTCTGCGTTCGGTAGATGTGGTGGTGGTGGCTATAGGCGAGGCCTTTGGCGAGTCTGTTAAGGTTGTTGCAATGCTTAAAAACAGTGGCGTCAAAAAGATATATGCCAGGGCGCTTAATCCTGTGCATAAATCTGTGCTTGAGGCGTTTGATATAGATATGGTTCTTACCCCCGAGCAGGATGCCGCTCGAGCTCTTGTTCTCCGTCTCGATATGAGGATAAGCATAGAGTCGATGCAGCTCGATGATGAGCACTATATTATGAAGTTTCAGCTGCCCACCTCGCTGGTCGGTCTTAAGGTGAAAGATCTCTCGCTGGAGAAAGAGTTTGATCTGAAGATTATCTCGCTGCTTAATGGACAGAGGCGAACAAATGCTTTGGGCATCTGGATCTCGGATAGAACTATTGTCGAGAATCTGGATATGGATTACCTCTTGGGCGAGGGTGATTACCTGGTGTGTTATGGTAAGTATCAGAATTTCAGGTTGTTCTGGCGTTCAATGTAGCCTGCAGGTTCTAGATCTAAGAATAAAAATCGTGTAAAAAAAGTTTTTAGTCGACTTTTCTTTGTAGAGTCGATAATTTAAACTATCTTTGCACCGCTAAAGCAGCCCCATAAAGGCCGTTAGCAACAGGGGCCCATTCGTCTATCGGTTAGGACGCAAGATTTTCATTCTTGAAAGACGAGTTCGACTCTCGTATGGGCTACACGGGTGATTAACTATGGAGCGGGTCTAGAACCTATCCAAAAACAGCTAAGGCTGAGGTAGATAACACAAGGAGCGAAAGCTCAAAAAAACGCAAGTAACAAAAAATATTAAAATATAAAACTATGGCAAACCATAAGTCATCAAAGAAAAGAATCCGCCAGAGCGCAACAAAGCGTGCTCACAACCGTCTTTACCACAAGACAACTCGTAATGCAGTAAAGGCACTACGCGCAACAACCGAGAAGAGCGCTGCCGAGGCTCTACTTCCAAAGGTTATCTCTATGTTGGATAAGCTCGCTAAGCACAATATTGTTCACAAGAACAAGGCTGGCAATCTAAAGAGCGCTATGCAGTTGCACGTTAACGCTCTATAATTTAGGGGTTAAAGACGGGCTATATTAGCAATAAATGCTGTGTTGGAGATTCCGATGCAGCATTTTTTTTGTTTATACTTTATAAAATTATCTCATGGATGTAAGGTTGAATAAATTTATCAGCGATTCGGGTTTCTGTTCGCGCCGAGAGGCTGATCGGATGATCGAGGGACGCAAGGTTACAATCAATGGCAAAGTGGCTGAAATTGGTTCTAGGGTGCAGTCGCGTGATGTCGTTAAGGTTAATGGCACACTGATTGAAAACGAGAATGATACGGTCTACATCGCCCTTAATAAACCCGTTGGCATCGTATCTACAACCGAGCGCGCAGAGAGGGATAATATTATAGATTTCGTAAACTATCCAACGCGCATATTTAATATCGGCAGGTTGGATAAGCCTTCGGAGGGTCTTATCCTGTTGACTAACGATGGAGATATAGTAAACAAAATTCTGCGCGCAACCAACAACCATGAGAAGGAGTATGAGGTGGCGGTGGATAAGCCCATAACTCCACAATTTTTGGAGAAGATGGCCGCTGGTGTGCCGATTCTTGGCACGATGACTAAGAAGTGCCGGATCACCCAGGAAGGCGCATGTCACTTTCGTATAATCTTAACACAGGGGCTTAATCGTCAAATTAGGCGTATGTGTGAGGCTCTGGGCTATGAGGTGGTGAGGCTTAAGAGGGTGAGAATCATGAATATAGAGCTTGGGAAGCTTCCTCTAGGGCAGTGGCGCGAGCTGACAGATGAAGAGATTGCAACGCTCACAAAGGCGCTTGAGCGATCGGAGAGCGCTCCCAAAAAGAGAACTCCACCTAAGGCGGATGGGCAGAGTGAGGTGGCAAAACCCAAGAGGGCGGCTGCACCGCCAAGGCCGGCACCGAAGTTTACTCGGTCGAACCACTCTAAATCACAGCAGAGCAGGGGTGGCGGCAGATCAAAGCGCAGATAAGTAAAAAAAAGAGCGAATATTATTTGGAAAATTAATGAATATAGCATATATTTGCATTCGCTTTTAAGCACGGAGGGGTGGGTGAGTGGCTGAAACCACCAGTTTGCTAAACTGACGTACGGGCAACTGTACCGGGGGTTCGAATCCCCCTCTCTCCGCTGAGTAACTTTCAAAAAGTTGCAAAAAAGCGGCAAAAGAGCGTTAAATCAATGATTTACGCTCTTTTTTTGCGTTTATGCCTGTCATTCTTTTACGCCCGATTTGCACTTTTCTGTCACTTATTCGTTACAGATTCGTTACAGAAAATTTTTCGAGGCAAAATTGTAACGATTTTAGACGTAAAATCTTAATTGACAGAATACTGACAGAACTTGACAGTGATATGATAGCTCTATAATTATTGTTTAACCGTAACTTTGCCCTGCAAATCGTTACAGAAAAAAATTAAGTTATGAGCAGTACATTTAAGGTTCTATTTTATCTCCGCAAGAACTATCTCAACAAAGAAGGTAAGGCTTCAATTATGGTGCGTATCACCATAGGAGGCGAAATGGTGCAATTTAGCAGCAAAGAAAACATCGAGCCACATCTATGGGATACCGCCTCGACACGTGTAATTGGAAGAAATGGCACAGCAGGTAAAATCAATGCAGCATTAGATGACATCCGAAGCTCCATCATCAACCACTACCACACTATCTCAACACGTGAACACACCGTAACTCCCGAAAAGGTGCGCAACCTATTTTTGGGTGTTACACCCAAAGGCGAAACCCTATTG
>JBCQTD010000055.1:0-7582 GCA_047178725.1 Rikenellaceae bacterium
TTTCAGTATAGAACCACTATATTTTCAATTCAATAGCAAAAAATCTCATCTCCAATAGCACTCTTAAAAACACACCAACAATTATTTTACCCTACTTATAAGCATAATTTTTCAATAAATTATTGCTACATATCTATTTTTTAATGAAAAAAATCACTATCTTTGCGGCCACATTACCATCTTCTAAAATGTTGTGTGCAATGATGAAGGTGGCGAAAAGTTCAATTTGAGAGACGTTTACAAATGCTATTAAAGCAATAGAAGAATATGATAACCACAATACTACCACTCCTTATTAGCGGAATAATAGTAACATACCTGCTGCCACAGGTGATGCTACTCTCCCTAAAAAAGCGACTAGTCGATCGCGTTAATAGTAGAAAAGTACACACTACTACCGCGTCTAGATTAGGTGGTATCACATTCTGTCCTGCGATACTTCTATCGGTGTTCTTAACAATCTCTTTGATCGGAATAGTACACCCCTCTATCCTTACTGATAATATAACGATAAAGTTCACGCTCGATCTTTCGGCAATATTCATTCTCTACTTCGTGGGTTTATATGACGATGTTATTGGCGTGGATTACAACAAGAAATTTTTAGCTCAAATTGCATCTGCGCTACTAATTATCGCCTCGGGGAGCTATCTGCAATCGCTCTATGGCATTATGGGCATATGGGACATCCCCTCATACGTTGGCATTCCACTTACCATTGCGCTAATCGTTTTTATCGTCAATGCGATGAATCTTATAGATGGTATTGATGGCCTAGCCTCTCTACTCTCGATCATGGCTCTTACGGTTTATGGCATACTCTTCGCCTCGCACGATTATGTATACCACAGCATAATATCATTCGCCACGGCAGGTGCCCTTATACCATTTTGCTACTCAAATATTTTTGGTATTAGACGAGGCATCACTAGCAAGATATTTATGGGGGATTCAGGCTCGCTAGTTATTGGAACAGTTCTTGCAATCCTAGCCATCAAGCTATGTATCGTCAGCGAATTTGAGTATATAGCCCATGAGAATTGGATCAGCGAGCACTTCTTCGTCATGGCCTACACAATGCTTATGCTGCCATGTTTTGATGTTGTCCGAGTTATTTTGCATCGAACAAGAGCTAAAACACCGCTCTTTAAACCCGACAAGAATCATATTCACCATAAATTCTTGCGCCTTGGCATGTCTCAACGTAGTGCCTTATTTTGCATCCTTGCAATGAATTTGCTGTTCATGGGTTTAAATATAACACTAGCATTTTTGGCAAACATAAACATAATAGTGGCTATTGATATCGTTATATGGACTATATTACACATTTTTCTCACAAATAAAATTAACAAAAAAGAGCAATAATGAGAAGTTTTATTTTTGCACTACTTGCTCTAACTATGAGCATATCATGCGCTACACAGCAAAAGGTGGTCTATTTTCAAGATTTAAAAATAGATACCCTCATAGCACACAATGCTGGCGAGAAAGTTCGCCTGCGCTCGGGTGATGCAATATCTATTGTTGTCTCTAGTCAGGATAGCCGACTCAGCGCCGTGCTGAACCTGCCAAAAATCGAACAAATTGTTGGGAGCAACAACCCAGCATATGCTAATGGCAAAACAATGAGCTACACCCTCGACGAGCAGGGTAATATCGACTTTCCGGTCGTTGGCCTCATAAATGTCGACGGGCTAACAAAGAGTGAGGTTGCTAAAAAAATTAAGCAGATACTTATCGACGGTGAGTATGTATTAGACCCCGTTGTGACTGTAGATTATGCAAACTTAAAGTTCTCGGTAATGGGCGAGGTGTCCAACCCAGGACAATACAACATAACAGAGGAGAGGACAACTATCCTCGAGGCATTGAGCATGGCGGGTGATTTGAGTATCTATGCCATTCGCGATAAAGTGTTTCTAACAAGAATCACCCCCGAGGGTCGAATAACATATAAGCTCAACTTGAAAAGCACAGATATATACAATTCGCCCGCCTACTACATCCAACAAGATGACCTAATATACGCCGAGCCTAATAAGGTTAGAACAAACCAATCCACAGCTAATGGAAACTCTTTCAGCTCGGCTACATTCTGGATGTCGGTAACATCGCTACTGACAACCATAGCTGTTCTAATTTTTAACTAAACCAACATAAATCAATATAGCAAATGCAACAGACTAATAATAAGGCAAATGAAGTGGAGGAGATTGATCTAGTTGATCTAGTTAAGAAATTATGGGCAAAAAAACTATGGTTTGTTCTTAGTGGGTCTGTATGCCTTCTGTTTGCTATACTATACTTGCTCACCGCCACACCAAAATTTAGCGTGGGGGCTAAGGTCGCCGTGGTTAGCGACCAAGGCAGCTCACTTGCAGCTGGCCTCATGGGCGACATTCCATCTGCGCTATTCTCAGGCAACAGTGTCACCGCTGATGAGATCGAAGCTCTCGGCTCTAAAAATTTGCTACGTAATGTGGTCGCTAACCTTGAGTTATATCAAGAGGTATATCTAGATGAATTTTTTCGCGACAAGCTACTATACGACCATGAGGAGAGACCACTTTTGATAGATGTTTCCGACCCTAACATGCTTTGCGATACACTCTTCAAGGTAAAAGCTATTAGTAGCTCGGAGCTGGAGATTAAGAATCAAAAAGATTCGATATTTACCTACAAGCTAGGCTCGCCATTAACAATTGCTGAGGGGGTTGCAATCACCATCTCGGCAACAGATATGCTCGATGATGAGTCGCAATACACTATCAAGCTATACAAGAGAGAGAAGCTTATCAAAGAGATGTCTAGGCGTTTGAATCTAACTCAGATTAAAAATACAAATACAATCAATGTTAGCTACCTAACTCAGAATATCCAAAAGGGTATTGATATTGTAAACGAGCTTATCAGCGAACACAACAACGCAAAGATCAACTACGACAGGCGCCTGAGCGAGCGAACTAATACATTTATACAGAAGCGCCTAGAGGTGATCTCGGCCGACCTTAAGGCGACCGAAGCTGATATCGAGAAATTCAAAAGCGAAAATAATCTCACCGACCTTGCAATGGAGGCTCAGGTTGTTGTCGCTAGCCTCGATAAGACCCAGCAGCTCGCTTTTGAGATTGAGACACAGATCAGGATGATGGATTTTGTCTATGAATCGCTCTCAAAGAGTAGCAACTACGATATCATCCCCGAGAATCTGGGTATAGCCTCGGAGGGGATCACCAGCGGTATTTCAAACTACAACGAGCTTGTGCTAGAGCGCGACGAGATGGCTCGCAATTCGGGCGAGAGCAATCCTATAGTTAAAAACCTCGACGCCAGAATAGCCAAGCTGAGCCTAAGCATCAGACAGGGTATTCGCAATATGCAATCCACGCTTAAAATCCGACTCTCGCAAACAAAGAGCCAGGAGGATAGCGTACTCAATAAGATCAGCGCCTCGCCTGGATTTGAGCGTATATATCGCGATATCGCACGCAGGCAAGCACTTATTGAGAATACATATATCTTCCTTCTCCAGAAGAGCGAGGAGGCGCAGATCTCAATAATCGCCATGAGCGGCAACATTAAAATTGTGGACGATCCGATAGCATATGAGGATGAGCGAGCGTCGCCCTCGCTAATGATGACTATGCTAATCGCTATGATCCTGGCATTTATATTCCCTGCCGGCACAATCATCGCTATGGATCTGCTCGACGACAAGATCCACTCGAAAAAGGATTTTGAAAACTCTTCTCTCCCAATTCTTGGAAGCATCTTGCTTGAGGGCAAAAATAGAGATAAGAGCTGGAAGATCACCTTCGACAACCGCATTAGATTTGAGGGCTTCTCGCTAATTAGGGAGAATCTTAAATATTCACTCCCCACAAACCAGACATCGGTAATTCTTGTCACATCCTCAATACCTGGCGAGGGAAAGAGTTTCTGCTCATCAAATCTTGCCTATAACTACGCAACACTCGGAAAAAAGGTGTTAATTATCGGTGCCGACATGCGCAAGCCTGCTCTTCATGAGATATTCAACAAGAGCAAGCGCAAGGGTCTATCTGAGTTCCTAGCCGGCATTACCAAGAGGCCGGAGGAGAATATCCAGCCTAGTGGTGCTAACGAAAACCTATACGTCCTAACAGCAGGTAATATTCCGCCTAATGCCACGGTTCTACTCAATTCAGAGCGTGTTAATGAGCTTTTGGAGTATGCCAAAGCAAACTTTGAGGTTGTTATATTTGATGCCTCACCAACCATGCTCGTTCCCGATGCACTAATACTTGCAAAGAGCGCCGATGCTGTGGTATACGTTGTTGGCGCAGATGTTGCAACTAAGAGCGTTATTGGCGACATTGAGCAGTACTCGACCGATGGCCGCTTGCCAAAGGTTGGCATTATTGTCAATCAGGTGAAAAACAGCGCCGACGGAGGTTATGGCTACGGCTATGGCTATGGCTATGAGGAGGAAAACAAGAGAGGCAAAAAGAGTAGAAGCTAAAGAGGTTCACAGTCATGTTTAATCTCAAATCACTATTTTCAGCAAAGAAAAATTCGTCGATTCCCAAATTAGAGATCGACTACCACATCCATCTGCTACCGGGTGTGGACGATGGCGTGGAGAACAGCGAAGATGCTATGATGATCCTCGCTCAGATATATAATAGCGGCATTCGAGAGATCTACCTAACACCCCACTGCTATCACCCAATATATAAGAACGACTACTCGTCGCTAGAGCCTATCTTCGTAGAATTCAAAACCTTGGCGCTGAGCAAATTCCCCGACCTTAAGCTCTATCTTGCGGGCGAGTGCCGAATTTCACAAGATTTTCTAGAGGCCATAGAGCGAGGCGATAAGCTGCCAACCTATGATGGCAAGACCATCCTTATTGAGAATTCATTTATAGAGAGCAGCGACTATCTCGAAGATGTGCTATACCAGCTAGAGTCTCGAGGCTATAGTGCAGTAATGGCTCATCCAGAGCGCTATCCATACTGGAGCGAGAATTTCGACAACTACAAAGAGCTCAAAGAGCGAGGTCTGCTATTTCAAGTAAACATTGGCTCACTCACCGGGCGCTATGGGAAGGGGGTAAAGCAGTGTGCCGAGCGGCTGATAAAGGAGGGGTATGCCTCATATTTTGGCAGTGACTTGCACGGAGAACGCCATCTCACGGATATAATTAAATAATGGCTAGGCGCATTGCCATACTAACACAGCCGCTAGGCCTTAACTACGGTGGTGTTCTACAGGCTTATGCCCTGGCTAAAAGGGTGAGCGATAGAGGCTTTGATGTTAGCGTCGACCTGCACAGAGAGCGCTACAATAGGCTCACGACACTCCCAAAAATCATCAAGCACCACCTCCTAAAGTCAAAGCATCCTTCGGAGTACAGCGACACCTGGAGCCACATCCCTACCCAGCTAGAGTTTTTTAAAAAGCAGAGCTGTAATATAGACATATTTATCTCGAAACACATGCGCGCAATTGAGCTATTCGATCGACGTGGGCGGATGAGAGACGAGTTTGATGGATATATAGTTGGCAGCGACCAGGTGTGGCGACCACGATATAGCGATAATATCTATAACTATTTTCTCAAACAAGTGCGCTCCGAGAGCCAAAAAAAGATCGCCTATGCAGCATCGTTTGGCATAGATAGCGACAGCGAGTTTACACCAAAGCAGAGAAGAGAGTGCTCAAAACTACTGAAGAGATTCAACGCCGTATCGCTTCGCGAACACTCAGCCTGCAACATAGCTAAGCGGCTATTTAGCATAGATGCGGAGCGGGTGGCTGACCCCGTACTACTTCTGGATAGATCTGATTATGAGGCTCTATGCTCAAATAATCTACATGATCAGAGACATCTACTCTGTTACCTACTTGACCCCACAGACAACAAAAAGACTCTATGCGGCGAGCTCTCCGGAGAGTTATCCCTAAGGATTGAGCCCTATTATCAAGGTAGACAATACCCACATAGAAGAATTAGCGAGGCTAAAATCCCATCCGTGGAGGAGTGGCTAGCAGCAATTCGCGACTCAGATTTTATAGTGACCGACTCATATCACGGTACACTTATGGCCATAATTTTTGCGAAAAATTTCATCACCATATCTAACAAAGATCGTGGTGCCACTCGCTTTGAATCAATCCTGGGAGATCTATCTCTCATGGATCGTCTTATAGATAGTAGCGAAATGTCAAACCGCGAAAAAGTAGATCAAATTATATCTAAAAAGATCGACTTTATCGCGGTTAAAAAGAGATTAGATGCTCTTCGTAAATTTAGCGAAGCTTTTCTTGATGCAGCGCTAGAATAGATCGAATCTAAGATCTATCTGCTCCTTGATGGCCACACACTCCATCTCAACAAGCCATTGAGGCCGACACACCGGAGCCAGAACCATCACCGTAGGCACATCAGGCAAAACGCGCTTAAAGAAGGCCTCAACAACTTTAGCATCGGCCATATCGCGCAAATATACAATTAGCGACACAACATCGTCAAAATTCATATCTACCTCAGAGAGTAGCTTCTCAACATTCTCGCACATGCGGCCGCATTGAGCCTGAACATCACCCACATGCACCACCTCGCCTTTATTATTGATGCTTGCCGTTCCCGAGATATAGGCCTGCGAGCGATCTCCAAAGTGGAGCGCCACACCCCTCTCGAAACTCACGCCATACTCATATGTAGGGTTGAGGTGCGTGGGGGCGTATAGCAGCTGCGACTGCTCTTCGGATATTCCATCGACCGAGTAGCAATCCATCAACACCTTCACCGCGCTGTCGGCATGCCTTCCGGCAATGCCCGTGCTTGCGATAAAGTGGCTGTCCTTAGTAAGTCCCTCGCGCGCGAAGAGCTCATTGCGACCTTCGACTACACCTTTGTAGTTTACATCCACATCATGGACATAAAACCAGGTGCGAACTGTATTATCCAGAAGCGACATACCGCGATTTAGGAGCATAGTAGAGTAGTTATCGAGCAGAGAGTATGTCTGAGCCCGAGACCCCTCTTCGCGAGAAAAGGCATATCCGCTCCACAGATGGGTGTAAGCACCTCGCTGCAGTTCAACACCCCACCCTTCGAGTGGCTTAGGATTAACACCGCGCTGTAGGTAGACCCAAATAGCGAGCTTAGTGCCATCGAGCGGAGGCTGCTGAACAATAGAGCGCGCCGCGGCGGCGAGCAGGGGTGATGCACCCTCTAATAGAGGTGCTGTTTGATTAGATGCATCGCTAATAAAATAGCGAACGAAGATCGGGATTGTGCCCTCAAGCCTGGAGCTAAAGAGAGCCTCTAGCGCACTATTGGCGGCGGCGAGCTGCTCACCAAAGTTCAAGCTCTCATCCGTAATCTTCAACATCAGATGACACTCATCGAGCAGCATAGCGATATCTGCCCGGGTACCATTTACTGGGGAGATTGCGGTTCTGGTAATCATAATTAAGTTTTATTAGGGTTCATTTAAGTAGTGTAAAACAATTATTGCCATATTTTTAAAAGCACTCTTGAAGCGATATTTTTCACTATTAAATTTCAGTATAGAACCACTATATTTTC
>JBCQTD010000056.1:0-7258 GCA_047178725.1 Rikenellaceae bacterium
GAGTTTTACCTCTCTTTCCTCTCTGAAAAAATATTTTATCTCATTCTCTGCAACTTCCCAATTCCTCAGTTGCATTTACAAGTTGAATTCAGGATTTTATAGGAAAATTAGTTGGGTAATTTTTTGCTATTCGGAGCATAATTTATAAATTTGTATATAATTAAAACCTATAAAATTAAAATCTGATGAATTTAAAGAGACCTATGCTTCTAGCAATGTTGGCCGCCGCCGCACAGCTATCGTTTGCAGCTGGCGAAAAGCCACTTATTGACAACTCGGCTTCGCCCAATATGCCGATTAAGACAATCGGTCTGAGCGACTGTCGTTGGGATGGCGGCTTCTGGGGCGATCGCACGGAGCTCTGCTCTGAGGTTATGATCCCTCATATCTGGTCGCTGGTGGATGATCCCGAGATCTCTCATATATTTGAAAATTTTCGTATAGCAGCAGGCGAGCGAGAGGGCGGATTCAAGGGCTTCTTGTTTGGCGATGGCGACTTCTACAAGATTCTCGAGGCTATGAGCTGCGACTATGCCATGCGTGGCGATGAGAAGCTCGATAAGCTAATGGATGAGATTATCGCAGTTATTGGCAAGGCGCAGATGGAGGATGGATATATCACCACCGGAAAGAGCATCCAGGGTGGCACGATGATGAATTTCGACCACACCTATGGAGGTAAGCTCAAGAAGCAGAAGGTCTTTGTTGCCGACCGCGACCATGAGTTTTATAACTTTGGCCACCTCTTTACTGCCGGCTGTGTACACTATCGTGCTACCGGCAAGCGCAATCTGCTAGATATTGCCATCAAGGCGGCCGACCACCTCTATGATCTATTTATCGAGCCCTCGCCCGAGGCGGCAGCGCTGCATTGGAATGCTCCGCACTTTATGGGTCTTGTTGAACTCTATAGAACAACTGGCGACGAGCGCTACATTAAGCTAACTGAGACCTTCCTCAATATGTTGGGTACGACCGATGTGTCGGTCTCTGGTCGCGGCCTAGAGCATAGCCAGAAGCGTATACCGTTTAGAGAGGAGACCCACGCCGTAGGTCATGCTGTGCATGCCAACTATCTATATTGTGGCATTACCGATTATGCTGCTGAGGTGGATGATAAGGCGCTTGACAAATCGCTAAACCTTATATGGGAGGAGATGGCCGGCAAGAAGATGTATGTAACTGGAGCTTTGGGCTCGCACTCTAGATTCCCTAGCTATGAGCAGTTGGTTGGCGAGTGCTATGGAGATGTATATGATCTACCAAACTCGCGCGCCTATGGTGAGACTTGCGCCAACATCAGCAATGTGATGTGGAGCTGGAGAATGTTCCTCGCAAGTGGCCAGGCGAAGTATATGGATGTTGCTGAGCTAGCTCTATACAATAGTGTGCTATCGGGCATAAGCCTTGATGGTAAGCTATATTATTATCGCAACCCAACTCGCTACACGGATGGTGCAGATGTGCAACACTTCAGCACACAGAAGGAGCGTTCGGAGTATTTAAATTGCTTCTGCTGTCCACCAAATGTTGTGCGCACCGTGGCGCAGGTTAATAGTTATGCTTATTCACTATCAGATAAGGGTGTTTGGGTTAATATCTATGGCGACAACTCACTAAATAGTAAGCTTCTAGATGGCACCAGCATTAAATTGGAGCAAGAGAGCCGCTATCCATGGGATGGCGATATTAAGCTAGAGATAGAGTCGTTGAGCAGCCCGAAGGAGTTCTCTCTGATGCTTCGTATCCCCGAGTGGGCGGATGGGGCAAAGCTAAAGATTAACGAGAAGTCGGTTGCAGCTGAGCTAACACCAGGCACATATTACGACTGTCGCCGAGTGTGGAGCGAGGGCGATCGGGTGGAGCTAGAGCTTCCGATGGAGGTCAAGCTCGTGCAAGGGCATCCGCTTTTGGAGGATGTCATCGGTCAGGTGGCCATTAAGCGCGGGCCGATAGTCTATTGCCTAGAGTCTATCGACCTTCCCGAGGGGGCTGAGATTGGCGATATCTCAATTCCAACTAATGCAAAATTCAAGGTCGAGTATAAGGATGATCTCCTCGAGGGTGTAACACTTCTCTCGGCCAAGGTGCAGCTAACCGAAAGATCTAAGGCGGGTGATGGACTATATCGCGCTATAGACAACGAGGCTAAAAAGGCTAAGTCTGTCAATATGCAGTTTATTCCATATTATGCTTGGAATAACCGCGAGCGCACAGATATGACCGTTTGGATGCCGCTAAGCTATTAAAACACAAAACACAAAACACAACAATAAAATCTAACCAAAAAACATTTATGAACAACTTAATCAAGGGTGCAGCCGTAGTGGCGCTATCATGTGCAGCGACGCAGACCCTAAGTGCAAAGAAGATGCAGCAGCCTAATATCGTCTTTCTGTTGATTGACGATTTGGGTGCTATGGATCTCGGTTGCTATGGCAACCGTATGTCTGAGACCCCGGCAATCAACCAGCTTGCTCAGCAGAGCATGCGATTTACTCAAGCCTACGCCTCGCCGGTGAGCTCACCAACGCGCACGAGTATTATCTCTGGCCAGAACTCTGCGCGCCACGGCGTGTGGGAGGTGATCGGTTGCCACGATCGCCCTTACGCAAGGATGCAGTCTCCTGAGTTTAAGGAGGAGATCCCAGAGGAGATTGAGACCTATGCCGATATCTTGACCGGGGTAGGCTATGATTGCGCTATCTTTGGCAAGTGGCACGCCGGTCGCACACCTGAGAAGGAGGGCTTCGGAGGCTGCAATGTTGAGATCAAAGATCCAGAGCTAAAGAAGCATGCTAAGGAGAATGATATCAAGCAGACGGGTACCATCACCGCCAAGTCGATCGAGTTTATGCGTGCAAACGTGGAGCAGAAAAAACCATTCGTACTCTGCGTTAGTCACAACCTGGTGCATGCCCCGCTAGAGGCAACTAAGGCTATGACCGATAAGTATCATGCAAAAATGCGCAAGACCGGTGTTATTGATATGCACCCACAATATCTCTCTATGCTAGAGATGGTTGACGAGTCGGTGGATATGGTGCTCTCAGAGCTTGACAAGCTTGGTATTGCAGACAATACTGTTGTATTCCTATATGGTGATAATGGTGCGCTAGTGAGCGATATGATGCTAGTGACGCCACTCGCTTCAAGCACTGCACCTCTGCGCGATCAGAAGGGTTGTCTATATGAGGGTGGTATTCGCGTGCCACTTATCGTAAGATGGCCAGGTAAGATCGAGGCAGGATCTGAGAGCGATGCTCCGATGATGACTTATGATCTATTCTCTACATTTCTAGAGATTGGTAGCGGCAAGGTGCCTGCGGGGCAGATCACCGATGGCGAGAGTCTTATCCCAGTCTTGACACAGAAGGCCGACAAACTAAAGCGAGAGGCTATCTACTGGCACTTCCCAACTAATATGTGGACTCGCCACCCAGAGGGGGCAATTCGTAAGGGCGACTACAAATTGATTGAGAACTATCTTGATGGTAGCATTCAGCTCTATAATGTTGTTGCAGATATTGGCGAGACTACAGATCTAGCATCAACTAATCCTGAGCTTGCAAAGGATCTTTTGGAGGATCTTCGCGCATGGCGCAAGGATGTTGGAGCAGGGATGCCGACACCAAATCCAAACTACGATCCACTTCGCGAGAATGAGATGGCTAAGGATTGGTGGTAGATCTTAAATTGTTAATCTATTATGAGTTCAATGTGTATCGTTGGACTCATTTTTTTAAGTTTCGTTATGAGAAAATTATATATATGTATGATCGCCTGCCTTGCGCTATGTGCCGCTAGTGCTGCACCAAAGGCCTCGACCTATGTCGACAAAAAGGGGGTTATGAGGTGGAGTGATACGGGGAAAGATCTGCGTATTATGGGCACAAACTATAATGCCCCATTCTCCTATTGGTCGATCCGTGAGCCTATAGGTGCAGATCAATTTCGTGCAATAGATGAGGATATATACCACATGGCTAGAATGGGGCTCGATGGCCATCGAATCCATGTTTGGGAGTGTTATATATGTGATGCTGAGGGAAACATAGTCGAGAGCGAGCAGCTTAAGCTCTACGACTATATGAACTATAGGCTCAAAGAGCGAGGCATGAAGATGTATGTTACGCCTATCAATTTCTTTGAGGATATCAAGCAGGGTGTAGTCTCGGCAAATGGCGGCAAGACGAAGTGTTTGTCAGACCCAAGTTGCTTTCCTGCACTTGCTGTGTATCTTAAGAATTTCCTAAACCATGTTAACCCATATACCGGCACAGCCTATAAGGATGATCCAGATATTGTGGCCTTCGAGATCGTAAATGAGCCATCACATTGGAAGAACCCCGAGGTTGTTACCCAATTCGTGGATATGATGTATGATGCCATGCGCGAGACAGGTTGCCAGAAGCCTATCCTATATAATATGACTACCGCGGCATCATTTGTCGATAAGATTTTGGTATCTAAGGCCGATGGCGGTAGCTTTCAATGGTACCCCACGGGTCTCACGGCGAATATGGATTTGAAGGGAAACTATCTGCCATATGTAGATAGCTATCTAATTCCTTGTGATAAGCAGATGCGCGAGCGGGGCATGGCAAGATTTGTCTATGAGTTCAGTCCAGCGGATGTTGGCGAGTCGGCGGCATTGTACCCCGCAATGGCCAGGGCTTTCCGCGAAGCAGGCTTTCAATTTGCAGCACAATTCTCATACGATCCTATGCATGCTGCCTATGCAAATGTCGACTTTAAGACCCACTTTCTAAATTTTGCCTACACGCCGGCCAAGGCCTTGGGTATGATGATCGCCTCGGAGGTATTTCACGATATGGATATGTTTGAGAGCTTTGGTCGCTATCCAGAAAACAATTGCTTTGGGGCAACGACATTGGATCCTCTTACGCAGCGCGCTGAGTATAATTCAGCTGAAAAATTTATATATTCAGCTTCGACCGATAGTAGCCCCAAGAGCGAGAAGAGCCTCAAAAAAATTGCCGGCGTTGGTAGCTCGACGGTTGTTGAGTATAGCGGAACGGGTATATATATAATGGATAGGCTAGAGAGTGGTGTTTGGCGATTGGAGGTTATGCCCGACATCTTCTGGGTGGCGGATCCATTCCTCTCACCGCATGTGGATAAGGAGGTCTCGGTTGCAACTTCTCGCACACAGTATATTAAGATCTCGCTAGCTGATCTAGGCGCAGAGTTTAAGGCGATGGGGCTTAATGAGGGCAACTCATATGTGGCTAAGGCTCAGGGCGGTGTGCTGGATCTAGAGCCTGGTGTATATCTATTGACAAAGTGTGATAAGCAGACAAAATGGAGCGCGAGCAGCCGATGGGAGAACATCTCATTGGGCGAGTATTATGCTCCCAATCGCAAACTCTTTAGAGCACACCTATTGAATCATACTCCATCGCAGGTGAGTATCGGTAGCGATGTGAAAGTCTCGGTTGATGTGGTGAGCGAGTCCGCCCCTAAAAAGGTTGAGCTTATGATTTTGCAGCCTGGAGGAGGAAGAGTAACTATCCCCATGGAGATCTCTGGCGCATATAGATATGAGGCACAGATCCCCGAAAAACTTCTCGCCAAGAGCCAGATCCTAAACTATCACATAAATGTGGAGCAGGAGGATGGCTACTATCTATTCCCAAATGTTTTAAAATCTAAGCTCTCCCCAGATGCCTCTTCGCGCCGAGTGTATGGTGATGACACTAGGATGGAGGGTGAGTTTTATAGCCTCTCGGTTGTTAAGGCTGAGCACCCTATAACACTACTTGACGTAAGCGAGGATTGGGCTGCAATAATCAAAAAACATAGGCTAGATGATCTGGTTATAACCCCATCACAGAGCCCAGCAAGTAGGGTGCTTACCCTCTCTACTAAGAGTAAGGCGGGCAACAATGTCAACACGCTCTATTGCCGCGAGAGCATTTGCGATCGCAGCGAGGATCTGAAGCTAATGACGAGGGTAGAGGTGTGCGGCCGCTCGGTGGATGCTGATGGCTGTAAGCTGAAAGTTGTCTTGATCCAGCGCGATGGATCTTCGTATGGCGGTGTTGTCGAGATGGGTGCCGAGAGGGGGCTCTATGATCTTCAGCTATGCGATTTTACAGCCAAAGATTATACGCTTCACCCTATGCCCTTCCCCTATTATAGCCAATCTTTTGAGTATAAATCACCGGCGATGAGCAGATTTGACCTTAGCGAAGTTGAGAAGATTCAAATTGCTGTTGAGCCCAAAGAAGACAAGGTGAAAATAGCTGAGATTGAGTGGATTAGTTTTCAGCCATAATAGTTAGATAGAATTTGTCTGACAAATATTTGGAAGAGACAAAATAAATCCGTATATTTGTCAGACAAATTATTGTAATAAAAACTTAAACCAACTTATATGAAAAGATTAAATCAATTGTTGACACTATTCGCCCTTTCGGCTGTCTCGCTTGCCACAGCGCAGAACGATTGGGAGAATGAGTTTTTCTTCGAGCAGAATAAGATGCCGGCGCGTGTTCCGTCATACTCTTATGAGAGTGCGGAGGATGCGCTTGCCTATGATCGCGATGCTTCGCGCATGGAGAGCCTGGATGGAGTTTGGAAGTTCAACTTTGTTGAGACTACAGATGAGCGACCAATGGATTTTATGGCCGAGGGTTTTGCCGGCGGCAGCGATTGGCACGATATTGATGTGCCATCAAACTGGGAGATGAAGGGGTATGGTCAGCCGATCTACACCAATATCACCTACCCATTTACCCCCAATATTTTAACTTCAACCAAGAAGTATGATTGGAGAGGACCAAATCCCCCAATTCCACCATTTATCTATCGTGATAATCCAGTAGGAAGCTACTACCGCGACTTTGAGGTGCCAGCCGATTGGAAGGGTGATGATGTTGTTCTGCACTTTGGTGGTGTCACCTCGGCCTTCTATCTTTGGGTTAATGGCCAGAAGGTTGGCTACAGCCAGGGTAGCTGCCTGGCTGCTGAGTTTGATATCACAAAATATCTCACTGATGGCAAGAATAGGGTAGCCGTTCAGGTCTTTAGATGGAGCGATGGCAGCTATCTTGAGGATCAGGATATGTGGCGCCTTAGCGGTATCCACCGCGAGGTTATGCTCCTTGCTCAGCCTGAGATCTCTATCCGTGATGTGGAGATTCGCACAACCCTGGATCCTGCATATAAGGATGCAAGACTTGAGATCCGCCCAAAACTTTGGATGAGTGGTGATGAGGAGAAGCTTAAGGGG
>JBCQTD010000057.1:0-5901 GCA_047178725.1 Rikenellaceae bacterium
CCTGAGATCTCTATCCGTGATGTGGAGATTCGCACAACCCTGGATCCTGCATATAAGGATGCAAGACTTGAGATCCGCCCAAAACTTTGGATGAGTGGTGATGAGGAGAAGCTTAAGGGCTGGAGCATTACAGCGCAGCTGTACGATGCTGATCAGAGGCCAGTCTTATGTAAGGAGCTATCGTGTGATGTGAATACACTCTACTTTGAGCGCTATCCACCACGCGATATACCAAAGTTTGCCGTTATGGATGCTATGGTGAAGATGCCACACAAATGGTCGGCCGAGGATCCATACCTATATACTGTAGTACTTACGATGAAGTGCCCTGAGGGTAATGTCGTTGAGAGCCGCTCGCAAAGAGTTGGATTCCGCTCAATTGAGTTTAGCAAGGATAACGCGCTGCTTATCAATGGTCGCAATGTTGAGATCATGGGTGTTAACCGCCACGACCATAGCCCAGTAAATGGCAAGGCTCTAACTCGTGATGAGATACGCAAGGATCTAGAGCTTATCAAGCAGTTTAACTTCAATGCTGTTCGTACATCGCACTATCCAAACGATCCATACTTCTTGGAGCTTTGCGATGAGTATGGTGTATATGTTATGGATGAGGCTAATATTGAGACTCACCACCTAGGTGGCTATACAGCCAACCACCCATCATGGGCAGGTTCGATGATGAGCCGCATCACTCGTATGGTTGAGCGCGATAAGAACCACCCAAGTATCATCTCTTGGTCGCTAGGTAATGAGTCGGGTACAGGGCCAATCTTCGCCGCCGCTGCCGCTTGGATTAAGGATTTTGATCCTACTCGCTTTATCCACTACGAGGGAGCGCAGGGCGATCCAACCCATCCACACTACGTTGAGGGCTCGCAGGGCAACCGCCAGGCGGACAACTATGCTAATCCAGATGATCCAGCATTTGTAGATGTTTTGAGTCGTATGTATCCCGAGCTAGCTCAGGTTGTCGGCATGTGCGAGAGCCCATATATTGATCGCCCGGTTATCATGTGTGAGTATATGCACGCTATGGGTAATTCGATGGGTGGCATCGTGGATTACTGGCGCGAGATCCGTAATAGGCCAAACTTTATCGGTGGTTATATCTGGGATATGATCGACCAGGGTATTGAGAAAAAGGCTGAGAATGGCGAGATGTTCTACGCTTATGGAGGTGATTTTGGTGACAAGCCAAACGATCAGAACTTCTGTATCAATGGTGTGTTCGCTTCGGATCGCACCCCTAATCCACACGCTTGGGAGGCTAAGTATGTATTCCAGCCAGCCGAGATGAAGCTCATCAAGGGCGATGGCTGCAAGGTGAGCATCTTGAATAGATTGTCACACACATCGCTTGCGCAGTACAAAACTACTTGGGCGTTGTTTGAGGATGGCAAGCAGATTCAGAGCGGCGTTTTGGGTAATCTGAATATTGCTGCTGGCGACTTCGATATTGTCTCAATCCCTCTAAAGGCGGTTAAGTATAAGGACAACTGCGAGTATTGGGTGCGCGTTGCGATGGTCGAGACTGAGGATAGATTGTGGTGCAAGGCTGGTCACGAGGTGGCTAAGGAGAGGATGCTTTTGCGCGCTAAAAAGTGCGAGGCTAAGCCATACGTATCGAGCTCTAAGGCTGCGCTAGCAACCGATGATAGCGGTGATAGCTATAAGATTTCGACTAAAGGTTTTGTGGCAGAGATCTCAAAGACGAGTGGATTTATGAGCTCATTCAAAGTGGGTGGCGCAGAGAGGCTTTCGGCTCCGCTTAAGCCAAACTTTACGCGCTCAACCATTGATAATGATGTTAGAGGCGCAACCTTTAAGTATATGAACCCACTACGCACGTTCTGGGGCAAATTTGAGTCAGGTCTAAAGGTGAAGTCAATTGCCGCAGATAAAGCCGAGGGCGCTGTGGTTGTCAAAGTTGAGTATGCCCCAGTGAATAATATCGCTTTGAGTGTAGCATACACCATCTATAGCGATGGCCTAGTAGGTTGCAAGATGGATATGAATATGCCTAAGAGTGGTCAGGATCTAATCCGCTTTGGTATGACAATGGGTGTTCCGATGAGCTATAGCAAGACCACATATTATGGATATGGCCCACAGGAGACCTATATCGACCGCCATGTAGGCGCTGAGGTTGGCGAGTACTCTATACCTACATCGGATCTGTTCTTTAAGTATGTTCAGCCTCAGGAGAGTGGAAATAGAATGGCAACGCGATGGGCAAATCTTGAGGGCAAGAGTGGTAAGATCTCTATCCTTGGCACTCCGGAGTTTGCATTCTCAGCGGCGGAGTACACCAAGGAGAATGTCGAGACAGCTCGCCACACTTATGAGCTTGAGTCGGCTGGTTACTATACTGTAAATATTGACCTCACACAGGCTGCTTTGGCCGGAACGTTGAGTGTAATACTTCCTCAGTATGAGCTTAATGCAGGTGATTATAGCTTTGAGTTTATGCTTAATATTAAGTAGATATACTCTTAAATCAACAAAGGGGGGGGATGGCTTTTTCGGCCGTCCCCCTTGTTTATCTATATCATAATTCCAAGCGCTTTGGCTACCCCCTCACCATAAGAGGGATCGGCCATGGTGCAGTTGTGGATATGGCGCTTTTTGATCTTCTCCTCCGCATCACCCATCGAGCGAGCAGTATTTCCGAAAAGTGCCATCTTCTGCTCATCACTCATAAGCCTAAAGAGATCACCCACCTGTGAGAAGTAGTCGTCGTCATATTCTCGCTCGTTGTATGTGTATGCATCGCCATTGAGCTTCTGTGGTGGCTCTTTGAGCTCGGGGGAATCTCCCCACTCGCCATAGCTGTTTGGCTCATAGCCGATCATTGAACCGTGATTACCATCTGTGCGCATCTGCCCATCGCGGTGGTAGGAGTGAAATGGGCAGCGAGGCTTGTTTACCGGGATCTCGTAGTGGTTTACACCTAATCTATATCGTTGAGCATCGCCATACGAGAAGAGGCGTGCCTGGAGCATTTTATCGGGTGAGTAGCCAATGCCGTGGATTATATTCATAGGATTAAAAGCGGCCTGCTCCACCTCGGCAAAGTAGTTCTCGGGATTGCGATTGAGCTCCAGGATGCCGACATCAATTAGTGGGCACTCACCGTGTGGCCACACCTTGGTCATATCGAATGGATTTGTCTTGCGCCCCGAGGCCTGCTCCTCGCTCATTAATTGCACCTGCATCTGCCAGCGAGGGAAGTCGCCCCGCTCGATCGCCTCATATAGGTCTCTCTGGTGCGATTCGCGATCCTTGGCGATTATCATCTCAGCCTCCTCGTCGGTTAGGTTCTTAATTCCTTGAAGGCATTTGAGGTGAAACTTAACCCATGTGCGTTTGTTATCCTTACTGATAAAGCTATATGTGTGGCTGCCAAATCCGTGCATGTGGCGATATGATGCTGGTATTCCTCTGTCGCTCATTGTGATGGTCACCTGGTGCAGAGACTCGGGGAGTAGCGTCCAGAAGTCCCAGTTGCTGTTGGCGCTGTGCATGTTTGTCCGCGGGTCGCGCTTTACGACATGATTTAGGTCGGGGAACTTTAACGGATCGCGCAGAAAAAATACCGGAGTGTTGTTTCCAACTAGATCCCAGTTGCCAGTCTCGGTATAAAATTTCATGGCAAAGCCTCTAATGTCGCGCTCGGCATCAGCCGCGCCGCGCTCGCCGGCCACAGTCGAGAAGCGCAGAAAGCACTCTGTCACCTTGCCAACCTCAGAAAATATTGAGGCCGAGGTGTACTCCGATATGTCGTTCGTAACGGTGAATGTGCCATAGGCGCCAGAGCCTTTGGCATGCATTCTTCGCTCGGGGATCACCTCTCTATCGAAGTGGCCAAGCTTTTCGATTATCCAGTGGTCCTGCATAAGCATCGGCCCATGCACTCCTGCGGTTTGGATGTTTTGATTGTCGGAGACTAAACGTCCCGAGCCGGTGGTCATCTTTTTTCTCTCCATAACTCTGTTTTTTTAAGATTTATTTATCTGTTCCAAATCTTGTGCCAGATAGTGTTTTTGGAATGAAAGTTGTAAAAAATCGTATAATATTGCCCTATAAATTGTTGAGATTATAAATTTTATTATACCTTTGAGATCTGTAAAATTTAAATATATAATATGATATTAGATCTACTTAATTACTCCTATTTCTCGCTCTTTCTTATCGTGGCGCTAGGTTTTATCCTAGGCCGTATTAAGATAAAAGGGCTCTCGTTAGATGTCTCGGCAGTGATATTCATAGCGCTGCTTTTTGGCCATTTTGGTGTTATAATACCTAAGGAGTTAGGTAATTTTGGTTTGGTGTTGTTTATCTTTACGATAGGTATTCAAGCGGGCCCCGGATTCTTCGACTCATTTAGAAGCAAGGGTAAAACCTTGATTATAATCACTTTGCTAATTATATCTTCGGCTGCGCTAACTGCCCTGGGTGCACGATTCCTATTCGGTGTAGATACTCCGAGCATCGTGGGTCTTATGGCAGGCGCCTTGACCAGTACGCCGGGCTTGGCCGTGGCTATTGATAGTACGGGCTCACCGTTGGCCTCTATCGCCTATGGTATCGCCTATCCATTTGGTGTGATCGGCGTGATCTTCTTTGTGAAGCTCTTGCCAAAGGTTCTTAAGGTGGATCTGCAGGCCGAGGCTTCACGATTGGAGAAGGAGCGCCGAGGTGCATACCCTGAGCTAAAGACATGTGTGTTTAGGGTTTCAAATCCTGCTGTATATGGTAGGACTTTGGCCGAGATGAAGGTGGGGTCGGTTACCGGCGCCATTGTTTCGCGAATCAGACATGGTAATGATATTTTGATGCCCAAGTCGGATTTTACACTTGAGGAGAACGACTATGTGCAGGCGGTGGGTAGCGACGAGGCTCTAGAGAGCTTTTCGATGTTGATCGGCGAGCGCGAGGAGGGCGAGTTGCCACTTCACAGCACACAGGTGGTTGAGTCGCTGCTTATGACCAAGCAGTCGATGGTAAATAAACGACTCGGTGATCTGCACCTTCAACGCAACTTTGGATGTACCGTAACTCGTATTCGTCGTAGTGGTATTGTGATCTCTCCCTCGCCAGATCTTGCACTTAAATTTGGTGATAAACTTATGTGTGTTGGTGAGCGAACCGCTCTAGATAATATGGCGAGACTATTTGGAAATGATGCCAAGCAGCTCTCGGATACCGACTTTTTCCCTATCGCTATGGGTATAGTTTTGGGAGTGCTCTTTGGTAAGTTAAATATCTCGTTTGGTGAGGGTCTTTCATTCTCGCCTGGCCTTACGGGTGGTATCTTGATGGCCGCCTTGATTCTTAGTGCTGTAGGTAAGACGGGTCCAATATTGTGGTCGATGTCTGGCCAGGCCAACCAGCTTTTGCGACAGCTAGGTCTGCTGCTCTTCCTTGCTGAGGTTGGTACCTCTGCCGGTAGAACGCTCGTTACGACCTTTATGGAGAGTGGACTATTGCTATTTGGCGTTGGTGCGGCTATAACTCTGATCCCAATGTTTGTCGCTGTATTTGTGGGGCATGGACTCTTTAAAATCAGCCTCTTGGATCTTCTCGGCACAATTACTGGAGGTATGACCAGTACGCCGGGTCTTGCTGCTGCCGACTCTATGGCCGATAGTAATATTCCAAGTGTGGCCTATGCAACAGTATATCCTATTGCGATGGTTATACTTATCCTCTTTATTCAATTTTTAGCTGCATATTAATGCCATTTCGCTCTGTATACTTTCTCTTTGCGCTGCTGCTCTCGCTCATCTCTTGCGAGGAAGAGTGTAGTGTGAGGTGTGGCGCAGAGCGTTTGGATATCTATCTTCCTCAGCTCGAGGGGAAAACTGTTGGTCTGGTAGTCAATCAGAGCTCTAGGGT
>JBCQTD010000058.1:0-5030 GCA_047178725.1 Rikenellaceae bacterium
CTTCTCCAATAGTACTCTTAAAAACACACCAATAATTATTTTACCCTACTTATAAAGAAGTGAGACCCGTATTAAATCACTAAAATTTGCTATTCCTATACGACGTTTTTCTACTGCGGATAGTATAAAATCGGGGATATAGAGATACTCCTCCAGATTCTCCTTTGTGAGTAGATTCACCGCTCTGCCATCGGCATTATCGCAGATGCTTTTATAGCAGAGCCTCACAATATCGGGCATGCACTCCTGGCATTGATACCAAAACACCCATATCGGCAGCGCCTCGGCCTCAACATGCTTAGTGTGGTTTGGGGTGAACTCCGCCGGCACTAGATGGTCATATCTTTGCTGGAGTCACGAGAGGATATAGCCATTTTTTCTGATTTTGAAGATAGCTTGTGCCGATTCAAAGTTGAATCTAATAGAGCTAATCCATATACAAAGCAGGCGCGCCGAGACATTCAGTGGCATATGCAAGAGCAGCTTTAATATCTCTCTTAGCGAGACCAGAAACTGTTTTAGACCCCTCATTTATCCTCTTTTATATCGTTGTAGACTTTAAGTATAGATCCCCTATAAGCCTCCTCGGAGAAGCTATCCCTCACTAAAGCATGCCCATTCTTAGCAAGCCTCATAGCCATATCGGAATCCAAAACCGCCACCATAGCATCTGCACACTCCTGGGCGGTTGTGAAGAGCAATCCCGTCGCACCATGCTCGATGATCTCCTTTGTGCCGCCACTATTATAGCCTATAACCGGGCAGCCATTAAATAGAGCCTCTACTGTCACGCGCCCCATCGCCTCATTAGGCGAGCACATCAAATAACCTGCTGCCTCTTGATAGTATCTATCTATATCCTCAGCATAGGGCAGAAACTCGACCCTATCGCCTACCTTAAGATCGGCCGCGCGCCTGACTAGCTCCTCTCTATATCGAGGATCTATTTTGCCTATCAGCAGCAATCTATACCCATCTATTTTTTGTGAAAATTGAGCAAACGATTCAATTGCCAGCTTAACTCCTTTTGCCTCAGTCAGATTGCCACACAGCATAAAGTATGGCGCTTTTACGCCGCTATATGTAATATCTTTAACCGAGCGGACGGCATTGTAGAATTGGTATGCACCATCTCGATCATCCAATTTAAAGTGCCTCTTAATGACTGCCGTAATACTGATGGTAGCCTCCGATGAGTGGATCATACTTAACAATATGCCCCAGCCTAAATATGGTCGAAACCCGAAGTCTAAATCTTGAAACTCGCGCAGATGCCACACATGGGCTATATGGTGCTTTTTCGCAAACTGAGCCCCCCAATCTATGATGCTTGTATTGGTGTGAATA
Organism: Rikenellaceae bacterium; assembly: GCA_047178725.1. Taxonomy (GTDB): domain Bacteria; phylum Bacteroidota; class Bacteroidia; order Bacteroidales; family Rikenellaceae; genus Alistipes. Next base: position 1,348 of record JBCQTD010000058.1, read on the forward strand.
ATATCTATTTTGGCTAGCGATAGCATCCTCTCGGCCATACTATTTGCCTTTCGGCGTGCGATGAAATCCCTAACATAACGAGGTATAAAACGTATGACGGAGCCGAACGTGCCTCTTGATGTTATATTAGATCTGTATGGCAGCGTTATACAGCGAATGCCCTTTGATATAAAATAGTCTTGAATCTTACACCTAACAGGAAACGCCACAATTGGCTCCACATCCTCCTTTAAGGCATTTATCATGTTGTAGAGCGACTTGGCACTCCCGCCCATAACATCGCCATCCTCGTGCGCTATGTATAGTACATTTATCATAATTTGATGTCGATATCCAAAAATGCGAAATTATAAGTTTTATTTCTATTTCTGATATATTTAGGATAACCATATATCAACTTAAATATATTACAAAAACCCATAACCGTTCTAATTGACAACCCTCTTTTTAAGAGAACCAATGGCTGCACCAACAACTGAATCGTTAAACTTTGGTTTAAATTACTAATACCAGCTATTGACTCTAGCAATGTTTTTCGCGCAATGAGCGCCTTGCTCTCTACTCTATTCTCTCTATCATGAACAGCAAATACCTTTGACGCTATGCCGATTTTATACCCCTTATATATAGCACGATGTACATAGTTATGATCTTCACCATAGTGTGGAAAAGAGGGTGAGAACCCACCTACATCACAAAGACATTTGCGAGATATTAACCAATGAGCGGCCATCGTAAATTGCGTCTCATATAGACTCTTTAAGTTTCCGCACAGTGAATCTAAGAGCATCCCTCTGGGACAACATAGCGAGAAGTTCTTATCCAGACCTTTCAACCCTGCATTTACCTGCAACGGACTCAAGATGCCATATTCTGGATTACATCTATGCTCTTCGATCATCGTTTGGATAGTGTCTATCATAACCCAAGCATCTTGATTCAAAAGATAGACATAATCGTAATCATGCTCAACAGCGTACTTAAGCCCCACATTATTAGCCGCACCAAAGCCAGCGTTGGTTGGACTTTGATAGAATATAAATTGCGGGTAATTTGTGGTGATAAATTGCTGTGATCCATCATTTGACCCATTATCAACGATATAGGCATCTAGTGGGATAGATGAGCCAACCACACTTTCGAGGCATCTTTCGAGCCACCTCATACCGTTGTAGGTGACAATTATTACTAATGTTTTATTTTTCATCTTTCATTTGGCGCTAGCGCGCTAATTTCCTCCGTACAAATGCTATTGCCATATCCCTCTCACCACTATTGATACCTACAAAGTAGATCATTAAGAGGACGATAATCTCCACAAATGCGACCACCGCTACAAAGTTGATAAATGTTGTGGCCAGGTATGATTTTATAAACAAAGCGCAGAGCAATGGGATTACAAATACTGGAATTAGCTTAAGATAGATACTTTTGATATATGTTTTGTAGCTCAACCTTACCTTGGGTGCGACTATAGCCACACGCACCAGCTGGGTGATAAATTCAATTATTAAATGCACAACAAACACGAGCTCAGGTATCAGAAACCATTTTGACACCAAATATGACATTGGCATAATTAGCAAAAGCAGTGTACATTCGTATAATTGGAATCGTTTGATATTGCCCTCTGCCTGATTAATCACGCGCAGGGGGTTAGCCAATGTGCCCCATGTACTGATTATCAACATCAACTGAATGAATGTAACAGTATGATTTGGCACCTCGCCCAACCAAAGTTTTAATATAAACTCAGCCTCAACAATAATCGGAAGTGCAAATATAGACAATAGAAAAAAAGAGTACTTAGAGCATGCGAAAAGGAGCTGCTGCGCGTAATCAATATCTGCATTAGCAACGGACTTTATAATCTGCGGATTTATTGCTGTTTGAAAGTTTGTTGCGAAACTCACAACCGTCGTTTGCACTTGAACCGACAGGCCACGGGCGGCATTCACCGCTGGGCCATAAAACATATTTAGAATTATATTTAATCCTTGAGTAAATCCTACAGATACAAAACTCCCATACGATGACCATGTGAGAAACTTGAACATCTCTGTCAATATCGCTTTATCGGCCGATAGATTAAAATGGCTCTCTTCAAAATTACGATAACAATAAACTCCATATATTAGTCTGTCCAATAGCTGTATGCACAATATAATTATTGCATATAGCAATAGTGTATCAAACACCTTTACATAGGTTAGAACAAAGACTAACAACAATTTAGCAACTGCATCAAATATCGAAATATAGGCAAATGCCTTCATTCTTTCGTGTGCTATTATTGTGGCATTGTATGGTACGCTTATTATATTTAATACAACCGTAAATATGGATATTTGATAGACCCAGAAGGCTATGTCCATTCGCTGCAGAGGAATCTGTAGCTTATTGTAAAACAACCATAGACCAACGCTTTCAGCCAATAAAATTATTATAAATGCTATTGAAAAATTAACTATCTGGATGTTTGAAAAAATCTTTTTCATCCTTACCATATCACCCAAACTCAGTGCGACGGTAATAAATCGTGAAGATGCGGTACTTAAGGTACCATTAAGAAACCCAAGAAAGGCAACAACGCCTCCAACAACATTATAAATACCATAATCCTCTACACCTAACACCTGGAGAACTAATCTACTAGTATACAACGAGACGACCATCAACAACAGCATCCTAGCATACAATATTATCGTATTCTTCGCTATGCGTTTGTTGTTTGCTGTGTATTCTGACATTAATTTATAGTTATGGTATTGCCAGCGTATCAACCTCTCTGCATCTCACCGAGCGCGTGATCTGCGGGTACCAGCTTTGATCAGCCATAAGGGTCATCAGCCTATGATTGTAGGTTCTAATTTTTGGCTACGGGGCAATTCGGGTGCTTGAATAACGACAAAGAACACCCGATAAGAATAATGCATTATCTTATTATAAATCAGCTAGTTAGATTAACTAGACTCGAGAAATCAAGCGCCTTGCAACTGCTTAATTTATTATTAAAAAGCCAACTCCTCTCCCCCGAAATAAGGGACTATTTCCAAGAGAATTATTAGCCGCCGCTAAGTTATAAAAAAATAGCGATTTATCATCTTTATTCTCCAAAAAAGCTACTACACTTAAACTAATTAGTTCTATAAACTAAGAAATTGTTTAAATTTTAATAATTTAAAATACTGGTTATCAGTTGTTTAATTGCGAAATATTTTGTATCTTTATGGTCACTACACTATAAAGAATGGCAAAGAATTACCCAACAAACTTGACTGACAACCAGTACGATACAATATTACGAATAATTGGCGACTTTCGCAAACGCAAACACTCTTTGCGAGATATTTTTAATGCGATTCTGTACCTTTTAAAGACAGGTTGCCAATGGCGAATGCTCCCGAGTGACTTCCCCTCGTGGAACACCGTTCACTACTATTTTCAGAAATGGAGTCGAGAGGGAGTCTTTGAGGAGATAAATGATGTTTTGCGCAAATGCTTACGTCGCAGGCAAGGTCGCAGATCATCGCCAAGCGTTGGTGTCATTGATTCACAGAGTGTTAAGACAACTCGAAGCGGTGGCGAAGAGCGAGGTATTGATGGTGGCAAGAAGATAAAAGGGCGTAAGCGTCACATCATAACAGATACACAAGGGTCGCTATTGGCAGTCAAAGTACACG
>JBCQTD010000059.1:0-5013 GCA_047178725.1 Rikenellaceae bacterium
CAGCGGCAACAGCCACATAGGTAACTAGAACCGATGTCTCGGTGATAACTGTCTCGCCAGCGTCGAAAACGCCGCCATTCTCTATATTTGTGATCTGTACTGTATTGTTTGCGGCGAAGGCATACGAGGCACCAACAACCACCAGCACCAATACTATCGAGAGGATTGTCTGCTTAATGCCCGATGGAGAGTCGATCATGCCGACCACAGCACAAGCCACAGCCGAGGCCAAGCCGAATACGACCAAGAAGTAGCCCCACATAAGGTTGGCTCCGATGGCCGCCTGCGAACCGCCCGCCACCACTGCATAGATCATAAGAGCAGCAGTAATAGCTAGAAGCACTCCGAGGAGTATGTTAAAAATCTTTTTCATTGTCTTACGTAAGTAATTGATTCGTAGCTAAATTATTTCTTGCTATATGCAGTGAGCATATCAACCAAAGTGATTGAAGAGTCCTCCATATCGTTCACCAAAGAGTCGATCTTTGAGATGATATAGTTGTAGAACATCTGAAGAATAACCGCCACGATAAGACCCATAAGGGTTGTCAAAAGCGCAACCTTGATACCACCGGCCACAAGGGTTGGAGAGATATCACCAGCCGCCTGGATTGCATCGAAGGCGCCGATCATACCAACTACAGTACCCATGAATCCAAGCATCGGAGCAAGAGCGATAAATAGACCCACCCAGCTAAGACCCGACTCCATAAGACCAGTCTGTACTGAACCATAAGATACTACAGCCTTCTCAACTGAATCTAGACCCTGATCGTAACGATCCAAGCCCTGATAGTAGATAGAGGCGATTGGGCCACGTGTATTGCGGCAAAGCTCCTTAGCAGCCTCGATGCCACCCTCCTCTAGGGCAAGCTCGGTCTGCTCGATCATCTTCTTTGTGTTGATTGTCGAAAGAGTTAGATAGAGGATACGCTCGATTGATACAGCTAGACCAATAACAAGACAAAGAAGCACGGGAAGCATCCACTCCCATCCTCCCTCGAGGAACTTCTGCATCAAAATGTGGTGCATGCTATCTCCGCCAAGTGTCTCTGTAGCACCCTGCGCGAATGTAGGTGCCACGCTAAGTGCAGCTACAGCCAAAATTGAAAAGATCTTTTTCATAGTTTTGTTAGTAAATTAGATTTTTAAAATTGTTTTTTATTCTACGTTAATATTTTATTTTATTTTCTATTATTTCCTTTTTTCGTCACTTTTTCGCACCCTGTGCACTATAATCTCGGACTCTTTTGGCCATCCTTAGATCCCTATGAAGAGAAAACAAGACGAACCATTTTTCACACCAATACACTACACAGCAACACTTTAGCACCTATTTACGCCTCTCCACTCTTTTTCGCCCAAATATTTGCTGTGCGAAATATAAGAAAAAAAATCTTTACTTGCAATGCCTAGCGAACTTTCGACCCTCGTTAGAGAAAATTTGCGAATAACCGAGCCCCATTTTCGCTGGTCACACGCGCAAGCTCCTCGGGCGAGATGCCCTTTAGCTTGGCGATATGTTCACATATATAGGGAATATAGGCCGATTCGTTGCGTTTGCCGCGAAACGGCACGGGGGTGAGGTATGGAGCATCGGTCTCCAAAAGAAGATCCTCTAAGGCGATTTGGGCTGCCACATCAGCTATAGCTGCCCTTTTAAAGGTTGCAACGCCGCCGATGGCAAAGAGCAGATCGGCGCACCCCTTCAGGGCACGATAATCCTCCACCGAGCCCGAAAAGGCGTGCATCACACCTCTTAATCCGCGCCCCTTATATCGCAGCAGCAGCTCGCGCATGGGCTCCTGCGCCTCGCGCGTGTGTATCGCCACGGGCTTATCATACTCTAGCGCCAGCTCTATCTGCCGCTCCATCGCTTCGATCTGGTCGGCGAGATTATCCTGCCGCCAATAGAGATCAAGGCCGATCTCGCCGATGGCGATAAACCGCTCGTGCCCCTCGCAGAGCAGCTGCTCAATCTCCGCCAACTCCGCCCTCCAATCCATCTCCCCGACCGAGGTTGGGTGCAGCCCCACCATCATGCGAGTGCAGCGAGGATAGGCCTCGGCCATGGCCACCATCCGCGGCCTGGTTGTGGAGTCGACATCGGGCAGAAGCATCATCTCCACCCCACTCTTTAGCGCCCTGGCAACAACCTCGGCTCTATCCTGATCGAATGCCTCATCGTATAGATGGGCGTGTGTATCTATATATTTAATCATATCTCAAACTCTCGCTCATACATATTCCCCCTCACATCCTGCACCAGCCCCCTAAGCTCGAGCGCCAGAAGGATGACCGACATCTCGCTATAGCCCAATCCGCTCAGCTCAATCAACTCGCCGAGCGAGAGCCGCTCGCGATCTTTAAAGCAGAGAGCCACCGCACGCTCACTCGGCGAGAGCCCCTCCAACGGATCCTGGGCGGCGGGCTTATCGACCTCGGCGCGCCGCTGCCAATCTAAGATTTTATACAACTCATCGACCGAGGTGATTGGCCGCGCCAGCTCGGCGGCAATCAGATCATTGCACCCTTCAGATTTCGAGTCGGTAATGCGACCAACAACAGCGCCCACCGTGCGGCCATATCCTCGTGCCTTGGCCGCCGTCATAAGCGAGCCGCCGCTCTTGGCAGACTCTACAACCACCGTTGCGGCGCCCAATCCTGCCAAGATTCTATTGCGTGCCTGATAATTTCGCCCAGCCTGCTTTGAGTGGGAGTTTGCCTCGCTCATAACCAGCCCACCACTACGCACAATCTCGCGCGCTAGCGAGACCTGCGAGGAGGGGGTTATCGTGGGCAGGGCGCTGGGCATAACGCATATCGTTGGTATGTGAGCCTCCATAGCGGCACGGTGCACCGCGCTATCTATGCCATAGGCCAACCCCGAGGCGATGGCCACCTGCGAGGCGTTGATGGCCAGGGCGTCAACCAGCATAGCGGCCGCCCTCTGCCCATAGCTGCTCGATCGGCGCGTGCCGACCATTGTCACCACCTCGCGCCTTAGCAGATCTACTCTACCTACAGTATATATAACGTGGGGGCGATCGGCGCAGACCCAGAGCGATGGCGGGTACTCAGCATCGGTGGCGGCTATTGGGCGAATAGAGCGTTTTGAGCACGCCTGGGCCTCGCGCAGAGCATCTTCGCGCATCGACCTTGCTAGGATATTATCTATAGCATTCAGAGGGATCTTCGCAATCCCCATAAGCTCCTCGCGCGGGGCGGCAAAGATAGCCTCGGCCGAGCCAAAGCACTCGACCAGGCGCGCGAGCATGGCCGGGCTCAGATGTGGGATTAATGTTAACTCTATATCCTCGGGGATCATTTTTTCGATTTTATACAAAGCTAATCATTATATTCCTTTATTGCAACCACTAGAGCTCGATTCTTATCACGCTTTATTTTTTGAAAAAAGATCATCAGATGACTGATATGTGAATAATTTTTTATATCTTTGCGAAGAGATAATTTAAACTAACCGCACATATGAAAAAGACTCTTTCGCTCGCTTTTATCGCCAGCCTCTCGCTTGCTTGCTGCTTTTCAGCCATAGCAAAACCCGCCAAGGAGAAGGGCGCGAAAAAGGGCGCAGCCCCTGCCACGCCAACCACCTTTACATCAACCCCTTACAACTCACAGCTGTTTACTCCAGTAGAGGCATTTAGCGACGAGTTTGACGGCACAGAGATCGACCGCGCAAAGTGGAACACCCCAAACGATGCCTTTGCCGCCTGGTCGTTCGATGGCAAGAATGCATCTATTGAGGATGGCAACCTGCTGCTTACCGCCCAGCACGACATCCACAAGCGCGGCAGCAAGCAGTTCTACTTCTCGTCGGGCATGCTCCGCTCAAAGACCACACGCAAGTATGGTTACTATGAGGCTCGCGTAAAGGGCGCCGACATCTGGCCGGGGCTCTGCAGCGCCTTCTGGCTCTACTCTAAGGTGCCATCATATCTAGTTAAGCCCCAGGAGGCTGGCGTTGTATCATACAACGAGATCGACGTTATGGAGCTTCAGCAGATCGCCCGCGACAAGCGCATGATGGCGTGCAACATGCACATCATGACATTGCAGAAAAATGCTAATGGCTTCTCCAACTTCTTTGTAAAGGCTGGCAAATTCCCCAAGATGGGCAAGAACGAGTTTCCCGTTAAGTGGGATCCAGAGAAGGATTTCCATATCTATGCCTGCGAGAACCGCCCCGACTCGGTTGTTTTCTACATCGACAATAAGCGCGTGGCCTCTAAGCCAAACTACTTCTGGCACATGGACGAGGGTATGTATGTAACCCTATCGCTCGGCCTACGCACCCCATTTGAGAGCTACCAGGGCACCCGCCACGGCGTGGCCACAACCAAGGAGCAGGCCGATGCCGCCGGCTTCCCATCTAGCATGATTGTCGACTATGTGCGCTGCTATGAGCGCGACTACTCGGAGTTCCCGTCGCTTAAGCGCGATCGCTTCAATGGCGCTGAGTTTAAGTAGACTCGGCAGAAAGATTGATCGAAATAGAGGCTTAATAATTTGCAATCTGTTTAAATAACGATCAAATAATTTGTAAAAAGAAAAATAATGCCTATATTTGCACTCCGCTTCCTCCCATTCGTGGAGGCGACGGATGCAAAATGGTCCGATGGCCGAGTGGCTAGGCAAAGGTCTGCAAAACCTTGTACAGCGGTTCGAATCCGCTTCGGACCTCAGAAAACCCCTTCAGAGTACTTCTGGAGGGGTTTTTGCTTCTTTTTGTCATATATTTGTCATACCACCTAATCTTTCTGTCTTTTCAATATTAATCCAATCTTCTCGAATTCTTCGTGAAGCATCTGTAATACTTGTTCTGTAACCACAGTAAAGTCTTTATGGTAATTTGATAGTAGCTCTGTGACTTGGTCAATATCCAATAACTCTACATTACGTGCATATGGTTGCCCTTTGCTATCAAGTAGAGCAATTCCAGATCGGATATAGGTCTCTTTGAATTGCAAGCCGCTTTTATGCTTGAGAAGA
>JBCQTD010000060.1:0-3472 GCA_047178725.1 Rikenellaceae bacterium
GTGCAAATATAGATTTCGAGGTGGAGCTCGATGAGCAGAGCTACCCATGGATAAGAGAGGTTGCGGCCAAGGGTGTGGTTGATACTACGCTTCAATTCGAGATAGCAGCCTATGATGAGGGGACTCCGCGCACGGGATATATCTATATCCGCTTTGAGGGGGATATCTTGGAGAGCGTCACCATCACCCAGATGGGCACAAAATATATAATCGTCACCCCGAGCAGCTATGAGGCCTCGGCCATCGCCGGCGAGGAGTTTGAGATCGAGGTGGATAGCAGCGTAGAGTACACGGTGAGCGAGATCCCCGCCTCATGCACATGGCTCAGCAGAGTGGATAATGGATCAGATGCCACGCTGCTTAAATTCCTCATAGAGGAGGGCAACGCCTTTGAGCAGCGCGAGGTGATCCTCACCCTCTCGGCCGAGGATGTGGAGGATGTGGAGCTTAAGATCACGCAGGCTATCTTGAGCGGAAAGCGCGAGCTATACCTCTTCGACCCCTATCCCACCGAGGCGGGATACCCACAGATTACTATCAACCCTGTTCTTGTAGAGAATAGCAGTAATAGAATAAATTTTATAGAATATGGCGCGAATGCCGATGGCGAGACCTATGATGGCGAGCTGCTAAATAAGGCGATCAGCGATGTGAGTGCCGACCCCGATGGCGGTATTGTATATCTGCCTAAGGCCGATTATGCACTATATGGGGTGATTCTTAAGAGCAACGTCCATCTGCATATCGAGGAGGGGGCGAAGCTCGTGCTCCCCGAGCGCAACTATACGGGCAACAAGACCCTATTTACTCTAGGCGAGAATGGTGATTATGCCACCAATGTCCTTATCTCGGGCGTGACGAATGGATATTTTGATATCAAAACTAATGGACGCTTTGATATAGACCTTATAACTCATGGTGCCGAGGATCTTACAAATACAGATGCAAATGCTAGCCCGCGCACAATAAAGTGCCAAAATGTGCACCACTTCTATGTGGGTAATATTAATGTCTACGACCAAGGCACAGAGATGGCGCACGTTACCTTTAGCCCCAACGAGGCTGAGGATGCAGCGATATTTGGCCCAACCAATGGCGTTATTCAGAATATCTCCTCTTATGGCTGCCACTATGGCTATGGCACAATTCAGGCGCAGGCGGCCAAGCAGATCTACTTCAACAATCTCTATGGCGAGGGTGGCGTTGTGCTGCGCTTTGAGACGGGTCTTAATTCGATGAACACTTCTCAGTTTGGTGGCGTCTTTGATTGCAAGGGGTATGATATCTCGGGAATTGATGGCAATGCCACGGTTATGATCTCGCCCCACGCCATGCATAATGGCATAGTGCAGGTCTCGAAGATTAGTGCCGTGAGCATGAGTATCGGTGTGCGCCTTGATGCTGGCTATAACTATACGGATGATTATGGTGTTGTGCACGAGGGGGGCGAATATACTGAGGGCTCATATGTCTCGGATATCACCTGCACCTTTGGCACTACTGCCCAGGTAAAGAGTAAGCACTTGACATATATGCCTAGCGAGATTAAGGAGATGTATGCCTCCTCTTTGACGAATTATTATACCTATGAATACGCCACGACAGACAACACAAGGACAACCCCCTATTACTATCCTGCGCCATCGGTCTGCTCGGTGCTGCTGACGGCCTCTATCCCCACCAACTTTATCGCAGGTGGGGAAGATGAGATAGTTGGCACAGGATATCAATATTTTGATAATGACAATGGCTTCTACGATGCCCGGTAATACTTTCGCTTATGAGAGGTTTTGGCTATGTGTTGATTGTGGCGCTCATGCTCGTTGCGGGGTGCGGTGAAGATGGTTTGGAGCCCGATGTTTATGACTATCCATCTGAGGAGGAGTCGGCTGGAGGCGCCGAGAGCGGCGCTGAGTCCGAGGATCAAGAGGGCTCGGGTGAGTCTGAAGAAGAAGAAAGTGATGATGATGTGCCAAGCGGCAGCACCGGAGAAGATCTAGATGGTGGCACGGGCGAGAACCCATTTGATGATGGCTCAACCGAAGATGGCGGCTTGACAGGTGGCGGCGATGGTATCGGCAATGAGGAGGAAGAGGAGGAGGAAGAAGAAGAAGAGGAAGAGGAGGAGGAGAGCGGCGGCCTAGTGGCGCTAGATCTATTTGCCAATTCTCCCGTGATAGTCCATGCTGATTATGATGTGGTGACATTCGAGACCATCATCATCGAGAATAGAGATAATATAGTCTCGGTGGCCGATTATGGCGCCGTGGCTGATGGCACGAGTGACGATTCTGGTGCTATGCAGGCGGCGATAGATGCCGTGGCTGAGGATGAGAATGGTGGCATTGTGTATGTTCCGATGGGCGATTATGCCATCAACGAGCTCTATCTGCGGAGCAATGTCCACATCCACATTGAGGCGGGGACAACACTTATATACCACGCTACAAATTGCGCCACAAATCCCCGAATGTTTAATTTCGGCGAGGATTTCTATGTTGAAAATGTATCGGTGCAGGGTGTGAATGGGCGCTTTACCATCGACCTCTCCAATCGCACGGATAAGCCGCGCGTGGTGAAGTTTAGCAAGGTTAAGAACTTCTTGCTCAGCGATATAGACATATATTCAAATAAGCTAGAGTTTCCGATGCTCAGCTATGCCGTCGACGCAGGGCTCGACCCCGATATCTTTGGCCCCACAAACGGCGTGGTGCGCAATATCTCCTCCTTTGGTTGCCACTATGGCTATGGCCTCTGCCAGGTGCAGTGCGCCCGATGGGTCTACTTCGAGAACCTATATAGCGAGGGTGGTGTGACGCTTCGCTGCGAGACCGACTGGGATTTTATGTATGTGAACAATATGGGCGGTGTGTTCAACTGTAGGGGATATGATATACGTGGCGAGAATGGAAATGCCACGGTGATGTTCTCGCCGCATGATATGCAAAATGGTGTGGTGCAGGTGGATAAGATCTCTGCCATAAGTAGCGGCTTTGCGGTGCGCGTCGAGAATGGCGAGAGTGTACCCATAGGTACATTCGACTCTAGTGGTAGCTATGTGCGCGATATATATGCCGAGTATGGCACCACCGCGCAGATCAAAAAGAAGCATATTGGCTATATGCCCGCCGAGCTGCTTGCTATCTACACGCCCGACTATGACGAGAATACTATCTGGGAGCCAGCCCCCTCGATCGCTGCCCTGGTGCATGATGCAATCTATGATATCGGCTATTCGGAGGCGGATATCACCGCCGTGGGCTTTGAGTATCAAGAGGATAAAATTGTCGGCTCTAGTTACAACCCCTAGTTATTGTCGCCCCGCACGTTATTGTCGCCCCACTCGCACGTCATTGCGGACTTGATCCGCAATCTCTATACGGTTGAGCATAAGTAGTGTAAAACAATTATTGCCATATTTTTAAAAGCACTCTTGGAGCGATATTTTTCACTATCAAATCTCAATATAGAA
>JBCQTD010000060.1:3482-4544 GCA_047178725.1 Rikenellaceae bacterium
CGATTCAATAGCAAAAAAATCTCTTCTCCAATAGTACTCTTAAAAACACACCAATAATTATTTTACCCTACTTAAAATAAAAAAAATAGCGGCTGGTAACGAAGTTTTTTGTATATTTGTGACATTATGGAAAACTTCGTAGTCAGCGCAAGAAAATATAGGCCAATAAGTTTCGCTTCGGTGGTGGGGCAGGGGCATATCACCTCTACACTAAAGAATGCCATCGAGCGAGGACAGTTGGCGCACGCCTACCTTTTTTGCGGGCCACGAGGAGTCGGAAAGACCACTTGTGCCCGCATTTTTGCCCGTGCAATCAACTGCCTCTCGCCCGTGGGTGCTGAGGCTTGTGGCGAGTGTGAGTCGTGCCGCAGCTTCAACGAGAATCGCTCGATGAATATCCACGAGCTCGACGCCGCCTCAAACAACTCGGTCGAAGATATCCGCTCGCTTATAGAGCAGGTGCGTATTATGCCGCAGGTGGGGCGCTACTCGCTCTTTATTATCGACGAGGTTCACATGCTCTCGGCCGCCGCCTTCAACGCCTTTCTTAAGACCCTAGAGGAGCCACCAGCGCACGCGATCTTTATCCTGGCCACCACCGAGCGCCATAAGATCCTGCCCACCATTCTATCGCGTTGCCAGATCTACGATTTCAACCGCATTAAGGTCGAGGATGCCGCCTCATATCTAAGATATATCGCCCAGAGCGAGGGGGTTGAGGTGGATGATGAGTCGCTAAACCTAATCGGGCAGAAGGCCGACGGTGGTATGCGCGATGCCCTTTCGATGTTTGATAAGGCGGTCTCGTTTGGCGGCACAAAACTTAACTATAAAACTGTAGCCCAGACGCTTAACGTTCTGGATTATGATACCTATTTCTCACTCGTCTCGGTGCTCCTTTCGGGCGACTATCTCGGAGCGCTGCTGCTCTTTGATAGGGTGTTGCAGATGGGCTTCTCGGCGCAGACCATGCTCGCCGGGCTCAATAGCCATATGAGGGATCTGCTAGTGGCGCGCGATGAACGCTCACTAGGGATGTTGGAGTACACCGCGGCGCTCACC
>JBCQTD010000061.1:0-4532 GCA_047178725.1 Rikenellaceae bacterium
GCAAAAATAGGTGGTAGGAGCCACTACAACCCACTTTTGCAAAAGCAAAAATAGACAATTATTAACTAAAAATTAAAATCAGGGAGAAAATAGAACTCCCCAAGAATCTTTTTAAATCTCTCTTAACAATTTTAGCGAGAAAAACTTAAACAGATTCTAAAATTAACTATATTTGCATCAAAATCTTATAAATATGGAAGATCAGATAAAAAAACTCCTATCCCAGGTGATACACCCCGAGAGCGGTAAAGATCTTATAAGCGGCAACTTTCTAGAGTCTATAAAGATAAACGAGGAGCGTGTGGTTATAACCCTCGCCTTTCCAAAGGGTAGAGACCCCTTTGCGATAAAGATAAAAAAGAGCGTTGAGCGGATGATGGGCGATAGCTTCCCCGCCTCAATCACCACCGTTGTAATCAAGGAGGGTGTAACTGTAAAACCTAAAAAGGAGCCACAAAAGAGCACCACCACAAAGATAGGCAAGGTGATAGCGATAGCCTCGGGTAAAGGTGGAGTTGGAAAATCTACAGTCACCGCCAATCTAGCCGTCTCGCTCGCTGCTCGTGGTTTTAGAGTTGGTCTTTTGGATGGTGATATCTATGGCCCCTCAATGGCTAAGATGTTTGGTGTGGAGGATTATCTACCCGACGCCAGGGTTGAGGATGGCGTGGAGTGTATTGTTCCTGCTGAGGTGATGGGTGTAAAACTTATCTCTATAGCACTTTTTATTAAACCCGATGATGCACTTCTATGGCGCGGCACGATGGCTTGCAGCGCCTTGCGCCAGCTTATCCACCAAACTCTCTGGGGTGAGCTCGATTTCCTACTTATAGATCTTCCTCCAGGTACGGGTGATATATATATATCACTTATGTCGGAGCTTAAACCCTCAGCTGCAATTATAGTATCTACACCTCAACAGATCGCCCTTGCCGATGTTAGACGCGGGGTGGAGATGTTTCGACATAAGGATGTAAATGTACCTATAGCTGGAATTGTTGAGAATATGGCCTTCTTTACCCCGGCCGAGCTGCCTGACAACAAATATTATATCTTCGGCAAGGGTGGAGCCAGAGAGTATGCCACAAAAGTGGATGTGCCTTTCCTTGGTGAAGTTCCTATTATTCAATCTATTATGGAGGGCGCTGATGGTGGAAAACCTGCATCTTTAGTCGATAGTAAGGTCAGAGAATATTATGATGGTATTGTGGATAACCTTATAGTTAATATATGTTAATAACCCCTCTAAAATAGAGTTGATAGTTGTTAGTATAGTTGTTAATTAATATATGATAAGTTGAAATAACTATCCACACTAAAATATTGATAATTTAAAATTGTTGATTATACAGAGATCTATATCAATTTTGCAAGAGAAAGTTATTATAGATTATCATCAATTTCAAAGAGTCAAATTTATTGAGATTGTTTATAAGATTAAGCTTAATAGTTGAGTTTTTTAGCAGTTGATAACTATGTTTACAAAGTGAATTATTAAATATTAAATAGCTTATAATAAATAGAATATAGAGTTTTAAACATGGTGTTAATATAGTTAATAAAGCTATTGTAAAGATGGTGAAAAATAGAGGTTATCATCACTACTAACAGCTATTATATTTATTATTTATATTATATTTAAATCTTAAATTAAAATTAAAAGATATAAAGAATGTATAACAAAAATATTGAGATCAAAAAAAAGAGGGTTGAGGAGCTAAAGCGTGAGAGAGGTGCGGTGATATTAGCCCACTACTATACCACGGCCGAGGTTCAGCAGGTTGCCGATTTCCTGGGCGACTCGCTGGCTCTCTCTATAAAGGCGCGCGAGGTGAAGGAGCAGACAATTCTATTTGCTGGTGTAAACTTTATGGGGGAGACAGCAAAGGTTCTCTGCCCTGAAAAACGTATTTTACTCCCCGCTCCTGATGCCGGATGTTCGTTGGCATCCTCATGCCCGGCCGAGGGGTTTGAGAGCTTTAAAAAGCTCTATCCTGACCATCTGGTGGTATCTTACGTAAATACATCGGTTGAGGTGAAGGCGCTGACCGATATATGCTGCACCTCATCCAATGCTCTAAGGGTGGTTAATTCAATCCCTAAAGAGCAGGGGATTATATTTGCACCCGATCGAAACCTAGGCTCCTATATAAAGAGGCTTACCGGCAGAGAGAATATGGTGCTATGGGATGGGGCGTGTCATGTGCATGAGGAGTTCTCGCTAGAGAGGATCTTAGAGCTAAAGGCGGCTAATCCACAGGCGCATATTGTTGTCCACCCCGAGTGTAGGGCATATATTATAGAGATTGCCGACTTTGTGGGCTCTACATCTGATATTCTCAACTACTGCGGCAAGGAGGAGTTGAGTGAGTTTATTGTTGTGACCGAGGCTGGAATATTGGTTGAGCTCGAGAGTAGATACCCAGAAAAAATATTTATCCCAGCCCCATCGCTCGATAGCACATGTGGATGTAATAACTGCTCATATATGAAGATGATAACCCTGGATAATATAATATCTACCTTAGAATCTCTCTCGCCCGAGGTGGAGATAGAGGAGAGTGTAAGAAAAAAAGCTGCTAGATCTATTGAAAATATGGTTAAATTATAAAATTATATTACCTTTAGAATCTGTTTAAGTTTTTCTGCTTAAAAATGCTATGCGCTATTTTGCTTTGATTTTGGATTTTGATATCGCAGCTAATAGCGGGCTATTTGCAAGATAGCAAAATTCAAAAGCGAAGTGAAAGAGCCTTAGCAATTTAAGTGAGAAAAACTTAAACAGATTCTTAAACCTAAAAAATATGAAAACTAAAATTCTGGCCGCAACATTCGCGGCGGCAGCGCTGCTTCTATCAGCAGCTACAACCCTTGAGGCGAAGCCTAAGAGTGGCGAGACGCAGAGCTCACTAAACCTTAAATCATCCTTTGTGGATACTATGAACCCTAATGGACTCAAAAAAGATGGAGTTAAAGATTATGGGCTCAAGAGCGGCACAGCGGATCAAACCAAAACTCTACAGAGAGCCATAGATGAGATCTCGGCCGGTGGTGGTGGTATACTCACCATCACTGATGGAACCTACTACATAAATGGTGTGAATCTAAAATCTAACGTACATATTGTAGTGAGCGAGGGTGTGACCTTCCGCCTAACACAGGCTACCGGAGCAAAGGCTAAGCCAGGAGGGTTGTTCTTCAACTTCTCAACCACAAATGAGAATACTAAGGAGTATATAGAGAACTGCTCTATCCGCGGCGTGGATGGCAAGCATTATACTGTAGACTACACCGAGTTTGAGAATGATGGTACAAGTGTGAGATTTGTTATAGCCAGAATGGTTAAGAATTTCCTTGTGGCCGATGCCCTTATAAAGGATAACTACACTCTGCATTGTGGTATAACCTTCACTCCATCTACTATTGAGGGGGCAAACTCTTGGGGTATTTCACGCCCAACAAATGGCGAGATACGTCACTGTTCTATTATAGATGCAAACTCAGGTTATGGTCTATGTCAGCTCCATGGTGCGCAGGATCTCTACTTCGAGGATCTCTACTCGCTAGGAGGTGTAACCCTTCGACTTGAGTCGGGTTCTGGCGGTGGCAACGCTGGTGTGTATGATGTAAAGGCACACAAGGTACACTCCGAGAATGCTCGCGCCTCGCTTATGATGAGCCCCCATGTGGCGCAAAATGGTATTGTTTTGGTTGATGGTATCAGCTCGGTTAGCTCGGGTGGTACTGTTATTATACATAAGGGATTTATTGATAGAAAGAATAAAGATCAGCTAGGTAAGCAGCCTGGAACATACGCTAAAGGGAGTAAGGTTATCAACATCCATGGCGTATATGGCGAGAAGTCTCAGGTGCACGATAAGGAGATATATATCTGCAACCCCGTAGGCGGAGCGTTAAATCGCTATAAATTCAACGACTTCGATAACCCTAAGTGTTATATAGGCCCCTCTTATGCTGTGGTATATGATGGTACTGAGGGTATGTATTCGGTGGAGTGCAGCAATATCAGCGGCGAGGGATTCCCTAGCCACAACGATAAGGTTCTCTTTGAGTCGGATATAGAGGATCGTGCCAAGCGCAAGAAGGAGATCCTAGAGTCGCTGCCAGATTATCGACCACGCCCTGAAAAGACACCTAAGAAGAAGTAGACTATCTCATTTTAATAGAAGTAAAGGAGGGGTTTTTACCCCTCCTTTATTGCATATATTTACTCTTGTACGTCATTGTGGGCTCTCCTCTTGCACGTCATTGCGGCCCCCGAGCCGCAATCTCTAATCACCTGGATATTAGCTGTATTGAGATTGCGGCTCGGAGGCCGCAATGACGCAGGCGCTCCTTGAGGTGCGAACGTGGGAATAGTCTGCCTTTTTATTTTGGACACGATTGGATCAAGTCCGCAATGACGGAAAGTATAATACTACCCCAAATTAAGACAGCAAGTTAAGATAGAAATAATTCGTATCTTTGTGTCATAACAACAGGGAATAATGAGAAAGCGACACACCGCCGAG
>JBCQTD010000062.1:0-3613 GCA_047178725.1 Rikenellaceae bacterium
TCATTGCGGGCTTGACCCGCAATCTCAATGCGACTGATATTCAGATAATTAGAGATTGCGGCTCGGAGGCCGCAATGACGCAGGCGCGGTGTGAGGTGTGAATATGGAAATAGTCTGCCTTTTATTTTGGACACGATTAGATCAAGCCCGCAATGACGGGAGAAAGATAAGAAGAGTGGATCAACTTCACAATAACAAGAGTGATATTAAACGGCTAATAAATTACAGAGACAGCAACTAAGTAGTGTAAAACAATTATTGCCATATTTTTTAAAGCACTCTTGTAGCGATATTTTTCACTATTAAATCTCAATGTAGAACCACTATATTTTCAATTCAACAGCAAAAGATCTCATCTCCAATAGCACTCTTAAAAACACACCAATAATTATTTTACCCTACTTAAGATGATTATCCTGCCATCAACATACCTGCCATCCGTTGAGCATATGGCTCATCTACTTAGCGGCGAGGCGATTATAGACATAGGCGAGCACTACATAAAGCGCTCGCCGCGCAACCGTGCGCGAATTATGAGCGCCGGCGGTGTGATGGATCTAACGGTAAATATCCAAAAGGCCAACACTCCGCGCCAGGCGATGAGCGGCATAAAGATCGACTACTCAAAGCGCTGGCAGCACCAGCACCGCATGGCGATCGTATCGGCCTATCGCTCATCACCCTACTTCGAGCACTATTGGCCATATCTAGAGCCGCTATTTAGCTGCGAATTTGAGCTGCTGCATGAGCTAAACGACGCGATATTAAGGGTGCTGATAACGCTTATGGGTGGCCAAGAGGAGCTAATTAGATACTCCGACAGCTATATCACCCCGCAAGAGGGGGATATAGATCTTCGCCCCAAGAGCCGAGAGCTGACGATCCACCCCGAGGAGTATACTCAAATCTTCTACGACCGCTTTGATTTTGCACCCAACCTCTCCTCGCTTGACCTGCTGCTCTGCGAGGGGACTAACGCTGCGAGACTCTTAGAGGCGATGAGGCTCTAAAGCGGACACTATCACATAGCCCTCCGCCGCGAGCCACAACCCACTCGGTGCCGCGCACTACAACGCTATCGGCTCGATATTGAGCTTTGGCATAGCGCTCTAGCTCGATCTGCTCGCCCCCGATATAGAGTTTTGGGAATAGCGAGTCGGTGCAATATAGGTGAATATCCACCAGCGAATCGGCCAGCTCCGCGTCGCGCCTGCCTGCGATATGCAGAGTTGGGCTATCTTCGCGCCAGAGCGCCCTATAGAGATAGTAGATATCCTTACGCTCGCGACGATCAAACGAGACCAAGCCCGACACATTCTCGCCGATAGGCGAACGAGAGGATCTAAAATCGAAAAGGTTTGCAATCCAGTGACCCCAGAATCTATTATCCTCAGAGAGCGCGGCGGCATACTCCTCGTGGAAAATACGCTGGCGCGACTCGGGAAACAAGCGCTCGCTGCCCATCTTTACAGCGCCACTACGCGAGAGATGTGCCCCCGACTGATGCTCAACCGAGCCACCCTCGCCATAACATACACCCGAGGCAAAGCTCCCCCAACGCCTATGCAACTGATCGCGCCAGATCGACACATCGCTCAAAAGGCCGCGCTCCCAGCCGAGATTCTGCTTCCAGCATACGATGTCGGGCACGGTGTTCATATCTCCATTCTGATTGCTGAGCGCCGCCGTAGGGCGCGTTGGGTCAAATCTATGCGCTAGCTCATTGAGCTCGATTAGAAATGGCATATAATCATCGCCATTGGGTTTTATTAGCGAGAACAGACCCCACATCACTATCGAGGGGTGGTTGTAGTTTTGGTGCACGATCTCCAACACCTGCGACACACCATTGCTCTCGAAGCGCGCCGAGGGGTAGTAGGCGATATCACTCAGAAATGGGGCTAATGAGAATGGAAAATCCACCCATGCCATGATGCCCTCGCGATCACATAGATCATAGAGAAATCTATCATGAGGCATGTGTGCCGAGGCGATGGCATTGGCACCTATATCGCGAATAAACTCCATCTGCTGCTTGTAGTCTCTCTTTTCGAGCGCGCCGCCAACAATAGGGGCATCATGATATAGCCTCACCCCTCGCATCGGGGTCGGCTCGCCATTTATTCGGAGCGCCTCGCCGGCCGAGACCGAGACAAAGCGAAAGCCCGTCCTCACCGTTAAGGCATCCTTGCTTGAGGGGGCAAAGAGCTTCACCTCAACGCTATACAGAGAGGGCGATGAGGGTGACCAAAGATCCGGATCGCGCACCACAAAGGGGATGTTAAGCGGCTCGGGGCTCACCTCAATATTTTTAACGGCCTGCTTAAAGAGCTCTTCGCCGCGACTATTTAGGATCCTTACAAAGAGATTGCATCTCTCTTTCACTCTAGAGCTAAGGTGGAGAGCAATATCTCCAGCGACGCGCGTGGAACTCACCTCTCGGGCGGTAATAAATAGCCCGTCGGCACCATAAACATTGGGCGATATGGCCGTTTTGTCGGTAATAATAAGCTCAACATCGCGATATATACCTCCATCCACATCCTGCTCTAGAGAGGTTGGTAGCAGATCGCTCTTGGGCGAATTATTTACCACCAGCTGAATCTTGTTGCTGCTGCCATACTCTAAAAGATCGCCAATCTCATAGACAAAGGCTGTGGCGCCGCCGCGATGCTCAAGGCAATGGCGGCCGTTGACAAAGAGATTTGCTTCGCGCTGCACGCCATAAAACTTAATAAAGACCCGCTTTGAGAGCCACTCCTCGGGTGCGGTGATGCGGCGAAGATAGTTTCCATTTGAACCCGACGTGCCGCTCCACACATGCGGGATGTTCACCTCGCGAGCATTGTCGCCACTATTTTCAGAGGTGAAAAAGAACATCCACCCGCTATTAAGCGAGTAGACCTCACGCGCAGCCAGGCTCGAGATAGAGATCGCTAATGAGAATATAAACAGAATAAAAGCTCTCATAAGATTGAAAATTATGCCACAAAGATAATCTTTTTTTGTTATCTTTGCCAGAAATATTTTGTTATGAATACATTAGATATAGTTATCTGTGCAATATTGTTTGTCGCAGCGTACAATGGCTGGAGGCAGGGAGTTATAATTCAAGTCTGCTCGCTGGCTGGGATTTTCGTCGCCCTATGGCTCGGCTCTGCCCTAGGGGCAACGGTTGGCAAGATGATTGGCCTTAGCTCTGCATACAGCGGAGTTGGAGGATTTATAATTGTCTTTGTGATTATAACCATCCTCCTAACTATCGCCGCCCAGCTTGCGCGCCGATTTATAAAATTTGTCGGCTTCGGCCTGCTTGATGTGCTTCTGGGCGTTGGAGTCTCGATTGTCAAATATCTTATTGTGCTGAGCATTGTCCTCTCTTGCGTTGATGCGCTCAACGGAAATAACGCCATAATCTCGCGCAAGAGCATCGCCGGATCATCGCTCTACCGCCCCATTATAAACCTCGGCAAACACTTCAAGCCGATGTATGCCTGGGCGGAGGATCAGATTGACAATAGGGGACTTCTAAAAATTAAGTCTTTGTAATTCAGTAAATTATCACTATCTTTACATTGTAATTAAAGCAAATGCAGATATGATTTTTAAGAGT
>JBCQTD010000063.1:0-3050 GCA_047178725.1 Rikenellaceae bacterium
TGATTCTCCTGCCACGCCGCCGACATAGTAGCTTCCCGATACCTCACCCGTATTATAGCACGAGGTGATGGTAGAGGATGATTCTCCTGCCACGCCGCCGACATAGTAGCTTCCCGATACAGATCCGCCTTCAACACCGCAGTTGCTAATATCGCCTGAACGGATATATCCACAGATAGCCGCAACATTATAACCGCTACAATCTATTTGAGTATCTTTGAGTGTAAGGTTAGATATACTACCTCCACCTATATAGCCAAAGAGGCCTTGGTAGTCATCGCTAGTGCCACTTATTGTTAAGTTGCTAATAGTATAGCCCTTACCATAAAAGGCTCCATTAAACGAACGAGATGAGGATGAGCCTATCGGCGTCCAGTTCTCGCCGCTTAGGTCAATATTATCCATTAAAATAGCCGCTAGATCCTCGTTGCCGCTATTGACCTGATCTCTAAAACTTATAAGGTCGGCTTTGTTGTATATGTATATGGCATTCGTTACGGTATCGTATTTTGCGTAGAGAGTCCTATCTTCAGTCACAGGGTCATTAAACTTCCAAAGGGTTGTTAATGAAGATGATGTGTACCAGCCAACAAAGATGCTGCCATCAAGTGTCGGCGCCTCGGGCTCGATGATCTTCTCGCCATATGCTACTGTATGGGGCTCTATTGCGGTGTCTCCGTTGCTCTCGAATGTTACGGTTACTGGTGCGGCCATCTTCGCATAGAGGGTCATATCTTCAGTTACAGGGTCATCAAAATCCCAAAGGGTCGTTAACGAAGATGATGTGTACCAGCCAACGAAAGTATATCCATCAAGGGTCGGCGCCTCAGGCTCGATGATCTTCTCGCCATATGCTACTGTCTGGGGCTCTATCGCGGTGCCTCCGTTGCTCTCGAATGTTACGGTTACTGGTGCGGCCATCTTCGCATAGAGGGTCATATCTTCAGTTATAGGGTCATCAAAATCCCAAAGGGTCGTTAACGAAGATGATGTGTACCAGCCGGCGAAAGTATATCCATCAAGGATCGGCTCCTCAGGCTCGGTGATCTTCTCGCCATATGCTACTGCCTGGGGCCTCCGTTGCTTTCGAATGTTATGGTCAATGGAGCGGCCATCTTCGCATAGAGGGTCATATCTTTAGTTACAGGGTCATCAAAATCCCAAAGGGTCGTTAACGAAGATGATGTGTACCAGCCAACGAAAGTATATCCATCAAGGGTCGGCTCCTCAGGCTCGGTGATCTTCGCGCCATACTCTACTCTCTGTGGATCTATCTCGGTGGCGCCGTTGCTATCGAATGTTATCGTCAGCTCGGGGGTCATCTTAGCATAGAGGGTGATATCCTCGGTGACACTCATCGTATAGAAACCCCACTCTAGGAGCACCAAATTTTGCTTGTCGATATAGTACCAGCCATAGAAGATATAATCCTCGCCGAGATCGGGATCCTCGGGGCGCTCGATGGTGCTGTCATACTCGACCTCCTCGGTAGTTAGCTCGCCGCGGATGTCAAAGGTTACCGTGCAGGTTGCCACGCCATCGCTATCAACAGAGGGGGCGCTGCTATCATTCTCGGCAACGCCATCTCCCTCGCAGCTGAAGAGTAGCATGGCGCCTATAATTAATGTTAAAAATCTTTTCATATTAGTAGTCCTGTTTTTACATTTACCATCAAATCATTATCTGCGAACCTTAACCTCCTTGGTTTTGTTGATCTTCACGGCGATAGCTATCTTGAAGTAGCTGGCCTTGGCCTCGTCGAATATTGCGCTGCTCAAACCCTGCTGATACTCCATTGAGAGATTGATCAGATTGAGATACCACACGCCAACCCCAAAGAGCAGGCCTGTGTTTATATTGCCCGCCGGCAATCCGCTATAAGTGTAGCTGCTGCGGCTGCTCTCCACGCCGTTGGTGTAGGTTATATAGCTCACCTCGCCGCTATATTCGCTCTCAAAGCCAAAGGCGGTGTAGAAGCCCAGCGAGGTGTCCATCTGGCACTTGGATGAGATTGGGAACTTATAGCCCAGCTTGACTGGTACCAAAAATGTCTCCATGCCCTTGTAGTCGATGATATCGGTGGTGCGGTGTTGATAATCGGTGATGGTGGTATTCTGATAGCTGCTCACCGAGTAGTCGTTGTAGTCGACCTCATAGATGGTCTCGGTTTTTCTATCGGTCTCATAGACCGACTCGTCCGACTCGGTGTAGCTCAGCTTTCTTGTGGCGATTCCCGCCTCGGCGCCATAATAGAGCCCGCTTTTGCCTATCTTGATCGTTGTGCCATAGAGCAGGCTAAAGCCTGCCTTGGGGTTGAGCTGATCGTTAAGCGAAAAACCGATATCGGCACCCGCCTTGATATACATATCAACCGGGCGAACCTCCTTTTTCACAAGCGAGCTGGTAGATGACACA
Source organism: Rikenellaceae bacterium (assembly GCA_047178725.1). Lineage (GTDB taxonomy): Bacteria > Bacteroidota > Bacteroidia > Bacteroidales > Rikenellaceae > Alistipes. Next base: position 2,416 of record JBCQTD010000063.1, read on the forward strand.
ACTTGCGCCTGGGCAACGAATGCACACGAGGCGAGGAGCGTAAGTAGTAGAAATTTCCTCATATTATCTTACTTTTAAAATTACTTAGTAACGATAGGCCACATCTTGTCGGCCTTGATCCACTCAAGATCGCTCTCATCGGCAACTTTCCAATTTACATAGTTAGCCGGAAAGCCCTCAACGGTGACATCATAGCCCGAGCCTGTGGCGGATGTCTTAACATCGAAGAGCGCTGCCACGATAACATCGGCATTGTGCTTCTTGGATGAGAGGTAGAGGGCATAGTTGCGAATGTTGTCTAGATCTCCACCGAGGGCGATCTCGGCCTGCTCCTTGGATAGGTTCCAGGTGTCGGCTACTTTGCCGAGTGATTCGTTGATCTTCAGCTCAACGGTTAGCGGCTTGACATAGGCGTTGGATTGTACATCTAGCTTGCGTGCTTGCGTGTTTTGCATCTGAACGGTTGTTCTCTGTGCATAGAGCCCCGTTGTGGCCAGGATGGCCAGGGTTAGGATTAAAATTTTTTTCATATTGTTGAGACCATTGCAAGGTAATCTGCATCATAAATCTCCGATAATATTTTGATATTCAAATAATTATACGTATCTTTGAGTATGGAAAAGCAACAACTAATC
>JBCQTD010000064.1:0-2424 GCA_047178725.1 Rikenellaceae bacterium
GAGTGTAGTGTGAGGTGTGGCGCAGAGCGTTTGGATATCTATCTTCCTCAGCTCGAGGGGAAAACTGTTGGTCTGGTAGTCAATCAGAGCTCTAGGGTGGGAGAGGGACACCTTCTTGATACGCTTCTCTCACTAGGGGTTAAGGTGGATAGAATATTCACCCCCGAGCATGGCTTTCGTGGTGATGCCGATGCAGGGGAGCATGTAGGGGATGGGCGAGATTCAAAGAGTGGGCTGCCGATTATATCGCTCTATGGAAGCAACCGCCGTGCAACCAAAGAGCAGCTCAAGGGGTTGGATCTGATAGTGTTTGATCTACAGGATGTTGGTGCAAGGTTTTACACCTATATCAGCACACTATACTACCTTATGCAGGAGTGCGCAAAGTATAATGTGGCGGTGATGGTGCTAGATAGGCCAAATCCAAATGATTATGTGGATGGACCCATCATCACCGAATCTCTTCGCTCGTTTGTCGGTGCGTTGCCAATTCCTATCTTGCATGGGCTTACCGTGGGTGAGTTGGCTATGATGATTAATGGCGAGGGTTGGGTAGGAGACGAGAAGGTGCGGCTCGATGTTATACCAATAAAGGGGTGGCGGCATGGCGACCACTATTCGCTGCCGATTAAGCCATCGCCTAATCTACCCAACGACCAGGCTATCGCACTATACCCCTCGCTATGTCTGTTTGAAGCTACCGAGGTTAGCGTTGGGCGAGGTACGCTTATGCCATTTCAGGTTATAGGATACCCCGACCCCCAATATGGTAGTTTTAGCTTTACCCCCATGCCGCTAGAGGGTTTCGACAAGAACCCTTTGCAGGGCGGGAAAGTGTGCTATGGCATTGATCTGCGCAAGGTGGAGGCTCCGAAGGGATTCTCATTGCGATACTTTATAGATTTTATGAAGATATCTGGCTCTGGTGCCGATTTCATCTCGCGGGTGAGCATGTTTGATCGACTGGTCGGATCTGTCGAGGTGCGCGAGATGATTACAGATGGGCACAACGAGGAGTCGATCCGTGCCTCGTGGCAGGATGAGCTTAGCGAGTATCGCAAAATGCGTCGTAACTATCTATTATACAAGTAGTGATGAAGAGGATATTACTATTATTTACAATAATATCGTTTGCGATAAACCTATCGGCACAGCCATTGAAGATGGTTCGCCCCGAGAGTGTGGGTTTATCTAAGAATCACTTAAAGTATGCCGACAAAACGATAGAGAGAGCTATAGCTGAAGGGTATATCCCCGGTGCGGTGTTGGCCATTGTCAAGGATGGCTCAATGCCCTATCTAAAGGCTTATGGCAATAGAACACTTCTGCCCACGGCTACCCCTATGCGCGAGGATACGATCTTCGATATGGCCTCGTGCACAAAATCTATTGTCACCTCTATCTCGTTGATGAGGCTTTTGGAGCGAGGAGAGCTCTCGCTTAATGATAATTTGGATCTCTATATTCCTGATTTTAATAAGGATAGAAGCTTTGGCGGCAAGCCATGTAGTGTGAAAATTATTAATTTATTGACTCACACATCGGGTCTTGTGCCATATGTGCCGGCGGAGCTCCTTGAGCAGAGGCTGGGCTGGGCGGATAAAGAGAGGCTTATTGAGTATGTGAAGAGTGCGAGCCAGCGCTTTGAGTGCGGAGCGGAGTTTCAATATGGCTGTGTGAACTTTATTATCTTGCAATATATCATTGAGCAGATTACTGGCGTAAGCTTGCAAGAGTATGCCTCCGAGAATATATTTAAGCCTCTTGGCATGCATCGCACTGGATACCTTCCTCTGGGAGGGAAAAGTGGAGAGGATGCGTGGGCTAAAGCTAGCGAGATTGCCCCTAGTGAGACGATGGCCGATGGCGTGAGTTTGTGTGGCGTGGTTCATGACCCGATGGCACGCCTGATCTGCGGAGGTGTCTCAGGAAATGCAGGACTCTTCTCTTCAGCCTCGGATTTGGCGCTACTCTCTGCGGCGCTGTTGGGCGATGGCTCATATAGATCTAATCGTATTTTGCGCGAGCTAACTCTCAAGACAATGATCTCGCCTCCCAAGCAATTGGAGATATCTTCTCGTGCATTAGGTTGGGATGTGAGCTCATGTTTTTCGTCTAATATGGGCGATATGATAAGCGGTGAGATATTTGGTCATTCGGGATTTACGGGAACCTCCATTACAATTGATAAAGAGAAAAAGATAGCAATAATCCTACTCACCAACGCAATTCACGCCCCAGGATATGATCCTGGCAGAGTCTCGCAACTGCGTGCAGCTGTGGCAAATGTGGTCTTTTCTGCGATGGATATGGGTAAATAGTTTCAATTAAGTAGGGTAAAATAATTATTGGTGTGTTTTTAAGAGTACTATTGGAGAAGAGATTTTTTTGCTATTGAATCGAAAATATAGTTATTCTATATTG